>JALEMG010000002.1 GCA_022768375.1 Lentisphaeria bacterium
TTGCCGGATTTAAGGAGCGCGGCGGCAATCTTCGCGGAAAAAGCGGTCTTGCGTTCCTCGAAAAAGCGGTCATTCTTCCACATGACAAAGGCACATTCTTTGTTGCTGCAATAATAGTTTTTCTTCCCCTCATGGACGGGGGAACCGCAACGGGGGCATTTGCCGACAGAGGGCTTTTCCTCCCGGAACAAATCCTTTTTCCCGTCCAGTGCTGCGGCGTGTGTCTGCACAAGCTCCCGCGCCATAGCTTCAATGCCGGACAGAAATTCGCCGGGGTCTGCGGCTCCCTTTGCTATCTGCGTCAGATTGTTTTCCCATTCTGCGGTAAGCTGTGGGGAAGTGAGTATATCCGGCAGAATACAGCGGGGTGTTCCGAACCTGTGGCAAAGAAGACCGTGCGTCCGCGCGGAGCACACGACACGACAAGATTTCCGGCGATGCTCCGCAGCCACTGGATGTAGGCTGTGTACATTCGGGATTATCGACTCGGAATGTCCGTACGTCATCCCAGACTGGAAAGACCGGCAAGCACGTTGAAGCGGAGGTTATTCGACCTTTTTTCCGCGAAACCGGAACTGCTGGATCGGGAATTGATTCTCGACCATCTGCCGGAAATATTCAGGGCCGAATTTCCCGACCGGACAAGCCGGATCCCCGCTCCCTATCTCAAGGCCGTCGCCGCGGCGGAAGCGGCCGGAAGGATGGTCTTCTCTCCGGACGATCCGGCGGTTTCCCGCCTGACCGCGGAACTTGCCGGAGCATGACCGTTGCCGCGGCAGGATTTGCCGACTTTCGGGAACGTCAATTTCCGCCGCGGCGTTCCAGACGTCGGGCCAGCGCCAGACCGAGTTCAAACAACAGCCAGGTGGGAACGGCCAGAATCAGTTGACTGACCACGTCCGGCGGCGTCAGCAATGCCGCCAGCACCAGAATGCCGACAATGACGTAGGGCCGTTTGCCCGCCAGACTGTCCGACGTGATCAGACCGAACCTCACCGCCAGCAGCACCGCCACCGGCGCCTGAAACATCACGCCGAATGCCAGCATCAGCCAGCCTGCCAGACTGACGAAATGAGCCAGCCCGAATACCGGCCGGACCGTTTCCCCCGCGAATCCGGCGGCGAAATCCATCAGCAACGGCAAAATCGCCAGCACACAGAACGCCGCCCCGGAAAAAAACAGCACCGCCGAGCCGACGATCCAGTACTTCAGCGCCCGCCGTTCGTGTTTGTACAGCGCCGGCAGCAGAAATCTCCAGATCAGAAACGCGTTCACCGGATACCCCGCCCCCAGCGCGAGCACCAACGAGAGTTTCAACTGCACCATGAAAACTTCCATCGGGGCGAAATAGTGGAGTTTTCCCGCATTCTCCGGGAAACTCCACCGCACCAGCGCGTCGATCAGGTACGGCGAAGCCCAGTACGCCGCCGGAAACAGTACCGCGACGGTGAAACAACAGCCCAGCAGCGTCCGCCGAAGCGCTTCCAGATGGTCGATGAGCGTCGGCTCCCGGTCGGCCATCAGCAGTTTTTCCCGGAATCAGTCCCGTCGGCGTCCGCCGTCCGCTTCTCCGACTGCCGATCGGCCAGTTCCGCGTTTTTCTCCGCGGCGTCCAGCAGTTCCTCGCTTTCGTTTTCCAGCGAGCGTTTTGCCTTTTGAAATTCATACTTGGCCCGCCCGAGGGACCGGGCCAGTTCCGGGATCCGCTTCGCGCCGAAAATCAGCAGAACAAAGAGGACGATTACGATAATTTCCGTAAATCCGATCGACATCTCAACTCTCCTTTGCGATTAGGGTTTGGATTTCCACACTTTTTACGGTCATCGCCTTGGGCGACGCCGGACAGACCTGCTGACAGGCTCCGCACCCGATGCACAACTTCCGGTCCACCGGACGAGGGGTGCCGTTCTTCCGCAACCGGATCGCTCCGGTGGGACAGGCGGCGGCGCATTTGCCGCACGGAGATTCAAACTGAAAAACGACGCAGTGCCGGGGGTTGAATCGCGCCTCGGCGATACGCGTCCGCCGTTTCTCCGCCAGCGGCAGGAACCGGATCGCTCCGGTGGGACAGACGCGCCCGCAGCGGTTGCAGTCAAACCGGCATCCGCCCCGGCTCAAATCCAGCGATACCGGACCGGGTGCGCCGCCGGAAGCAGGCACGATGATCCCGGCCGGACAATTTCGCACACACAACTGACACCCGGTGCAGCGGGCGGCAAACCGCGCCGTGTCCCCTCCGCCCGGCGGCAGAACGGGAGACGCCGCCGGAACGGGAAGCCACCGCGCCAGGCCGCTTTTCACCGTCAGCGCGCCCGCGGCACAGCCGACGGCGAAAACCCCGGAATTGATCAAAAACTTCCGCCGGGAAAACTCCGGAAGTTCCGGCCGCCGCCGCTGAAATCCGATGGCATCCCGCAGACAGGAGGCGAGACACTTCATGCACCGGAAACACCGCTCGTCATCGATGGTCCCGGATTCAAGATCAATGCATCCGGCGGGACAATATTCCGCACACCGTCCGCACTTCACGCAGGAATCGCGGATGACCCAATGGAATACCCCGCACCGCGACACCGCGCCCAGCATCGTCCCCGCCGGACAGACCGCGCTGCAGAAAAGCCGCGGCTTCCACACCGTCAGCCCCGCAAGGACCGCCAGCGTCCCCGCGCCAACCCACGCGAACGCCCCCGCGATCCGGCCGAAGTTGGAGTACGGGTCCAGCCAGAGGAATCCCGCCGTCCAGCCGCAGATCAGCATTCCGAGCGTCCAGCCGCAGATCAGCAGCCGCATTCGCCGCGCCGTCGGGATGCGTCCCGGCCTTTGCCGCGACAGCGGCCACCGCAGCAGATCCTGAATGATCCCCAGCGGGCACAGCCACGCACAGTAAAATCTGCCGAAAAAAATCGTCAGCAGCAACAGTACCGCCAGCGGGATCCCGGCGCACAGCAGCGCGGGGATGAACTGGGTCCGGCCCATGATCCGCGCCGCGATCGGGACCGCGCCGGAAAACGCCGCGCCCCACAGCGCCAGCACCGCGGCGGCGAAGCAGAGACGCAGTTTTCGCCAGACCTTGTTCTTTTTCATCCCGCCCCCTTATCCGGACCGCAAGTCCGACCGTTCCGGGCATACTGTACTCCCGCGATCGGCGGATTGCAAACCGCGGACGCCGAAACTTCCCTCAGAGAATGAATTTCTTCGCCTTGAGAGAGGCCGCAAATTCCGCGACGTGCCGGTCGGCCTCCGGGGGCATGTTGTCGCAGACCTTACGCAGTTCGGCCAGCGCCGCCGCCTCGTCCAGTCCGGACGCGAATTGCTCCCACAGAAACGCACTGGTCGAATTCAAACCGAATGTCGCCCCGGACTCCGGGTCGAAAAGCAATGCGCTGCCGTCGATCTCTTTTCGGAAAACTGTTTGCGGATTGACTTTCATCTCTGCACCTCACCCGTTGATGTGTTCCATCAGGATCTTCACCCCGATGCCGATAATCACCGCCCCGCCGACGATCTCCGCCCGCCGGGGGCCGAACTTCTCCATCAGTCCGCGTCCGGCATAGACACTCGCCGCGGAACCGATCCCGGTCACGATCCCCATCAGCGCCGCCAAAGCCCAGACCGGATCGCCGACGAGCGCGATCCCCGCCCCCACCGCCAGCGCGTCCACGCTGGTGGCCACCGCCGGGAGAACCATGTTGCCGGCGGCGAAAAATCCGCCCTCCGGACACGTTTGCGCATCGCACTCACGGCCGCCCCGCGCCGCTTCGACGATCATCCTGGCGCCGACCATCGTCAGCAGTCCGCAGGCCAGAGCGTGGCCGCAGAATTCGACCTTGTCGGCAAACCACCCGACCGCCAGACTGCCGATCAGCGGCATCAGAAACTGGAAACCGCCGAAAAACATCGCCGCGCTCACCGCGCAGCGCCGCCGGGACATCGTGCCCGCACAGGCGGTCCCCGCGGCGGAAACGACCGCCGCGTCAATGGCGACGCCGCCGGAGATCAGCAGCATCTCTCCGAGATTCATCTCAGTTGCGCGGCCCCATCAGCAGCGACATCACGGCCTTCTGCACGTGGAGCCGATTCTCCGCCTCGTCGAAAACGATGGAACGCTTCGGATCGTCCATCACTTCGGGAGCGACCTCCTCGCCCCGATGGGCCGGCAGACAGTGCAGGAACTTCGCTCCGGGCTTGGCCTCGTCGAACAACTTCGCCGTCACCTGATAGGGCCGGAAAATCTCCATCCGCCGGGCCCGCTCCTCCTCGAATCCCATGCTGACCCAGACGTCGGTGTAGAAATAATCCACGCCGCGCGCGGCCTTGACCGGGTCCGGCTCCCAGAGGATGTTCGCCGCGCCGCCGATCAGGTCGGCGTCGGGACGTTCCTCCTCGGGCGCGGAGATCACCAGTTCCATCCCGGTGAGCCGCGCCGCCAGGATCAGCGAGTTGGCCATATTGCTCCGGCCGTCGCCGTAGAACGCCAGCCGGATCGTGTTGTCCACCCTGCCGGAATACTCCCGGATCGTCAGCATGTCCGCCAGCAGTTGGCAGGGATGAAACTCGTCGGTCAGCGCGTTGATGACCGGAATCGTCGCTTCTTTCGCCAGTTCGCACACATCGGCATGGGCAAAGGTCCGGATGACGATGCCGTGCAGGTAGCGGCTCAGGACCTTCGCCGTGTCCGCCACCGTTTCGCCGCGCCCGACCTGCATTCTGGACTGATCCAGATACAGCGCCCGACCGCCCAGTTCTCCGACCCCGACCTCGAAGGAAACCCGGGTCCGGGTGGAGGATTTGGCGAAAATCAGCCCGATGCTCTTGTCCGCCAGCGGCCGGAAGTCCACCTTACCCCGTTCCCGTTTGAGTTTGGCGGCCAGATCGAAGATCGTCTCCAGTTCGTCCCGGGTGATATCCCGCAAAGTAAGCAGATCTTTTTTCATACGCTCACACCTCCGCCGCAAATTTTTCCAGTGCGGCGCCGATCTTGCGCACCGCCAGTTCCGAATCTTCATGGGTAATGGTCAGCGGCGGGACCAGCCGCAGTACCGTTTCTCCGGCGGTCAGCGCGACCATGCGGTCCCGCATCAGCAGTCCGGCCAGCGGCGCAGCCGGACGGTCCAGCACCAGTCCGATCATCAGCCCCATGCCGCGCACACACTGTACAAAATCGTATTTTCCCGCGAACTTCGTCAGTTCCCGCCGGAGAAACTCCCCCTCGCGTTCGCAATTCTCCAATACGCCGTCCCGGTCAAAGGCCTCCTGCACCGCCAGCGCCGCCGCGCATGCCAGCGGTGTGCCGCCGAAGGTGCTGGCATGCATCCCCGCCGTCAGCACGTCTCCGAACTTCGCCCCGGCCATCAGCGCCCCCATCGGGAAGCCGTTGGCGATTGCCTTGGCCATGCTGACGGCGTCCGGGACCACGCCGAATTTCTGAAACGCGAACCGGGTTCCCAGCCGTCCCATGCCGCACTGGACTTCATCGCAGAGCATCAGGATATCCTTTTCGTCGCAGAGCGCCCGCACCGCCTTCAAATATCCGGGATCGGCGGGATAGATGCCGCCCTCGCCCTGCACCATCTCCAGCATGATACCGCAGGTCTGCGGCGTCACCGCCGCCTTGAGCGCGGCGAAGTCGTTGAACGGGACCTGCTTGAATCCGGGCGTCTCGGGCTCGAAACCCTGCCGGTACTTTTTCCTTCCGGTGGCGGCAAGCGTCGCCAGCGTCCGGCCGTGAAAACTGTTGACCATGGAAATGATCTCGTTGCGGCCGGTCGCGTTGCCGTACTTCCGGGCGAGTTTGATCATTCCCTCGTTGGCTTCGGCGCCGGAGTTGCAGAAGAACACCTTACCGCCCATACCGGATTCCGTCACCAGTTTCTCCGCCAAACGCGGCATCAACTCGTTCATGAACAGATTGGAAACATGCACCAGTTTGCGGCTCTGCTCACTCACCGCCGCCGCCACCCGTTCGTTGCAGTGGCCCAGGGAACAGACCGCGATCCCGGCGGCGAAATCAAGATATTCGTTGCCGTCGTCGTCCCACAATCTGGCGTTCCGTCCGCGCACGAACATGACCTGCGGCTTGTAGGTCGGCATCACGTAATCGTGAAACCTGCGGGCGGTATCTTCAAAAAGTTTTCCCATGATCAAAAATCCTCCGGGTTGTATGTCGTAAATGAATAATATAGACCGAATTTCAAAAAAAGCAAGCCGTCCGCCGCTTTTATCCGCGGGACAACCGTTCACTCCCGAACGGTCAAGGCGGAAAGTTGCGTTCCCGGGACCACCGCGTCCAGTTTGCCGGCAATCGGTTCCACCAACGCTCCGTCGAAGCGGACGCCGATCACCCTCAACCGGACCTCCGGCGCGGAGACCGGATGAAAGATCATGCCCGGAGCCACCCCGCTGCCGGAACCGGCGGAAACCACCGCCACCTGCAGTTCCCGGCTCACCGCCAGCACCCGGCAGGAACCGACGGTGTCCGCGCCCGGGATGCTCAGCGCGGAAAACTTCCGGGCCGCGTCGTCCAGCGCGTCCAGACGCAATTGCAGCCGGGCCTTTCGCGCCGGCCCCAGCGCCAGTTCTCCCAGCAGCGCCCGAAACTCCTCCCCGGCGGCGGCGGCCTCCGCCGCCATGCGGTTGCCGCGCCGGGAGAACTCCCGGACCGCCAGCAGTGCCCGGCGCTCTCCGTCCGCGTTGCCGGCCGCCGCGCCCGAACCCGCGTCGCCCAGCCATATCCGCACCGCGGCAAGTTCCCGCTCCATGCGGATCAGCCGCTCGCGCAATTCCCGGTTTTCCCGGCGCAGCGCCGCGGCCTCATCCTCCGCGCGAAGCGGAAGCATCGCCAGCAGCAATGCCGACAACACTCCGAAGATCCTGATCATGCCCCTCAGCGCACCTCTTTGCCCAGTTTGGCGAAAACTCTCTCCCGTGCCCGCTGGAAAAACGCATACAGCGGCGGAATGAATACGATCCCCACCACCGTGGACAGCAGCATGCCGTAGAAAGTGGTGATCCCGATGGCCTGCCGACTGCCTGCCCCGGCGCCGGTGGCGATCACCATCGGGAATACCCCGATAACGAAACTCCACGCGGTCATCAGCACCGCCCGGTAACGGTGGCGGAACCCGTTCTGCGCGGCGTCCTCCACACTCTTGCCCTCCTCGCGTTCCTGCTTGGAGAACTCCACCATCAAGATCGCATTCTTGCACGCCAGTCCGATCAGCATGACGATGCCCAACTGGGCGTAGATACTGAAATCCAGACCGCACAGCCGCATACCGATGAATCCGCCCAGCATGGCGAAGAAAAACGACAGCACCACCGAGATCGGGATGGTCCAACTTTCATACTGCCCCACCAGGAACAGGTATCCGAACACCAGCGCCAGTACCAGCAACTGAAGGATCCGCCCCTCGTTGCCCCGTTCCTGATAACTCATATCCGTCCAACTGACCTGATAGCCGCGGGGAAAACTCTTTTTCATGATGTTTTCAATGTGCTTCATCATCGTCTGGCTGCTGACCCCGGCCTTGGCCTGCACCGTGATCTTGGCGGATAACAACTGGTTGAAGCGGATCAGACTCCGGGACCCCACCGTGCGCCGGATCCGGGAAAACGCGCTCAGCGGGACCATCTGCCCCGAACTGTTCCGCACCATGATCTGCATCAGATCGCTGTAATCCGAACGGGCCGCGTCCTCCATCTGCATTTTGACCTTGAACGAGTACCCGTGCAGATTGAAGTCATTGATGTAGGATGATGCCACATTGCCCTGAAGCGCGGTGAATACCTGCGACACCGGGACCCCCAGCCGCTCGGCTTTGGCCCGGTCGATATCCAGATAAAGTTCCGGCGTCCCGGTCTCGAAGGACCCGAAGGCCAACTGCGTATCCGGCAGGGCGCGGATCTCGCCCAGCAGTTGGTTCATCGCCTGAAACAACTCCCCCGGAGTCTGCCCGGACGTCGCCTGAAGCATGAACGTCACCCCTCCGGTCACCCCCAGCCCCATGATGGCCGGCGGTTGGAAAAATACCGCGTTGGCCTCGGGGACGGTCATCGCCGCCATCTGAACCTTTTTCTGGATCTCGCCCAACTGCAATTCCGGAGTCTTGCGCTCCGCCCAGTCCTTGAGCGTCACGATGGTAGAACCGAGGTTCTCGCCGGTGCCGCTGGTGAAGTTGAATCCGGTGATGGTGATGACGTTCTCCACCCCGGGGATCCGCATGATCTTCTCCTCCAGTTTCCGCTGCGCCTCCGCGGTACGCTCCAGCGTGGCCCCCGGCTGCAGGTCGACCATGCCCAGCAACGCGCCCTTGTCCTCGGCCGGAATGAAGGAACTCGGAATCGTTGTCAGGTAGTATCCGTTCATGAACAGCACCGCCGCGAAAATCGCCAGCGCGATGATCGTATACCGCACCATGAGCCGGGAGAGCCGCATGTACCCGCTGCACGACCAGGACAGGAAGCCGTTGAACAGTTTGAACACCTTGTTCTCCTTCGGCTTGCGCAGCAGCAGCGCGCAGAGCGCCGGACTGAGGGTCAGCGCGTTCAGCGTGGACAGACACAGCGCGATGCACATCGTCACCGAGAACTGCAGATAGATCGTCCCCACCATGCCGCCGTAGAATCCCACCGGCACATAGATCGCCAGGATCACCAGCGTCGTGGCGATCACCGCGCCGGTGATCTGCTTCATGCTCTTGCTGGCGGCCTCTTTCGGAGAAAGTCCCTCCTCGGTGATGATCCGCATGCAGTTCTCCGTGACCACGATGGCGTCGTCCACCAGCGAACCGATCACCAGAATCAAACCGAACATCGTCAGCAGATTGATGGAGAAGCCCAGCGGGATCAGGAAAATGAACGTGCCGATCAGACTCACCGGGATGGTCAGCGTCGGGATCAGCGTCGCCCGCCAATCCTGCAGAAACAGATAGGTGATGGCCACCACCAGAACCAGCGTCAGGATCAGCGTCTCAAAGATCTCCCGCATGGTGATGCGGATATACTTGGTCGGGTCATAGCCGACATGATAGACCACGCCCTTGGGGAACTGCGTCGCCTTCAACTCCTCCAGCAGCGCGTTGGCTTTTTCCACCACCTCCAGCGCGTTGGCGTCGGTGTTGCGGTACAGCATCAGCGTGATGGAGTTCTCTCCGTTGAACCGGCCGCTGTTGGAATAACTCTCCGCGCCGAGTTCGATCCGGGCGACATCGCCCAGTTTCACCTGCCCGGCGGCGGAATCCGAACGCACGATGATCTCGGAAAACTCCTCTTTGGTCTTCAGTCGTCCCAGCGTCGAGATCTTGTACTGCACAAAGGAGTTGCTGCCCTCCGAGCCCACCGATCCCGCCGCCGCCTGTACGTTCTGTCCGCGCACCGCGGCGGTGATGTCGCCGATGGAAATGCCCATGCGCTGCATCCGGTCGCTGTCCAACCATACCCGCATGGAGTAGTTGCGTTCTCCCATGATGTTGATTTCGCTGACGCCGGGGACCCGGGCCAGCGGATCGCGGACGTTGGTCCTTATGAAGTTGGACAACTCGGTCAGCGTCAACTCGCTGCCGTCGGTGGTAAAAATGTACATCGACAGGATATCGCCGCTGCGCTTGAACATCCGCACCCCGTTGCGCTGCACCGTTTCCGGCAGCAGCGGCTCGGCCCGCTTCACCGCGTTCTGCACGTTGACAAGGTTGATGTCGGTGTTGGAACCGGATTCGAAGGTGATCTCCAGCATGTACATGCCGGTATTGCTGCTGGTGCTGTTGAAATAGAGCAGATGTTCCAATCCGTTGATCTGCTCCTCGATCACGGTGGCCACGGTGTCGGCCAGTTCCGTCGAACTTGCCCCGTCGTAATGGGCGATGACCATGATCGACGGCGGCGCGATCTCCGGGTACTCGGCGATGGGCGCCTGACTGATGCAGAGCAGTCCGGCGATGACGGTGACGATGGAAATGACCATCGCCAGTTTCGGTCGGTCAATGAAAATCTGGGAGAACATGATCACTTTTTCTCCGCTTCCGTCGGCACCGGGATCACCTTGCCGCCGGGGAATGCCTTGTGAATGCCCGCGACAATCACCGTCTCGCCGACGGCAAGCCCCCGGTTGATGATCTGCAGATTGCCCTGCAGTTCCCCGGATTCCACCGTCCGGAGGATCACCGTGTTGTCCTTGTCCACCACGTACACGTAGTCGCGCTTGCCGTCATTGATGATGGCGGAAACGGGCACCGCGGCCTTCTCCTCCCCTTCCCTGCGGGACAGGATCACCGTGACCAGACTGTCCGGAAGCAGTTTGCGATCCTGGTTCGCAACCAGTCCGCGCAGCATGATGGTGTCGGTGTTCTTGTCCATGCGGTTGTTGACGAACACCACCTGGATCGGCTTTGCCGGCTGGTAAACGGAATCGTCCGCCAGCACGATTTTAAGATCGGCATGCTTTTGCAGTTCCGGGAAGGAGCCGCCGAACATGGTCAGGTAATCCCGGGCGCTGATCCAGAAATTGACGTAAAGTTCGTCCAGACGCACCACGCTGACCAGATTGCCGATCGCCGGCGTGACGTAGTTGAACGGCGACACCGCGGCTTTACCGGCTTTCCCGTCGAACGGAGCGTAGATCGTGGTGTAGCCGAGGTTGTTCTCCGCATCCAGCAGACCGGCTTCCGCCGCGGCCACCGCCGCTTTGCTGGCGGCCTCGAGCCGCACGGCCTCGTCGTAAGCGCTCTCGCTGGTGGCTTTGGACTTGCGCATGGTGACCACCCGCTCCAGATTGCGCTTGGCAAAGGCGTACTCCGCCCGGCATTGCGCCAGTTTCGCCTTGGCCGCATCGTGCTGGGCCTGGTAGGTGGTCTTTTCCAATACAAAAAGCACCTGCCCTTTTTTGACCATGTCGCCGTTGGCAAACCGCTGTTCGAGGATCACCCCCGAAACCCGGGGCACGAGGGAAACATCGTCCACCCCGACCATGTTTCCCACATACCGTTTGGACACCGACTGCCGGACGCCCTGCGCCTTGGTCACAGAGACCGGCATGGCCGGACGTCCGGCCGCTCCCACGGCGCACACGGCGCCCAGCGCGCCGGACAGTAAAACACGTTTCCAACTGGATCTCACTTTTCACTCTCCTTTTGAGACGTTATTAAAAATCGCTGAAACTGCTCCAACACGCCGGAAAAGACCCGCGACTGCGTTTCCGTCAGTCCGGAGAAAAACTTCCAAGTTCCGGCGGCCACCCCCTCGATGTGAGTCCGGGCCTGCGTCGTGCCCGCCGCCGATACGCGGATGAAAACCCTGCGGCGGTCACTGTCATCCGTCACCCGCTCGAAAATACCGTTTTTCACCATGGCGTCCACCATCACCGAGGCGGCGCTGCTGGACAGGGACAGTTTCGCCGCCAGTTCCTTGAGCATGATGCCCTGCGGCGAACTCTCCGTCTCCCGCCACACCGTGCGGAACATCCGCTTCTGGCTGACGGTCAGCGCCATGACCTCCCGCATCTTCCGTCTGGACAGCCGCCGCAGCCAGATGTCGCGCAGTTCGTCCGCCAGAGAGCATATTCTCCGGCAGATCTCCACCGCCTCTTTTTCGCTTCCGCTCATGGGTTCCCCCTTTCGGATCCGGCCTCTCTCGGCCGCACCGTTTTTTTGAAAAATTCCGGCGTGTAATATACACGATTTCCGAACTTTTTACAAATTAAAACCAGTTTTGCAGCGGAAAAAATCCGATTTTTCGCGCCGGAAACACCCGGAATTTCGGACGTGGACCGCCCGTCACCGCGGCATGATCACTCGGCCGCTGTACTGGAGATCGAACGTCCGGCCGGCGACTCCGGTCGGCGCGATCTTGAGGATGGAACTCTGAAGCGTATTGAGCAGGAACCGGTAATCCTGCCGCAAAGGGAATATCGCCGTACACCGCTGGCCCCGGTAAGTCAGCCGCACGGTCATCCGGTAGGGACTGGATACGGAAACCGCTTCAATGCTGATGTCCGGATAGTCCCGGATCGTCGTCATGATCAGCGCCAGCGCCGGAGCCATCTGCCGGGTCATCTCGACCCCGCTGCGAAACCCGTAAATCACCGGGAGCCGATGCTTGGCGGCACTTGATTCCCCGCGCTTGAACTGGGATCCGTACTCATCGACCACCGTATTGCCGCCGGATGCGAACAGCACCGCCCGCGGCACCCGCTCCGTGAGATTGAGTTCCAGTGTGTCCGGAAGCACCAGCAGAACTTCGCAACTGTCGATATTCTGAATCTCCAGCACCCGGCGGCGGATCTCGCCGACATCAAGCGCAAAGAGGTTGTCCATCCCTGGGACGACGTTGATCCGCCGGGCAAGTTCCCTCTCCCGTCCCTGCCAGTACCCGGAACTGGAGACTTTCATCCGCTTCAACGTGAAGCGGGGATTACGGGCGGTCAAACTGCCGGGCAGACGAAGCAGCAGCAGGATGATGCCGGCGACGAGCGCCGATACCAGCAGCAGAAGCAGACAGAACAGCGCCGCCCGACGCCCCCGTCCCCGCCCGCGTTCCGGACCGGAAGACGCGGCACGTCTGCCGCCGCCCGAACCATTGCCGGAATTTTTTCTGACCGCCATCGCCCTCTCCTCGCAACCTCACGAAACAAAAGCGGCATTCCGAAATTCCGCTCCGGAACGCCGCCGAATACCCTCGAATCCGCCGGAGCGAAGTCAATTCACCCGGAATCCGTGGCGCTTCAACTCCGCCTTCAACTCCGGGATCCCGATCATGTGGAAATGAAACACCGAAGCCGCCAGCAATATCTCCGCTCCCGCCTCCGCCGCCTCAATGAAATGCTCCATCTTCCCCGCGCCGCCGGAAGCGACGATCCTGGCCGAACAGCGTTCCGCCATCGCCCGGATCACCGGCAGATCGTAACCGGTTTTCGCCCCGTCTCCGGCCTTGCTGGTCGGCAGTATGACCTTGACGCCCATATCGTCCACCCGGCACGCGAAATCCACCGCGTCGTATCCGGTGGCGGTACGCCCGCCGTCGATGTAGACTTCGTAGCCGGACTTCATCGCCGGATTGACATCCAGATCGATCGCCACCGTGACCGCGTCCGGCCCGAATTCCCCGATCAGTTCCCCGATCAACTCCGGGCGCCGGAAGGCGGCGCTGCTGGTGGAAATCTTGTTCGCGCCGGCGGCCAGCACCGCCCGGGCGGACGCCACGTCCCGAATGCCGCCGCCCACGGTGAAGGGCACCGTGCAGACCGCCGCCACCTTGCGAACGACCTCCGTGAGAGTGTCCCGCTTTTCCACGGTGGCGGTGATGTCCAGCAGCGCCAGTTCATCGGCGCCGGCGGCGCAGTACGCCTGAGCGCAGGCCACCGGGTCCCCGGCGTCGGCGATATCCACGAAGTGCACGCCTTTCACCACCCGACCGTTCCGCATATCCAGGCACGGCATCACGGAAATCAGTTTGTCCATCGCCATCACCTCGTCAGCGCCGGGGCATCCGGTCCGGTCTCTCATGGACCAGTTTCTGGACCCATTCCACGTTGGGGAAGTAATCCTCGTAGAACGAACGGATCAGTTTGTCCAGTCCGGCCACGCCGTAATCCCAATCCAGGATCTTGTCGCCCAGCGCCTTGCGGACGTTGCTCTGATCGAAAACGATATCGCTGCTGAAGTAGGGGAAAAGATCGCCCACGAACCGGCTCATCAGCATCTCGCCCCGGGAATTTCCTTTGCTCTCCGCGCCGACGGTGGTTCCGTCCAGCCGCAGGAAGGTGCAGACCGCGTCCTCAATCTGGCGGACCGACACCGGACTGTCCCCGGTGATGTGGTAAGCGGTGTTGGTCACCGGACGCTGGAACAGCGCGGTGATCGCCTCCTGCACGTAATCAATCGGCACGAAGTAGACGTGTTCGGAGGGCGTGGTGGCGAAGTTGATCTCCATGTCCACCCACTCCGCCGGGGAGACCCCGATTTTGGAACAGCGATGGCTTTTGGCCTTGCCGAGAAATTCCAGAATGCGGTAAAAAGCCAGCGGCTTGCGAATGCGGCCGTCCAGCCGCCGCCCGGTAATGATCGCCGGACGGTAGACCGTGAAGGGTATCCCGCTCTCCCGCACGAGAAACTCCGCCTTGAACTTGCTCTCCTCATAGGGATTGTTGAAGCCGTTGTTCACCGGCGCATCCTCGTAGGCGGTCCCCCGGAGTTTCCCGGCGATGTAGGCGGTGCCGACGTAATGGAACGCCTTCACTTTCATCAGTTTTGCCAGCGCCACCATATTCTGGGTCCCGTTGTAGTTGATCCGGAACACTTTGCCGGTGGGGTCCTTGCCGAGATTCACGTCGGCGGCGCAGTGGAAGATCACGTCGACGTCCTTGAGGAGCGGGCTCTTGACCAACTCCTCCGGCACGATGGTGACCACGTCTCCCTCAAGGACCCGAATCCGCTTCAGCACCGCCTCCGCGCACTCCGGGCAACCGTCGAACGCGCACTCGTCCCGGATGATGGATTCCACCCGTTCCGCGGCGGTCCTGCCGCCGCCGCTGCGCACCAGACACACCACTTCGTAATCCGGACGCTCACGCAGAAGCGCCACCACAAACGCGCTGCCGACCAGACCGGTGATCCCGGTCACCAAAATCTTATTCATTCGCAAAACCCGTTTTTAACGCGCTCGGGAACAACTCTCCGGACCTTCCCGACCGCATCACTTCTCTCATCCCCGCACGGGGACGGACCACTCCGGAGCGTTGTACGAAATGCAACTCGCTAACTATACACCGGGTTTGCAATTTTATCAAGTCCGCCGACAAAGAAAGACCGTTTTTTTTCCCTCCCCCGCGGCCGCCGCCGGAATTCTTGCGTTTCCGGTCTTGACTTCGACGGCGGGAAGTGTTATATTCTCCGCGTGTACGTGCAATGGAGTAATGCTGCGGTGGAAGCGGCCAACATGCGAGAAAGGTATCCTCAGATGAATTCCCCATCCCTCCGCCGGAGCGTCATGCTCCTCGTCACGCTGGGCTTCGGCGCATCGGCGGCCGCCGTCGATGCGGCGGGGAAACTGCCGGTGACGGCCGGTCTGCCGCCGGTGGCGTATCTGGCGGCGGCGGTCGGCGGCGAACGGGTGAACGTGGAATCCATGCTCCCGGAGGGCCGGACCCCTCACGATTTCACCCCCCGCACCCAGACGGTCCGTCAGGCGGCGCGGACGAAAATCTTTTTCACCACCGGACAGACTTTTGAGCGGAAGATCGCCGGTTTTCTCTCCGACGGCACCCGAGTCTGCGACGTGACCGCCGGCATCCGGCGCATTCCCTTCACCGCCGGGGAGGAGAAGGACCACGACCACGGGAACCGCCGCCATCATCACCATGACGACGGTTCCCATTGCGCCGGGCACGGCGACGAAGACGATCCCCATGTCTGGCTGTCGGCAAAAAATGCGTCGGTAATGGCGGACAACATCGCGTCCGCGCTCGCCGCCGCCGATCCGAACGGAGCGGAAGCCTACCGCCGCAACTGCGCCGCGCTCAAGCGCGAACTCGACCGGCTCGACCGGGATATCCGCCGCGATCTGGCGCCTTTCGCCGGGCGAACGTTTTTCGTCTACCACCCCGCATTCGGCTATTTTGCCGCGGACTACGGACTGCGGCAGCGGGCCGTGGAACTCAACGGCCGGGAGGCGGGCGCCGCGCAACTGGCCGCCATCATCCGCGAGGCCCGGGAAGCCCGGGCGTCCACGGTTTTCGTTCAGAAGCAGTTCAATCCCCGGACCGCGAAGGCGCTGGCCGACCGGATCGGCGGGACGGTGGCGGAACTTGATCCGCTGGCCTATGACCTGCCGGCCAATCTGCGCCGGACCGCCGACGCGCTGCGGCGGGGATTTCTCCGCGAGCGGAAATGACCATGTCCCACGCCGAACCGATCATTGAACTTGCCGACGTCTCGTTCCGTTACCGGACGGACAATCCGGTCATCGAACACGCTTCGCTGATCGTCCGATCGGGACAGTCCGGCTGTATCGTCGGTCCCAACGGCGGCGGCAAAAGCACCCTGCTCAAACTGATGCTGGGACTGCTGACGCCGGACCGGGGAACCATCCGCATTTTCGGGACCGAACCGGCCGCGGCCCGTTCCCGCATCGGCTACATGCCCCAGTATCACCAACTGGACGCGGCGTTTCCGGCCAGTGTGCTGGACGTGACGCTGATGGGCCGTCTCACCCCGCGCACCGTTTTTTCCTACCGGCGGCGCGACCGGAATGCCGCCATGGACGCACTGGCGGAACTGGGCATTGCGGACCTGGCGGACCACTCCTTTGCCGGTCTGTCCGGCGGCCAGCGCCAGCGGGTGCTGATCGCCCGGGCGCTGGCCGGAGAACCGGAACTGCTGCTGCTGGACGAACCCACCGCCAACATCGACCCCGGCGCGGAGGAGCAGTTCTACGCCACGCTGGAGCACCTGCGGAGGAAAATGACCGTCATCACCGTCTCCCACGACCTCGGTTTCGTCAACCGGGAGACCGATCTGGTGATCTGCGTCAACCGGCAGGTGCTGCTGCATCAGGCGGCGGACTTCACCGCCCGGACCGCCGATGAGATCTACCACCACCATGTGAGCATGATCAAGCACGATCATTCCTGCTTCTGCCACTGTCAGGAGACGGAGGCGCGGCAATGATGGAAACTCTGACCCGTCTGCTTTCGGCCCCCGAATGGGGTTTCCTGCGTCTCGCGGTGCTGGCGGGCGTACTGCTTTCCCCGGCGCTCGGCGTGGTCGGCACCATGGTGGTCACCCGGCGGATATCCTCGCTGGCGGGAGCCAGCGCCCATGCCGCCCTCGGCGGCTTCGGGCTGGCGCTGTTCCTCCAGCGGGTCGCCGGATGGGAAAACTTCACCCCCACGCTGGGCGCGGTGATCGGTGCGCTGGCGGCGGCGCTGGCGGTCGGCGCGGTCAGCATGTACGCCAAAGAGCGGGAAGACACCATCATCGGCGCGGTCTGGGCCGTCGGCATGTCCATCGGACTGCTGTTTCTCGACCGCACACCCGGATATGTGGACTGGCAGGGGTATCTTTTCGGCAACATCCTGCTATTGAACCGGACGGACCTGTATCTGACGCTGGCGCTGGACCTGATCGTCCTGCTCCCGGCGATCGTTTTCTTTCCGGCATTGCTGGCCATCTCCTTCGACGACACGTTCGCCCGTCTGCGGGGCGTCCGGGCAGGTATGCTCTACCTCGGCATGCTGACGCTGACGGCGCTGACCATCGTCCTGCTGATCAATCTGGTGGGCATCATGCTGGTGATCGCCTTGCTGACCCTGCCCGCCGCCGTCGCCGGATGCTACGCGCGCCACCTGAAAGGCATGATGTTTCTGACGGCGGGATTCAGCGCGCTTTTCATCACCGGCGGACTGCTGCTGAGTTGTTTTCTGGAACTGCCGTCCGGACCGGCGGTGGTGGTTTTGTCCGGTACGGTGTATGCCATCAGCATGATCCGGAAACGACATCATAAATAACGGGGGAAGCATGATCGTGAAAAGTAACAAGTTGCGGATGCCGGCGCTGTTCGCGGCGCTGGGACTGCTCGCCGGGTGTTCCGGCGCCGGAAAAACCGAGGAAAAAATGTCCGCCGCGCTGGCGCAGGCCAAACAGGGGCGGTGGGAAAAAGCCGGAAGCATGGCGGAGGAGATTTCCGCCGCCGCACCCAATGCGATGCCGCCGCTGCTGCTGCGGGCCATCGTCTACGAACGGAACGGCGAATTCGCCAAGGCGCTGGATCTGGCCAGACAGTGCGCGGCGATGGAACCGGAGGACTTCACCGCGCAGTACACGTTCGGCCGGCTCTCCGCCGGAGACCCGATGCGGCGGAGCGAAGCGTTCGGCATTCTGGAGCATGCGCTCCGGCTCAATCCCGACGACCGGAATACGCTGGTCCTGCTCTGCAACCTCGGCACCGAACTCAACCACCCCCGGCTCGACACCTATCTGGAACGGTTGCGGCGGCAGAAGGAGTTCGCCACCTCCGGCATCCTCTACTATCAGTACGGACTGCGGAGAGCCCGGCAGCAGAACAAGTCTCAGGCGCTGCTGTTCCTGCGCCACGCGGTCAAATGCGGCGGCGGCGGCAATCCGAAATTGATCCTCAACGCCGCCCGGTGTATCGACCGGTACGCGCTCTCTCCGAGCGAAGCGCGGAATATGTACAGCCTTTTCCTCCGTCATCCCGGCAGGAAAAGCGCAACGGACCTGGCGGAAGCCGAAATCCGGGTCGCCGGATTGAGCCGATGAGCCTCGATCTGAACAAGGAGATCATCGAGGAGATCCGCCGCCGATGCGACATCGTCGACGTCGTGACCGGCTGCGGTGTGCAGTTGAAGCGCGCCGGAGGGACCAGTTTCAAGGGGCTGTGTCCGTTTCATCAGGAAAAAACGCCGTCGTTTCATGTGGACACGGCGCGGCAGGGATTCCACTGTTTCGGCTGCGGCAAGGGTGGGGACGTGTTCCGCTTTTTCATGGACAAGGAAAACGTGGACTTCCTCAACGCCGCCCAGATCCTCGCCGCCCGGTGCGGAGTGGTCATTCCGGAGAAAAGTTCCGCCGATCCCGGAGCCGACGCCGCCCGCCGCAGTGAAAGGGAGCGTCTGCTGGCCGTCAACGCGGAGTTCAGCGGATTTTTCTGCCGCTATCTGCGGGACAATCCCCGATCCGCGGCGGCGGAGTACCTGCGCCGCCGCGGCATCCCCATGGACGTGGCGGACAAATTTCACATCGGCGCCGCGCCGGACAGTTGGACCGCCTGCCGGGACTACGGGCGGTCGCAGGGATTCTCGGATGCGGACATGCTGACCGCCGGCATCCTTCGGCGCAAGGAGGAATCGGACCGGCTCTACGACCAATTCCGGGGCCGGCTGACTTTCACCATCGAGAACGAACAGGGCAAACCGGTTGGCTTCAGCGCCCGTTCGCTGGAACCCAAACCGCTGGACGGACGCAAGTACGTCAACACCCCGGAGACGCCGGTGTTCCGCAAGGGGCAGTTGCTCTACGCGCTGCCGCAGGCCCGGCAGGGAATCGGCCGGCTGAAGCACGCCATTCTCTGCGAAGGCCAGTTGGACGCCATCGCCTTTCACCGGGCGGGCTTCGACTGTGCGGTCGCGCCGCTGGGCACGGCTTTCACCCCGGATCAGGCCCGGATCCTGCGGCGGTACACCCGCAACCTCATTCTGGCGTTCGACGCCGACGGCGCGGGACGCAAGGCGGTACTTCGGGCGGCGGAGATCCTGCTGCCCCTTTCCGTGGACCTGAAGGTCCTGAACATTCCCGGCGGCAAGGACCCCGACGAACTTTTCGCCCATGGCGGCGCCGAGGCGGTGGCCGAAGCATTGCACCATCCGACGCCGTGGCTGGACGTCCTCCGGGATACCCTGCCCGAACGCTTTGAAATGGATTCTCCGGTGGGACGCGGTCAGGCGGCGGCGTTCGTCGCGTCCTTCCTCAAACTGGTGACCAATCAGGTTGAAGTTGAAGTCTACGTCAAGGAAGCCGCGGCCATGCTGGGCATCAGCATCCCGGCGATGCAGGCGGAACTCTCCGCCCTGCGCAACGCCGGTCCGGCGCCGCGGCCGCCGGCGGCGGAGACGCCGCCCCCGCCGCCCCGGGCGGTGACGCGGGACCACACGGCCCCTGCCCTGCTCACGCTGCTGGAACTTGCGCTGGCCTCTCCCGATGTCGGACGGAAACTGTCCGAATGTCTGCCGCCGGAACTGATCCCTTCATCTCCGCTGGGCAAGGCCCTGTCCATGGCGATCAGCGCCGCGCTCAACGATGAAATGGAAGCCCTCCCCGGCGAACTGCAGAACCTGATGCTGGAAACCCCGTCGCCGGAGGTGAGCAAAGCGCTGATCCGACCGACCCGATTCCCCCCCGGGACACATGCCCGGGCTCTGGACGAAGCGGTGGCGGAACTGCGGTCGGTCCGACGGGAGCGGGAGCAGTTCTCTCTTCTGGAGCAACTGCGCTCCGCCGCCGGAGAGGAGGAAAAACTGCGCCTGCTCACGAGGATGCAGCAACTCAATACCCCGGCGGAAACCGGGAACTGAAGGAGATCACCCCATGAAAACTTCGCTCGCCGCATTCATCGCGGCCGCCGTGATCGGCGCCGGCTGCGGCTCCGCCGATGAGGAACGGCCCATGAAAATCGGCCTCGGCGTCCCCGACGGGTACGTTCAGTATGAAAAAATCACCGCGCCGGACCTTTACCTCGATCTGGTCGGCAAACCGGTGCTGTACGCCGGAGGGGACGGCGCGCTGATCTTCTCCCTGCGCAACGCCGGGGCGAAGGAGGTGGTCATCAAGGAGTGGTTCCGCAACGAACCGGAGAACCTCAAACTGCGGGTCCAGCCCTTCCTGCCCGGCATGACCGGACCGGACCCGGAAGCGTGGATCGAACTGGAGGAGCCGGTGCAGAAACCGGTCATCCACTACCCGCTGACACTGATGCCGGACAATCAGGCCATGATCGTCAAGCATTTGGAGTTCGTCGGCAAAATGCGGGTCACGCCGGGCATGGAACGGCGGTTTTTCCTTCAGGCGCGACTGAACCTGAAGTCCTTGGACCTCGCCACCGAAACCATCGTACTCAGAATCATTCCCAAACCCATAAAGGAGAAAAAATAAGAGATGAAAAAGATCGTTTCCCTGCTGGCGGTGCTGATGTCGGCACTGTCGCAGACCGGCGCCGCGCCGCAAGTGGCGCCGCCGCCAACGGTCCGGGTCCCCCGGGTCGAGAACTTCAACTTCGCCTCCGGGATGGATTCCCCCGCGTGGAAGGAATCTCCGGCCTATTCCTTCATGCTCTACGTCACCGAAACGGATGCCATCGGACGCATCCCGGAGGAGGGAGCGAAAGTCCAGTACCTGTATGACGACAACTACCTCTACATCCGGGCGGAATTCACCGATTCCGACGTGATGACCACCGCCGCCGCCCACGGCGGACCGTTTTATGCCGAGGGTGATGTGCTGGAGGTTTTCATCAAACATGAAGGCACCCCGTACTACTGGGAGATCTACGGCGCACCGAACAAACTGCGGACCCGCTACTATTATCCGTCCAAAGGCACGTTGGGACTGCCATCCGGCTTCGCCCTCAACGACTGCCCGGTCCTGGTGGACGCCAAAGTGGACGGCACACTAAACCGCCCGGACGACCGGGACCGCTCCTGGACGGTCCTGCTGGGCGTGCCCCGGAGCGAACTGGAGAAAAACGGAGCGAAATTCGGCCCCGGAAACAAGTGGCGGCTTTTCGCTTCGCGCTACAACTACAACCGCTTTCTGCCCGCGCCGGAACTCTCCAGTTATCCGCAGATCACCGGCGGCTATCATTCCCATGAATACTACGCCGAAGTCGAATTCGGCAAGTGACCCGATTTTACCGTCAAAACATGAATCATAAGGAGTACACCATGAATCACCGTTTTCTTTGCTGCGCCGCCGCAGCAGCCGTCCTGACCGCGAACGCCGCCGGACCGATCGTCCGGCCGGAAGTCGGAAACGGAGAGCCCCGAGGACTGATGATCGAGGCCAACAATCCGGAGGACTTCAACCGCCTGCCGACGGAGACGGCGACCGTCACGTTCACCGGAAATCCGGAAGATATCCGCGTCGTCGTGGACATGACCGACGCCGACGTGCTCAGCGAAAGCGCGTCCGATCAGACTCTGCTCCAGAAGACCGGCGACGCGGTGCAGATTTTCATCTCCCCGGAGAACGACACCCGGATATGGGAACTGCTCGTCGATGCCGCCAATCGGAAAAGTTGCTTTTTCCACTGGGGACCGGGCCGGATGTTCTATCCGCCGGCCACGGATGCGCCGCCGGTGAAAATCACCGCCGTCGCGGTTAAAACCGCCGCCGGATGGAAAGCGGAAGTCCGCTTCCCCGCCGCCGCCGTGATCAAGCAGTACAAACTGCCCGCCGACGTGAAATGGACGGTACTGGCCGTCCGTTACAATTACGGCCGCAACCTCGATCGGCGGGAGATTTCCTGTTTCCCGCAGGCGGTTCGGACGCTCTCCGATCCGGCCAGATTCGCCCGGCTGATCAGCGGCAAAGGAACCGAAACAACACGATGACCGAGTCCATCGCCCCGGAGACGCTGCGTCTCCGGAAACAGACCATTCTGGGGTGCGGAGTATTGCTGTACTTCCTCACCAGCATGTCCAAAGTTCTGATCCCCGCCACGATCTTCAACGATCTTCAGCGCCTCGGATTGGACGCCGCCGCCATCTCCGCCACCGGAGCGGCGTTCATGTACGCCTACGCCGCCAGTCAACTGCTGGCGGGGGTTTTCGCCGACCGTTACGGGGGCGTGCGGATCCTGCTTATCGGCGGCTCGCTGTTCGCCGCGGGCAGCATCGCGTTTCCCCTGACCGGAAATCTGCCCGTGATGCTGTGCTGTCGGGCGCTGACCGGATTCGGCGCGGGCACGGTATTCCTCGGCGTAGCCAAACTGCTCAACGACCTGTTCCCGGAGAAATTCGCCCCGGCGCTCGGGCTGGTGCTGCTGCTGGGATACTTCGGTCCGACCGCCGGGACCGTCCCCATGACGCTGCTGATCCGGGCCACGACCTGGAGGTGGGCCATGGCCCTGCCCGGCGCGGCGGCGCTGGCCGCGCTGATCGTGATCGTCGCCCGGATGAGCGGGACCATCAAGCCGACGCAAAGCGGTCAGACGCTGCAGCCGCTGTTCATCATGATGCGCAACCGGAATATGTGGCTGCTGTGTCTGAGCGTCTCGGTGATCTTCGGAGCCTACTACGGGATCAGTTCCCAGTTCGGCCAAAAGAGTCTGATGGATTTCTGCGCGCTGAGCCGGGAGGAGGCGACCACCGTCATCATGGTCCTGACCATCGTCGTGGCCTGCAACAACCTCGCGGTGAACTTCCTGCTCAAACTCTGCGGCGATCGGAGAAAAGTCGTCATCGGCATCGGTCAGGCCTCGGCGCTGGCCGGTTCGCTCCTGTGTCTCCTCGCGTTCCGCAGCGAACCGAGTCTTCCGCTGCTCGGCGCCGCCTACGTGCTGATCTCATTCCCGGCGGGATTTTTCCCGGTGTTCGGCATCGTCGGCAAGGAACTCAATCCGCCGGAGCATGTGGGCCTCGCCGTGGCCATGGTGAATTTCTGGTGCTTCGTGGCCATTGCCGGATTCCAGAACATCAACGGCTGCATCCTCCGGCACTTCGCACACCCCGGGGTTGCCGCCTATCCGCCGGAGGCCTACGCGAATTTGGCGCTGTTTCTTACTTTCGCCGCCGCCGCGGGACTGCTGCTGACCTTCTTCTACCCGGAAACCGGGGGGCGGGCCGCCCGAAAGTAATTGAATCACGGCCGACCTTCGGAGGAGAGGGGAAACTTCGTTTCGCACACGGCCCGATTGAAAAATCCGCCTTGCCGGTGTATATTATGGGGCGACACGAATGCAAGGGGGATTTTTTGAAACCGGCGATCCAAGTTTTTCCGTTTTCCCGGCCGTTCCGAACGGCCGCGGCATCCCCTGCCCGGCAAAACGAGGGCGATGGGATATGCCGCGCCTCCGTCGCGTCCGGGACCGACGGCGATTTTCCCCGAACCTCCCCCATGGGAACCGGTTCGGGATTTTTTTATCCGCAATTACCGCCTCCCCGCACGGCGGGGGAGGCCTGAAGCGACCGGACTTCAAGCGGCAGGCAGGAAAAAGGAAAGAAGGCAAGCAAAGAAAAGGAGACTCAAAGAATTATGAATCTGATGGTGGTCATGCAGGTATTGGGGGGATTGGCGATATTCATTTTCGGCATGAAACTCATGAGCGACGGGCTGCACCGGGTGGCCGGGGAAAAAATGCGGTCCATTTTGCGAATGTTCTCCGCCAACCGTTTCGTGGCGGTCACTACCGGTGCTGTCGTCACCGGGGTGATCCAGAGTTCAAGCGCCAGTACCGTCATGGTCGTGGGATTTGTCAACGCCGGCCTGCTGTCACTGGTTCAGGCTGTCGGCCTGATGCTCGGAGCGCATATCGGGACCACGATAACCGCCCAGTTGGTGGCGTTCGATATCAGTTGGATCATCATGCCCTCCATCATCCTCGGACTTCTGCTGGGGTTTGTCAATAAGAGCCGGATCTCAAATTGGAGCGAAACTGTACTCGGACTGGGATTCCTTTTTCTGGGCATGGAAATCATGAGTAACGAATTGAACGCCTTAAAAACCTGTGAACCCTTTCTGAACACGTTGCGGATGTTCAAATGCACTCCGGTTGACGGCGCGATTCCATTTCTTTCCATGCTGGGTGCGTTGGCAATCGGCACTATGGCGACTTGTATCATGCAGAGCAGTTCCGCCTGTACCGGCGTACTGGTCGCCCTCGGCGCCGCCGGACTGCTGGACATTTACACCGCACTGGCACTGGTGCTGGGCGCCAACATCGGAACCACGATCACCGCTCAACTGGCCGCAATGACAACCAACCGCATCGCCAAGCAGGCGGCACTGGCCAACACCTTGTCCAACACCATCGGGGCGCTCATCACCATGGCGACGTTCTGGATCACCGTAAACGGCGAACCGGTATTTCTGAAAGTCGTCGAGTGGGTTTCATTCGGCGCGGGGATTCCCCGGCAGATCGCCAACGCCCACACGGTGTTTAACGTTTTCACCACCATCATGTGGCTGCCTTTCATCGGATTGCTGGCCAAAATCTGCGAGCGCCTGATCCCGGTGAAAGAGACCCGCGTGGTCTACGAACGATTGGAACCGCACCTGCTGAATACACCGTCCATCGCGCTGACCCAGACGGCCAGCGCCTTGCGGCAGATGCTGAGAAAGTCGTGGAAGATGATCGACTGCGCTCTGAACGTCTACAACCGCAACGACGAAAAAAATCAGACGGTCGAACGGCAGTTGGGCCAGCGCGAAGCCGATATCGACGCCCGACAGAAGGCGATCACCGAATACCTATCCAAACTGATGCTGCGCCCACTCACCGCCAAAGAATCCGAACAGATCCCCATGCTGCTCCACTGCACCAATGACGTGGAACGGATCGGCGATCATGCGGAGATCATCCACGGTACGGTCCGCCGGCTACTTGAGGGCGAACTGCGCTTCAGCGCCGACGCCGAAGCCGAATACGACCAACTTCACGACACGCTGGCGGAACTGACCGCGGCGACGATCCAAATGCTCGAAAATCCCTGCCCCGCCAACCGGGACAAGGCGGTCCGGCTGCAGGGCAGGATCGAAACCATGCTGGACAGTTCGGAGACAGAACACTTCACCCGGATCAGCAACGGCGACTGCAAGCCGCAGGTCGGTATGCTCTATCTGGAACTGGTGGAGGAGATGCGCAAAATTTCCCGCCATCTGGAGAACATCCATGAACGGGCCGCGATGTTCTACGGCAAATTTCCCAACGTCCGGGACCGGGCGGCGGCACAACTCAATCGGAGCATGGCATGATCGTCAGCATCCTGCAGGGCGTTGTCGGTCTGGTTCTGCTCTACTACGGCGCGGAATACCTGATCCGGGGCGGGGTGAGCATCGCCCGGAAATTCAACGTTTCCCCGCTGCTCATCGGACTGACGCTGGTGGCGTTCGGCACCAGTGCGCCGGAACTGGTGGTCAGCATTGACGCGACATGGCACGGACACGGGGACATCAGTTTGGGCAACGTGATCGGTTCCAACATCTGCAACATCGCGCTGATTCTCGGATTGAGCGCGGCCATCGCGCCGATCCCGGTCAACAAGCAATTGCTGAAACTGGATATCTGGATCATGCTGGGGTCGGCGGCGGCATTCACGGGGTTTTACCGCATCTCGCGGGGCATCAACCGGTGGGAAGCCGCGATCCTGCTGCTGAGTCTGCTGGGGTATACCGGGTGGAGATTTTTTCATTCCGGACAGGGCGAAGATCCTCCGGGAGAGGGGGATATCCCGCAACGGACCTACCCCGTCGGAATTGCCCTGCTGCTGACTGCGGGAGGGCTGGCCGGACTGATCGGCGGTGCGAAACTGCTGGTCATCTCCGCCGTGGCCGTGGCCAAAGCGATGCATGTCCCGGAAGCCGTGATCGGCCTGACCATCGTGGCGCTGGGGACCAGCCTGCCGGAACTGGCGACCTCAGTGGTGGCGGCGCTCAAGCGGGAACACGACATCGCCATCGGCAACGTGGTGGGGTCGAATATTTTCAACATTCTCTGCATCGTGGGGATCGTGCCGCTGATCCGTCCGATCGACGCGCCGGGAATCAGTCCGGTGGATTTGTGGCTGATGCTGGGAATTTCGGCGGCGCTGCTGCCGATCATGGCGACCGGGATGAAAATTTCCCGCCGCGAAGGGGTCCTGCTGCTGCTGGTCTACATCGGATACATGGTTTATCTTTTTCATGTCCCCGGCGGCGCACAGTCGTAAAAAAACGGTAAAAAAGCGTTTGCCCCGCTTGCAAAATCCGATTCCGAGTGTATATTAGGATCCGTCATCACGAATGGGGCAGTAGCTCAGTTGGCTAGAGCATCACACTGGCAGTGTGAGGGTCGAGAGTTCGAGTCTCTTCTGCTCCACCATTTTCAAAATTCTCCACCGACCGGTCTTCTGGTCGGTTTTTTCGTTTCGGGGGTAAATTTGAGCTCAACTCGCGTTTTGCCCGAAAGCGGAGAATCTCCACTTTTCTCTTATGAAGGTGTGTTTCAGACCTTCTCCCGGTAAATTCTCCGGGGGAGTAAAAGACCGGTCTTTTGGTCTGGAGAGCATTTTTTGGAGATTGACACTCTCTTCCATCGCGGCAACGGCGGCACTCAAGGCGCAGGCTGTCGCAGAAGGGACCATGGCGGCGGGACGCGCACTGGCAACAGCATGGACGGCCATGGCAAGTGCTCTGAAATCCTGTACGGCCGCATCGATTGCGGCAACTGTCGCAGTGAAAGCGCAAACTGTCGCGGAAGCGCTCTGCACGGCGGGAACTGTGGCATTGAATCAGGTCCGTAAAGCCGGAATTGCCGTGACCGCGCTTTTTACTGCGGCGAATCTGAAAGCTGTGATTGCGGTTTCCGCCGTTGCGGCGGGAAACTTCCTGCTGGCGGCGGCAGCCAAGGTCGCGGCTGCGGCAATGCTGGCTCTGGGAGCGGTCATGAGCTTTATTGCCGCTCACCCGGTGGCGGTTGCTCTGATTGCGCTGGGAGCGGTTCTGGCGGGAGTGTGCATCTACCTCTCCCGCGCCGGATCCTATACCGCGCAGCTTTCGGACAAGATGAGCACGCTTCGGGAAAAGGGAGACCAGCTCCGCAAAACGGATGAAATCCGCATGGAACGGCTCCAGCA
>JALEMG010000014.1 GCA_022768375.1 Lentisphaeria bacterium
GATAATCCAGACGATTGTCTATGTCAAATAATCCGTTCAGCATCCTGTCCTCCTGTCATTGATGCTGTAATGTACATCCTCTCGCGTTCCTTTGCCAGCGTCATCTCAATTTATCCCCGAATAAATAGAGATGCCCTAAAATCAATAGAAGGAAATGGATTGCGATGAAGAAAATACAACTCATCGCCGGGGCGGTTGTCGCGTTGATCGTCAGTACCGCCGCGGCGAACGACGGTACGGTATTGAGCCGAAACAGCGGTCTTGACGGCGAAAACGGCAAGGTCGTCGACTGGGGATTCTGGCAGGACCGAAAAAAATCGAACGGTCGGGTTCAGGCCGTCGACGGGACAGCACGGCTGCTCAAGGTTTCTCTGGGAAGTATGTTCCAGGAAATCAAGGGGATCATTCCCGGTGGCAAATACAAATTCACCGTCCGGGCCCGGGTCCACGGCGAACGGCTCAAGCCGATGTTTGCGGCGTATCTGGTCGATGCCAATGACCGGATCCTCAAAAAAACGGCGGTCAACGGTTCCTTCGGAGCGCCCGGCGCGGACGGATGGATGGAAGGGGCTTTGGATTTCCCCGTTCCGGAGGGCGTGGATTTCGATCTCGTCAGGATCACGTTCGGTTCCCGCGGGACCGGTTCTCTTGGCGATGACGACTATGTGGACTTCGACAAAGCCGAATTCCGGCAGATCAGCGTCCCGCGGACCGCCGCTGGCGGGACTCCGGTGTTGAGCCGGAACAGCGGACTTGATACCGTGAACGGCAAGGTCGCCGAATGGGGATTCTGGCAGGACGGCAAAAAATCGAAAGGCCGGGTCCGGGCGGTCGATGGGACGGCACGGCTGATCAAGGTCGCCGTGGGCTGTATGTTTCAGGAGATCAAGGAGATCGTTCCCGGCGGCAAATACACGTTCTCGGTCCGCGCCCGGGTCCACGGCGAACGGCTCAAACCGATGTTTGCGGCGTATCTGGTCAATGCCAATGACAAAATACTCGGCAAGACGGCGGTCAATGGTTCTTTCGGCGAGCCCGATGCGGACGGCTGGCGCGAAGGTTCGCTGACGTTCTGCGTCCCGGAAGGGGTGGATTTCGCGCTCATCAGGATCACGTTCGGTTCCCGGGGAACCGGTTCCCTCGGCGATGACGACTATGTGGAATTCGACAAGGCCGAATTCCGGCAGGTCAGTGTCCCGACCGGGGCGGCGGCCGCGCCGTCTGTCCCGACAAGAGATTCGTCGGTCCTGAATTTGAACGGCGATCTCGACGGTGCGGGCGGCAAGATCGCCGATTGGAAATTCTGGCAGGATTCCAAAAAATCAAAGGGCGTCGTTCGCGCCGTCAACGGCACGGCACGACTGATCCGGATCGCCAACGGCTGCCTGCTGCAGGAGATCGACGGCATCGTCCCCGGCGGCAAATACGCGTTCACCGCCCGGGCCCGGGTGCACGGCGGTCAGGTCGTGCCGACGCTTTCGGCGTATCTGGTCGACGCCAACGACCGGATTCTCAAAAAAACGATGGTCAACGGTTCCTTCGGGGAAGCTGATGCGGACGGCTGGCGTAACGGTTCACTGACATTCGACGTGCCCCGGGGCGTGAATTTTGCGCTTCTTCGGATCATGTTCGGCTCCAGAGGGAGCGGCTCCCTCAGCGATGACGACTATGTGGAATTCGACAAGGCCGAACTCCGGCAGGTCACACCGTAACATTGCCGTGCGGTCGCCGGAATGCGCGCATCCCGGCGACCGGTAAATCGTTTCTTCCATCACTGAAAAATATCTCTTATTAACATGAAGCATCTTCCATCCCCCACCGCCGCTGATCTGAAGGCATGTTTCGCCGATCCTCCGGCAGTCAACACCCCGGCGTACTTCTGGTTTCTCAACGGAGAACTTGACCCCGAAACACTGCGGCGGCAACTCCGCGATCTGGCGGCGTCCGGCTCCAAAATGATCTATCCTCACCCGCTCCCGCGGGAATTTCGGGTGTTTTTCGACACGACCATGTCACCGAAGTATCTCAGCAAAGAGTATTTCGAGCGTTACAAAATCATCGTGGACGAGTGCCGTAAACTCGGGCTGGAACTCTGCATCTATGACGAAGGCGGCTGGCCGTCCGGCGGCGCTTGCGGTCAGGTCTGGGCCAGTGATCCGGAGCATTTCACCCGGAAGTTCGTGGTCGCCGACGGAGAGGGCAGGGTGCGGGTTGAGCGCGAGAAAGTCAATCCGGAGTGGACCGCGCCGCTTCCGGATGTCCTCCGTCCTGGGGTCACGGAGAAATTTCTCGAACTCACCCATGAGCGCTATGCGGCGCACTTCGGCGCGGATTTCGGCAAGATCATCAAATTCACCTTTATGGACGAACCGGAGTACGGCAAATGCACTCCGTCCCGCCTGACCTGGGCCGACGATTTCGCCGAAGAATTTCAGAAACGCAAGCATTACGATATCATGCCGTTTCTCGCGGACATTCTGGCGATGTCCGCAAAGCCGGAAGTCATGGCCGCCCGGATCGATTATCACGATGTGAAGTCCCAACTGTTCGTGGAGCGTTTCATGCTCCCGATCCGCGACTGGTGCCGCCGTCACGGTCTGCTCTCCGGCGGACATCTGGGCGGCGAAGATTCCATGTCCGAGACGATGTACATGGGATTCGGGCATATTCTGCGCACGCTGCGGGCGATGGACGCGCCCGGAGTGGACACCATCTGGCGTCAGATATGGCAGGGACAACGGCTGCACGTCTTTCCGAAATTCGCCTCCAGTGTGGCCAATCAGGGCGGGAACCGTTATGTGTCCGGGGAAATGTTCGGCGTCTACGGTTCCGGTCTGACATTCGAGCAGATGCGGTTTCTTATCGGATACATGCTGGTCTGCGGAGTGAATATTTTCGTCAACTGCGCCTATCCGCTCTCCACCCGGGGACAGCGGATGGAAGGCGAGCGTCCGCATGCCGGCAACCTCAATCCGCAGTGGAAATACATGCCGCAGTATCATATGTGGAACGCCCGGCTGTCCGCACTGGCGACCGCGTCGGTCCCGGAAGTGTCGACCGCGCTGTTCTACGACTGCCGCAGTCTCTGGATGTATACGCGGACCGCAAAACACTCGGAAGAACATCAGGAACATATCGCCGCACGCATGGTGGAGAGCCAATGCGACTTCGACTACATCGACGATGATGTGCTGGCGACGGCGCAATATGAGGCGGGCAAGGTCCGCATCGGCAAGGTCCTGTATTCCCGGATCGTCATTCCGACCGGAGCGATGCTGGCCCCGGAAGCCGCGGCCAATGTATCCAAACTCCGGGGGCAGGGGGCGAAAATCCTCTCCTCGGATGCGATCCACACCATCCCGCCGGAGTTGCAACTTGCCCCCCGCAATCCCAATATCCGCCTGCGCAAACAGCGGGCCGCCGACGGCAGCGCCGTATATTTCATGCTGAATACTTCCGCGGAGACGCAGAGGGTCTCCTGCCGGAGCCGGGAAGACGGGGCCGTCGCCGCAGCCGACCCGGACACGGGACGCTTTTTCGCCGTGGCGAGAAGCGGCCGCCGCTGGCGGGCGGAGTTCGCCCCGGGGGAGTTGAAAGTGTTCGTGATCGGAGCCTCGGCGGTTGGAGCGGGAGCGCCGCCGGCACAGCCCGGCGGACGGGGCGCCGCCGTCACGGGAACGTGGAAACTGCGCAAGATCCGTCAGACGGTGGTCGGCGCGGACGACTATGAGGTGAGAGAGTATGCGGACAGCGTACCGCCGGTCCCTGCCGGATTGGGCGACTGGGCGGACGTCCTCGGAAGCGATTTCAGCGGCGAGGCGGAATATTCCATCGAGTTTCACTGCCGTTCCGCGGCGGAATTTCTGGATCTGGGGCAGGTGAACTATTCCGCGGCGGTGACATTGAACGGGCGGGAGTTGGGAGTCAAACTGGCTCCGCCTTACGTTTTCGCGGTGAAAGGGGCGCTGCGCCGGGGTCGGAACATCCTGACCGTCAAGGTGACCAATACCCTCGCCAATGCCATTGCGCCGGACGCGGTCCGGGAACGCTGGGAGCGGGAATTGCCGTTTGTCTGCCCGTACGAGTACCAGAGCCGGGGATTTGAAATGGAGTCCCTGCCTTCCGGACTTTTCGGGCCGGTGACCTTGAAAAAAAGTAAAAAAACGATCATATTATAGTCTGTCCAACAACAAAATCAAGGAGGATATCCATGAATACGAGCGAGAACAGCACCATGCTGCACCTGTGGGACGGCAATCAAGTCAATCTGGAATCCGGAATGTTTGCCGGAAGTGATGTGGTCAAATTGATGTTTCCGGCGGAGAAACTGCTCGGCGTCACTTCCCACGTCCCCGGTACCGTGTACGAGGAAGGCCGGGATTTCACCCACGCGCCCGGCAGCGCCGAGATCAGACTTGTCCCCGGCAGCCGGATCCCGTATTTTCCGGAGTCCGCCCTGCATCCGACGGAAAATCTGCGCATCCACCCGGTTCCCGATGCCAATGCCATCCGCAACGCGGTCGATGGCGGTTATCTGCTTTACAACAACTGGGAATTTTTTACCGAACATCAGGTCGACATTTCCTACATCGCCAAGAATGTCGATCTGCATCCGGCTCTGCCCCGGCAGTTGGACCGGCTGCCGCGCTTCCGGGAAAAACTGGCCAAAGGCGAACCGGTTCGTGTCACATTGATCGGCGACAGCATCAGTCAGGGATACAACTCGACCAAATTCATCGGGCGCGAGCCGTTCATGCCCTGCTACATGGAACTGATCTGCAACGAACTGCAGTTCAAGACCAAAACCCCGGTGAACTTACAGAATCTGGCCATCACCAGCACCGGCATCACCCGGGCGCAGGAAAACAAGGACAAGTATCTGCCCAATCGCCCCGATCTGCTGGCCGTCGCTTACGGCATGAACAATATGGCCGCCATGCCGGCGGATGAATTCATCGGGCATATGGATGATGTCATTGCGGAGAGTCGGGCTGCGAATCCCCATACCGAGTACCTGATCATCACCTTTATGACCGGCAATCCGCTGTGGAAGCCGACCGTACCCGGTCCAGACGCGGTCTATGCCGACGCCATGCGTAAATATGTGGCCGGCAAGGATTGCCATTTCGCGTTGGCCGACGTGCAGAAAGTGTGGCGGATGTTCCTGGAACGCAAAAGTTTCTATGATCTCAGCGGCAACGGGGTCAACCATCCGAACGACTACGGGCACCGGATTTATGCCTCGGTGATTCTGGACATGCTGCTCGGTAACGGCTATTGGTGAGACACGAAAGGCGAACGCGCCGCTGCCTGTCCGGAAGGAAAGTAGCCCAAGAGAGCGGATCGGAGTGCCCCGGATCGGGCACAACGAAGTCGGAGACGGCTGCGGGCAACAGCGGCGGGATCGAAAAACACTTAAAAATCGTGCCGCTTCCTTGTAATTGTCCCGACCGGAAACACCGATCCAATCCGTTTTTCACCCGCTCCGCCTCCGGATACGGTGCAATGACCCGGTTGCGATTTGCATTGTTCGTCATGAAGTGCTATATTAAACGTCGTCGTGGGTCAAGGATTCAGTGAACCGTGTGAAATTCACGGACTGTCGAGCAACTGTGAGCCGCATGCGGCGGCGAGCCAGATCCTGACTTGACCTTAATTTATCTGCTTCGGAGCGAAGGTCTCCGGGATTGCGCCCGTCACGCAAGAAAGGTAAAGCATGAATTCGGCATCCGTGTCGGGTCGGGCGGGGTGTGCCCCCCGCGCCGCACCGCCGTGTGCGCGATTTCCTTACTTGTGTGCCGTTTTCTTCCCGGTTCTCCGCCTCCGGACGTCAATTCCCGCTGCGGTTCGGGGAAAGGAGTTCATCATGGCGGTAGATCAGGGAAAAGTCATCATTTATTCTTCCGGGATTCCGGTGGAAATCACGGATCGTTCCGATTCCGCGGTCATTTCGGCGGAGGAAGGGAAAGACCGGATCGAGGTCGGTTCCGGCGGCATTGCCGTGGAGACGGAGGTCGGCGAAGGCGGCACGATGGTCGTGCTGGACGGCGGGACCATCGCGGGGATCAACGTCAACGGCGGGCGTTTTTCCGGGACGGCGTATTGTTCCGGCGCTTCCAAATGGTACGGTCCGGCGATCTGTGCGACGCTGGGTGAGATCACGCTGACCGGCGGGACGTTTGTCGACAACGCGGCATTTACCGATAACGACTATGCCGGGCAGGGCGGCGCGATTGAGACGTGGGGGGCGCACCTGAGCGTTTCCGGCACGGTTTTCTCCGGTAATTCCGCCACCGGCGGCGGAGGCGCGATCCTGGCGATCGGCGACAATATCAACATCACCGATGCTCAGTTCTCCGGCAATACCGCCACCTACGGCGGCGCGGTGGAGATCTCCGGCGCGACGGCCGTCATCAGCGGCGGCGTCATGACCGGCAATTCCGCCGCTTACGGCGGGGCGATGGAAAACCACGCCGGAGCGCATACCCGGCTGGAGAACGTTACCGCCGGAGGGAATTCCGCCGTCGACGGCGGCGCGGTGATGAACGATTATTACAACAACTCCGCCTCGGTGCTAGATATCGTTTCCGGCGCTTACGTCGGCAATTCCGCCGTTCGGGGCGGCGCGGTGCTCAACTCCTCCGGCACACTGAATGTTTCCGACGGGACCTATGCGGGCAATACGGCGCAACTCGGCGGCGCGCTATATGCCGTCGGCGGCACGATGACCGTTTCCGGCACCGAACTGAGCGGCAATACCGCGGTGTATATTTCCGCCGCTCAAGCCGGAGGGCAGGGCGGGGCCGTCTATGTGGATTCCGGGGCGCGGGTCACACTGACCGACGTCACCATTGCCGACAATGTCGCCGAATATGACTTGGGCAACGCCTGGAAAGGCGGGCTGGGCGGCGGCATCGCCAATTATGGGAGCCTCACGGTTTCCGGCGGCGTGATGCGCGGCAACTTCACCGAGTATGGCGGCGCGATCTACCAGTGCGCCGGACCGGGGAGCACGGTCACCGTGACCGGGACGGACTTTTTCGACAACACCGCGACCTACGGCGGCGGCGCCATCGTCAACACCTGGGGCGATCTGGTCGTCTCCGGCGGCACGTTCCGCGGCAACCGCGCCGGAAGCAATGACGGCGGGGCCATTGCCAACTGGTCCGCCGCCGCGGTGACGGGGGCGGTTTTTGACGGCAACACCGCGACTTCCGGCGGAGCGCTCTCCAATGCCTACGCGGTCTCACTGACGGTCAGCAACTGCAGTTTCACCGGCAACGCCGCCGTCAACGGCGGAGCGATTTATCAGGACGCCAACAGCGGCGGGATTTCGGTCTCCGGGTGCGTATTCAGCGGCAACACGGCATCCGAGGCAGGCGGCGCCATTTGGAACGGCGCGAAACTGACTTTGCGCGACGCGGTGTTTCTGACCGCGACCGACACGGTCTGCAACGCCGGAAGCATGGAACTTGTCGGGGCGAATGTTTTCGCCGGGGCGGTGACGAACGCCGAGGGCGGGAGCATCACGATTTCGCTGGCCGAATCCACGGCGGAGAGCGCCGCGGTGGTTTCCGGGCTGAACCACTTCTCCGGCGGCGGCATCACGCTCTCCGTGACATCGGACTGGGCGCTGGATACCGCCTGTGCCGTGGCGACCGGGATCGCCGGCTGGAGCGGGGAACTGACGCTGGCGGTCGCACAGGAGTCCGCCGGCAGTTTTACCGTGACCGACGGAGAGATCACCACCGGGCATCTCTACCGGGACGGACGGATCTATTCGCTTGATCTTGCGGACGACACACTGACATTGTCCGCGACGGTGGCGACGGAACCGTCGTATCTGGTCGGGTCCGCTTCCGGTCTCAGTTGGTTCGGGGTCGGCGGCGCAAGCGGTTATGTGGTCGAATTGTCGCAGGATCAGTTTGCCACCGCCACGCGGATGCTGACGGCGGGAACCGCACTGGAGTTCCCCGTTCTTGCCGGCGGCACATGGCAATGGCGGGTGAAGACGTCGGACGGAGATTCGTGGGTCAATGGAAACGATTTTCTCGCGCCGGACGCGGCGGAACCGGCAGTGGTGACCGCGGAATCGAATGGTGTCTCCGACGTGTTCTTTGCCGCGGCGAACGGTGTCTGGGAAGGCGGCTATTTCGCCCGCAACGTGGGCGAGTATCAGCAGACTGCCGGTACCAACATGCTGACGTCTTTGAGCGGGCGCAGCCGGTATCAGGATATTTTTCAGGGCAGCGGCGACCGCAATGTGATGTATCTCGGTGACGGCGCCAATGGGGACGCCATTTTTCTGGACGACATCTATTCGGCCAACGGCGCACAGGCCCGGCTGGCTCAGATCCGCGAGATCCGGGCCGGTGCCGGGGACGATGTGATCGACCTGACCAGTCAGCGTTACACGTATGACGGTGCCGGTCTGACTTTGCGCGGCGGTTCCGGCAACGACGTCCTCTGGAGCAACGGCGGAAACAACCGACTGTTCGGCGATGACGGTGACGACCGGCTGGTCGGCGGTTCCGGGAACGACTGGCTCATCGGCGGTTCCGGTGACGACCGGCTGTTCGGCAACGGCGGCGACGATCTGTTCGTTTTCGGCGGCAACTGGGGTGCGGATACCGTGAATCAGCTGGCCGCCGGCACGGTGACGCTGTGGTTCGACGCCGGGGACGCGGCCAACTGGGACGAGGCCGCGCTGACGTATGCGGACGGTCTCGGCAACTCGGTGACGGTGTCCGGAGTGACCGCGGACCGCATCACGCTGAAATTCGGAAACTGCGACGCCGATCCCTCGCTCTACAACGAACTGGTCGCCTCCGGCGCGTTCCTGGAAGCGTCCACCGCGATGGTCCGTGAGGACGATCGGGAGCGGGGAGTGCTGGTTTCCCTGTAATGCGCGCATCCGCGTTCCCTCCGTGGGCGGGGGGAACGCGGGATTTTACCGGAGGTTTGTTGGGGTGATCGGACCGAGAAGTCATTCGGATCATTCGCCGTGTCCGGCGCGGAAGCAGGGCAGGGCGGGGGAGCCTTTCACCCTGATCGAACTGCTGGTGGTGATCGCGGTGATCGCGATTCTGGCGGCGCTTTTACTGCCGGCGCTCGGCCGGAGCCGGGAAACCGCGCTTCGCACCGCGTGCCTCTCCAATGCGAAGCAGGTGCTGGCCATGCATCTGATGTACGCGGATGTCAGCGGCGGGTTTTTCTGCCCGGCCTGGGACCAGAAAAAACAGTGGGACGCGGCATTCAACTACAAGGACCCGGGACTGCTGGCTTCCGCCCTGCCGGAGGGGGATGCGACCAAAGGCGGGGTCTTCCAGTGTTCCAAGTCATCGGAACTTGTTCTCAAGAAAGGGTATACCGCGCCATTCGCCGGGTTCGGCTACAACTATTTGCTGTCGTTCCGCACCTGCGACGATATCCCGCCGAATTACCGCCCGGTCCGGGTGAGCGCAGTGCGGAACCCGGTTCGGGTCGCGGTGCTGGCGGATGCTGCCTGTCTGCTCAGCGGCAGTACGGACAATCGGCCGGGAGCCACCGCCTTCCTTTACAACACGACATACGGCAAAGGCGGATTTGCGGATTTTCGGCATCTGAAAACCTGCAATGTCGGTTATGCGGACGGCCACGCCGGTACGACGGGGAATTTTATCCGGCGGCCGAACACCTCGGCCGGATTCGTCGACCGGCTGGGATATCTCTCCTCCGGCGACGAGGCCTACGATCCTCTGCCGTAGAAAGCGCGGTCCGGCCGTGCCGGGCGAAAAATCAGTGAAGTTTCGGGATTTTTCGCTTGCATTTTCATCTCAATGATATATCTTATTCCCCGGTCTGTGTCCTGTCGCGGTTCATTGAGGTGAATTATGATCGAAAAAAGAACTTACACCAGCAAATTTGACGGTACGCCCCAGCCGGCGATGTGTCAGGCCGCGGGAAGCGCTTTCGAGGTGCGTCCGCTGCTGGTGGCGCTGCATACGTGGAGTTTTACTTACGAGGCGGATTGTTCCGCCTACGCCGCGCTCTGCGCCCGGAACGACTGGCACATGATCTTCCCCCACTTCCGGGGCCCGAACTGGCATCTCGACGCCTGCGGGTCGGACTTGGTGGTATCGGACTTGGAGGACGCGGTGGCTTATATGTGCGAAAATCATCGCGTCGATCCCCGGCGTATTTATCTGGTCGGCGGTTCCGGCGGCGGGCATTGCAGTCTGCTGATGGCCGGACGGCGGCCGGATCTGTGGAGCGCGGTCTCGGCCTGGTGTCCGATTTCCGACATCGCCCTCTGGTATCGGCAGAGCCGCGAGCGGAACAACAGTTACGCCGACAATATCGCCCAATCCTGCGGCGGGGACCCGGAAGTCTCCGCCGCCGCCCGGCGGGAAGCCCGACTGCGTTCCCCGCTTACCTGGCTCAAGAACGCCGTCGGCCGGGTGCCGGTGGATATCAGCACCGGCATTCATGACGGACACACCGGCAGTGTGCCCGTGGGACAGGCGATTCGGGCGTACAACATGCTGGCGGCCGAGGCGGACCGCATTTCCGAAGCTGATATCGCGTATATTGAGAAGACCGAAACGGTTCCGGCGCATCTGACCGCCGCGGCGGGCGATCCGGCATTCGGCTCCCGCCCGGTGTATCTGCGGCGGCAGTCCGGGTTCGTCCGGCTTACGCTCTTTGAGGGCGGTCACGACATCATCCCGGAAATATCCGGCGAATGGCTGGCCCGGCAGGTCGGCGGAGCAGCGCCCGACTGGAGTCCCGGTCGGCCGCTGGAGGCCCGGATCACGGAGTTGTCGAAATGACCGAAAATGCCGTAAAGTCGGAATTTCTTCCCGTAGGAAGCGCGCCCGCGCCGGTAAAATATCCGTACTTCCCCACCGTCTGGCAGCACTTTCTGTGGCGGAATTGGGGATTGGTTCCGGCGGAAGCGCTGGCCGGGATTTTGGCCTGTACTCCGGCGGAATTGTCCGCCGCCGCCGCCGAACTTGGTCTGCCGCCGGAACCGGAAGTGACGGGCGCATGGCGGGAGCGCGGCTACCTGACGCTCATCCGCAACAACTGGCATCTGCTCAATTACCGCCAGTTGCTCCAACTGCTCGACTGGCCGGCGGAAAAACTGGCCTATACCTTGAAGGAGGAGGATTTCTGCTTCTACAAACTCGGTCAGTTGAAACCGGATTGCCCGGAATTGCGCTATGCTCCGCTGACTTCGGAACAGCAGGAGGCGACCCGGGAGATCAAGGCGGTGACGCACCGGTATTTCCCGGCGGAAACCCTTGTGTATGCGGACCGCCCCTTCGCTTTCGCCGACCGTTACCGCCCCATGCCGCGCCGGGACGGGAAGTCGGAATTTTCCTTCAACGTCATCCACTCCTACGCGGCCAGTTGCGGCGACGTGCTGGGCGAGGCCGACGTTTCGGACCCGGTGCCGGAATCGCTGCTGGCGCAGTATGCCTCCATGGGGATCACCGGGGTGTGGATGCACGCGATTTTGTATCTGCTGTGCCCCATTCCCGGCGCGGAGGAGTATTCCGCCGGATACCGGAAGCGTCTGGACAATCTGCGGAAAATCGTGGAGCGGTGCGGTCGGTATGGGGTCAAACTCTATCTTTATTTGGATGAACCGCGCGCTCTGCCGTTGCCGTTTTACGATCGGAAACCGCACTGGGGCGGCCGGGAAGCGCGCGGCACCCGGACGGTGTGCATCCACCACTCGCCGGAGCCGCTGCAATGGCTGGAAGCGGCGGTGCGCTCCGTCTTTACCGAAGTGCCGGATTTGGGCGGAGCGCTGACCGTCACCATGTCGGAGAACCCCACTCACTGCAACTTCGACCACGGAAAAAGCGGGTGCCCGTACTGCCGCGATATCGCTCCGGAACGGTTCATCGCCGAGATCAACGCCGCCATGGAACGGGGAATGCACACCGCCGCCCCGGAAGCAAAAATGCTGATTTTCGACTGGGCGTGGCGGTCCGCTCCGGGGACGGGGCCAGCGACGGATTTCAAATGCCGGGTGCTGGACCTGTTGCCGAAAAACCGCAATGTTTTCGTCACCAGTGTGAGCGAATGGGGCCTGCATACCCGGGTCGGCGGGGTGGAGCAGTACGTGGTGGATTACTCCATCTCCCAAGTCGGTCCGGCGGCGGAGGCCAAGTCGGTGTGGGCACATGCCCGGCAAATCGGGCTGGGCGTCTGTGCCAAACTCCAGATCAACAACTCGTGGGAGTTGTCCGCGGTGCCGTACATCCCCGTCCCCTATCTGGTCCGGGAGCATCTGGATCAATTGAAACGGGCCGGGGCCGACGGGGTGATGCTCAGTTGGACGCTGGGCGGATTTCCCGGCGGCAATCTGGAACTGCTGGATTCGACCCCGGAGGAGAGCGCCGCGGCGAAATTCCATCCGGAACTGGCCGCGCGGGTGTGCGCCGCGTGGCGGGCGTTCAGCGAGGCCTTCCGGGAGTTCCCCTTCAATATGGACGTAATCTACAATGCTCCGATGAATTTCGGCCCCATGAACACGCTGCATCTGCGCCCCACCGGATACAAGGCCACCATGATCGGGTTTCCCTACGACGATCTCGCTTCGTGGCGCGGAGTTTACCCGGAGGAGGTTTTTGCCGCGCAATGGGAGAAACTCACCGCCGGATGGCGGGACGGTCTGGAGATTCTGCGCCGGGCGAAAACGCTGATGCAGCCGGAGGAGACGGCGGATTTTACGGAACTTGAAACGATGGCTCAGGCGGCGTACTGTCATCTGCGCAGCACCTGTCTGCAGACGGAGTTCGTGCTGGCCCGCGATCGTGGATTCGACCGGGAGCGGATGCGGGAGTGCGTGAAAGAGGAACTGGCGCTGGCGGTGGAACTTCACGGGATCGTCCGCAAAGATTCCCGGATCGGATTCGAGGCCAGCAACCACTATTATTACACGTTGAACGATCTGCGGGAAAAGGCGGTGAACTGCGCGTACATCCTGCGGCAGTTGGAGCGGTGATCCGAACGAAGCGGCTTTTTTTTGACTGTTTTCTCCGTCGTCGCCATTGCAAAAAGCAGAAACGGTGCTACGTTAAGTCTCCGACGGGACCGTATGGGGTTTCAGGTTACGATATCATGCTTCGTGAGAGAAAAATCAATCGAAAATCGCTCCTCGAAAGTTACGAGCGCCAGCCTCTGGACAAGATTTTCGCTTTGTTCCGGCCCTACTGGAAAATGGCGCTGCTTACTTTCTTTTTCGCCATCGCCTTCAATATGATCGGTCTGACCGTCCCGTGGATGCTGAAAATCGCCATCGACCGGGTGCTTCCCAACGCCGATTATCTGCTGTTTTCGCTGTTGTGCGCGGCGATGTTGACCATTTACCTCTGCCGCTGTCTGCTGCGGTATCTGCTCTCCTGCACTGTGGATTACACCGGCATCCGATTTGTCGTGGACGTGCGGCAGCGGTTGTTCAAGCACCTGCAGAGCCTGTCCCTGCGTTTTTACGAAGCCTATCGCACCGGCAAACTCATCAGTAATGTGATCAGCGATGTTTCTCTGGTCAACATGATGATGCGGATGGTCAGCGCGCTGGCGGAACAGTTGTTCCAACTGGTGCTCATCGTGGTGATCCTGCTGGTGCTCAACTGGCAGATGGCGCTGGTGGTGCTGATCACGCTGCCGCTGCATTTCCTGAATTTTCATTTCTCCCGCAAGATCATGCGCGCGGATTCCCTGGTCCTGCAGGAGAAACTGTCCGAAATTTCGGCCAATTTGTCCGAAACGCTCATGGGGACCAAAGTGGTGAAATCCTTTGCCAAGGAACAGGCAGAGTGTCACCGCTTTTTCCGCAATCTCCGCCCGACGGTGCAGATGCAGATGAAAGTCACGTTCGACGGCATCGGACTGTGGTCGGTTTTCGACATGCTGGCGATCATCACACAACTGGCAACCATCGGCATCGGGATTTTTTTCGTTCAGAATCGCGACATCACCATCGGAGAATTTGTGGCGTTCTACACTTACGTCAACATGATGATTGCTCCGATTCAGGCGCTCTCCGCTCAGGTGGCCACGCTGGCGCAGGGCATGGTCGGCGCCAGCCGGATCGTCAAACTGCTGAACACCATTCCCGAGATCAAGGAGTGCGCTCATCCGATCCATCCCGACCGGCTGACCGGGCATATCGAATTTCAGCATGTGCAGTTTCATTACGAACCGGACTCGCAGCCGGTGATCCAGGACTTTTCACTGGAGATCAAGCCCGGGGAAAAGGTCGCACTGGTAGGTTCCAGCGGTTCGGGCAAATCCACGTTGAGCAATCTGCTGTTGCGGTTTTACGACGTGACCGGCGGCGCGATCCTCGTGGACGGCTACGATGTGCGGCAACTGGCGTTTGAATCCTATCGGAGCAATATCGGTGTCGTGCTGCAGGAGCCGTTCCTTTTCTCCGGGACGGTGCGGGACAACATCGCCTACGCCAGAGAGGACGCTTCCATGGAGGAAATCGAACATGCCGCGAAAATGGCCAATATCTCGGAGTTCATCAAAACTCTGCCCGACGGCTACGACACTATCGTCGGGGAGAACGGAGCGACCCTTTCCGGCGGTCAGAAGCAGCGGTTGGCCATTGCCCGGGCCGTGCTGAAAAATCCCTCCATCCTGATTCTGGACGAGGCCACCAGCGCGTTGGACACCGTCTCCGAACATGTGGTGCAGGAGGCGCTGGACCGGCTGATGGAGGGCAAGACCACGCTGATCATCGCCCATCGGCTTTCCACCATCCGCAACGCGGATAAGATCGTGGTGCTGGATCACGGCAAGGTCATGCAGCAGGGGACCCATGAGGAACTGATGGCGACGCCGGGAATCTACCGCGAACTTTACCAGACCCAAACCAGGATGGCTTCAAGATAGGATGTTTCCATGTCCAACCAAGTGGAAAAATTCAATTTTCGGCGGCTGCTGAAAACATTTCACCGGATCGGAGTGGCGATCATTCTCATGCTTGCGGTCCTGTTGGGACTGGTGATTTTCGGCAAGATGGATGACGAAGTCTCCGGCAAGGGGGTCGTCACGGGAATCCGGGAGTACAATCTGAAGTCTCTGGTCGACGCTCCCAGTGTGCGGATCATTCACCACGAGGGGGAGTCGGTGGCCGCCGGGGAACCGGTGATGGAACTGGATTCCCGGCCCCAGCGGGAAAAGATCACGTTGCTCCGGCACCAGTTGCAGGAATTGGAAAACGCCGTCTCCGCCAAGGAGAAGGCGCTGGCGTTACTGCGCCGCGACCCCCTGCCGGAATACTACCGCAATACCGAACTGGAGTTGGCCGCCGCCGAAGAAAAACTTAAGTTGGCTGAAAAGGAGTTCGAGGTCTATTCCGATCTGTACGCCAAAAAAACCGTGACCCGCAAGGAGTTCCTCCAAGTCGAACTGAATCTTCTTTCCACCCGGATGACCGTTCAGCGGCTGGAACGGGACCGCAAACGGCTGGATGACGGCATGGCCCGGCAGATCGTCGAGCGGGCGGCCAATGAACTGGCGCAATTGCGCCACCGCCTTTCCGCCAAGCGCGACGAGTTGGGCATGGAGATCCGCCGCTTGGAGGATTACATCATCCGGGCGCCGGATTCCGGGATCATCACCGACATTCCGCCCCGGCCCGGCAACTACTACGCCAAAGGCGACGCCGTGGCGAAATTCGCCGCTGACAAGTACAAGAAAGTCATCGGACTGATTCACGAGAGTCAGATATACAAGGTGCGGCGCGGCCAGACCGTCCGCATTGAGGCCGGGCAGTACAATTACCTCGACTACGGGTATTTTTACGGCAAAGTGGATGCGGTGTACCAGTTGCCGGAGAGCATCGACGGCGCGAACTACTATCCGGTGAAAATTCTGCTCTTCGGGGAACAGATGCCGTTGCGCTTCGGCTCCAGTTGCCGGGTGACGATCATCACCGGACGGGAACGGATTCTGGCGCTGCTGCTGGGCATCCGCAGTCAGGATTATCTGGTCCGCCGCGGTCTGCGCGCTCCGACTTCACGCTGACCGCGCCTTGATCGGGGGCCGCGAGCGGGACGGTGGATTGCGGGCGGCGGGATGTTTTGCCGGGCGTTTGGCCGCTTGAGAGAGAAAACCGCTCGCGGTTTTCTCTCTCAAACTCTCACTTTTCCGGCATGGAGCAAATGGGGTTACGAGAGTTCTTGAGAGGCATGCGGACGCGGGCGGATGTGGTTTCGTGAATTTCCGTTCATTTTACAGCGCCTGCGCTTGACGGCCTTGAAAGGCCGTCTGCGCTCGCGGCTTACTGCTCGTCCTCCGTTCACCGGCTCGGATATTTCCTCGCCGCCGCGCAGACGCTTCGCGTCGCGCGGCATGTTCACATGCGGACTGCGCGCTCGGCGGCAACCGCCTCGCATCTGCTTGCAAACCAAGCGTTGGCGAACTGCCATCCCGCCTATGCTGTCGTGCCGCTCGCAACTGTCGCAAGCGGCGGTTCGTCGGCGGCGGTCAAGGGTGTACGGTCGGAGGGGGCCGCAACCGTTGCAATACGGGTAACGGAGGCCATAGCAAAGACAAGTCCCCTGATTCGCCGAAAAAGGCGGGTCAGGGGCGCGGGATTTGCGGTGTTCGATCAACAAAACGGTCATTGGCACGATTCCCTGCGACTGCCCTCGGAAGGGGACGTCCAAGTCTTTGCTTTTCGGATGAAAAACAAAGACGCGGCGTCAACCCGTTCCCGCAACCGAATAAAAAAAAGTACGGGAAAAAACAAAAGTTTTTTCCTCGGGATTGCAAGGTTGCGAAACCTTGCCGGGGGAGTTTGAGGGGCGAGGAGCCCCTCAAAAAAAACACTACGGACAGAATCAATCGTACCACTGCCTCCCGCTCAACCATTGCGGAAAATTGAAATTTCCCGCAACATCGCTCCCGGCTGGAGGTGTCGGCCTGCGCCGACCTGAACGCTTCGCTTATGTTTCGCCGCATTATTGTATCGGCAATTAACTTAGCTTGCATATAAGACGCTTTCTGCATGAAATAATTTGGCGATATGACCGGGATCATGGGAAACATCATCCATGTATGCTTTTGCATGTTCCTCTATTTTCCCTTTTGCGCGTCCCAGC
>JALEMG010000035.1 GCA_022768375.1 Lentisphaeria bacterium
TCCTGAAGCTGCTCATAGGTCCAATTAGTTTTCTCTGCCACAGTAAAGAATCCTTTCAGTTGTTTCCGTAGCAATTTACAGACTTGCTCTACTTTTTGCAAACTGCGCGAGGGAATCTTCTGGCGAATTTCCCGTTTTTGCCATCTATCAGCCAGTGCTTTGGGCAGACGCATCCGAAAATACAGCACCCCTCGTTTCATCATTATACACGTGACCATCGGAATGGGTTCCCTCCTCTGGGCATTTGTGACCCCAAATGTGACCCCAAATGTGACCCCAGATTATGCCGTAGCGGGAAAAAAGACGCATTCTCGCGAGAATGTTTGAGGGGGAAAATAAAAATGGCATCTCCAATGGGAGTCGAACCCATGTTGCCGGGATGAGAACCCGGTGTCCTAGGCCACTAGACGATGGAGACAACACGTGTAGAATATATCACCGCGGCCGGAATTTTGCAAGTTGACAGGACAAAAAAAGCCCCGATTTATTTGCAGCGGCTGATGACGATGCAGGCGTTGGAGCCGCCGAAAGCGAAACTGTTGGACAGTGCGTGATCGAAACGCACATGCTCCCGGTATTCCCGGCAAATGTCCATGTCCGCGAAATCGGGGTCCGGATTCTCGCAATTGATCGACGGAGAGATGAATTCTCCGGTCAGCATGATCGTGCTGAATATGATCTCCGCCGCGCCCGTCGCCCCCACCATGTGTCCGGTCTGACTTTTGGTACTGTTGATCGCCGGGGATTTTCCCGACCCGCAGAGCCGCCGGATGGCGTCGATCTCCACTTTGTCCCCGACGGGGGTGGCGGTGCCGTGGGTGTTGATGTATCCGATCTGCGCGATGTCGAGTTTCGCATCGGCCAGCGCCTTGGCCATGACCGCGGCACTGGCTTCCGCATCCGGGACCACCATGTCCGACGCGCTGCTGTTTCCGGCGACGCCGGTGATTTCGCAGATCGGCCGGGCGCCGCGGGCGGCGACGCTCCGCTCCGATTCCAGCACCATGTACGCCGCGCCGCCGGCCAGCACAAAACCGTTGCGGTCCGCGGCAAAGGGACGGCTGGCCTTTTCCGGCGCGTCGTTGAACTTGGTCGCCAGCGCCCGGCAGGCGCAGAACCCCAGCGCGGTGGGCCAATCCAATTGTTCGGCGCCGCCCACCAGCACGATATCGTACTCGCCGGACCGGATCAGCCGGGTCGCCAGCATCACCGCCAGCGCGCTGCTGGAGCAGGCGGCGGAAATATCGTAACTTTCCCCCCGGATCCCGAAAATCAGCGACAGAATGCTGACGGAACTCGAAGGCATGATCCGGGGCACCGCGAAAGGCGTGACGGCCCGGAGACTGCAGTTGCGCCCGAGGTAGGAATTGGCCAGATGGTGGATCTCCAGCGTGTTGCCCGCGGCCTGACCGCCGACCAGCGCCATGTTGAGACGGGGGATGTCCTCCAGTGCGATCCCGGCTTCGGCAAACGCTTCCTGCGCCGCGACGACGGACATGGCGCCCACAGGGGGACAGAAGCGCTTTGTTTTGCGGTCGATCAGCGGAGTTTCCGGGTCCTGATCGGGCATGCCGCCGACCTGACTTTCCATTTTCATTTCCGCGAATTCCGGCCGGAAGGTGATGCCGCTGACACCGCGGCGCAACGCCGCTTCATTCACCGCCACACCCCGGCCCAGCGGGGTCAGCAGACCGCGCCCGGTCACGAATACCTTTCCCATTCTCGCCCTCGGATTTGTGTCAAAAAAATACAAACTTTGCTATAATATAGGTTCCAACCGTTTTTTTTTCCAGTGCCCGACGGAATTTTTGTGGAATATTCGCCGGAAGAATGCTATATTTGTGTCGATCACATTCAGTCTGAACCTGAGACGGGGTAAAATCATGGCGAAAAATCTGCTGGAAGTCAACGCGCTCACCGTCGCTTTCGTATCCGGAAACACCCGCACGGAGGTGGTTTCCGGCATCTCGTTCGCCGTTCGCCCCGGCGAGGTGCTGGCGCTGGTCGGCGAATCCGGCTGCGGCAAAAGTTCCGCGTGTCTGGCGCTGACCGGACTGCTGGGCGGACGAAGCGCCGTCGGCGGCGAAGCATGGTTCGGGCAAGGAAAAGCGCGGTGCGACCTGCTTCGCCTGACGCCCCGGCAGTTGCGCCGGGTGCGGGGCGCGGGCGTCGCGTATGTGTTTCAGGAGCCCGGCGCTTCGCTCAACCCGGTCCTGCGGGTCCGGGATCAGATCGCGGAAGTGCTGGACCTCCACCGCCCGGAGGTTCGGGATCGGCGCGGCGAAATGGTCAAACTGCTGGCGGCGGTGGGCATTCCGGACCCGGAACGGCGGCTGGACGCGTATCCGCACGAACTGTCCGGCGGCATGCAGCAGCGGGTGATGATCGCCATGGCGCTGGCGGGAAATCCGCAACTGCTCATCGCCGACGAGCCCACCACCGCGCTGGATGTGACGATCCAGGCGCAGATTCTGGAATTGCTGGACCGCCTGCGCCGGGAACGCGACATGGCGCTGCTGCTGATCTCCCACAACCTCGGGGTGGTCGGCGCGCTGGCGGACCGGATCGCGGTGATGTACGCCGGCCGGATCGTGGAATCCGGTCCGGCGGCGGCGGTGCTGGATTCGCCGCGTCACCCCTACACCCGGGCACTGCTGGCGGCCGTACCGCAACTGGGGAACGCTTCCGAAAGACTGCGGACGATCCCGGGAACCGTGCCGCCGCCGGGAGAATATCCGCCGGGATGCCGCTTCGCGCCCCGCTGTGAATTCCGTACCGGAACATGCGAAAAAGCCGTGCCGCCGCCCGTGGAGACCGGAGGCGGACGGTCGGCGGCCTGTTTCCATCTCGACGGAGGGGTACGATGAGCCGGATCAGAGTGATGAGCCGGCTGCTGAGCAACCGGATCGCCGCCGGGGAGGTCATCGAACGCCCGGCGTCGGTAGTCAAGGAACTGGTGGAGAATTCCCTCGACGCCGGGGCCACCGAGATCACCGTCGAAATCGAACGCGCCGGCAACCGGCTGATCGCCGTCACCGACAACGGCTGCGGCATGGACCCGGAAGACGCGGTGCTGGCGCTCCAGCGCCACGGCACCAGCAAATTGCTGGACGAGAAGGACCTCGATCACATCATGACCCTCGGCTTCCGGGGGGAGGCCCTGCCCTCCATCGCTTCGGTGAGCAAATTCAGTCTGACCACCCGTCCGCCGGAGGCGGCGGGGGGTACGCAGGTCTACTGCGAAGAAGACGGAGAACTGCACTCCCGGCCCGGCGGCGGAGCGCCGGGAACGCGCATCGAGGTGCGGGACCTTTTCTGCAATCTGCCCGCCCGCCGGAAATTTCTGAAATCCCCGGCCACCGAGGAGCATCACATCGGGGAGGTGCTGACCATGCTGGCCGTCGCCCACCCGGAGACCGGATTCAAACTGATCATCGACGGGCGGACGGCCATGCACACGCCGGCGGTCCCCGACGTCGCGCCCCGTCTGCGGGAACTTTTCGGGAAGAACTTCGTGGACAACATGTTGTTCTTTGAACACACGGAACACGACATCCACCTCTCCGGCTGCGTGGCCGCGCCCGGATTCACCCGCCCGTCCCGCCGGGAACAGCGAATTTTCATCAACTCCCGGCCGGTGGAGCCGCAGGCCGTCTACCGGGGCATCCGGGAAGGCTACGGCGCGCTGGCCGAATCCGGCCGGTTCAATCCGGTGGTGATCTTCCTTGAGATGCCGCCGGACCAACTGGACGTCAACGTCCATCCGACGAAACGGGAAGTCCGGTTCAAATCGGAATACACGGTGAGCCGCGCGGTGGCCGCCGCCGTTTCCGCCGCGCTGCGGCAGGCGCGGGACCCGGCGGCCCTGCCCGCGCCCGACGCGGCGGACGGACTGCCGCTCTCCGGCAAACTGCCGCTTTCGCTGGTGCTGGACGCGGCGGAGATATCCTACACGCCGCCCACGGCGGTCCAGCACGAACTGCCGGCAGTCGCGCCGCCGTCCGCGCCCGAAGCCCCGCCCCTGCCGGAGAAACCATCCCCGCCGGAGGAACTGTCCCCGCAGTCCGCGCCGGAGCCGGAACCTTTTCCCGCAACGCCCGCCGCGACGACGACGGCGGAGGACCTCCCGGCGGCGCGGATGAAATTCTCGCCGCTGGTCAGGGAGAGCCGTCCCGCCGCATTCAGCGGCAACTGGCCGGACCGGATCATCGGCGCGGTGGACGAGACCTATATTCTCGGAGAATCCGCCGCCGGACTGGTGCTGATCGACCAGCATGCCGCCCACGAGAGGATCATGTTCGAGAAAATCCTCGCCGGGGCCGCCGCAAAAAAAGCCGCGGCACAGGCTCTGCTCCTGCCGGAAACGGTGGAACTGCCGCTGGCGATGGTCAAACTGCTGGAGGGGAACCGGGAGTTGTTCGCCCTGCTTGGCTTCGAAGTGGAGAGCGCCGGAGGCGCCGCGGTGCTGGTCAACTCCATTCCGCTGGTCCCCTGCGCCCACCGGCCGGTGGGGGTGTGGCTTTACGACATGCTCAACGAACTGCTGGAGGAGTCCGACCGTTCCGGCATGATCGCCCCGGAATTCGCCGCCCGCGCCGCCTGCAAAGCCGCGGTCAAGGCACACGAACACCTGACGCTCCCGGAGATGGAGACCCTGCTCGCCCAACTGCGGCAGTGTCGGCAGGGGACGCTCTGTCCCCACGGCCGCCCCACGATGGTGGAAGTGCCCAAAAGGGAGATCGAGCGGAGGTTCGGCCGCCGGTGAAGCGGCTTTGCATTTCGCCCCGGATGGGAGTATATTATATGCCGGAAGGTTTCTTCAGGGTGAGGTGACGCGGGAACTTCCCGCGAATTCCTGGACCGGCGGTGAAAGTCCGCGAGCGCCAAAGAGTCCGGCGCCGACATGGTGCGATTCCATGACCGACAGTACAGTCTGGATGGGAGAAGGAACCCGGACCGGGGCGGACCGCGCCCGGAAGGTCCGGCATCCGTCCTCCGTCCTCATCCTGCCGGAACATGGGCATGAACCGGAAAGGCTCCGCGCTGAAAAGGGCTGAAAAATAAAAAAATTCTGCCGCCGGGTGCTACCCGGACGTGGTCCAGCGGCTTACTTCTTTTCTCGCGGGAAAAGAAGTAAGACAAGAAAAGGCGACTGCGTTACTTTCTTTCGCAAAAGAAAGTAACCAAAGAAAGGGCGGGGTTGCTTGTCCGCCGTAGCCTCGGCGAAGGCGGAAGCGGGAGGCGGTATAATGGGCGTACGGAACGGAAAATCAGGCAATGTTTAGTACAGAGTCAAGCGAAAATTTGCCGGAGGAGTTTATGGATTTTGCATTCGATCCCGTGGAAGCGGTCATTGAGGACATCCGGGCGGGAAAAATGGTTATCGTCACCGATGACGAGAACCGGGAAAACGAAGGCGATCTGGTCTGCGCGGCCGGGTTGATCACCCCGGAAAAGATCAACTTCATGATCACCCACGCCCGGGGGTTGGTCTGCGCGCCGATCACCGAGGCAAGGGCAAGGGAACTGGGCATCCTGCGGCCGCCGTCCACCGATCACTTCAAAACCGCGTTCACCGAAAGTCTGGACGCGCTGAGCGGAACGACCGGCATCAGCGCTTCCGACCGGGCCAACACGGTCAGAGCGCTGAACGATCCGGCGTGCAAGCGGGAAGATTTCGGCATTCCGGGGCATATTTTCCCCATCGCGGCCCGGCCGGGCGGGGTGCTCCAGCGCACCGGCCACACCGAAGCCGCCGTGGACCTGGCGAAACTGGCGGGCCTGACCCCGGCGGGGGTGATCTGCGAGATCACGAAGGAAAACGGGGAAATGGCCCGGCTTCCCGATCTGATGGCGTTCAAGGCGAAGCACGGCCTGAAGATCATGACCATCGCCGATCTGGTGGCCTATCGGCGGCGGACGGAACATCTGGTCGTCTGCGAGGAATCGGTCAAACTGCCCACCGCCTACGGCGATTTCCAGATGTACCTGTACCGTTCCAAGATCGACGGAGCGTCCCATCTGGCGCTGGTCTGCGGTGACGTCCGGGGCAAGGATCATGTGCTGGTGCGGGTCCACAGCGAATGCCTGACCGGGGATGTATTCGGGTCGGCCCGGTGCGACTGCGGCGACCAACTGCACCGGGCAATGCGGATGATCTCCGCCGAAGGGTGCGGCGTACTGGTCTACATGCGGCAGGAGGGCCGGGGCATCGGCCTGGAGAATAAACTGCACGCCTACAAACTGCAGGAACAGGGGTGCGACACGGTGGAGGCCAATGAAAAACTTGGCTTCCCCGCCGATCTGCGGGAGTACGGCATCGGCGCGCAGATATTGCTGGACCTCGGCGTCAAAAGCGTCCGGCTGCTGACCAACAACCCGGCCAAACTCATCGGCATCGACGGGTACGGTCTCCGCATCGAGGAAAGGGTCCCCATCGTCATCGACCCGGGCAGGGACAACGCCTTCTATCTGCGGACCAAAAAAGAACGCATGGGGCATTTGCTGTGAAACTGCAACTGCCGCGCGGCATGAAAATCGCGGCGGTCGCCCCCGCCGGACGGACGGACATAGAAACCGTGGCCGCCGGAGCGGAGGCTCTGCGCCGGTCCGGAGCGGATGTCGCGGTCATGCCGCATGTCGGCGCGGGCGCGGCCCTGCCGTTTCTGGACGCGGACGACGCGGCGCGGGCGGCGGACTTCATGCTCGCGGCGCGGGAAAGCGATCTCGTCTGGGCGGTGCGCGGCGGTTACGGCGGCGCGAGAATGCTGGAACTGCTGGACTGGGAGTTTCTGCGGCGGCATCCGGTGCGATTGGCCGGATTCAGCGACGTGACCGCGCTGCACTGGGCGCTCGTCGCAAAAAACGCGGGCGAAGCGGTCAGCGCGCCGATGTTCAAATTTCTGGCGGAATTGACCGACGAATTCTCCGTGACCTCGCTGGCCGCCGCGCTCGCCGCCGCCCCCGTGGAACTGCGCCTGCCCGCACTGCGGCCCGGCCGGGCCGAGGGTCCGGCGCTGGCGGGCAATCTGACCGTGGCGGCGTCGCTGGCCGGAACCGCGTACTTCCCCGATCTCGCCGGCCGGGTGGTCTGTCTGGAGGACGTGGGCGAAAAACCCTACCGGGTCGACCGGGCGCTGAACCAACTGAGACTGGCCGGGGCTTTCGACCGGTGCGCGGCGGTGGTGTTCGGCGACTTCACCGACTGCGGGGACCCGGCGGAACTGGCGGCGGTGCTGCGGGAGTTCGCGGGCAAAATCAAAAGCCCGGTTTTCACCGGGCTCGCATTCGGTCACAAACTGCCGTTTTACGCGCTCTCCTCGCGCCAGAGCGTCACCGTATCTTCTCGATGACCGCCGCTTTGCGGGCGGAAAAAGGCTTCTCCGCTCCGGAAAACTCCACGATCCGCAGCCGGTCCGAACCGAAGAATTTCCGGTCGATGCTGATGACGGCGCAGTAGCAGAACTTGCCCGCAACGGTGTTTTTCTCCGCCGGGATCAGCACGGCCTCCCCGCCGTCCAGCGTGGCTTTTTCCACTTTGCCCACGGTGAAACCGTGATACTGGGCCAGCGCGCGGACGAACATCCCGCTCCAGAATTCCAGCGTGCCGTCGTCCGGGATATCCCGCTCCTGCATGACCAGCAGACAGTCGTCGGCGGTGACGGCGGTATAGACGCCGACCCGCCGGAAGCCGGTGGCGGCGGTGATGAAGTCCGTCGGCGCGGCCAGACCGAACAGCGGCTTTTCCTCATCCCCGGCCGTTGTGGAGGCCAAACTGTCCTGAAGGAAGGGGAAGTAACGCAGCGTCCCCGCGTCGGCCTGCTCCGGCTCCTCGGCGGTCAGCGTGATATTGAAGGTGACGAAATCCACCCGCTTGCGGCTGTTCTGCAGTTGGGCGGTAAGTCGTTCGATCTCGGTGGTGACGCGGTTGAGTTCCTTCTCCACCTTGAGCATGTCCTCCACTTGATTCGCCTGACTCAGCAGCGCGGCCAGCCGGTCGCGGAGTTTTTTCAGATTGTCCAGACGCACGCCCAAATCGGCGATGGTGTCGGTCATGTCCTCGGCGGACAGGGTGAAATCGCTCATCTTGCCCGCGCCGCTCACGATCCTGACGAAGTTGTCGGCCTGAGCGGTCGGGACCTTCACGGTCATGGCGCGGTTGCGGACCGTCAGGACGTAGCCGCCCAGTTTCTCCGCCTCGGCCTTGATGAATCCGACGGCGTCCTCGGCGGTACGGACCGTGAGGGTGAAACTGGAGGTATAGGCCATCAGCCGGTCGCCCTGCGGCTTGAAGTAGCCGCCCGAGTTCGCGGCGGACGCGGACTTGGCCAATCCCTGCGGCGCCGCCCGGAACGAAGCCGTCCGCGCCGCGGGCGCGGAATCCGCCGTTTCGGAATATCCCGCTCCGATGTCCAAATCACAGCATCCCGCCGCCGCGACCAGCGCGGTCAGCCCGTACAATCCCATCAGTTTCATATTCTTCCTCCGTTTTCGGTCTGCCTGATACTGTGAGGTTAATATATCCCCGCCCGGGGCAAATGCAAGCGGACCTGCGGCAAAAAACGCGGAAGTTTCGCCCGCCGCGCCTTTACAAAACGGCAAACCGGGTGTATCTTATAGGCATGAACAAAAAGAAAGAACGGAGTCAATGGGTGCTAAGAATTGGAAGCCGGCCGGAAACTTCTCGGCCGGTGAAGTTGAACTGATTCAACAGAAGTTCTCGCTGCCGCGCCCGGTCGCGGTGTATCTCGTCGCGCGGGGGATCAAACCCTCCGCCATCCCGGGTTTTCTCGACCCGCGTCTGGCCAATTTGAGCGATCCCTACCGCTTCCCCCGCATTCGGGAGGCTTGCGCGCGGCTGTGGCAGGCGATCGAAAACCGCGAACCGATCCTCATTCACGGCGATTACGACACCGACGGCATCACCGCCAGCGCGCTGCTGGCGCTGGTGCTGCGCCAGAACGGAGCGGTGGTCAACTCCTTCATTCCCCACCGGTTCGACGACGGGTACGGGTTCACCCCGGAGTCGCTGAATAAAGCGCTGGAGATGTTCGGTCCCTGCGGCGTACTGGTCACCGTCGACTGCGGGATCACCAGTTGCGACGCGGTGCAGCGCGCCCGGGAACAGGGGATCGACGTCATCATCACCGACCACCACGAAGCCGGAGACGAACTGCCGGACGCGCTGGCGATCATCAATCCCAAAGTCTACCCGGAGTTGGAGGATCTGCAACTGCTCTCCGGCGCGGGAGCGGCGTTCAAACTCTCCCACGCCTTCATCAAATACGGCCGGGAGATGAATCTCGGCGGATTCTCCACCCGTCTGGAGGAGGTGCTGGACTACGTGGCGCTGGGCACCGTGGCGGACATCGTGCCGCTTTTGGGCGAAAACCGCATCATGGTCAAATACGGCATCGAAGCGCTGCGCAAGCAGTTGCGCCCCGGCATCCGGGCGCTGATCGAGAGTTCCCATCTGCATTCGGACCTCTCGCCGTCGGACATCACGTTCCGGCTGGCGCCCCGCATCAACGCCGCCGGGCGGGTGGGCGACGCCAATGTCGCGCTGCAACTGCTGGAGGCCGACTGCATCGTGCCGGCTCACGCCTGCGCCGGTATGCTGGAGAACTTCAACCGGGACCGGCAGGAGAAGGAGCAGGAGATCTATCAGGACGCCCGGGAACAGATCGAGCGCGGACTGGCCTGGCAGAGCCCCTATTCGCTGCTGGTCGCCGGCCGGGACTGGCATCAGGGGGTCATCGGGATCGTCGCCTCGCGGCTGGCCCGGGACTACAACCGACCGACGATCGTGCTGACGATCCAGGGCGACGACGCCTACGGTTCGGGGCGGAGCATCGCGAGTTTGAATCTGGTGGAGGTCCTGACCAAAAGCGCCCATCTGCTGGAGCGTTACGGCGGGCACCCCATGGCGGTGGGCATCGGGCTGAAAACCGAGAACATCGCGCGTTTCTACGAGGAGATGGATCAGGAGATCCGCCGGCAGATCGACCCCTCGGAACTGGAGAGTTTCGTTTCTTACGACGGCGAAGTCGAACTGGCGGAGATGAATGCCGAATTTTTCACCTGGCTGGACAAACTGTCGCCCTTCGGCCACAGCAACCAGAAACCGGTCTACCGCTTCAACGACCTCAAAGTGGTCAAGTGCAATCCCGTCGGCGGCGGCGCCCACACCCGGGGCATCATGATCAGCCGCACCGGGCAGATTGAATTCATCGCCTTCAACCGCCCGGCGGCGGAGTTCCACGGCCGGGTGCTGGACGTGCTGGCCACCCCGCAACTCAACCGGCGGGCGCCGGACGCGCCCCCGCAACTGAATATCATCGACATCCGCGAAATCTATTAACCGTCAACAGAGGAGCGGGCCGCTATGAATCTGATCTTTCTGGGAGACGTGGTCGGCAAGGGCGGACGGAACGCCGTGAAGAAACTGCTGCCGGAACTGCGCCGGGAGTTCAACGCCCAGTTCGCCGTGATCAACGGGGAGAACGCCGCCGCCGGCAACGGCTTGAGCGGCACCTGCCTGACCGAACTGCTGACCGTGGCCGATGTGGTCACTTCCGGCGATCACACCTGGGACCAGAAGGGTTTCGAGAGCGAGATCGGGCAGTTCGACCGCTGTATCCGTCCGGCGAATTTCTCCGCGCTCCAGCCGGGACGCGGGTACGGGATATTCCGCCATGTCCTCGGCGGCGAAGTGGCGGTGATCTCCCTGCTGGGCAAAGTATTCATGCGGGATTCGGCCTACTGCCCCTTTGAGACCGCGGAGAGGATACTTTCCGAACTTCCCTCACGGGTCCGGACCATCCTTGTGGACTTCCACGCGGAGGCCACCAGCGAAAAACTGGCCATGGGCTACTTCCTCGACGGCAAAGTCACCGCCGTCATCGGCACCCACACCCATGTGCAGACAGCCGATGCCCGGGTGCTTCCCGGCGGCACCGCGGTTTTGACCGACGCCGGGATGTGCGGCGCGGAAACCAGCGTGCTGGGACGGGAAGTGGACGCGGTGCTGAAAAAATTCCGCACCGGCATGCCCGTCCGACTGCCGGTGGCGGAGTCCGGTCCCATCCGGGTGGACGGCGCGGTCCTCGCCTATGACGGCGGGACCGGACGCGCCATGTCGCTCACGCCCTTCTCCCGGATCGTGGAACTCGGATGACCCCGGAAACGCTGCGCACCGAGGCGGCGGCGAAGTTCCGCATCGCCTACCCGGAACACCTCCCGGTATCCCGGCGGATCGACGACCTGCGCGCACTCTGGCGCGAACACCCGCTGATCATCGTCTGCGGCGCCACCGGTTCCGGCAAGACCACCCAACTGCCGAAAGTCGCGTTGGAGATCGGCTGCGGCCGGGGCGGGATCATCGGCTGCACCCAGCCCCGGCGTCTGGCCGCCACCGCCATGGCCCGGTTTCTGGCGCAGGACTTGGGCTGCGCCTACGGCGGGGCCGTGGGCAGTCAGGTCCGGTTCGAGGACCGCACCCGGGCGGAAACGGTGCTGAAGTTCATGACCGACGGCATTCTGCTGGCGGAACTGCGGAGCGACCCGGAACTGCGGAAGTACGACTGCCTCATCATCGACGAAGTCCACGAACGGACGCTGAACCTCGATTTCCTGCTGGGCGTGATCAAAAATCTGCTGCCCCGCCGCCCGGACCTGCGCGTCGCCGTCTCCTCCGCCACGCTGGATACGGCGCAATTGCTCCGGTTTTTCGGAGAGGTGCCGGTCATCGAAGCGGAGGGGCGGACATTCCCGGTGGAAGACATTTTTCTGCCGCCCGGTCCCGACGAGGAACTGCCCGAACACGTGGCCCGGGCGGTGGAGGAGTTATCCGGGCACGATCCCATGGGCGACGTGCTGGTCTTTCTTCCCGGTGAACGGGAGATCCGGGAGTGCGCCGAGATGCTCGCCGGACGGAAACCGCGCCGGACCGAGGTCCTGCCGCTCTACTCCCGGCTGAGCAGCGCCGAGCAGCAGAAAGTGTTCCATCCCGGCCCCCTGCGCCGGATCATTTTAAGCACCAACGTCGCGGAAACGTCGCTGACGATCCCCCGCATCCGGTTCTGCGTCGATTCCGGACTGGCGCGGATCAGCCGCTACAATCCCCGGACGCGCATTCAGGAACTGCAGATCGAAATGATCTCCCAAGCCTCCGCCGGTCAGCGGCGGGGCCGGTGCGGACGGCAGAGCGACGGCATCTGCGTCCATCTGTACAGCGAGGAGGAACTGAGCCGGGCCGACGCCTACACCGACTGCGAACTCAAACGCACTTCGCTGGCGGGGGTGATCCTCCAGATGGCGGCGCTGAATCTGCCGGACATCCGGAATTTTCCCCTGCTGGACCCGCCGGGCGGCGGCGCGATCCGGGAGGGCTTCCGCACACTGACCGACCTCCGGGCCATGGACGCCGCCGGACGCATCACCCCGGACGGACGGATGCTGGCCCGACTGCCGGTAGACCCTCATCTGGGGCGGATGCTGCTGACCGCCTCCAAATTGAACGCGGTGCCGGAACTGCTGGTGCTGACCGCCGGACTGTCGGTGCCCGAAGTCCGGGAACGTCCGGCGGACAAGCCGCAGGCGGCGGAACAGGCCCACGCCGCGTGGAAGGATGAGAGTTCCGACTGCGTCGCCATGCTGAATCTCTGGAACGCCGCATGGGAAAACGGCGCATTCGCCTCCAGCGGCGCGCTCCGGCGGTTCTGCCGCAGAAATTATCTGAACTTCACGCGGATGCGGGAGTGGCGCAACCTCGTCTCCGATCTGGCGGACGCCATCCGCTACCGGAAGGCGGTGGAACAACTGGACCTCCGGGACCGCGCGGCCATTCACGAGGCGATGCTCAGCGGGGTCCCCCGGAATCTCGCCCTATACGACCGGGAGAGTCGGCTCTACCGGGGCACCGACGGGCGCAAGTTCGCAATTTTCCCCGGCAGTTGTCTGGCCCGGCGCAAGGAGTTGCCGGAGTGGATCGTCTGCTTCGCGCTGATGGAGACCAGCCGGGTTTTCGGCCGGACCGCGGCGGCGGCGGACCCCGAAGCGCTGCTCCGGTGCGCGCCCCATCTCTGCACCCGCAGTTACGATCAGGCACACTTTGAAACGGCCAGCGGCTTCGTCCGCGCCCGGGAAAAAATCTCGCTGGGCAGTCTGCTCATTCAGGCCGGGCGGCAGGTGGATTTCGCCAAATACGATCCGGCGGCGGCGCGGGAAATCCTCATTCGGGACGGGCTGGTCGCCGGAGCGGTCCGCGGCGGCGGCCCGGCGGTGGACCGATTCAATTCCCTGCGGGCGCGTCTGCTGGAATACGAGACCCGGATGCGGAGAAGCGGCGACCTCTACGACGAGACCCGGGCGGCGGAGTTTTTCTTCCGCCGTCTGCCCCCGGAAACGCTTTCGGTCCGGGCGCTCAAGGAACTGACGCGGCAAAACCCCGCGCTGCTGGAGTGCGGCCGGGAGGATTTCGCCGCGGAAGGAACCGGATTCGACCCGGCGGACTATCCCGATTTTCTGGAATTCTCCGGGATGAAATTCCCGTTGCACTACACCTTCGACCCCGGAAACGAGCGCGACGGTGCGATGCTGGCCGTGCCGGAGAGTGCGCTCAACCTCCTGCCCGGCACCGTGACGGCGTACCCGGTGCCGGGGTACTGCGCCGACTTTGCGGAGGCGATGCTGAGGACGCTGCCCAAGGAGATCCGCCGGAATCTGGGCGGCATTCCCCAATGCGCCGCGCAATTCGCGGCGGCGTTGAAATGTGATCCGACGCTCCGGGAACTGCCCCCGAGCGAGGTCATGGCGGATTTTCTCCGGGAAACGCTGGACATCGAAATCAATCCCCGCGCCTTCGACGCGGTGAAACTGCCGGAGTATTTGCAACTGAAACTCGGCGTCCTCAATGCGGCGGGCCGACTCAAAGCCGTGCTCCGGGAACTGCCGGAGCGGACGGGGAACGCCTCCCGGCTCTCCGCCCGGATCCCCGGAGCGGACCGCTTCCGGGCGAGCGGATGGACCCACTGGCCGCCGGAGGCCGGGATCATGCCCGAGGCGGTGGAACTGCCCCCTGATTCCGGCCGGAAGTTCCATCCGGCGCTGACGGCGGAGGAATCGGCCCGGACGGTGGGCATGCAGTTGTTTCTGAAACTGCCGGAAGCGCGGCAGACACACCGGCGCGCGGTGGGATTCCTCTTTACGCTGGAGTACGCGCCGCTGGTGAAAATGATCCGCAAGGACCTCCGCTTCTCCAACGAACTGCGCCTGACGCTGATGCTGAATACCCCGGAGGCGGAGTTCCAGACGGAACTGATCCTTGCCGCGCTGGGAGAGTGTTCCGACGCGGACCTCTGGGAAATTCGCGGCGGCGCGGATTTCTCGTGCTGGGCGGAAAAGGTGAAAACCCGCCTCAGCGACACGGCGGACGCCATGCGCGGCGAATTGGAATCCTTCGTGCCGGAAGTCTCCGCCGTCCGCCGCTTCGCCCGCCGCGCCGGAGACGCCGGGACGGAGATCACCGACCATCTGGACGTGCTGTTCGCGCCGGGATTTCTCCGGCGTCCGACGGTGTGGAGCGATTACCGGCGTTACCTGCGGGCGCTGAAACTCCGCGCCCAGCGCGCGGCGGACGCCCCCGGCAAAGACCGGCAGAAAGGCGCGGCGCTGGAACCGTGGCTGGAGCGGTTCGACGCGGCGTGCGCCGCCGTCCCCGATCTCACCGCGTCTCCGGGCCTGTACGAGTTTTGGGAGTTGCTGGAGGAGTGCCGCATCGCCGCATTCGCCCCGGAGGTCCGAACCGCCGTCAAATCCCCCCTTTCCCGTCTGGCCGACGCCTGGGAAAAACTCCGTTTATAGCACAACTTCCCTAAGCAAAACACCCCGATTTTTGGGAAGAGGAAATAAGTTCGGGAAGGGGAAACACCGTCTCTCTTTCACCAAAAAACCGGCCCGGCGGGACGAAGCCGCAGGACCGGTACGAAAAGCAGCGCTTACTTGGTTTCTTTTCGGCAGACCGGCGCGGGACCGAAATCGTTGTCCCCGGTCTGTCCGGCGTAGAGGAAAAGCAGCAGCAGCGCGATCGGCGCTCCGGCCGGCCAGAGCAGCCACGCCAAAATCCAGCCCAGCCACGAGGAACCGACTTTGGCGATCCGGTCGATCAGCCGTTCCGCGGCCTTGTCCATGCCGAGGATGTAGACGACATAGACCACCGCCAGTCCGGCGGGCGTGAGATACCAGAACCAGAATCCGGACAGGTTCATGTCATGCAGCCGCCGCACGGCAACCGAAAGTAGCGGGATCAGCAGCAGGAGCGAGATGACCGCAAAGATCCAGAATAATATCTCCCCCAGTTTGCTTCCGTCCGCCAGATTGAGCAGCAGCGTCTCGACGATCGCCACGATCACGTCGAAAAGCAGAAACGTCCAGAATTCACACCGAGAGGCGCGCCCCTGAAACGAGAAGGATTTCTTCAGGGTCGATACCACCGAACCGACCATGCACTTGCACGTCGCCGCAACCTGATTCAGAAATTCAGCCATTTTTCTCTCCTTCTGTTTTGGCCGTCGGACGGAATTTTGCCGCGTCGTTCCCCGGCGCGGCCCCGTCCCCTCCGGCGATACTGTACCGCGTCAAGCGGATTTTGTCAATCCCGGCGATGAAAAAAAACGGGAGAAATCCCGATTTTTCCCGAATTCTTCCCGAAGGCGCTGTACTAAACATTACCTGATTTTTAATCCGCTCGGTCAGCCGCCTCCCGCTTCCGCCGTCGCCGAGGCTATGGCGGACAAGCAACGCCGCCCTTTCTTTGGTTACTTTCTTTTTCGAAAGAAAGTAACGTTATCGCCTTTTCTTGTCTTACTTCTTTTCCCGCGAGAGCGGCAACGTGCCGCCGCGAAACAACGGCCCGGCTCCGTTGTCGCCGGGCCGGTTTGCATTTTCCACAGTTTTCTTTGGTTACTTTCTTTTTTGAAAGAAAGTAACGCAGTCGCCTTTTCTTGTCTTACTTCTTTTCCCGCGAGAAAAGAAGTAAGCCGCCTCCCGCTCAACCGTCCCGGAAAGGATTTCCGGGACATCGCTTCCGGCGGGAGGTGTCGGCCTGCGCCGACTTGAACGCTTCGCTCTTGTTTCGCCGCGTTAAGCGGCGACCAGCGTTCCGCCGCTGGACCACGTCCGGGTAGCACCCGGAGGCAGATTTCTTTTTTTTATTTTTTTTACTACATCAGGTCCTGCGCGTCGACATCCACGGCGACGGAGACCCCGGCGGGCGGAGTACGGTGAAGCGCGAGGATGCGGACGGCTTCGCGGATGGTCTTGAGTTTGCGCCCCCGAATGGTCATCAGATAGCGGTACTGATTGCGGATCTTCTCGATGGGCGCGGGCGCGGGCGCGGTGATGCGGACCTGATCGTGCTTGTAGACCTGCAGTTCGGCGGCGAAGGCGGCGGCGTAAGCGGCGACGGCCTTCTCGTCCTCCCCCTTGAAAATGACGGCGATGAGCCGGGAAAACGGCGGAAAATCGAGCATTTCCCGAAACTCCAGATCGAATTTGGAAAACCCGTCGAAGTCCAGATTCGCGGCGAATTGCAGCACTTCGCTATCCCTGCCGGTCTGGAAGATCACTTCGCCGCGCCTTTCCCCGCGTCCGGCGCGGCCCGCCACCTGCGTGAGCATTTGAAACGTCCGTTCCTGCGCCCGGAAGTCGGGCATGCTCAGCCCCTGATCGGCGTTGATGACGCCCACCAGCGTGACGCCGGGGAAATGCAGACCTTTGGCGATCATCTGGGTGCCGACGAGAATATCCAGTTTGCCTCGGCTGAACTTGTCCAGCACCGCTTCGTAGTCGCCCGGCGTGCGCATCATGTCCGAATCCATCCGGCCGATCCTCGCGTCGGGAAAAACGGCGTGGACGACGCTTTCCAGTTTCTCCGTGCCGCTGCCCAGATACCGTATCTCCGGCGAACCGCACTGGGGACAATTCACCGGCGCGGGCACGATGTTGCCGCAGAGGTGACAACTGAGCACACCCCGGGAACGGCTGTAGGTATAGTTGTAGTTCACCGAACACTCCGGGCAGCGGGCTTCGTAGCCGCACTGGGGACAGCAGAGCGCCCGGGCGTAGCCCCGGCGGTTGAGAAAAAGAATGGTCTGCTCGGCCCGTTCGATGCGTTCCCGCACCGCGTCGATCAGCATGGGAGAGAGCAGATTGCTCACGCCCGGTTCCGGCGGCGGGTCGAGCCTGCGGTCCGCGATGCGAATGATCGGCGCGGGCTTGTCCGCCACCTGCGAAGCCATGCGGCAGAGCCGGAATTTGCCCTGTTTCGCATTGTAAAGGGATTCCGCGGAGGGGGTGGCGGAACCGAGGATGACGCGGGCGTGTTCCAGTTTGCCCCGCATGACCGCCACGTCCCGGGCGAGATAGCGGGGGGATTCGGACTGCTTGTAACTGCCGTCATGCTCCTCGTCCACCACGATCAGTCCGAGGTCGCGGAAGGGTGCGAACAGCGCGGAACGGGCGCCGATGGCGATTTTGACCTGCCCGGAGTTGATGCGGTTCCACTCGTCGAAGCGTTCCCGGTCGGTGAGCCGGCTGTGCAGAACGCTCAAGTTTCCGCCGAAGCGCGCCCGGAACCGCCGCACCGTCTGGGGGGTGAGCGAGATCTCCGGCACCAGCACGATGGCGGATCGGCCGTGCGCCAGCGTTTTGGCGATGGCCTGCAGATAGACTTCCGTTTTTCCGCTGTTGGTGTTGCCGTAAAGCAGCAGAACGTGGGGACCGTCCGGGGTCCGCTCCATCTCCTCGAGCATGTCCAGCGCCTTTTTCTGGTCCGGCGTGGGGGACAGCGGCGCGTCGGGGACCGGTTCCACCCCGGCCAGCGGGTCGGGGGCGATGCTCTCCTCCCGGGAGGCGATCAGTCCGGCCCGGACCAGCGCGTCGAAGGCCCCGGCGCTGTAGTCCGCGTCGGCGGTGTACTCCGAACGGACCGCGTCGGGACGGCGGAGGACGAGGCGAAGGACGTTCCGCCGCTTGTCCAGCCGGGCGTCTTCGGCGTGATCGGCGAGATACTTCGCGGCGGCGGCGTGGTCGGGCACGAAGTACACTCTGCACTTGCGTTCGCGGACTTTGCCGTTGCGCACCGCCGCGGGAAGCAGGGTGCGGATGGCGTGCTCCTGCGAAGCGCAGTAGTATTCGGCGATCCATTTGCCCAGCGCGACGAGATTGGGCGGGATGTCGGCGCGATCGGCGGCCGGCCCCTCCAGCATCCGAAGTTTCGCGGGATCGAAATCGCTCCGTTCGCTGAAACTTAAAATATATCCGCTCCGGGACGCGCGTCCGAACGGGACCTTGACCGCGCCGCCCACAGCGTATTCGCTTTCGTGCCCGGGCGGGACGAGGTAGTCGAATTCCCGGTCCAGCGCGAGGTCGGTGATGACTTTGGCGATCATGATTCCCCGGCTTCGCGCATAAGGTCCGTGAATTCCTCCGGAGACAATTCACGGAGGCCCTTGCCCCGGCGAGCCAGTTTTTCGTTGAACTTCACCACCGTCTCGGTCATGCGCTCGTGGGTCTCCTCCGAACCGCCTACGAGCAGGAAATCGTCCCCTTTGGTGATCCGCTTCTGCCCGTCGGCATTGTCCAGTCCCAGCCCCAGCAGTATCGCCCGGGCATCGGGATCGTCGGCATTCATCATGGTGCGGCCCTCCGGATCAGAAATTGAGTTTGAGCAGCGCGGCGCGAATCAGATTCTCGGTGGTGCGCTCCGCTTCGGGCAGTTCGGCAAGCAGGGCATTGACCACTTTGTTCACCGCGTCTTTGCGGAAGCCCAACTGCTCCAGCGCGGCGGCGGCGTCCGCTCCGGCGGTGTCGGCTTCCGGCGGCGCCAGCGCGGGGTCGATACCGGCAAGTTTGTCCCGCAATTCCACGATGAGCCTCTCGGCGGTGCGTTTGCCGATGCCGTTGATGCGCGAAAGCGCCTTGGCGTCCCCCGCGCTCACGGCGGCGCAGAAGGAGGATGCGGGCATGGCGGAAAGCACGTTGAGCGCCAGTTTGCCGCCGACCCCGGAGACCTGGATCAACTGCTGAAAGAGTTTTTTCTCCTCCGGCGTGGCAAATCCGTACAGCGCGATGGCGTCTTCCCGCACCGCGGTGTGAATGTAGAGCCGGACCGTCGCTTCGCCCGGCGGCAGTTTGTCGAAAGTGGAAAGCGGGATCGCCACCTCGTAGCCCACCCCGTTCACGTCGATCAGACAGGAGGAAAAATCCCTGTCCGCGATCCGGCCCGTCAGCATCCCGATCATCACTTCACCTCAATGTCCAGCGAAATATCCATCGAACGCACCGAATGGGTCAGCGCTCCGGCGGAAACGAAATCCACCCCCAGACGCCCGATGGCCTTGAGCCGGGAGAGCGTAATGCCGCCGGAGGCCTCCAGTTTCGCCCGGTTGGCGTTGATGGCCACCGCTTTGAGCATCGTGGCGTCGGACATGTTGTCCAGCAGGATGTATTCCACGCCGCACGCCGCGGCTTCGGCCACCTCCTCCAGTTTGTCGGCCTCCACCTCGATCTCCAGGTCCGGGTAGGCCCGGCGCGCCCTCTCCACGGCGCGGCGGATGGCGCCGTCGCCCTCCAGCGCGGCCATTTCGCGGTGGTTGTCCTTGATCATGATGCGGTCGTAGAGGCCGATCCGGTGGTTGGAAGCGCCGCCGACGGCCACGGCGTACTTCTCCAGATTGCGGTAGCCCGGGGTGGTCTTGCGGGTATCCAGCGCCACGCACTTGGAACCCTCCAGTTCGGCGGCGTAGGCGCGGGACATGGTGGCCACGCCGCAGAGCCGCTGGAGGAAGTTGAGCGCGGTGCGTTCCGCCGTCAGCATGGCACGGGCGGGACCGGTGATCTCCGCGAGCAGTTCGCCGCGCCCGACGGAATCCCCGTCCCGCTTGAGATACGTGAAGCGCAAATCCGGGCCGATCCGGTGAAAGACCCTTTCGGCCACCGGCAGTCCGGCGACCACCATCGACGGTTCCTTGCAGCGCAGTACCCCCCGGGCGACGGCGGTTTCCGGCACCACCGCCAGCGTGGTGGTGTCGCCCCGGCCGTCCAAATCCTCGCTGACGGCCAATTCGATCAGGGCATCGACCCGTTTCCAGTCGATTTCGGGAACAATGCGGCTCATTTCAACACCTCCGTCAATATTTTCATCTCGGCTCCGTACCAAATCCTGTCTGACTTTTCATTTAACGCGGTCAGCCGCCGCCCGCTTCCGCCGTCGTCAAGGCTATGGCGGACAAGCAACCCCCACGTTTTCTTTGGTTACTTTCTTTTGCGAAAGAAAGTAACGTAGTCGCCTTTTCTTGTCTTACTTCTTTTCCCGCGAGAAAAGAGCGGCAACGTGCCGCCGCGAAACTGAGGCCCGGCTCCGTTGTCGCCGGTCCGGTTTGCATCCCCGCGTTTTCTTTGGTTACTTTCTTTTGCGAAAGAAAGTAACGCAGTCGCCTTTTCTTGTCTTACTTCTTTTCCCGCGAGAAAAGAAGTAAGCGCCCGGAGGCGGATTTCTTTTTTTATTTTTCAGTCCTCTTTTGCTTCAGGCTCCGGCGCCGTGGCCCGGAACGGATACGGGAACCGGTCGAAAACATGCTCGCTGTCGTCGCCGCCCAGCGCCTGCGCAATACTCATCACATACCGGTAACTGTCGCTGTTCACCGCGCAGGAGAGCAGCGTGGCGGCGACGTAACGCAGGATCATCCGGGAGTTCCAGAACTCCAGCGCCCGGACCTCCGGGGCCGGACAGAGCCGCCACGCGCCCCCGCCCAGCAGAATACCGCCCCGACCGTCGATCAGGGCGAATTCGTCCAGCGTCCGCACCACGCGCAAACCCGCGCCGCCGGCCAGTTCCGCCGCCAGCGCCAGCAGGACCGAACCGGCGCCGGCCCGACGGTCGAGAATGGTGCCGAGGCAGTAACTCTCCGGTACGATGGTGCTTTCCGGTTCCGGCAGGAAACTCCGCCGCCGCAGAAAGAACTCCACCTCCTCCAGCGAAGTCGGTCCGCCGGAGCGGAAGTCGGCGGCGAACTCCTCCGCCGCCGTATGCAGCGCCGCCGCCGAATCCCGGTCGAACCACAGCAGATGCAGTTCCTCCAGTCCGGCCAGCAGGTCCGGATTCGCATCCGCCGTCAGCCGGCGGTGAAAATCCCGCCGCCGCCGCCGCATGGTCAGCGCGCTCTGCAACTGGTGCGCCCGGCGGCGGACCACCGGGTCGGCGCTCTCCTGCAGCACCGCCGGGAGGTCCTCCAGTTCGTCGGCCCGTTCCAGAAGTTGCGCCAGCAGATTGACGCCGACATTCTCGTCCGCGTCGTCCAGCATGGAGGCGATGCGCAGGATGTCAGGCGGGATTGCCATCTTTTTTGCGCTCCGGGAATTTGCCGAGCAGCGCGTTGCCGGCGATGTCGCGGACATCGTCCGGGAAGTCGTTCTTGATGATCCAGCGGAGGAAGCCCGGCTCGTTCTCCGCGATGTCGCGGAGCGTCCGTCCGGCGTACTTGCCGAAATTCACGATCACCTCGTCGCCGCTCCACTTGAATCTCCGGCTCCGGTCCACCGCGTCCGGGTCGCTCATGTCGGAATATTCGGCCAGTTCCGCCAGCGTCCGGGGCAGTTCCGGGTGCTTCGCCAGTTCGCCCTGCAGGACCTCCCAGGTGGCGGCGGTGTCGGCGGCCGCGCCGTGGGCGTTCTCCAGGTCCTTGCCGCAGAAGAACTTGTACGCCGCCGTCAGCGTCCGGGGATAGAGTTTGCAGAAAATGGCGTAGGCGTCCACGATCTTGCGTTCGCCGGAGCGGAAATCCAGATTCGCCCGCTTGAACTCGTTCTCCAGCAGCGGCACGTCGAATCCGGCGATGTTGTATCCGGCCAGATCGCAGCCGTCGAGATAGGCGTAGAGTTTTTCGGCGATGTCCTCGAACCGCGGACAGTCGGCCACGTCCGCGTCGGTGATCCCGTGGATCGCCGTCGCACCGGGAGGGATGGGCATGCCCGGATTCAGCCGCCGCACCGTGGTGCGGGAAGTGCCGTCGGGCATGATCTTCATGACCGCGATCTCCACGATCCGGTCGCGCTGGGGGACCACCCCGGTGCTTTCGATGTCAAAAACCGCCAGCGGGCGTTCCAGTTGCAGATGTTCCGGCATGATGTATTCACTCCATAGACGATGATGATGCTTCCCAAGTCAACCGCTATAATATAGTACGGCCCCGCCGGATTGCAAGTTTTCCGGGTTGACAACCCGGAGGGAAAGTGCTATATTAGTCCCCGGGAGTTGCAGTTTTTCACGTTAATCACGCCAGGAGGCACCATGTCCGCGAACCGTTCCGCTCAAGTCAGCCGCAAAACCGCCGAAACCGAGATCCGCTGCGCCATCGACCTCGACGGCTCCGGCCGGTCGGAGATCTACACCGGGATACCCTTCCTCGACCACATGCTGACGCTTTTCGCCCGGCACGGGTTCTTCGATCTGGAAGTCGCCGCAAAAGGCGATCTGGAAGTGGACTGCCATCACACCATGGAGGATCTGGGCCTGGTGCTGGGCGAAGCATTCGCCAAAGCCGCCGGGGACAAGGCGGGCATCCGGCGTTACGGCAACTTCCTGCTGCCGATGGACGAAACGCTGGTGATGATCGCGCTGGACCTCTCCGGCCGTCCCGGGCTTTACTACGACGTCACCCCCCCCGCGCCGACGCTGAACGGGATCGACACCCGACTGTTCCATGAGTTCTTTCAGGCGTTCTGCGTCAAAAGCGGCCTCAATCTGCACATCCGCATGATCGCGGCCTGCGAGACCCATCACCTTTTTGAAGCCGTTTTCAAAGGACTGGCCAAAGCGCTGGATCAGGCGACGACCGTCGATCCGCGGGTGCGGGGCGTACTTTCCACCAAAGGTTCGCTCTGACGATGAGATCGCCACTGGTCCTGCTGCTGCTGGCGGCGATCCCTTTCCTCGGCGCCGGAGAACTCAATGATCTGCTGAGTTCCCCGGAAACGCTCTGGCAGTTGACGCCGAAGGCGCTGAATGAGAAATACCCGAATCTGCTCACCCGGCGCAGCGACGGCGCATTCTACGCCGGGCCCGGGACGGTGAAGGAGTTCACGCTGGACGAACAACCCGTCTACGATCTGGATTTCGTCTTTCAGGACGGGACGCTGGCCGCCGTCCATGTCGCGCTCCACACCCGGGGCGACGTCGGCAAGCCCCTGCCCGCCCGCGAAGGCGGGGAAAAACTGGACGCGCTGGAACGGCGCATCGCCACCTTCTATGTCCCGGGTTCCCGGGGGCGGAAACTGCAGGCGGCCAAACTCGGCGGGACCCGGATCAAGACCACGCTGTTCACCGGGAAGCAACTCTCCGCGGCGCTGATCTGCGGGACGCTGGACGGCGGCGCGCTGGAATTCATCACCGTCGATTTCCTCCGGCCCGGCATCAGCGCCGAACACCTGCGGCGGGCCATGCGGAGCAAGACCGAAGCCGGGGACCTCCCGGCGCGGCGGCAGGAGGAGGAGGGCGGTTACTTCCTCACGCTGCCCATGGTCGATCAGGGACCGAAAGGCTATTGCGTGCCCGCCGCCGTCAACCGGGTCCTGCTCTACTACGGCGGCGAAGTCGACCTGCACGCGCTGGCCGGGATGCTGGGCGCCGACGCCCAAAAAGGCACCGATCTGGAAGACGCGGTGCGCCGGCTGAAAAAACTGGATTCCCGGCTCGGCGTCCGGTTCATGGATCTGTACCGGTTTCAGGATTTCGATTCCAACCGGGTGCGGCAGTTTCTCAAGCGCTACAACCACGCCGCGCGGAAACTCGGCGAGGAGCGGCTCGACCTCAGCCTCCCGCGGGGCGGGCTGAAATTCACCGCGCCGGTCATGGCGGAAATCCGCCGGGACCCCGGCCGGTGCGACAACTTCTTCCGGCAGGTCAAAACCGCCATCGACCGGGGCGTCCCGCTCTGCTGGGGCGTGATGGTGTTCCCGAAACAGGCGGGGGACAAATGCGAATTCCACCTCCGGCTCATCACCGGCTACCGGGACAATCCCCGCCGCATCGTCTATTCCGACACCTGGGGCGACGGACACGACAAAAGCGTCATGCCGGTGGAGGAGGCGTGGCCCCGGACCATCCGCCTCTTTCTCCTGAACCCCAAAATTTAGCATTCCCCCCTTGACGAACCCTTTTTTCCGGAGTATATTACATTCCGGTCTCTTGCGGGGGGACCCGTGGTGTGCGCGTGTGTGTGCAACGGGCCGAACGACGCGGGGGGCCGGAGATGATCATAGTGTCAGGATCTCCGGGAAGTCCCGGCGCGCGCGGGAGCGGCGCACGGGACACGCGGGGACCGGGGTGCGAACGGAACAAAACAGTTTTTCATCAAATATTTTTCGGGAAAAGAGGTTCTCCATGGCGAAACGCGAAGACATCAAGAAAGTTCTCATCATCGGGTCCGGTCCGATCATCATCGGGCAGGCCTGCGAATTCGACTACTCCGGCACACAGGCCTGCAAAGCGCTCCGGGAACGGGGATACGAGGTGATCCTCACCAACTCCAACCCCGCCACCATCATGACCGACCCCGGCATGGCCGACCATACCTATATCGAACCTCTGACCGTGGACAGTCTGGAGCGGATCATCGCCAAGGAGCGTCCCGACGCCCTGCTGCCCAATCTCGGCGGCCAGACCGCGCTCAATCTGGCCATTTCCCTGCACGACGCGGGGATCCTGGACAAGTACGGCGTGCAGGTCATCGGCGTCGACCTCGAAGCGATCAAACGGGGCGAGGACCGGATCGAATTCAAGAACACCATGAACCGCCTCGGCATCCCCATGGCCAAAAGCGAACCCTGCTACTCCGTCCCCGAGGCCGAACAGATCGCCGCCAAACTCGGCTATCCCGTCGTCCTGCGTCCCGCCTACACCATGGGCGGCACCGGCGGCGGCATCGTCTACAATGTGGAGGAACTGCGGGAGGTCGTGGCCCGGGGACTGGCCGCCAGCCTCATCGGACAGGTGCTGGTCGAGGAGAGCGTGCTGGGCTGGGAGGAACTGGAACTCGAGGTCGTCCGGGACTCCAAGGGCCAGAAAATCACCGTCTGCTTCATTGAGAACGTCGACCCCATCGGCATCCACACCGGCGACAGTTTCTGCGTCGCGCCCATGATGACCATTCCGGAGGACGTGCAGCAGATCCTCCAGGAGTACAGTTACCGCATCATCGACGCCATCGGCGTCACCGGCGGCACCAACGTGCAGTTCGCCCGCAACCGGGAGGACGGCCGGATCATCGTCATCGAGATCAACCCCCGCACCAGCCGTTCCAGCGCGCTGGCGTCCAAAGCCACCGGCTTCCCCATCGCCCGGGTCTCCACGGTGCTGGCCACCGGCGTGACGCTGGACGAGATACCCTACTGGCGCGACGGCAGTCTGGAGAAATACACCCCCTCCGGGGATTACGTCGTGGCCAAATTCGCCCGCTGGGCCTTTGAGAAGTTCCCGCAGGCCAAAGACCACCTCGGCACCCAGATGAAGGCCGTGGGCGAAGTCATGAGCATCGGCAAGGATTTCAAGGAGGCGTTCCAGAAATCCATCCGTTCGCTGGAGATCGGCAAGAGCGGTCCGGGACTGGACCGCAAGATCGAGGCGTTTTCGCTGGAGGAACTCAAACCCATGGTGGCGACCCCGTCGAGCAAGCGCTTCTTCCACCTTTACGAGGCGTTCAAGAAGGGGTTGAGCGTGGACGAGGCGTTCAAACTCACCAGCATCGCCAAATTCTTCCTTTCCGAGATCCGGGAACTGGCCCTCTTTGAACTGGAACTCGCCCGCTACACCTGGATGTCGCTCCCGGACGACATGCTCGTCAAGGCCAAGAAGTTCGCCTTCGCGGACAAGTATCTGGCCAAACTGTTCAACGTCCGGGAAAAAGAGGTCCGGGAACGGCGGATCGCGCTGGGCTGCGTCGCCACGTTCTGCCGGGTCCCGGTCTCCGGCGTCGGCAACGACGAGGACTACTACTACTCCACCTACAGCGGCGCCCCCGACGAGGTGCCGGTGTCCGACCGGAGAAAGATCATGATCCTGGGCGGCGGCCCCAACCGGATCGGTCAGGGCATCGAATTCGACTACACCTGCGTCCACGCCGCTTTCGCGCTGCGGGACGCGGGCTACGAATCCGTGCTGGTCAACTGCAACCCGGAAACCGTCTCCACCGACTACGACACCAGCGACAAACTTTACTTCGAGCCGCTGACCACCGAGGACGTGCTGGCCATCTACGCCAAGGAACAGCCGCAGGGCGTCATCGTCCAGTTCGGCGGCCAGACCCCGCTCAACATCGCGCAGGAACTCAAGGACGCCGGCGTCCGCATCATCGGCACCCAGCCGGAAGGCATCCGGCTGGCCGAGGACCGCGAATACTTCCGCGAACGGATGATCGCCCTCAAGGTCAACCAGCCCGAGAGCGGCACTGCGAGGTCGCTGGACGAGGCCGTCGCCCTCGGACGCAAGATCGGCTACCCGGTGATGGTGCGCCCCTCCTTCGTGCTGGGCGGCCGAGGCATGGCGGTGCTGTACGATGAAGACATGCTCCGGCGGTATGCCGTGGAAGCCATTCAGGTCAGCCCCGAATATCCCATGCTGATCGACCGCTTCCTCGACCACGCCATCGAGTGCGAGGTGGACGCCATCTGCGACGGCGAGGAGGTCTACATCCCGTCGGTCATGGAACACGTGGAACTGGCCGGCATCCACTCCGGCGACTCCGCCTGCTCCATCCCGCCGGTGACGCTGGCGAAAAAACATCTGGACATCATCGCGGAAAAAGCCGCCGCCATCGCCCGGGACTTCCGGGTGGTCGGCATTCTGAATGTCCAGTTCGCCGTCTGCGAGGACAAGGTCTGGATCATCGAAGCCAACCCCCGCGCCTCCCGGACCGTGCCCATCGTCTCCAAAGTCACCGGCGCCCGGATCGCCCGGATCGCCACCAATCTGATGCTGGGGTCGAAATTGTCCGAGTTCCGCTCCGAACTGCGCAACCCGCCGACGAAGTACTTCGGCGTCAAGGAGGCGGTCTTCCCCTTCAACATGTTCCCGGAGGTCGATCCCATCCTCGGACCGGAGATGCGCGCCACCGGCGAAGTCATGGGGCTGGCCCCCACGTTCGGCATGGCCTACTACAAGGCGCAGCAGGCCGCCGGCAGCAAACTGCCGCTCTCCGGCAAGGTGCTGGTCACGGTGCGCGAACGGGACCGGGAGGAGATGCTGCCCATCGTCAAGGGGCTCTCCGAAATGGGATTTGAACTCATCGCCACCGAGGGCACCGGCAGATTCCTCGACGCCCACGGCATCGCCCACGGTTCGGTCTGCAAACTCAACGAGGGCCGTCCCAACGTGGCCGATCTGATCCGCAACCGCGAAGTGGCGCTGATCATCAACACCCCCATGGGCCGGCTGAGCAAGATCGACGACAGTTGCATCCGCATGCTCGCCATCCAGTACAAGATCCCCTACATGACCACCATCGCCGCCGCGAAAGCCACCGAAACCGGCATCCGCGAAGCGCGGCGGGGCGACTCGGTGCTGAAGTCGCTGCAGGAGTACCTGGCGGACTGACCGTCCGCCGCCGTGGGAGATCAAGTCTTGGAAGCGGTGCTGATCATCCTGTTGGTTCTGCTGGCGGCGGCGGCCGCCGCCGCGGTATCGTTCTACCGCAAGGCCCGGGAACTGCGCATGGACCTGACCGGGGCGGTGATGAGCCGCACCGAGATCGCCAACTTCCTCTCCCGGTTCGCGTCCGGCATCAACTGCGAGGACGGACTGGACGGGGCGATGCACTCCACCGCCTGCTACATCCGGGAACAGATCGAAGCCGGCAGCGTGGCCATCTACGGGGTTTCCGGCGGCAAACTCGCGGCGCTGGGCGTCTGCGGCGATTTTCCCCTGCTTCCCGGGTCTCCCGGCGAGCGGGGCGGCAACCGGCAGGTCCTGGAGGAACTGCGCCGCCATCCGCTGCCCATCGGCAGCGGCTTCATCGGCCAGGTCGCGGAGACCCGCCGCAGCGAACTGGTCCCGCTGGCCAGCATCGACGACCGGTTCGACGACGTGCCGGACAGTGACACGCTGGGCAGCGTCATGGCGACACCGATGGTCAAGGACGGGGTGCTGTTCGGCGTGATCTGCGCGGTGGACAACCGGATGCTGGAGGGGCGGCCCTTCTCCGCCCCCCAGTACAACCGGTTCCGGGCGCTGGCGCCGCAGGTGCTGATGGTGCAGCAGCTGGTGCAGGTGTACGCCGAGATCAACCGCCGGGAACGGATCGATCAGGAACTGGCATTCGTCCGGCAGTTCCAGAACTCCCTGCTGCCGCCGGCGGCGCTGACGCTGGGCGATTTCTCGGTCTGCGCCCGCACCACCAGCGCCAAGGAGGTCAACGGAGACTTTTTCGACATGGTCCGGATCGACGACGACCGGCTGCTGGTGATGGTGGGCGACGCCTGCGGCAAAGGCATGCCCGCCTGCATCCTCGCTTCCATGACCCGCAGTTTCGCCCGGGCGCTGGCGTCGGAATTCACCACGCTGACCAAGTTTCTCCGGGATGTCAACGCCAACCTCAACCGCGACTCCGACGCCGACCGGTTCATCACCATGGGGTGTTGTCTCATCGACCGGCGTGGCGGTCTGGTGGAGTTCGGCCGGGCCGGACACACCGACCTCATCATGCACATTCACGGTCATCTGCGGCGGCTGTCGCCCCGGGGCACCGCGCTGGGCATGCTGCCCAACGAGGACGCCGAATTCGATACCATCTGTCTGGCGGTGGACCACGGTTCCAGTCTGATGCTTTACTCCGACGGCCTGAGCGAAGCGCTCAACCACGACCGGGAGGAGTTCGGCGCGGAACGGCTGGTCAACGCCTTTCATGTCGCCTGCGCCCACCGGGACACGCCCGGCGCCATCATCGACGAAGTCATGACCGCGGTGCGCGAATTTGAATACGAGCAGAACGACGATCAGACCATCGTGCTGATCCGCCGGGATTGATCCCGTGCCGGGGGAAAACACAGTGAAGCGGAAAAAAAACAGCCGGGCCGCCGCGATGACGTGGCGCGAGGAGCGGAAGTTTTTCCTGGATGCGGTACGCCCCTTCCGGTGGCAGTTCGCGGGACTCGTGGCCATGATGCTGGTGCTCTGGGCGGCCAGTTGCGTCTCCCCGGTCCTGCAGAAACACCTGATCGACGCGCTGGGACGGCATGACCGGCAGGACGTGATCGTGTTCGGCGCAGTGTCCGCGCTGGCGCTCGGGATCTGGCGCGGCGGCGAACAACTCTGGCTGCTGATGGCTTCCATGCTGGGCATCCGGTTCGGCGCCAACTTGAAGCAGCGGTACTTCCGGCACCTGCTCCAACTGCCGCTGGGGGTGATCGAATCCGGCGGCGCGGGATATCTGGGCCAGCGGCTGCACTTCGACATCGAATGCGTGACCGCGTTTTTCTGCACCGGGGCGCCGTTTCTGCTGCTGAATTTGCTCCGGTTGAGCGGCGCGCTGATCCTGCTGGGAGCGTACGACTGGAAAATGATGCTGGCCGGCAGTCCGGTGCTGGCGCTGTTTTTCACCCTGACGTGGCTGTTCCGCCGCCGTCAGTACGACTTGAGCATGCAGATCAGCGAAGCCGCCGCCGAATACCGGCGCAACATGCAGAACTCGCTGGACCGGATGATCCTCTTCAAAAGCCGGTCCGGAGAGGGCCGGGTGGGACGCCGGGTGGGACGGAATCTGGAAAAACTGACCATGCTCCGGCTCTCACGGGTGCGCTGGGAACGGCTCTACACCGTGCTGCTGCAATTGCTTCCCGCGCTCTGGTGCGGCGGGATATGGTGTTTCGGCGCCGCCAAAGTGCTGAACCGGACGTGGACGCTGGGCGACCTCTGGGCGGTGAGCGGCTACATGCTGCTGGTGTTCGCGCCCGGCAAGATGTTCTTCACCGGTCTGCTGTCCAAGCGCAATTCCGACGCGGCGGCGGCCCGGCTGTCGGAGTTGAAAACGATGCTGCCGGAGGCGGTGATCGACACCCCGGAAAGCCGGAAACCGGCCGCGGGCGGAGAAATCGTCTTCGACCGGATCTCCTTCGCGTATCCCGGCGGCCGGGAGATTTTTCACGAATTTTCGCTCGCGGTGGCCGACGGCGAGCATCTGGGGATCTGCGGACCATCCGGCGGCGGCAAAAGCACGCTGGGCGCACTGCTGCTGCGGCTCTACGAGGTCTCCGGCGGCGAGATCCGGCTGGACGGCCGGAGCATCCGGGAATATTCGCTGGACGCGCTGCGGCATTCCGTCGGCTACATCGGGCAGTCGGCGGAACTTTTCCACGCCAGCGTCCGGGAAAACCTTTCCCACGGCGGCGGTTATCCCGATCACCGGATCGTCGATGCCCTGCGCCGGGTCGGTCTGGGCAGCCGGGTGGACGAAAATCCCGCGCTGCTGGATCTGAAAATCCGCGAGGACGGCAGCAACTTCTCCGCCGGAGAGAGACTGAAACTGGCCCTGGCCCGGGAACTGCTCCGCGACACCCGGGTGCTGGTCATGGATGAAGCGACCGCCGCGCTGGACCGGGACAGCGAGAATACCGTGTTCGCCCTGCTGAAAGGGGAGTTGCGGAACCGCACGGTGATCTTCATATCGCACCGGGACTTCGGCGAGGGCGTGATGGACCGGGTGATCCGGATCACGCCGCCGCAACCGTAATTTCGCGGGACGCGGAACTTCCGGGCCCGGTTGACGATGCCGGGCAGACATGGACAGCCAACCATGCAACGGAGGATTCCATGATTCAACTGCACGATGTTCCATCCGCCGGAACCGGTCGTTTCCGGGCGGTTTTCGCGGGGACCGACCTCGGCTCCCTGGCGGCTCCGCCGGTGATCCGGGCGACGTATCAATCGGTGAAAATGCCGATCAGCGATCCCGCTTCGGCGTCCGGACTGGGGGAAGCGGAAAGCGCGCCCCGGCCGACCGGTACGGCGGACCTGCGGCTGTACGCCACCGCCGCCGTATGGAATCTGCTGAGCGAAGCGGTCTGGATGGAGGGGGAATTGCGCCTAATCCCGGAGGAACCCCCGGGGGCCCGCGGGACATTGAAGTTCCCGGCGGCCCGACTGCTGCCGGAGTGGGAATTCGAACCGGCGGCGGTCGGGGTCCACGGGGTGCGCATTCATCTGCGTCTGAGCGCCGATTCCGCGGGGAAATTATTTGTCATCGCTTGAAAATCCCGTTCGCGGCGGCTATATTATCGTCTTGGACGGGAGGGGAAACGGGGGCGATTAGCTCAGTCGGTTAGAGCGTTTGCTTTACACGCAAAATGTCGGCGGTTCGAGTCCGTCATCGCCCACCAGCCTTCGAAAAATCCGGTCGCCGACCGGATTTTTTTACGGCCGGGCAAGCCGTCCGCGTACAGCAACGGATTGTCGGGGCGGGAACGCATTCGTCCCTCAGGGAAAGACCGGGCAGACCACGGACTTCAGACGTCGAAGCGACTTCGCAGACAGGGCCCGTCTCATGCGGCAATCGCCAAACCGAATCTGCAGGACAAAAGTCCGCCCAACAATCCGAGCCCAATGCGATAAACTCACAGCAAATTCTTAATGACATCAAAATTTGTGCCGCAAGTCATCACGAATAAGCACTTCCCTTTGCTTTGGCTTGCCCAAAACTCACCGATCAAACGTTTTTCCTTGGAATCGTCACTGCTGTAACGGTCTGCGCCCTTGTGTTCGACGATCAGGATTCTTCCGTCTTTGAGTTTTGCCACAAAGTCAGGATAGAATTTCCGATTATGCAACTGCAAATAGAAGGAATCGTATTCGCGGCTGTCAAGATTGCGAACCCAGTATTCGACCTCTTCCAGTTGGTCAATGAAGATAGCGCATCGCTCTTCCTCGCCGCCGTCCTTGCCGTCAAAACAGCCAATCATGTCGTAATAGTGCTTTTTGAATTTGTACGCCCCCGAATATTGGGCGTTTACCGGGTATGTATTGCCATAGGTAAAACAATATTCAGGGTTGACGACGGCTTTGCATTCGGATTCAGGAATAAGGAACTGTTGGAATGTCGCTTTGCGCGCCGTTGCTCGTGCGTCTTTGATTTTGCTCTCGACAAGAGTTTTCAAACGATAGCGATCAACAACCAGTTGAGCCATGGAAATATTGCGTTGTGTCTGCAAGTCCAAGATCAGACGTGACAGAAAGGCGACCATTTCCTGTGCCGTAATGTCACGGTGGTCGATTCTTTTATCCAGCCAATGCACCAAATCGGAGAGTTCCCAACTCTGAACATCGTTGAATTCCCACAGCGAAGCATCTTGCTGGATTTTCTCCACGAATTCGATGGAAATTCTGTCTTTTTCGGCGTCGATTTTTCCACGCTGGATTTCACGATTTTCCGGATCGTATTCCGTTTTGGAAATCTCCGTGGAAATATCGGCAATACTCCACGGGCTTTCCTCAAGCACATCCTCCACATCGTCGAAAAAATCCCCCTGCTGCACCACAAGTCGCGGCACCGAAAAATCCAAACCCTGTTCGGCGGGAGACGGACCGGGAATGTTCAGACGGTTACTTTCGAAAAAAGCCTTCTCGATGCTCAACTTTGCCTTGGGAAATATGCGAACCAAGATGTTTTTGTCGTCGCTGGTCATCGGGGTCTTGAAAACGACGGTATTACTTTTGGCGTCGATCACGACGGCGCTTTCGAAGTCGGCTTCAGACAAAACAATATCGTCATGCGCCCCAAGAACGAGCACGGTTTCTTCCTGTTCGGGAGGAAAGGTGAACAAATCCTCTCCATACCGCACGGGAGCCTGCTGAACCATCCGTTCGACCTCCTGACGGTCAAATCCGTTTTGTGTCAGGGCATCCCGAAGATTTTGGGCGATTTCCGTAAACGATGCGGTCGCAAAGGCATAAGACTGATTTAATTGCGGATAGTTCTTCTTCTTCGCCCTCGGCATCCGCAGAATGCGTCCCAAAATCTGTTCCACTTGGATTTTTGACCGACTGTCGACGATGGAACACAGCACATACGCGAAAGAACAATCCCATCCCTCCTTCAATTTTTGCTGGGTTATGATGTACCGCACTTCGCAATCTTTGGCGAAGAGGTCAAGTTTCTCGATTTCGTCAGTGCCGCCGGTGACGATTTTCACCTCATTTTCGTTTAAGCGAAAATCGGTAATCAGCGAATTCTTCAGCCACTTGGCGTGTTTTGTCTCTGTGTTTTTTGATTCCTTTTCCGCCTGAATCAACATGATGGGGCGAATATACTCTCCGGTTTTGTGCTCTTCCAACTTGGAAATTGCCTCAAGCTGATTCCGCTGATTGATTGCCGATTGCAATAACTCGTGCCAATCGGAGCGGCCCTCGACGATAATGGGCAGTTTGATCATCTCCTCGGCTTTCAGCTCTTGAGCCGAGACGCTGTACAGCACATTGGAGGGATTCACCTTTACATCGGGCGTCGCGGTGAATTCTACGATGCAGGCGGGCTTGAATGTCTCAAGGGTATTGAACGTCAACAGCGTTCTCGCGTTGTGCGCTTCGTCGACAATGACGATGGGGTGCTGCATCGCGATCACATTGGCAAGGGATATTGTCGGCTTGCCGGTATTTTCATCAATGTCCAACCCATCCGCCGCATGCGTTCCGAAGAACGGCATCAGTGCGCCATTGGCGCGGAAAACCCGCAATCCATCGGTATTATCGCGTCGGAAACTCTGCATCGTGGCGAGAATAACACAGGTGCATCCGCTGACTTCGGCAAGCGAAAGATTCAATGATTCTTCAACCGTTTTGATTGCCACGTTGGGAAATGCGGCATCCAATGCCCGGCGGTACGGATGGTCAACGTCTTTCAACGCCTCCAAGGTTTGATTCAGGATCGGATTGGTCGGAACCAGCCATAAGACCAGGGAAAAATCCGCATGCTTGTATTCCTGCGCGGCAATATCAATGGCGTGACAAGCCATGAATGTCTTCCCGCCGCCGGTCGGCACACGGAGACAGACGTAAGGAACCTCGCTCAATGTGCCGTCGATTGCATGGTACTCGCACGGAAAGCCGAACGCCTCTTCGGTCGTCTGATAAAACGCATGCTTGACGTCTTCCAAATTCCCGCACCGCCGCATGAATGTGCGGAATGAATCAAGAGCGCGAGTTTGGTATTGCTTCAGCGGCAGTTCGCTCATTTTAACCTCTCAAATCGTAAGGGATCTGCTTGAAGATGATTTTTTCCGCTTTCAACCGGGCGGCGGATAAACGGCAGCCGGTTCCGTAAATCACTTTCTCTCCGTCATAATCGGGGAGCATTGCCAGCACTTCGCGGGTCAGAACATTGCCGTTTTTGGGATTTTTGTCCTTCAGGATGCCATTGTAAAGCAGGAAGATGCCCCGATTGTTGTATTCACCGATAAAGGGAGTCGTCAAATCATTGGAGTTGGGCAGCGGTGTCCCGGTCTCCGAAAAATAAACATGTTTCGCCAAATCCGCAAACTTTACCTCGCCGAATACATTGCCGAATTCATCGAAAAGCGGATTTCCCAGCCGATAATACCGAAAACCGCCGCCGCCTTTCCACTCCAATTCCTTGGAAACGCCGCCCTGCTCACCGTCGATAACTTTCTTCAAACGCAAGGCGCAGTGTGTTTCACAATGGCTTCCCATTTCGACTCCGATATAACGCCGTCCCATTTTATGCGCAACGGCGCAGGTTGTACCGGAACCGAGATAAGAGTCCATAACAATATCACCCGGATTGCTCGCAATATGAATGACTCGTTCTACCAGTCGTTCCGGTTTAGGCGTCTCAAATGGATTGTCCGCGCCAAAAAGTGCATATATCTCTTTTTTTGCCTCGTCAGTATGCCCGACTTCTTCATGGTTCCACCATGTCCACGGAGTAATACCCTCCGCTTCTGATAAATAACGAATTATACTTGGTTGAGACTTATTATCCTTACCAAAATATATGCGTCCGGCCTCTTTCAATTTGAGAAATTCGCTTTCGATAGTACTCCAACAACGTCCCTTTGGGGGATAATGAACAATACCTTTCGGTGTTTCAATGGGATACATTTGGTTAGGACGCCACCCCTGAGCAGTCATTGGAATCCCGCGCCATCTCCCTTTGGGATCGTTGTTAGGGTTCTTGTAGACTTTTGCTTGTTCTTCTGAAAAGGGAACTCTGTTCCGTTTTTCTTTAAAAGCCTCAACGTTTTTTGCATAAATCAACACATATTCATGGGCATCTCCAATGGCTTCCCGGTTTTCCCTCGAATACCGCTTTTGCCAAATATTGGATGCGACAAAACAACTGCGCCCAAAGATTTCGTCCAATAGTATGCGCAACACACCGACTTCATTGTCATCAATGGAAATCCAAATGGAACCGTCCTCGCGCAAAAACTCCCTCAGGAGTTTCAGCCTCGGGTACATCATGCAGAGCCATTTGTCGTGACGGGAAAGATCTTCGGCTTCCTTGCCGACGACGTTGCCGAGCCACTCCCTGATTTCGGGAGAATTCACATTGTCGTTGTAGATCCACCCTTCGTTCCCGGTGTTGTACGGCGGATCAATGTAGATGCACTTGACTTTGCCCGCGTAGTAGGGCAGCAGAGACTTCAACGCGACAAGGTTGTCGCCTTGAATCAGCATGTTGCCGGAATCCTTGTCCCCGTAGGACAGTTCCGGGACTTCGTTCAGCAAATGGAACGGCACCTGCTTGTCGTGATTGATCACGGCTTTTTTGCCGATCCAATCAAGCGTCGGCATAACCACTCCCAAACGTTAAATCCACGAAATACCATCCTAATATACCCATCCAATGCCCTATTGTCAAGAGTGGATCAAAACAAATCAAACTTCAGCCCGACTGGAGGCCAATTTATCAGGCGGGAGGCCTTCGCGTAACCCAATTCCACCGGAGAGGGGCCCGCTTCTCCCCCGAAGGACGCCGGCTCGGGAACGGGATCAGCGCCGCCGGGCGAGACCGGTCCGGACATTGCGGATGCGGGCGGCAAGTTGAGTCACTTCGTCGCAGATCCGCTCCACCTGCTGTTCTTCCGTGCCGCGTCCGTAAAAGGTCAGCGCGCAGGCGCAGTCGGCGCATAAAAACGGCACCGTCACGTACCATTGACGCATGGTGCCGATCCGCAGCAGGAGTTTCCGGGCGGCCAGCGCGTCGAATTCCCGGTCGAGGGTGTTGCGTTCCACTTCGGAGAGGTCGGAATAAAATTTCCGCGCCTCCGTCCGGGCGGCGTCCACGGACAGACCGTAGGCGAAAAGCAGCGCCAGAAACGCGCCGCTGCGCCGCAGGATGTTGCGGTCCGAACTTTTCTGCGCACAGCCGCAGATGCGGAAGAAGCGGACGCCGTCGTAGCCGGAAAGCAGACCGTTGAGCCCGGTTTCCACCGAAAACGCTTCGATCAGCGGAAATGCCCGGGCAACGAAAGGCGACAGCCGCTCCGCATGAAATCCGAACCGGATCAGCGCCAGTCCGGGCGCGTAGTGGTGATAATCGGTTTTCTCCAGCCACCCCATCTCCGCCAGATCACCGCACAGTCTGCTCACCGTGGGCGTCGGCAACCCCAGTTGTCCGGCCAGTTCCCGGACCGTCATCGGCCCGGCGGCGGCGCACAGAGCGTCCAGCACGGCTCCGGTCTTGGCGAGCAGCCGGTTTTTCATCGGGGTTCCGGTCCGACTTTGGCCCGGAGCGCCGCGGCCACCGGGGGCGGAACGTACTCCGCGAAGTTGCCGTGGAGCCGGGCGACTTCCTTGACCAGCGTAGAGGAGACAAAGGAATTTTTCAGCGTCGGCATCATGAAGATCGTTTCGCAGTTCCTCCGCAGCGTCCGGTTCATCAGGGCCATCTGCAGTTCGTACTCAAAGTCGGAGAATGCCCGCAGTCCCCGCAGAATGGCCTGCGCGCCGTATTTGTCCAGCGAATCGACCAGCAGTCCGTCGATGGCCACCACCTCCACGTGATCGAGTCCGGCGCAACTGAGGCGGATCAGTTCGCACCGCTCCTGCATGGTGAACATGGGAGATTTGGCGGCGTTGACCGCCACGGCCACCACCACCCGGTCGAAAAGTTGTCCGGCCCGCTCGACCAGATCGAGGTGGCCGTTGGTGAACGGGTCGAAGGACCCCGGATACAATACTGTTTTCATCGTCCCGCCTCCCGGAAAATTTCCCTCTGCGGATTGAATCATCGTCGTTTCGGGTGTATAATATAAGACTTGAAACGGTTCTTTGCAACATTGGCACCCCGGAATGAAGGATTTTTTGCAGTTTCACACCGCCGCTTCCGGCGTATGCGCCGCCGCCGACCGCCCCCGGATCGTGGCGGCGGGGGTGTTCGACGGTGTGCATCTCGGCCACCGGGCCATCGTCCGCGCGGCGAAGGACGCGGCGGCGAAGCGGGACGCGATCCCGGCGGCGGTGAGTTTCACCCCCCATCCGCGGTGCGTTTTCGCCCCGGATCAGGCCCCTGCGCTGCTCATGCCGGAAGCGGAACGGGTCCGGCGGCTCCGTCTGGCGGGCGCGGCGGAAACGGCCTTCATCGTCTTCGACCGCGAAGTGGCGATGTGGACGCCGGAGGAATTTCTGGAACATCTGGCGGCAAACCGGTGCTTCCGCATCGCCGGGATCTGCGTGGGCGAACACTGGCGGTTCGGCCGGGACGGAAGCGGCGACGGCGCGGTCCTGGAACGCTTCTGCGCGGAGCGGAACTGGTCCTGCAACCGGATCCCGGAGGTCGAATCGGACGGGGAGATCGTTAGTTCCAGCGGCATTCGGCGCGCCGCCGCCGCGGGGGACCTGGCCAAAGTCCGCCGCCTGACCGGGTCGCCGCTGACGCTGTACGGCCGGATCGTCCACGGGTTTCAGGTGGCGGGCACGGAACTGGCCGCGCCCACGGCCAATCTGGAGTTGACCGCCGGAGTGATGCCGCCGGACGGGGTGTACGCCGGGCAGGTCGCGCTGGACGGCGCCGTATTCCCGGCGGCGGTCAATCTCGGATTCGCGCCGACGTTTCACCGGACCCGCCGCCGGATCGAAATTCACCTCGTCGGATTCTCCGGCACGCTGTACGGCCGGGAACTGGCGGTGGAACTGCTGGCGTTTCTGCGCCCGGAGCGGGAGTTCTCCTCTCCGGCGGAGTTGAAGCGGCAGATCGCCGCGGACATCGCCCGCGTCGTCGCCGTCCGCGAGAACAATAAAAATTAAAAATAAGAATAAGAATAAAAATTAAAAAAAGAAACCTGCCACCGGGTGCTACCCGGACGTGATCCAGCGGCGGAACGCTGGGCGCCGCTTAAGGCGGCGAAACAGGCGCGACGCGTTCAGGTCGGCGCAAGCCGACACCTCCCGCCGGGAGCGATGTTGCGAAAAATCGCAGATTTTTCACAACGGTTGAGCGGACGGCGTCTTACTTCTTTTCTCGCGGGAAAAGAAGTAAGACAAGAAAAGGCGACTACGTTACTTTCTTTTGCCAACAAAAGAAAGTAACCAAAGAAAACGTGGGGGTGCAGACCGGACCGGCGACAACGGAGCCGGGCCGTTATTTCGCGGCGGCACGTTGCCGCTCTCGCGGGAAAAGAAGTAAGACAGGAAAAGGCGAATGCGTTACTTTCTTTCGCAAAAGAAAGTAACCGAAGAAAACGCGGGGATGCAGACCGGACCGGCGACAACGGAGCCGGGCCTCTGTTTCGCGGCGGCACGTTGCCGCTCTCGCGGGAAAAGAAGTAAGACAGGAAAAGGCGAATGCGTTATTTCCTTTCGCAAAAGAAAGTAACCAAAGAAAGGGCGGGGCAGGATTGCAAAAACCTGCTTGTCCGCCATGGCCTTGACAACGGCGGAAGCGAGAAGCGGTATGATGGGCGTACCGAACAAAAAATCAGGTAACATTCAATACAGAACTTAACAGGAAAGAAAAATCATGACCTTTGCCGCATTTTTGCTGATCCTCTGTTCCGTCGCTTTTCACGCCACGTGGAATCTGATCGCCAAAAAAAGCGTTATGACCATTTCGTTCTACGGGATGCTCAGCGTCTACACCGTGATCATCATGAGCAATGTGCTTTTCTGGACGCCGGTGCATTACGGTCGGCTGCCGCGGGAGTTCTACACGGCGCTGCTGCTGGCGGTGGCTTCCGACACGGTCTACGGCTACGGACTGAGCCGCGCTTACCGCAAACTGGACATGTCGTGCGCGTATCCGGTGATGCGGGCGCTGCCGCTGCTGCTGACCATGCCGTTAAGCGTGATGCTCGGCGGCGCGCCGCTGCCGTTTCACGCCGTGCTCGGGATGCTGATCGCGTTTGCCGGATGCCTGCTGATGCCGCTCCGGCGCTTCCGGGATTTCAACTGGAAGTTCTACTGCTCGCGGGACATGCTGTTCATTCTGGCCGCCGCCTGCGGAACTACCGGGTATACGCTGATGGACAGCCGGGCGCTGGCGGTGATGCGGACAAGTTTCCCCGACTGCGGCAAGACGCTCGTCTCCCTGAGTTACTACGCGATCCGGTGCGTTTTTCTCTGTTCGACCCTGGCGATGTGCAATCTGGCCGTCCCCGCCGACCGTCGGACCTATCTCGGACTGCTCCGCCGTCTGGACTGGCATCCGCTGCTGGCGGCGCTGGCGGCGGTGCTGGCCTACTCCACGGTGCTGCTGGCGATGAACTATGTGACCAACGTCACCTACGTCCAGATGCTCCGGCTGCTGGCTCTGCCGGTGGGTGTTTTCGTCGGAGTGGGCATTCTCAAGGAGAAGGGCGCGGCGCCGAAATTCGCCGGGGTCGCGCTGATCCTGACGGGGATGCTGATGACGGTTTTGTGAACCGGATTTACAGACTGATGGAGATGATCCCGGCCAGACAGAGCAGAAAGCCCGCCGCGCCCGCCGGAGTGAGTTTTTCCTTCAGAAAGAGCAGACTGTAGAGGAAAAAGCCGACGATGCACGAACCCAGCATCACCGGGAACCCCACCGAACCGGCCCCCGCGGCGGCCAGTTTGTCCAGCCCGTTGAACATCAGCACAAAGTAGAGCAGGATGTAGAGCAGACTCAAGCCCGCCGCCGGTTTGAGGACCCCGGTGAAATCAGCCCTGCGTTCGATGGCCCACAGCGGCAGGAAGCCCGCCGCGATGCCCAGTTGAAACCAGATCGTCCGGGTCACGGTGTTGATTTTTTTGGCTTCCGCCCAGTAGGAGGGCAAATTGGTGGTCACCTGCGTAAATCCCGCCGCGAGAAACGCCGCCAGCGCGATCCAGAGCCAGAGCCGGCTGCTTTTGCCTTCGGCGCCGCCGTCGCCTTTGGCCGCGCCGAGCAGCAGGATGCTGACGATCAGCGCCGTCATCCCGGCCGTCCGGGTCGGGGTCAGTTGTTCCTGAAAGAAAATCACCCCCACCAGAAACGGAAAGATCAGCGCCGACTGCACCAGACTCCAGATGATCCCGTTGGGGCCGTGCTTCATGGCCCGGCTCATCAGGTCGTAGGCGGCGAAATTGCCGATGCCGGAGAGAAACAGCGAGGCATAGGTAAGATAACGGACTCGGGCGGACACCTCCGTCGTCGGCTGAAAGTACAGCAGTGCCAGCCCCACCGCGACGCACAGCAACGCCTGCACCAACTGGGCTGCGGCGAGATTGATCTTTTTCGCCGCGCAGAAACTGACCACACACCCGACACCGACCCAGCCGAATCCGGCCAGCACCATCAGCAGAATCCCCGTAACCATTTCTCTTTCCCTGCTTTTTGAGAACACACGACCCCGCCGCCCGGCCCCGCACGAAAGGATGCAGAGCCGGCCGCGCGCTTACTATAGCACCGTCCGACGGTTTTTCAAGCGGAAGGAACGGCGGCGGGCACGGGTGTTTTCCGGCGCGGCGGGTCTACCGCTCGACCGGATCGTGGACGGGGACGCGCCGCCGCTCCCCGGACGCGGCGCTGCGGAAACGGTCCGGCGTCTCCCCGAAGCGCTTCCGGAACAGCATGATGAAGTGCGAACTGCTCCCGAATCCGCAGCGGAACGCCACCTCCTCCACCCGCAATCCGGAATTGAGCAGCAGTTCCCCGGCGGCCCGCAACCGCAGTTCCCGGATGTAGGCCATCGGCGTCTTGCCGAACGCCTTGCGGAAGTGCCGCAGCAGCGTGTTGACCGACATGGAACTGACCAGCGCCAGTTCGTCCAGCGAAGTATTCCGGTCGATGTTCCGGGCCATGTACGCGGTGATGCGGTCCAAACTCAGCGGATTTTTCTCGCTCCGGGAGAGGTCCTCGTCCCGCCAGAGGTCGCAGAGCCGCCCCAGAATGCACATGAAGATCCCCAGCATTTCGCAGTCGCGCCCCGGCAGTTCCTGCTGCTGAAAGCGGTCGAAAAGTTGGATCAGATGTTCGAACTCCGCGAACTCCTCCTCCGGGAAATCCTGCTGAGGGTAGTTGCGGCCGAGGCTGTCGTAATACTTCTCGTTCCGGCTGAAAAGCCGCCGGTAGTGGGGATGGATGTGCAGATTGAGCAGCGGCAGCGGCAGTCGGTCGGGAGCAAAGAGAAAGGTGAAGATCGTCAGGTCCCGGCAGTTGACGTATCCGTGGCGGCCGTTCGGCGGAGTGACCATGATGGAGCCCCGGCCGATCTTCTCCCGCGCGCCCGGGCCGGTGATGTACTCCGCGGTCCCGGAGAGCACGAAAATAAGTTCCGAAAACTTCTGACTGTGCATCGGCATGTCCCGCTGGTTGATGCGGACACCCCTCAGCATCGGCCGGTCGTGAACGAAATAATTCTTGTTAGGCAGAAACCGTTCCAGCGGCCTTTGATCGGTTGTCTTCGTCTTTTCCATCTTCCGTGTTCCCAAAACACAGTATAACACGATAAATCCGGTTTGCAACCAATTTGGTGATTCCGCGTTATGAATGGTGATTTTGTGATATTTATTTTTTGCGGACGACGAAGTATTTTAAATAGCGGAAACAACGAGGAGAATGCGCCGCCGGACCGTCGGGCGTCCGCGGCGAAACCGTTTGGGAGAAAAAGCAAATGTCCGTCTGGAAAAAATTTCGCCGCCCGGATGCGGTCCACGCCCCCGGTTACTTCTGGTTTCTCAACGCGAAAATGAGCGAAGACGACCTGCGCGCCCAGATCCGGAACATGGCGGCATCCGGGGCGCGGACGGTTTGCCCGCACCCGCTGCCGCGGGGGTTCCGGTCGTTTCTCATGTCCACCATGGAGCCGGACTATCTGACCGGGGAGTACTTCCGCCTCCATCAAGTCATCGTGGACGAATGCGCCCGACAGCATCTCAACTGCGTCCTGTACGACGAGGGCGGCTGGCCCTCCGGCGGCGCCTGCGGTCGGGTGGCGGCCAGCGACCCGGAACGGTTCTCCCGGTGGAAACTGGTGAGCGACGGTCACGGCGGCGTGAAAAAAGTTCAGGACGGCCCGCTGGACGGGCAGGCGCTCCGGCCGGACATCCTGGCCCGGGGAGCCACGGACAAATTTCTGGAACTGACCCACCGCCAATACGCCCGGCGCGAGAGCCGTCACTTCGGAAAAACGTTGAAGTTCGTTTTCATGGACGAGCCGGAGATGGTGCGGAGCAACGCCTCGCAGTTGACCTGGACGCCGGACCTTCTGGAGTATTTCAAGGCGAAAAAGGGGTACGACATCACCCCGTATCTGGGCCGGGTGCTGGACACCTCCGACGTGCTGCCGGAGGCCGAGAAGTACCGGATCGACTTCCGGGACGTGTGCGCGTGGATGTTCGTGGACCGGTTCATGCTTCCCATCCGGCAGTGGTGCCGCGAAAACGGGCTCATCTCCTGCGGTCACATGGGCGGGGAGGACGATCTGACCAACATGGGGACCTACGGACAGGTCCTGCGGACGCTGCGGCATCTGGACGCGCCGGGGATCGACGTCATCTGGCGGCAGTTGTGGATGGGAACGAGGCTGACGAGTTTCCCGAAACTGGCGTCCGGCGTGGCGGCGCAGAACGGGAGCAAGTTCGTGATCGGCGAATTGTTCGGCGTGTACGGCAACGGTCTTACTTTCGATCAGATGCGGTTTCTGGTGGACTACTGCTCGGTGTGCGGCGTGAACACCTATCTTTTCTGCGCCAGACCGCTGGCGACCACCGACGGGCTTTACGAAGGGGAACGGCCGCACTTCGGTCCGGTCAACCCCCAGTGGCGGCACATCCGTCCGCTGCACGAATACATCGCCCGCATCTCCATGCTCGGCACGCTCGGAAAACCCGAGGTCGGCACCGCGTTCTTTCTGGACACCCGGTCGCTCTGGGCCAGTCCGCGGGAGGCGAAGTACGCCGACGAGAACCGGGAAAAGATCGCGTCCCGCATGACGGAGCGGCAGATCGACTTCGACTACGTCGACGACGATGTGCTGGCGGCCGCCCGGGTCGAACGCGGACGGCTGAAAATCGGCCGGGCCGTCTACGACCGGCTGGTGATCCCGGAGGGGGCGCGGATCGCGCCGGAAGCGGAGAAGCGCCTGACGAAACTTCGGGCGGCGGGGGTGCCGATCCTCTCCTCCGACGACATCGCGGATATCCCGCCCACGCTCAAGTGCGGCGACTGGCGGCTGCAGGTGCGCAAGCGCCGGCTGTCCGGCGGACGGGCGCTGTACATGGTCTTCAACACCTCAAGCCGCCGGATCCGCACGACGCTGACGGCGGAGGAAAAACTGCCGGTCATCCACTGCGACTGCGAGAGCGGCCGCATCTTCCGTGCGGGCGACGCGGGCGTCTGGACGTGGGAGTTCGCTCCTTACCGGGCGGAAGTGTTCCTGCTCGACGGCGCCGCCGAAGCGGAGACGCCCCGGCCGCGGCCGGGCGGGACGGTCGGACAGTTGACGAAGTGGAAACTGCGCCCGGAGGTCCGCCACCGCGCCGGAGCACACGACTACGAGGTGGAAAAAGTCTCCGCCCGGACCAAAGCGGTGAACCTCGGCGACTGGGCGCCGGCGCTGGGCAGGGATTTCAGCGGCTGCGCCGTCTACACCGCCGAATTCGACGGAGCGGCGGGGGCCCGGTTCCTCGATCTGGGCGACGTCCGGTACTCCGCCGAAGTCCGGCTCAACGGCAGAAAACTCGGGCTCCGGCTCTGGGCGCCGTATGTTTTCGATCTGGCGCCGGCGCTCCGGGAGGGGACCAACCGTCTGGAGGTGCGCGTGGTCAACACGCTGGCCAACGCCATCAACGCCGACGGCGTGTGGGAGATGTGGCATAAACTGCCGCACGAGTGCCCCTACGAGAGAATGCAGCGGAAGTTCAAGCAGGAGAGTCTCTCCGGCGGTCTTTTCGGCCCGGTGACGCTGAAATCCGCGGCAAAGTGACTTCGTCCGGGGCGGCGCGCAATGCGTTCCGCCCCGGATTTGTGTTAAGGGAACCTCTATCAATATCTTTTTGACAGAAATTCCGATTGTTTCTGTTTGAAAATCTCCGAATGAGATTTTTCTGTGTTTTACGTTAACGCTTTGACTTCTCTTCTTCAAGGATCCTCGACTGAAAAAGCCGACATTT
>JALEMG010000006.1 GCA_022768375.1 Lentisphaeria bacterium
AGGGATTGAACAGGAAAATAAATCTGACTATCAGAAAATCGTTCGGATTTCGGACGCTCAAAATTGCAAAAGTGTGCTTATATCACCAGCTTGGCGAACTCCCAGAACCGGAGTTCGCCCACAAATTCTGGTGAAGATGCATATATATTAAGACATAAGATAAATCAAGTTTTAAGTGGATGATTCCCCAATGGGCATATACGAGGAACTCGGCATTCCGCGGCTGATCAACGCCGCCGGGACCTACACCGCGGTCGGCGGTTCCCGCATGTCGGCGGCGACGCTGCGCGACCTCTGCGACGCCGCCGGCGCGTTCGTGGAGATGGAGAAACTTCATGCGGTCCTCAACGGCAAGGTGGCTGAGTTGACGCACAATGAAGCCGCGCTGCTGTGCAATTCGTGCAGTTGCGCCATTTATCTTGCCACCGCCGCGTGCGTGGAGAAACACTGCGGGCGCAGTTTCTCCGCCCTGACCCCGGAGGAGATATCCCGCTGTGAAGTCGTCGCGCTCTGGGGACAGCATATCCCCTACGATCACGCCATGGAACAACTCGGCGTCAGGGTCCGCTTTGTCGGCTATCCCAATATGCAGGCGGAATTGTCTCCGGACGCGGTGAAACAGGTCATCGGCTCCGACACGGTGATGGGCTATTTCGCACCCCGGACGCCCGACGGATATTACGGCGAAAACTGCATGAATCTGGCCGACTACATCGCCGTCTTTCACCGTTGCGGCATCCCGGTGCTGGCCGACGGCGCCGCCCAACTGCCGCCCCGGAGCAATCTCTGGCGCTACACCCGGGACATGGGGGCGGACATGGCGTGCTTCTCCGGCGGGAAAGACCTCGCCGGACCGCAAGCCAGCGGTCTGCTGGTCGGGCGGAGCGGTCTGCTCGACATCGCCGCAAAATTAAGTTTTCCCCGGTACGGATGCGGCAGGATCATGAAGATCGGCAGGGAGGAAATGATCGCGCTGTACTCCGCGATCCGCCAGTATATGAGTGCCGACGAGGAAAAAAGACTGCGGTGGTGCGAAACGGAAGTCGCCGCGCTGGTCGGCGCGCTGCGCGACAGCAGACACTTCTTTGCGGAACGTTCCTGGCCCAATCAGGCCGGGCAGCCGCTGCCGCGGGCTTTCGTCGGCTTGAAAAACTGTTCGCTCACCGCCTCCGCGCTGCGGAAAACGCTTCTGGAGGGTTCTCCCGGAATCGTCTGCTACTCCGAGAACCGTCCCGGCGTCTACATCAACCCCATGTGCATGGCGGACGGGGAGATGGCCGCGGTCATCGCCCGTTTTCGGGAAATCGACACGCAACTTCAGTAAAACATAAAGGAATCCGGTCATGAAAGTCGAACAAAAACTTCACTCCCTCGGGATCGAACTCGCGGTGCTGCCCCCGTGCGATCATCCCATCGAACGTTTCCGGCGCAGCGGCGATCTGCTGTTCATTTCCGGGCACGGTTCCAAAAGGACGCTGGGCAAAGTCGGCGCCGCTCTGACGGTCGAACAGGGTTATGACGCGGCGCGGGAAGCGTGCATTCACTGTCTGGAGGCCATCCGCATGGCCTGCGGCGATCTGGACAAGGTGGCCAAAATCGTCAAGGTCCTCGGCATGGTGAACTGCACGCCGGATTTCACCAAACATCCGACGGTGATCAACGGGGTCTCGGACCTGCTTATCGAGGCTTTCGGAAAAGAGGTCGGCAGTCATGCCCGTTCCGCGGTGGGCATGTCGTCGCTGCCCGGCGGCATCGCCGTCGAGGTCGAGATGATCGTGGAACTGAACGACTGACCGCCGCGGTTTTTCAAAGGAGGAACATGAAAAATATCTCCGGTATCTGTCCGATCGCTCCGGCAGTATTTCACGATGACGGCGCTCTGGACCTCGTCGGTTTTGCCGGGTGCTGCGACGGTCTGATCGCCCTCGGCGCACAGGCGATGACGCTTTTCGGCATCGCGGGGGAATACTACAAACTGGACGCCGACGAGGAACTTTCTCTGATGGGGGCCGCGGTCTCCGTCTGCCGCGACAACCACGTCCCGGTGATCATTTCCAATACGAAGCACTCCACCGTGTCCGCGATCCGCCGGGCGCGGGAGATCGAGGATTCCGGGGCGGACTGCATGATGGTCCTGCCGCCGTTTTTCCTCAAACCGGCCGGGGCGGAGTTGTTCGACCATCTCGACCGGCTCTGCGATTCGGTGAAAATGCCGCTGATGATCCAGTATGCGCCGGATCAGACCGGCGTGGCGATCCCGGTGGAGACGCTGACCGAACTGGCGGAACGGCACCGGAATCTGCTCTACTTCAAGATCGAATGCAAACCGCCCGGCGCTTACATCGACGCGTTGAGCAAAAAATTGCCGCCGGATCGGAAGATCCTCGTCGGGAACGCCGGATTTCAGATGATCGAGGGGTTTTCCCGGGGCGCCGTCGGGGTTATGCCCGGACCGTCCATGCCGGACATTTACCGGAAGATATGGGATATGCTCCGCTCCGGCGATCCGGTCGGCGCGCAAAGTCTGCACGACAAACTCAACGCCCTGCTCAACCATATCCGGCAGAACGTGGAAATGATCATCCATTATGAAAAGATCATCCTGAAACGCCGCGGTCTGATCGCCAGCGCCTGCTGCCGTGCTCCCGGATTCAGGGCGGATGCGGTGTATGATGAAATTTTCGAGCACCTCTACGGAATGATCTCGAAGGAGTTTCGATCGCGGTGAAAAGGCGGTGATGTCATGGTATGTTATGATGATCTGCAAGGTCGGCGGGTTTTGGTGACCGGGGCCTCCCGGGGGATCGGGGCCGGGGTGGTCCGGGCGTTTTCGGCCGCCGGAGCGAGGGTGTTTCTGCACTACCGTTCCGACCGGGCTCTGGCGGAGAAAGTCGCCTCGGAACTTCCCGGGGAAGTCCATCTTTTCCGGGCCGATCTGGGAGTGCCCGAAGAATTGGAAGCGCTGTTTCAGGCGGTGAAAGAGAAATTCGGCGGCCTGGACGCCGCGGTGAACAACGCCGGGGTGGTGCTTCCGCCGCTGGCGCCGGAGGAGATCACCGATGCGGAGTACCACCGGCTTGCCGACGTGAATATCCGGGGGACGCTTTTCTGCTGTCTGCGGGAGATCGCCCTGATGCGGGGACACGGCGGAAGCATCATCAACATCGGTTCGGTGCATCAGGATACCACCGTGCCGGGATGGACGCTCTATGCCATGAGCAAGGGAGCGATCCACGGAATGACCGGCCAGTTGGCCATTCAGGAGGGAAAAAACGGCATCCGGTGCAACAATATCCTGCCCGGGTACATTGACGTGGACAAGGAACCGGTCGACGACGCGGTAAATTCAAGTATTCCGGTGCGCCGGGCGGGGGTGCCGTCCGATATCGCCCGGTGCTGTCTGTTTCTGGCTTCGGAGAGTTCCGCATTCATCAACGGAGCCGACATCACCGTGGACGGCGGGGTGAGCCGGAAACTGGCGCGCACCGTCAACGTATTTTGAACGTCGCAAAGGGGGAGAAGCAGCATGATCGACCGAAAATACCATTCCATCGGGATCATCGGATTCGGCGCCAGAGGACAGTTGCTGGCGGAGACCATCGGAGCGGAGATCCCGGAGTACGGCCGGCTCGCCGCCGTGGCGGACCTTCGGGAAAACCCGACATTCCGGCAGGGAGTGGGGATCTATTGCCGCGATTTCAAGGTCTATCGGGACTATCGCGAGTTGCTGGCGGACGACACGATCGATACCGTGATCGTCGAAACCTACCCGGAATCCCATCTGGAGATCACCGCCGCCGCCATCCGCGCCGGCAAAGCGGTCATGTGCGACAAACCCGCGGTCTCCACGCTGGCGGAAGCCGCCGAAATGTACCGGGTGGTCACTTCGACGCCGTGCGCGTTTCAGATGGGGCTGAATATGCCGTGCCGTCCGGTGCTGGTCAAGACCGCGGAACTGCTGGCCGACGGCGCGATCGGCCGGGTTTTCAGCGTCAGGGGATGCTGCGACGTGGGATATGCGTTCGCCCACGACGTGATCCTGCGCAAATTTGCCGGGGACCCCGCCGGACTGGTCATGGGCAAACTGACCCATGACACGGATTTCATCCAGTTCGCGTTGAACACCTATGCCGAGGAGGTCTGCGGTTTCACCGCGAATTTCCAGCACCGCCGCCACGGGTCCGGGGAAACCAGCGACGATACGGCGGTGATCTGCGGCGTATTGCACAACGGAACGCTGTTCTCCCAGGAGTTGACCTCCTGCGGGAGCGCCTATTCCCGGAAATTCACCTTCTTCGGGGAAAAAGGAGAGTTGCGGGTGGACAGCAAGGAGCGTTTCCTTGAAATCGTCACTCCGGCGGGAGAGTGCCGGCGCATTGAAGTCGCCGCGGTCGGCGGCGGTCACGGCGGCGCGGACAAGGCGCTGTTGAGTTCGTTTCTGGATTATGTGGATTCCGGGACCGGCAAGGCCCGCTGGCCGGAGCGGATCTGTTCCAGTGTGATGGTCCCGCTGGCGGCCATGGAGCACACCGTGGTCCGCACCGGGGAATGGTATCGCGGTATTGTCGGAGTCTGAGGCGGGAGCATGGTGTCCGGGACGGAAATAAGATCCGCATTCGACCTCGGGGCGGTGAAGCGCTGGACGGAGCAACTCCACCGGCGGGAACGGCGTTGTTCCCACGCCGATTTTGCCGCCGCGGCGGAATATTGCGCCCGAACGCTGGAGTCGGCGGGATTCGAAAGAGTCGAACTGCTGACTCACCGCGCCGACGGAATGAGTTCCGCCTTTGACTGCGCCATGCCGCCGGCATGGGACTTGCGCGGCCGCTCGGTGCTGCGCATCGTCGGAGACGGCACCGTGCTGGCGGACACGGATGTGGTTCCCTTTGCCGCCGCGCCGTGGAGCGGTCCCACGCCGCCGGGCGGGATCGTCGCGGAATTGACGGCGGCGGTTCCGGAAGAAATGCCGGACGTAAAAGGCAAATGGGTCCTGCTCACGATCCGGGACGGACGCAATCCTTCCGGAGATCATCTGGAACGGCTGCGGCGAAACGGCGCCGTGGGGGTCGTCGCAACGGATTTTCTGTCGGGCGGGGATTATCCGACGGCGGTCCGGTGGTTCAACGGCACCGGCCGTTTCGGATGGTATCCGGTGGCGGGGGATGAAAGACTGCCGCTTTTCGCGGTCCCGGCCGAATGCGGCGAAATGCTGCTCCGGAAACTGGCCGCCGGCAAAGTGGTGCTTCACGGAGAGATGAATACCGAAATCCATGAAGGCGTCATTCACACCGTCACCGCCGTGATCCCCGGTCGTTCGGATCGGGAATTCGCTCTGTTTTCACACATCTACGAACCGTTTGCCGGAGACAATGCCATCGGCTTCGGCGCATGCTGCGGCATCGGTCAGGCCGTCCGGAGGGTCTGCGGCGTGCCGGAGAAGACGTTGCGGGTGGTCTTCTCCATGGAATTGTACGGTCTGGCCGCGTATCTGGCGGAACCGGAACGGAGGGAGAGGATTGCCGGAGCATTGAATATGGATGCGTTGAATCACCGCAGGAGCCGGGAGTTCAAGTTCGTCAAATCCCCGGTATGCGCTCCGTGGTTCGGTGATTGGGTTCTCCCGTCGGTGCTGAGCGGAGCGGTCGGCGGATTGACCGAAGCGCCGGGCGCGCTGAGCGACGACACGTTCCCCGGCGATCCGCGGTGCGGCGGGATCCCGGTTAACTGGTTCGTCAATCCCTCCGGCGCGGCGCACCACTGCGGATGCGCGGACTTTGAGCCGGACTGGGAGCGGGCGGGGCGGGAATTCCCGGAACTGGCCCGCGCGGTGCTGCGGATGCTGCAGTTCGATGCGGATCGGTGCCGGACATTTCCGGCTTTGGCCGAAGACGAATTCCGGGAAGGCAGCCGGAAGATCGCGGGACGGGATATTCCCCGCGCTGAAAAGCGCTGGCTGCTGCGGGCGCTTTGCGACTACCTCGCCGGGCGTCTGGGATCGGCGGAGCGGTATTGCCGCACCCGCCTGGACAAGAGCGGTCTCGTGACCGCATACCGGAATGCCGCGGCCGCGGCCGCCGGTGACGCGGAGTTTTCCGAAACGGAAAATGCCGCGGCCGCCGTCATCCCCGTCCGCCTGAAACCGACGCCGTTTTCCATGACCGATATTCCCCGGGACCTCCGGCGGAGTTTCCGGGTGCCGAGACTGCGCTACGCCCTGTTTGACGGCAAACGGACTTTGCTGGAGGCGATACGGGTCGCGGATTGGGCGCTGGGGGAGCGGACCGGCGACGCCGGGATCGCCGAGGAAACCGGGCGCCTGCGGCATCTTGAACGGCACGGATACGTGGCGCTGCGTTCGACGCCTGCCGCCGAAGTGTAAACAGAGGAGGGTATTCGTATGAAACAGAAATTCGGCTTGACGGACATCGGGAAAGCGTTTCGCCGGGAAATGACCGGAAGGAGTTTCACCCTGATCGAACTGCTGGTGGTCATCGCCATCATCGCCATTTTGGCGGCGATGCTCCTGCCGGCGCTCCAGCAGGCCCGGGAGCGGGGACGGCAGAGCAGTTGTCTGGGAACCTTGAGCCAGATCGGGAAAGTGGCGTTCACCTACTCCGGGGACAATGACGGTTTTGTGCTTCCGGCGCACTACAACAACTTCTGGTGGGTGAGGCTGATCGTCGATTCCAACATGGCGCTCGGCGCATTCGCCTGTCCCGGGAATCAGGAGAACAACTATTACGACGAAACCGACAAGAAATGCGGCTGGGTCGTCAACACCGCCAACGCCGAAATCAAATCGCAGAATCTGCTTGAGCGCCTGCGGCCGTTCGGACGGACGTATCAGTACTCCTCCTACGCCGGGTACGATGTCAACGGCAATCCGACCGAGGACCAGCGGCTGCGGAAAAACGTCCGTTATCCGTCGAAACTGGCCACGGTGTGGTGCGTCGTCAACCGGGAACCGGCCTCGGCGTTCCGCCGGGGGTGTCTGTCCCCCAAGGGGATGATCAATCACACCAATTCCGATTACGCGGTGCCGGCTCATCTGCGGTATTATCAGATCGGATTCGCCGACGGCCACATCGCCGGGATGAGGCGGGAGGAATGGACCCGCGACATGGATGATTTTCAACGTTACGGTGTCACCAAATAGGAAAGGAGCCGGCGATATGAAACAATACCTGCTGTACTTGCCGCTGAGCGTGCTGGCGCTGACGGCGGCCGCCGGGCCTTTGCTTCCGGCGGGGGATCACAACTTCAACGATTTTTACGTTCCGAAACAGGTCGCGGGCCGTTACGGCTGGCTGAACGGGATCGAGTACAATCTCGGCCTGACCATGATGGAGGCGTTCGACGAGATCGGAGAACTGGCGATATTCGGCGTCGATCCGGACCCGGTGAGATCCCGCCGGGGCACGCTGCTGGAACGGGAGATCCCGCTGCTTCAGAAGCGGATGGAACTCTTTCGTCAGCACAAACTGCCCATGGTCGGAGCGCTTTACGACCGCGGGTTCAACAACCGGCCGCTGCCGACGGAGAAGGAGTTGGATGAATTGGCCGCCAATCCCTGTTTCCTCGGCGTGCGGGGATTCAACGAATGGGGGACGAACCTTGACCGGTTCCTGATGATCCGTTTTCAGCGCGACAAGATCAAGGACGCCGCGACCAAACGGCGGGTCCCGATTTTCGGCGACTTCTTTCCGGCGGAGATGAAGGAACCCGCGACCCGGGAGGACTGCGCGGAGGCGGCCCGGTATGCATGGGGCAAAATGAATGCGCCGTTCAAGGGGCAGGTCTACGCGCTGTCGGGTTCGCAGCCGTGGGCGATCAGTTGGGCCGGAGGCTGGGGGCCGATCCGGGCGGTCATCACCGAAAACCGGACTCCGTACCGGAACAATCTCATTTTCAACGCGCTGACCCGCGGCGCGGCGCGGATGTGGCGGATACCCTACGGCTTTTTGCTGGCATTCGACTGGAACGTCCGGATCAGTCATCCGGCGATGAGCCACATGCAGAAACCCGCCGCCGGCTACCGCAATCAGCAGGGGATTCTGCGCATTACGCCGTCGCTTTACCGGAGGCTGTGGTATTACATGGCCTCGAGCAACGCCGCCGTATTGCTTGACGAGAGCGATCACATGCGCTATGCCGACTGGGACGGCAGCGGCAATTTCCGGCTGAGTTGGTATGGCGAACTCTGCGCGGAGATCCGGGATTTTCAGCGGCTGAATCCGGACACCGGCATCAATTACAATCCGGTCGGACTGCTGCTCTCGTGGCACAACGGCTGGGCGTACCGCGGCAGTCAGGCGTTCAACCGCTTCCCGTACAACGACGGCGAACACATGACCCGGGAGGTCATCAACACTTTGCTGTTCCGTTTTACGGAAAAGAAGGAATTGGCAAGTTATTTCGGCGCGACGCCGTACGGAGACCTTTACGATATTCTGCGTCTTGATACGCCGGACGGGGTCCTGCCGCAGGAGTTGCTGGACAATTACAAAGTTCTGTTTCTGCTGGGCGAGCACCGTCTGGACGCCGCCGCGGTTTCCCGTTTGCGGGAGTATGTCCGGAAGGGCGGTACGCTGCTCCTCAACGCCGCCCAGATGCGGGACCTCGATCCGGCGTGGACCGGGGTCGTCCCGGGCGGGACGGAAATTTTCTCCGAAATGAGCGGTACGGACGGCAAAAAACTGGTCTCGGCGCCGTTCACCGCGACCGTGCTTGAACCGCGGGGGGCGAAGCCGCTGTACATGGCGAAAGACAAATGTCTCGGCGCGGTCCATGAATACGGCAAAGGCAGAGTGATCACCCTCGGCGCGCACTGGCTGCTGGAGAACGGCCGGGATACGGAAGGCGGCGACGTTCGCGGAAAACTGCTGCCGGCGGCGGCGGATATCATGGAAAAGATCCTGCCGTCCCTGACTCCCTTCACCCTGGAAGGGGACCGCGTGAAAGATCAACTGGCATGGCAGGTCAATCGCAAGGCGGACGGCTGGGTGCTGGCGGTGTATAACAACGGCGGAGTGTCGGAGACCTCTCCGAAACATCCGTTCTACAACGGGCCGGAGGAGTTCGATCCGAGCAAAACCGTCCGGTTCAAAATCCGGGTGCCGGAGGAGTTGAAGTTCGCCGCGGACCTGCTTTCCGGCAAAAAGTGTTATTTTGGCCGTGACCGGGCCGGGAAGTTTCTGGAATGCGAGATCACGCCCGGCGATCTGACGATCCTGGAGTTCTCCGCGCGGGCGATCCCGGACCGTTCGCTTCGGCGCCGGGTCAATCTGGCGCGGGGCAAAAAAGTTTCCGCCTCCGGTTCCGTGAAAAATTTCCCGCCGGAAAAAGCGGTGGACGGCAATTCGGACTTCACCTCCGCCTGGCACAGCGGAGAAGGTGCGCCGCAAACGCTGACGGTGGACCTGGGCGAAGTGAAAACCGTCTCCGCTCTGCGCGTCATTCCGGCGTGGAGCGTGGACAACCGTTACTTCCCCCGGATCACCCGGTTCACGGTCGAAGCGGGAGTCGACCGTGAAAATTATCAACTGATCATGGATGAAAGCCGGAACATCATGCCGGACACTCCGCGCGGCGTTTTTCGCAACTTCGCGCCGGTGCAGGCCCGTTTTCTGCGACTGAAGGTGCTTTTCAACTCCTCCCGTCAGGGCGGTCAGATCGTGGAGTTTCAGGCTTTCGGGGACGAAACGGAGACCGTTACTGTCCCGTGGCGGCGCGACCCGGCCCGGGAGACCTTCCCGCCGTCCGTTCTCATGCTGACCCGGCATCAATCGTTGACGAACATCACTCCGGCGGCGGTGCGGCAGGATGAAAAACCGCTGGCGGTGGATCGGGAATGCCTCTACGGAAAACCGTTGAGCATCCGCGGGCGGCGGTTCGTCCGGGGATTCGGCTGTCACGCCCGCTCCGAACTCGTATTCAATCTTTCGCCGGAGGACGGCTGGAAGATGTTCACCGCCCGGTGCGGGATCGACGATCACGGCAACCGGAGCGGCAGTGCGGCGTTCCGGATCTACACCGACGGCAAACTGGCCGCCGATACCGGGAAACTCACCTTCTCCGATCCGGCGGTGCCGATATGGGCCGATCTGACCGGAGTCAGGGAACTGAAACTGGTCGTGGACGATTGCGGCGACGGGATCTACGGCGACGTGGCGGACTGGGTCGATCCGGTCCTCAGGAAGTAACACTCGAACATGGAGGGCAAAACGATGAAAAGAATGTGGTTCTGTGCGGTGCTGGCGGTGATGGGCGCGGCGGCGGCGGAAATCGACGTTGACGGCGGATTCAAGGACTTTCAGCGGAACTGGCGCACTTCCAGCAAGCGGCGCGGCATCGCGGAGGTGGTCCCGGATCAGGGGGTCAACTTTGTGCATCTGGCCTCCGACGAAGGGCCTTCGGGACATGTCGGCGTCTATACCGCCAAAGGTATCGACGCGGTCCGCGGCTGTAAAATCACCATCGAAGCGGAAGTCTCGGGCGGCCCGCTGGAGATCGCTCTTTACGAGTACGCGGAGAAAAAATTCGCCGGCGCCGGTCGCAAAAATTTTCCCGTGCGGAAAAACCGGAGCGTTCTTCGGGCCGAGTTCACCGTCACGGGGGAGAAAACCGATCAGATCCGGGTGGCATTCCGCGTCAGACGCGGCGCCGCCGCGGTCATTTCCGGAGTGAAAGTCGATATGGTCCCGGCGCAGGAGGAGGTCAAGGCCAAATGAAGCCGTTGCGGGTTTCCCTGATCCTGCTGGCATGGTGCTGGTGCTGTCCCCGCCCTGCCGCCGCCCGGGAAGCCAATCTCATCAACAACGCCGCCTTTCTCTACGGCATGAAGTGCTGGCGGCATACCGGTCCCGGCGGAGTGGAAACTCCCGGCAAAGGGCTCCGGCTGACCGGCGGTGTGCTGCATCACTATCTGGATCAGGGAAATCTGGAACACGCCCAGCCGGACTGTGCCGCTCCGGCCGGGCGGCCGTTCCGCTTCAGCGTCAAAGCCCGCGGCGACGGCATTCTGCGTCTGGGGGTGCGTTCCCGGCGGATGTACGGCGGCAACGCGGTGGAATTTTCGGAGCAGTGGAGCGGGGAGTTCGCCTTGACCGGCGAGGCGCGGAATTTCGACTTCACGAACGTCACGACGGACCCCGACACCGTGTTTCATGACAAATTGATGATCGCCATGGACAAAAACGGGGCTGCGGAGATTCTGTCGACCCGCTTTGTCTACCTTGACCGGAAGGGCCCGGAACTGTCCTTTGAACCCGCGGCCGCGATCGTCCGTCCCGGCGATACGGTCAAAGTCACCCTGCGCAGTTCCCGCCCCGGACTGAAACTGGCGTGTTCGCTCTATCCCGGGCAATTCCTCCTCGGCGGTTATTTCCCGGCCCGCCACTGGAAAGCGTCCGTCGGCGCCGACGGACGGGCCGAGTTCTCCTTCGTCGTGCCGCCGGAAAGCCCCGACGGGGCGAGACTGTCGGTGCTGGACGCGTCAAGCGGAGTCAAAGTGAATTTTTTCGCCACGATCATGCCGGAAAAGCAGTTGACGCGGTACCGCAGGATCGCCGCCGGCATCTCCGGTCGCCGGCATCTGCTGTTTCTGGGCGACAGTCTCAGCGATTACGACCGGGGACGCAACTACATCAGCACGCTGCAGTGTTTTCTGCCCTCCGCGTTCACCGTGCGCAACTGCGGCGTGGGCGGAGACACGCTGAAACGCATCCGGCAGCGGCTCGGAAACGAGAAGACCGTCCGCAACGAGATGTACGACCGGATTTTTGCGCCCGATCCGGATATGATCTTCATTTTCACCGGCGCGAACGATTCCAAAGTCACTTTTTCCAGCGGCTACAAGCAGACTTACGTCCCCGAGGCCGAACAGACCGGTCTCTGGGAAAACATCATCGCCCATCTGAAAAAGCAGACCGGGGCCCGGATCGTGCTGATCACTTCCCCGGACAGTTACATGCCGTTTCAGAGGGCCCTGAATGAACCGCTCCGGGCCCGGAAACTGCCCCACACGTGGTTCGGGCGGCCGGAGGTCCACGATCGGTTCAACGCCCGGCTGCGGCAGGTCGCGGCGAAGCATGGACTTGACGTCATTGATTTCGCCGCCGAGGTCCGGGCGTATCCCGACCCGCAGCGGCTCTATGTTCAGGACGACGGGGTACACTTGTCGCTGAAAGGGCATCAACTTCTCGCCGGAGCCGTGCTGCGGTATTTGGCTTCCGGCGTAGCGTTGTCCCCCGCCGCGGCGGAATGTGGCAGGAACGACCATGATGGTACCACGGGGCGCATCGGGTCCCGACGTGAAAAGGAGGTTTCAAAATGAAAAAATTCTGCATTGCCGGATTCGGAGAGGTGATGCTCCGTCTCAGTCCGCCCGGCGGCAAACGCTTCGCCCAGGTACTGCCGGGCACGCTGGAGAGCAGTTTCGGCGGCGGCGAAGCCAACGTCTGCGCTTCGATCGCCATGCTGGGCGGCCGAAGCCGTTATCTCACCGCGCTGCCGGACAATCCGGTCGCCCGAGCGTTTGCCGCTCAACTCCGCGGGATCGGCTGTGACGTGTCGCACATCCGGTACACCCCTACCGGGCGCATGGGGGTCTACTATGCCGAACACGGCTCCAACATGCGCGGCTCCAACGTCATTTACGACCGGGAAGGTTCGGTCATTTCCCGCCTCGGTGCGGCGGAATACGATTTTCCCGCCATGCTCGACGGCGTGACCCATCTGCACCTGTCCGGCATAACCCCGTCCCTGTCCCGCAGCGCGTTCGAAGTCACGCTGGCTCTGGCGGAAAAGGCCTCGGAGACGGGGATCTCCGTTTCCGTGGATATCAACTACCGCAAAAAACTCTGGGCATGGGAACCGGGTACGGCCAAAAGCGAACTCGCCCGCCGCTGTATGGACCGGATCGTCCGTTATGCCGATATCATCGTCGGCAATGAGGAGGACGCCTCCGACGTCTTCGGCATCACCGCGCCGGACACCGAGGTGGAATCGGGAAAACTCAACGTCGCCGGTTACCGGTCGGTCGCGGCTGAACTGAGCGCAAAATTCCCGCGAAGCCGGTTCGTGGCGATCACCCTGCGGGAAAGCGTCAGCGCCAATTGCAACAACTGGGGCGGCATGCTGTACGACTGTGCCGTACAGGAAGCGTATTTCGCCCCGCTGGACGATGCGGGAGAGTATTCGCCGTATGCGATCACGGACATCGTCGACCGCTTCGGCGGCGGGGATTCCTTCTGCGCCGGACTGCTTTTCGCCCTCAACACGCCGGAACTTTGCGCTCCGGCGACCGCGATACGGTTTGCCGCGGCTTCCAGCGCGCTCAAGCACACGGTCGCCACGGATTACAATTTCACATCCCGCGCTGAAGTGGAAAATCTGATGCGGGGTTCCGTTTCCGGGAGGGTACAGCGATGAAAGAGATTTTCGAGGCGAACTTGCGTCAGTGTCCGCTGATCGCCATTTTGCGCGGCATCACCCTCCCGGAGATCCCGGCAGTGTGCGATGCTCTGCTCGGAGCGGGGATCACGCTGCTGGAGATCCCGCTGAACACTCCGGATGCCTGCCGCTGCATTGCCGCCGCGATTCGGTACTGCGCGGGCAGACAATTGGTCGGAGCGGGAACCGTGCTGACGCCCGAGGAGGTCCAAGCGGTCAAGGCCGCCGGCGGAGCGTTCGTGATCTCGCCCAATACCGACGCGGCGGTCATCCGGGAGACCAAAGCGTGCGGCATGCTTTCCATGCCCGGATTTTTCACCGCCACGGAAGGGTTGGCCGCACTGCGGGCGGGGGCGGATTATCTGAAACTCTTTCCGGCGGTCCTCGGGCCGGGTTACGTCCGGGACCTCAAGGCGGTGATCAGGGCTTGGATTTTTGCGGTCGGCGGAGTGAACCGGCAGAATCTTCCCGATCTTTTGCAGGTTTGCGCCGGAGCGGGCATCGGCAGTGCGCTGTACAAACCGGGGAAGTCTCCGGCCGAAGTCGCACTGGCCGCCCGGGAACTGACGTCCGCGGTTAAACACAATGGAACCATCAAACATTAATGAGGTGAAAAAATGGCTGCTATCAAACAGGGTCGCTGGACAAATTCGGGCGTGATCTACCCCTCCTATCTCTGGGAAGACGAGTTCTTCTCCGGTTCGGGCGGAGCGATATCTCTCTCCAAGGCGTCTTCCAGTCTCACCGGCGGCGGAGACAAGACCGATCACGCCTACTTCATCGGCAATACCGCCACTTCCAACGGCGGTGCGGTTTCGATCATCGGAACGGGTTCCTCCGCGTCCCTGTCGTATATCGACTTCGACCGGAATACCGGCGGCAGCAGCGGCGGCGCGATGATCTGCAACGGCACAAACATCACCGTGGCGCTTGAGAATGTGTCGTTTACCGGCAACACCGCCAATCAGGGCGGGGCGATATTCAACGGTGGCACGGTCGCATTGACCAACGTCCTTTTCAGCGGCAACAGTGCGACAACTTCAGGAGGAGCAATTTACAACAAGGCGAATTGTACCGTCACATTAAGCGGAACGACGTTTTACACCGCGAGCGACACCGTAAACAATCTCGGCACCCTGCGATTTTCCGGGACCAATTATCTCAACGCCTCCATCGCCGGAAGCGGCACGATCAGCGTGGAGGAAAACGCGGTGCTGATTTTCGGCAATACCGCGAATCTTGACGTCAAGGGACAACTGACATTCGGTGGAAACAACGCCATCACCTTCGCGGGCAGTGCGAGGGTAAAATATGATGTGGTGCAGGACCTTTCCAACGTGGCGATCACGGTGGACGGATCAGCCTACGTGGGTACAACGATTCTCGTGGCCATGGGAGTAAGCGCCATCGGCGGTTACGAGGTGATCGGAACCGAGAATAAGGCACTGTTTCTGAGAGTGAATTCGACCAACAACAATCTGTCCCTGTACGAGCGGGCCGCCGACCTCAAGGACGGCGACGCTCCCGTCGGCAATTACAAGGGGAGCGGCGACAGCAATCTGATTACGGGCGGCACGGTGGAAGTGGCGTTCTTCGGCACGACGCAGGCCTCCGGCAGTGTGCGGACGGTCTTCACCGGCGGCACGGTGGTCAATTCGACCATCGGCGGCGCGCTGGTGCTGGCGGGAAGTTCCGCCGGTCTGGGCGCGGTGACGCTGGATATCCACGACGGGGTCTCGCTTCTCGGCGGGACGGCCAACGGCGGCATGAACTACGTCGCCGGGTACGCCTACGGCGCGAACGCCTCCCCCTCGGCCCGGGACGATGCCAAATGCCTGACCGTAGATTCGGCGGTGCTGAATCTCAGCGGTTCCAGCATCAACGGCAACCTCTACGCCGGAGCCCACGCCCGCAAGGGCGCGTGGACGGAAGTCGCCGCCACGACGATCACCGTGATCGGCGGCATCGTGGAGAAGTTGTACGGCGGCGGCTGGGCCGAGCGGTACGGCCAGAGCGATGTCGGGACCGCGACGGTGAATATCTCCGGCGGTTCGATCAACCGGCTCTACGCGGGCGGCGGCAACGGTTCCAACGCGTACACCTACACCACGACCGCGGACCTCACGATCTCCGGCGGGACGGTGGACTACGTCTTCCTCGGCGGCAGGAACATCAACTGCTTCGTGGGCGACGCGACGCTGACCATCACCGGTG
>JALEMG010000020.1 GCA_022768375.1 Lentisphaeria bacterium
CGGCGAGACGTTCGTGATGCACCCGGGCGACCGCAAACTGGTGGAGCGGGGGCACTATCACTCCTTCACCGGCAAGGGCCCGGCGCTGATTCTGGAAGTTTCCATGCCGTGCACGGACGACGACGATTTCTTCGAGGACAAACGCATCCCGGTGGGCGGCGACTTCTCCGCGGTGACGGTTTGACATGAATCGGAGATTCGGCGAATTTCCCAACATAGGAGGCGAAAGTATGAAAATCGAATCGGACAGTTGTGTAAAGACGGACCCGGAGTACAGGGGGGAAAGACCGCCCGACGGCGGAAAGAGGTTCACTCTGATCGAACTGCTGGTGGTCATCGCCATCATTGCCATTCTCGCCGCCATGCTCCTGCCGGCGCTGCAGAGCGCCCGGGAAAGGGCACGGTCCGTCAGTTGCCTCAATCAGGTCAGGGAATGCGGCTCGGCCGGTGCGCTGTACGCCGATGATCACAACGGGCATTACGCTCACTACCGGACATGGAGCAGCGACTACTGGAGCGGTATCCTTTACAGCGACGGCTACCTCAAGAACAAGGAACTTATCCGTTGTCCTTCGCTGGTCCCCGAAAATTTCGCATGGGCGACCGCCTACGGCGTACTGCGTCAGCAGGCGACGCTGTGGCCGGGGATCAGTACCGCCGATCCCTGCTGGACGATCAAATCGAGCGCGGTGAAGCAGCCGTCGGGAGTCCCGTATCTCGGCGACAGCGCGGAACTTGCCACCGGGATGCTGCAGCAGATCGTGTTCGTGGAGCCTTTCGGCACCGGACGGACGTGGCATCTGCGTCATCTCGGCCGGGCCAACATCTGGTATCTTGACGGCCATGCCGCCGCGGAAGATCAGCGGCTGGGACGGATTTTCGTCAAGTTCCTGGAGAATAACGCCGTTTCCGGTGCGCAGGATTCCGGGTGTTACGTGTGGCTTGTCAACGGACAGTTTTCCGGGAATATAAGATAACGGGGAAGTCGGACAAAGACGGAAAGGATATTGAAAATGCAAAACGGAGCGCAAAAAATGAAATGGATCCTTTGGCCCGGGAACGGGAAGACGGGAGTGAACCGTTTTACTCCGGTCGAACTGCTGCTGGTCATCGTTTGCACTGTCGTATTTGCCGCGGTGCTGCTGCCGGCGCTGCGAGGGGGGCAGGCCGGAGCGGAGCAGTCGGCCTGTCTGAATCAACTGCGGATGTGCGGCCGGGCCAACTCGCTTTACGCGGATGACCACGACGGCCGGTTCGTCCAATATCGGAACTGGACCAACGATTTCTGGACCGGGATCATGTTCAGCGACGGTTACCTCCAGCGGAGGGACGTCATCTACTGCCCCGACATGGTGCCGTCCGAATTTGCCTGGTCGTCGGCCTATGGCGTGCTGAAGCAGCAGGCGACGCTGTGGCCGGGGATCAGCACCGCCGATCCCTGCTGGACGTTTCAGATGTCCGCGGTGAAACAGCCGTCCGGCGTTCCGTACCTCGGCGACAGCGCCGAACCGGCCGGCGCGGGGCTGCAGCAGATCGTGTTCGTGGAGCCGTTCGGAGCCAAACGGACGTGGCATCTGCGTCACCTCGGCCGGGCCAATATCTGGTATCTTGACGGTCATGCCGCCGCGGAAGATCGGCAACTGGGGCGGATATTCGCCGGATTTCTGGAGAACAACGCGGTCAGCGGCGCGCGGGATTCCGAGTGCCGTGTATGGCTCGGGAACGGACAATTTTCCGAAAATATCAGATAGGAGGAGGCACAATGAAGTTGATCATCGGTTTTTTGACCATGGTTGCGGCGCTGACCGGATTGGCGGCGGGGATCGAATTCGTCCTGCCGGCGTCTCCCGCTCCGGCGGAGCGGAGCGCGGCCGGGGAATTGCGGCGGATGCTGGCCGCCCGGCTGGACACGCTGGAGATCGACGGCAAGGTCATTGGAAAGATCCACGTCGGCAACACGCCGGAGACCTTGAAAAGGTTCGGTCAACTTGAGGACGAACAGTGGCGGATCGTTTCCGAAGGGGAAACGCTTTTCATCCTCGGCGGCGGTCCGCGGGGCGTCTACTACGCGGCGGCGCACTTCCTGGAGGATCAACTGGGCATCCACATCTGGAGCCTTTTCGAGGAACATGTCCCGGCCAAAGAAGCGGTGGTGAAACTGCCGAAACTGGATTACGGCGGCCGGCCGGTCTTCTGGTCGCGCAATGTTTGGCATGAGACCCTGCTGCCGCGGGACCGGGGACGTTTCGCCGCATTCAACCGGCTCAACGCCATGGGCAGTCATGATATCGCTCCGGCCTACGGGAGCCGCCGGATCATCGGACGCCCCCAGCACTGTCACACTTTCGACGATTATTTTCCGGCGGCGGAATACGCCGCGACCCATCCGGAGTATTACGCCCTCATCGGCGGCAAGCGGGTCCCCGGGCCCGGCGGCCAACTCTGTCTCTCCAACCCGGAAGTGCTGGAGATCGTGTGGCGGAAACTGCAAAACTACATCCTTGAGGACGAGGCGGAAGCCCGGAAAAAGGGCATCGAGCCTCCCGCGTGGTACGACTTCTCCTACAATGATAACGGCGGCGTCTGCCAGTGCGAAAACTGTCAGCGGATCATCCGGGAGGAGGGCGCGGTCTCGGGGTTGCTGTTCCGCGTGCTGCGGGAACTGGGTGCACGGCTGAAAAAATTCCGTCCCGGATTGAACCTCACCACCATCGCCTACTGGCAGAACGAGTTCGTTCCCAAGGTGCGGCCGCCGGAAAACCTCATTGTCCGGCTGTGCAACACTTCGCAGAATCAGGTGACGCCGATCTCCGCCCCCGGCAGCGCGGTTTACCGGAAAAAGGTTCAGGATTGGGGGCGGGTCGCCAAACTGGGGTTCTGGGAATACGGGATCACCTGCTACGACACCTATTTCGAGTGCAAGCCGCCATATCCCAACGAATTCATCATGGAGGAGCAGTTCCGGTTCTACCGGGACAACAACGCGATCGCGGCCTTCTGCGAACTGCAGAGTCCGGAATTTTCCGACATGCACGAGATGAAGGCGTTTCTGCTGGCGAAATTTTTCGAGGATCCCGGTCAGGACGGCGGGAAACTGCGCCGGACCTTTCTCAACGATTATTACGGTCCGGCGGCGCGGTTCATCGACGCCTACCGCCGGACGCTGTGGGAGTCCGTCAAGGCGCACAACAGCCAGTGTTTCACCTACAATATCCTGCCCGCGTTTTTTACTTATTTCGATCTGAAAACCGTCGTCGAATGCGATAAACTTTTCGACGAGGCGGTGCGGGCGGCGGCGGACGATCCCGTGCTCTCCCGGCGGGTGCGGCGGGCGCGGCTGAATCTGGACAATGCGATCCTGACCTACTATCGGCAGTTGCTGAAAGAACATCTGGCGTCCGGCGGCAAGCGGGAGGATTTCCGGTTCGACTGGAAGACGGTGCGGGATCGTTACCGGGCGGAACGGATCGAGGCGATGAAATTTTATTTCAGTCACAAACCGGGCTATGTCGACGACATGATCGCCGCGATGGACAAACGTCTGGCGGTGATGGACCGGCTCCCGATGGTGTTTCCCCGGGAAAACGTTCCGCCGCAGTGGATCGAAGTCCCGGCGAATCTGGCCGGATTTTTCCGCAATGAACTGGTCCCGGACCCGGAATCTTCCATCGGGTTCGCCGCCAAGGTCGACATCAATAAGAATCCCGGTTATCACGACCTGCCGATGAGTTGCGGCGGCTATGACAATGCGACGACCAAGTACATTTACAACGTCGCGCTGAACGGCGCGGCCGGTCCCGGCTATCACTGGTACCGGACGCCGGATTTCGTGCCGAGGCATGCGGGGCTGGCCTACATTCTCAATGACTGGACGTTTCAGGTCCCCATGGCGCCGGCGGTGGCGATGAACCGGGGAAAGGACCGGCGCTGGTACTGTTGCTTCAGCATCAAGTTTGTCGGGCCCCGGTATGCCGGCGCCGGCGGGAAAGGAAAACCGGGGATCTATATCGACCGGGCCTTTCTGGTTCCGGCGGATATGCCCTTCACGCTGGGGAAATGTTCGATCATCGGCGGGAGATCCAAAGATAAGACGGCAAAAAACGTGTTGTGATTTCTCCTTTGACAACCGGGAAAAAAGCACAAAACAGGAAAGGAAGTGAAAAATGGCTATTCACACGGAACGGGAAGAGATAACCAGTTCGATGGTCTTGAACACCGGCGACGAATGGAGCGGCATTGTTTCCCCGGAAGCATCCGGCGGCGCCGTCGCGGTGAGCGGCGCCGGTGTCACGGTGACCGGCAGCGCGGTGGGATTTTCCATGAATGCGGCCAACGACGGCGGTGCCGTCGCGGTGACGGACGGAGGGAGAGTGGATCTGACCGATGCGGTGTTTTCCTCCAACTCCGCCGGACACTGGGGCGGCGCGTTTCGCAACATGGCGACCATGAATCTGTCCGGCGGGACGATCGTCGGGAACCGTGCCGACGGACTGGCCGGCGCCGGATTCAATGATGCCGCGATGGTGATTTCGGGAACGGTGGTGACCGGCAATTCCGCCGGAGCCGGCGGGGCGTTCTACAACAACAATTACGGTGATCTGACCGTCTCCGACGGGCTGGTTTCCGGCAATTCGGCCGCCACCGGGGGCGCGATCAGCAACGACGGCTATGTCAAGGTTTTCGGCGGGACGATGACGACCAACACCGCGACCTACGGCGGCGCGGTGTTCAACGCGGCGACGCTGAATATTTCCGGCGCGGTGCTGAGCGCCAACGCCGCGGGAAACGACGGCGGCGCGGTATACACCAACAATACGGCGACATTTACCGGCGCGGTGTTCGCCTCCAACACGACGGACAACCGGGGCGGCGGGATCTACAACGCCAACAGCGCGACGGTCGTCGGCGGGACATTCTCCGGCAATAGCGCGGCGGTGTACGGTGGC
>JALEMG010000009.1 GCA_022768375.1 Lentisphaeria bacterium
ACATCAGGTTCTGGCGGCTGTCAAACGGCAAACGGAATAAAAGCGACCAACGGGAGCGGTTATGCCGGATTGCCGCTTGACTGACGACGGGTTCTGATGTATCTCGCTCTGATTTACCCACAAATTCCCGTGAAGACCCTATTTTTTAATCCTTTTTTTTGAGAATGAATCCGTAAGTCATGCCCGGTTGCGCCGTCCATTCCGGCGCGTCGGGTGCGAATTTCACTTTCGGCCCGAGGATCTGCTCGGCGACCATCCCCTCCGGGACAAGCAGTTCCTTCCTGCCGCCCGTCACCGCGTGCAGAATGACGAAATCGTTGCCCGCGTGGACGACGTCCGTTCCCCGCTGGTAGAGGCGGACTCCCGCCCTGCGAAACATCTCCTGCAGGGCGCGCGTTTCCGGAACCAGCGCAGCGGAGAAGTAGTCCGTGCGCGTACCGTCCCTGCGTCCGACGACCGCGAGGTTTTTGCCGCTTTTGGCCACGATCACGTCGCCGCCGGTCGGGCGGAAATTCAATCCGGTGGTGAGATACGCCGGATGGAGGCCGCCGCCGAATTCCTTCGTGCTCGCCCAGTCGACGCGCCACGAGGCGTCGATCCGCTCCACCGGAATTCCGGTCATCTCCGTGATGCCCGAAAGATCGACTTTCTTTCCCGGTTTCAGCACGCCCGGAGCGTAGAACCAGAGCCCGTGGGCGTTCTCGTCGGCCAGTCGCCGTTTCAGCGCGGCGCGCTGGGCGTCGTCCAGTTCAAAGAGGTCGAGAAAAACGTAGAACTTGTGCGCCGGGACCTTGCCGGGAGTCAGCAGATCGCTCAACAGCACCTGCCGACAGGATGCGCCGGAATAGGGAACCACTCGGAACATCTCCCGGAGCAATGCCCGGTAGACGCTGTCGCCCACGCCGTTGGTCGTGCGCAGGACGGCTTTCTCGTCGTTGACGAAACAGACGTCCGGGACCACCGTCCCGGCGGGCTTCTCCGGGAGCGAGCGGTAGAGTTTCAGCAGTTTGCCCACGTGCTTGTACTGCAGCGGCTCCCGGAACCACCGCTCATGCAGTTCCATCCAGTGACCGCCCGCGCCCCGCGTCAGCGCGAGGCCGAAGCCCTTGTCCAGCAGACTCAACGTCATCGCCGGAGTGTCCGCCCCGCCGTTGCGGGCCTGATTGGGCATGTATTCGGTGTAGGTGCGGTAGTCGAATTCCATGATCGGGATGCCGCCGTTGAGCGTGATCGCCTCCGGCGGCTGCATGATGCCGTCCGGATCGCCGGGGAAGCGATTATTGTACACCGTCGGAGCGAAAAACAGTTCGCAGTCGCCGCTGGAGACCACTTCGTGCAGACGCAGGTGTCCGCCGGGCTGCCAGTTGTGGAACATGCCGCTGAGCATATCATGATAGCCGTAATACGCGCCGCTCATGATCCGGCGGCCGGTCTCCTTTTTCACCAGCGCGGCAAAGGTGCGGATCGCTTTGGAGCAGCACGCGCTGCGGAAATCCCACCAGTCGCTCAAGACCCGGCTCTTGTCCGGGTCGAGGAAAATGCCCTCGTCCCGCACGTTCCACGTCTCCGGGCGCGGGACTTGCGGCGCATACGGCGGCCTGCCGTTGTATTTGGCGTTCACGAACTTGGCGAAAGCCGCGTGATCCGCCTCGGAATCGCCGTGGTGTATGAAAGGAACTTTTCCGCCGTAGGGGTGACTGGCCCAAATCCATTCGCTGGTCTGCCCGTCGGCAAACGCGATGCCGATGACGTATTTCGCGTCGCCGGTGGCGCGGAGGTGTTCGATCAGCGCCTTGATCCCGATCTGCGCGTCGCGCACCCACTTCTCCGAGCCGAGGGTCTGATAATAGTTGTGATAGAGGCGGTGCTCCCGGAACCACTTGATGCGGTCGCCGGGATTGGCGTCCAGCCACCAGTCGGGCATGTAGGTCTTGAATGTGAGAATGACGTGCGCGTCGGGCATGTTGGCGCGGATCGTCGCCAGCGCGAAGTCCAGCGTGGAGAAGTCGAACTCGTCCGGGCCTTTCCAGAAATCCCGCAGTGCCGCCCACGTCCGCACGATGTTGCTCCCGGCTCTCGCGGCGTTGGCCACGAAGTGCGCTTTCTGCATCGGCGCGCCGACGAAACTGCCCGGCAAATCGAAGTAGAACGGCGCGAGTTTCCGCCCGTCCACCTCGAAGTAGGGCCGCGTCCCCGCCCCCACCAGCCGGACCGTGGGAAACTCCGCCCGCTCCACCTTGCGCGGCGTCATGGCGCAGGAGACTTCCCCGGGGACGGAGAAGTATTCCGGGATCAGTCTGACGGTGAAGTCCTTGCCTTTCATCCCGGCGGTAAGTTCGGGGTTGAAGTGCAGTTTGACGTCATTCCACTCGCCCTGCTTCCATTCACCGGAACGGGGCGTGATCTCCACTCCGAGTTTCCGGGCGTCCCCGGTATCGGAGACCACCTCGACGGTGACCTGCCCGTAATCCGGCACGGCGGCGGACGGCTTGACCGCAAAGCCGGTCTCGCTGAAGTCCCGGAGTTCCGAGGAGATCCGCGGCCCGATGTAGGCGCAATCGACCCGGTCGCCCCAGATGCCGTGCGGCGGGGTGGCCAGTTCCACGGCGGGACCGGTCTTGTCCCCGTGAACGTAGCGCCAGTTGCGGTCGCTTTTGAGCGTGAAAACTTCGCCGTTTTCCAGTTCGGCGTAGAGTTCCAGCAGCAGTCCGGCGGCGGAACCGTAGTTGTCCACGTCGACGACGAAGCGGTTGGCTCCCGCTTTCAGCATTTCGGTCACGTCCACCCGGTCGCAGGTGGAGAAAAGCGACTTCTTGCCGAACTTGTGCCCGTTCAGGTCGACTTCGGCGGCGTCGTCGGCGGTGTAACGCATCTCCGCCCGCTTCACCGGGGCGGACAAGTTGAAATCCCTCGTGAAGCGCACCTTGCCGACGGGGTCGTCGGCGATGGCCCACCAGATCCACTGCGCCTGCCAGTTCACCTCCTGCGGGTTGCCGAAGTACGGCACCTGATCGCAGAGAAGCACCGGACGTCCCGCGCCCGCGCCGTACTCGACCGTGGCGGTGACCGTCTCGTCCGGCGCGGTGAAGTTCAGAGATTTCTCCCCAGGCGTGAGCGTGTGCGCGCGCAAAAGTTTGCCGTCCGCGTCCATGAGTTTCACCGTCACCGCGCGACTGCCGCGCCCGCGCCGCGCGAGGGTGTATTTCGCGCCGGGATGGATCATGTCGATCGGCTTGGTGCCGGAGACGGCGGCATTCGGGATCAGGTTCGGCTCGGAGAGCGCCCGGACCGCGTAAACCTTGAATTCGGAGCGTGAATGGACATTGGCCTTAAACGAGATCTCGGTGATCCGCCCGCGCCACGCGGGCTGGTGGCCGAAAAAAAACGTCACCGTCCGCCTTTCGCCGGAGGGTACTGCGGTGCGGGGCACGAATCCGGAGACTTTCTTGCCGTTTGCCTCCCCGGTGAAACGGAACTCGATCTGGCCGCTTTCGGGAAAAAACGATGCGTCCAACTCCACCGCTTTGATCTCGGCGGCGTTCCAATTCAACTGCGGGCTGACGATCCGGGTGCTCGGTCCGGCGACACCGGAGATGCCGTCGTTGGAGAAATCCTCCCGGATCGCGTTCTCCACCGCCCACGTCCGGCTCAGCGTCTTGCCGTCGTACCTCCGGCGCGCGGGATCGTTGGGCGGAAGTTTGCGGACGTGGAGATTGCGGAACTTCACGTTTCCTTTGTCGAATACGAGCAGATACAGCGAGAGTTTCGTCTCGTCCTCCCGCGCGGTGAAGCGCAGCACCGCCCTGCCGCTCGCGGAGAGTTTTTTCTGCGGAAAAGGCCGCCGTTTGCCGCCGGGCATGGAGAGCATCAGTCCGCCGACGGCCCCCTCCTCAAGTTCCATGTCGCAGACGACCTCGTAATTTTTCCCGGGCTCGATCGGCAGTACCGCCCCGTTGCCGGCGATGATGAATCCGGCGTCATTGGTCTTGGTGATGGAGAAGACCCCGTCGCGGATCTCGCCCTTGCCCTCCGCGCCCTTGTGCTTGTCGCACCTGCCGGTGAACGTGCGGATGTGGTTGTAGGTGTCGGGATCGACCTGACTGAACTGCAGATCGCGGAACTTCACGGTCCCTTTGCCGTAGACCACGAAGTACACCGAGAGTTTGGTCTCGTCCTCCCGCGCGGTGAACCGCAACAGCGCGGTGCCGCTCGACTTCATCTCCTTTCGCGGCCACGGCGTCCGCTTGCCGCCGGGCATATTGACCATCAGCGCGCCGCGGGTCCCGTCTTCGACCTCGATGTCGCAGGAAACTTCATAGTCCTTTCCCGGAACCAGCGGCAGCGGTTTGGAACTCCCCGCGATAAGGAACCCCGGTTCGGCGGTCTTGGTGAAAGTGAACACCCCGTTGCGGACGACGCCGCTGCCCTCCGCCTCCTTCTGAGCGTTGACCTTGCCGGAGAAAATCCCCATGTCGATCTCCCGCGCCGCCAGCAGAAGCGGCAGCGCGGCCAACAGCAAAAGAATCTTTTTCACTTTTTTTACTCCTTGTAGGTGAAATTGCGATAGCAGTATTTCTGGAAAAACGGATCGTGCCGGTTGCCCGCGCCCCGGCCGTAGGTCATGTCGTTGGGTATCTCCATCTTGCGGACGCTTCCGTCCACGAACGAGGCGTTGAAGCCTTTCTGATGCCGGGGCGCGAGAAGCCCGTGCTTCTCGGCGTTGATGGTAAAACAGGGCAGATTGGCCAGACTGGTTCCGGCGCTCTCCGGCCAATAGGTTTCCCCGGTCAGCATCAGCATGGAGGGATTTCTGGCCCGGCCCGGCTTGAGCGCGCTTGGCCCGGTGAAGCCGTGACCGGTCAGGTTGCCCCAGCCCTGCGGAAAGGTCGGCCAGTTGCCGTAGAAGTCGTCGCCCACTCCGACCAGATTGTAGGCGTAACTGCCCACCCTGCTGTACCAGTAGGTGTTGTCAACGTTGTAATTCCGCACATTGATCTGCAAAACCTGTTCAGGTCGGACCGTCCCGCCGCCGCTCTGATTTTCCTGTCCCCGCACCGAGGGACAGAGCAGACTCCCGCTGGACTGCAGATATCGTCCGTAAACGATGAGCCACTGGTAGTCGCGTTTTTCATCCGTAGTCTGGCTGGTATTCCACCCCGGCGGATAATAGTCGTTGGCATCGGCGTAGGCGGTCATCGCCAGCGCGATCTGCTTGGCGTTGCTGGCGCAGTTGGCGGTTTTGGCCCGCTCCCGGGCGCCCTGCAATGCCGGCAGGAGCATGGCGGCGAGAATGGCGATGATCGCAATGACCACCAGAAGTTCGATCAGGGTGAAACGCGATTTCATGATTCCGACTTCTCCTTTCACTTCGACCGTCTCGAATCGGCGGCGGACGACGGTTTCGACTCGTTCCGCGACTTGCGGCTCAAATACAGACACGGAGCGCAACTCCACGCATGGCAGGCACTCAGCAGATACGCGTCCCCGTACAACTGCTGGTGCAGGTCGTCCGGGTTGAACATCTCCCAGAACGTGTCCGCGCCCAGTCTCACCATGCCGCCCCAGTAATCGTGCAGCAGACGGTCCCGCTCGGCCTCCATGCCGCAGAGGTCGTAGGCTTCCAGCAAATAGGTGAGCAGATACGGATTGCTGGAGGTGACGACGCCGGGAAGCGTTTTCATCTTCGTCAGCGCCGCCCGCCCCTCGTCCGCGGAGAAGACCCCGGACAGTACACCCCAGATCTGGGAGGCTTCGGAGACCTGCCGCTCCCTGCCGGAGACCAGAAGTCCGGTCTCCGCGTCCAGCGCCGCGTGCCGGATGTTGGCGTGCCAGCGGACGGCCTCGGCGGTAAGAGCCGCCGCATCCGCGTCATATCCGAGGGCCCGCGCCAGTTCCGCCGCGTGTTTCAAGGCGAAAATGTAAACGCATATTTCCGGCGTTTCGATCTCCAGTCCGGGGCAGTGGTCGATGAAAAGACGATAGGCCGGATTGCGGTGCAGTGTGCAGTCCTCCCCCGCGATCATACCCCGGAAGACCCGAAGTTGCTGCACCGCCAGCGGGTAAAACTCCGCAACGAACGCCTTGTTTCCGTACTCCTGCAGATGGTCCAGCAGCAGCGCGTTGAAAAGCATCATGTAGTCCGGATAATGGCTGTTGGTGAGCATCCCCGGATACTCGAAAGCACACGTCGCGATCATGCCGAAATCGTTGGTGTTCGCCGCCAGCAGGCAGATCGAACGTTCCACCAGCGCGTTGTCCCGGTAGGTGACGGCGTTGCATTTGGCCTGCAAGTAGAGGTCGCCCAGCCACAATCTCCGGTCCCGCTTCGGCCCGTCCTCGAAGCAGGTCTGCATGCAGTCCCGCAGCGTCCGGCCGGCCGCCGTATGGAGTTCGCGCTCCTCCGGCGTCAATCCGGCGGGCGTTTCCGGCAGAAAATTGTGCGCCGCCACCGTATCGAAGCGGACCCGGTCGAAAACCAGCCGGTTCGGCGTGGCGATGACGTCGATCCGCAGATAGCGGCAGGCATAGCGCCGGGGCAGACGGACGACCCCGGGCAGTACGTCGATCTTGATGTACTCCTCCTGGATCCACCCCTGACTGAGTTTGCCCTTGAAATCTTCGCTCCGGTACTCCAGTTCGTACGGAAGTTCCGCCGCCAGCAGCCGCAGCGACACCGGCGAATCGCAATACCCGGTGGCGGTGTGCATGGTGAATTCAAAATACCCGACATGATGCTCGCCGAAGTCCAGAATCAGCGAACTTTTCTTCGGCCACTCCATGCCCGGCAGTTCCTCCGCGCCGCCGACGGTCTCCGCCCGGACCCCCTGATATGCCGTTTCGTCCGGCACGGTGCGCACGAAATCGCGGGGAAACGCGTCCCGATGCTCCGGTTCCCGCCGCAAACTCTCCGCCTGTTCCGCCCACGCCCGGCGCATCGCCGCCAGCCCGGTCAGATCGAACTCCGTCACCTTGAAATCCATATTTTTTTCTCATCCCCGCAGGTTTTCCCGATGTAATACTATAGTTAAATATACCCCGGTAAAAACACAAAAACCATGATTTTTCCGTCAATAACCATGAGAAAACGTTCAAATTCATAAAATCCCCCGGAAATCGCGCGATTTTTTCCGAAGGCGGTTTGTAAAAGATCCCGGACGTGGCTACATTAATTTGCGGACCGGAAAATCCGAACGGGGAAAACGATATGCCGACGGTGAAGGAATACAAATGGGAGCGCTTCCGCAGGATCGCGGATTTCCCGCTGGCCGTGCGGATCGTGCGGGACAGCAGGACCGTCACGCTTCCCCATTCCCACGACTTCACCGAACTGCTGCTGGTGACCAGCGGGACCGGCAGTTACATCACTCCCGGCGGCGAATACCAGTTGGAACAGGGCGATATTTTTCTGCTCACCCCGGGACAGAGCCACGCCTTCGCCAATCAGCACCATCTGATGATCTACAACGTGCTGTGGCAGACGGACATGTTCGATTTCGACCTCCGGGACCTGACCAGCGCCCCCGGGTACCATCTGTTTTTCCATCTGGAGCCCAACTCCAGGGAAGACAATCAGTTCAAGCGGCATCTGCGCCTGAACGAGTCCCAGTTGGCCCGGGCCAAAGAACTGATCGAGAAGATCGATCGGGAACTGACCGCGCAGGGGGAATGCTTTCAGTTGGCGGTCTATTCGCTGCTGGGGGAGTTGTTCGTGATGATCTGCCGGCTCTGCATGGCCGCCCGGGACGACCGCGGCAATGAACTGCAGAAGATCGCCAAAGCGGTCAACTACATGAACGGCAATCTGGCCAAACCGCTGACCCGCGCGAAACTGGCGAAGTTGGTCAACATGTCGGAGGCGTCGTTTTTCCGGCATTTCAAGCGCGCCATGGGGCTGTCGCCGATGGAATATCTGCAAACGCTGCGCTTGAGCGCGGCGGAAAAACTGCTTCAGACCTCCGAACTGCCGCTGGCGGTCATCGCCGAAAAGTGCGGTTTTTACGACAGCAACTACTTCGGGATGGTGTTCCGCAAACGTTACAAGATCACGCCGCACCGGTTCCGGACGCTTTTCCGCAATCGCACCGAAGACGTTTGAAAAAGGTACTGAAAGAGGAGTAAAAAATCAAGAAATCCGCCCCCGGGCGGTCGCTTCGCGGGGGACTTCGCGGTGTGGTGTTTTTTGAGGGGGCTCCTCGCCCTTCAAACTCCCCCCGGCAAGGTTTCGCACCCTTGCACCCCCGGGGAAAAAACTTTTTTTCCCACACCTTCTTTCCTCATCTGCGGAAACGGGTTGACGCCGCATCTTTGCTGCGGCCTCCGTTACCCGTATTGCAGCGGCTACGGCCCCCTTTCACCGTGCGCTCTTGACTGCGGCCCCTCCCCGGTGCGGCAACACCGCTGTCACATCGGTCATGTGCACTTCCGCCGCCGTCTCCCCCATATTCTCCATCGAGTGAGTCTGATCACCCCGATAGCAAAGAAAATCTCCGGTTTCCAAGACCGCGCTGTTTTCCCCGCTGGCGAACTTCACCCGCCCCCGGATCACCATGACGTACTCGCGGCACCCGTCCGCGTGCGCCTCCGAAACGTGGCACACTCCGGGAGCCAGCGTCACATGGTACATTTCCATCCCGTCCGGCATTCCGGGCGCGGTGAGCAGGCGGAAACGGGTCCCGCCGTTCTCGTAATCGATCCGCGCCTGTTCCTCCGCCGCCAGACGGTGAAAATATTCCGGAGCCTTCCGCTCCCCGCTCACCAGCACGGAAATATCCAGATCCAGCGCCTGCGCCGCTTTCCAGAGGATCACCAGCGTCGGATTCACCCGTCCGCTTTCGATCTGGGACAGCATCGCCTTGGAAATTCCGCTCGCCCGGGACAGATCTCCCAGCGACAACCGCTGTGCCAGACGTTCCCGCTTCAAATTTTCGCCGACCGGGGGCGGTTCCGTAAAAGTTCTGTTCATGATAATAACCTTCGTCCAATATTTTTTACAAAACAACTTGCTTTTTTTCCTTTTCCGATGTATAATATATCATACAAAAGAAAATATTTCAAACACAAGGCAAAATTTGCGGACCATGGAGACATTTTGGAAGGACGCATTCAAGATCGCGGTGCTGCTCAACCCCGGTGCGGTGCTGGCGGCGTTTCTCGCGTTGACCGGGAACCGCGGCGCCGCGTTCCGCCGCCGGATCGCGGCGCTGACGGCGTTGACAACGCTGGCGGCGGGGTGCGTGGTGTTATTCAGCGGCACGATGATCTTTTCCCTGCTGGACATCAACCTGAACCAGTTCCGGGTCGGCGGCGGAATCATCTTGATGATCTGCGCGATCATGATGGTCTGGGGCCGGGAGGACCGGATCTCCGGCGGACCTGTGCCGGATTCCTCCATCTCGGTCGTGCCCCTGGCCATTCCCATGGCGATGGGACCGGGAACAACGGCGGGGTTGATCGTCATCGCCGGGGAACACGGAAGTTCCGGCTGGGAATGCGGAACCGCCGTGAGCGCGCTGGCGGCGGGAGTGCTGGTGCTTTTCGCCGTGCTGACGACGGGCGCCCTCTCGGAGAGATGGTTCAACCGCACGATACTCTCGGTAATCACCCGGCTCACGGGACTGTTTCTTTCCGCGATTGCGGCAAAAATGATCCTGATCGGAGTCGGAAATTCCCTGTGACCATCTCCCGCTTCAGTCTCCGGTCCGGCCCCGGCGCAGAAGTTTCTCCAGTCCGTCGGCAAGACGCATGAACCGCGTCTTGCCGGAAGTGATCGCCCCCTGCGGACAATACTCCTGACAGCAGTAGCACCGGATGCACCCCGGATAGTCGAACCGAGGCTTGCCGGAACGCATTTTCAGCGTCTGCGGCGGACATTTGCTCACACACAATCCGCACCCGACGCACTTCGCGGCGTCCAGCACCGGGCGCGCCACCATCCGCCGCCGCAGAAATTCCCGCAGTTTCACCGGAAACCACACCCCCCATGCCAGCGTCGGCGCCGGAGGTTCCGGCAGGACGACCGGGCGGATCGCCGGAACTTCGCCGCACGTTTCAAACTCCGGCATCATACCCCGCTCCCGCGCCCGCGTCAGCACCGGGATATCCGGCGCCCCCAGCACCGCCGCCGCAAAAGCGTCCAGCGCCAGCGCGTCCGTCGCCGCCGCCACAAACCTCAGCGCCACCGGTTCGCCGCTGCCGGGACCGTTGCCCTCCATGCCGATCACCGCGTCCAGCAGGGAAATTTGCGGCCGGACCAGCGTATAGAGGTCCAGCAGCAGATCCGCGAATTTGCCGTAGTCCCGGCCCACCGCCAGATGCCACCCCAGCCGTTCGCTGCCCCGGATCAAACCGAAAAGATTTTTCACCGCCAGCGTCAGCGTCATCATCGCATGGGTTTTCGCTTTGGCGAAGTCGATCACCAGATCGTACTCCCGGAACTCCGCGGCGACTTCCAACTGCTTGAAAAGACACGTTTCCGGCATCGCCGTCCGCTCATAACGACGGCAATTTTCCACCCGCACGCCGAGCGAGGCCAGCGTCTCCGCCACCCCCATGGCCGCCGCGATCGCCGGAGCGGTCCGCACCGCCGGGTTTTCGATCACCGCCACGTCCGCCGCGCCCGCATCGCGCAAAAGCGCGCACAGCCCCGTCAGCATCACCGGATGCACACAGGCCGGGTCGTCCGGCTTGCGGTACTCCAGAAAGTTCGGCTTGATCATCACCCGCTTCCCGGCCACCCCACCGCAGTGCGCCAGCACCGGAGCAAGCACCGCTTCCAGCGCGCCGCGCACGGCGGTCGGCTCGTACCCGGCCAGGCGCCGACAGCAAACCTTTTCCATCCTCCCTCCGTCAACAGAAAAGGCCCCGCGTCCACGGGGCCCGAATCACGATACCGCGCTCAGAATGCCGGCAGTTCGATGCCCAGCGCACCGGTGACTTCCTTCATTTTCTCCTGCATGGCGCCCCGAGCCGAAGCGTATGCGGAATTCAGCGCACTTTGCAGTTCGCTCTCCAGATACGTCCGGTCCCCCAGCATTTCCGGAGCAATGCGGATGGCGCGGACGGTGAAGTCCCCGCCCACCGTGACCTGGACTCCGCCGTTGGCGGTGGCGGCGGTGAACTCCATCTGCGGCAGTTCGTCCTTCAACTTCGCCGCGCTCTCCTGCAGTTCCTTTGCGTGGGACATGAGTTTGATGATATCACCGAATCCGGGCATGTCACCGGCCTCCTTTCGCTTTGGCCGCCCGGCACCGCCGCCGCCACGCGACGAACGGCGCCGAAAGCATCACCGACGAGTAGGTGCCGAGAATGATGCCCAGCATCATCACGAAGACGAAATCGCTGATCTCCGGTCCTCCCCCGATCCACATCACGAACACCACCGCGAACGTGGTCAGACTGGTGATCATCGTCCGGCCGAAGGTCTGATTGACCGAAAGATTGACCATCTCCTCGAAGTTCGCGCCTTCGTGAAGTTTCAGATTCTCCCGGAGCCGGTCGAAGATCACCACCGTGTCGTTGATGGAATATCCGATGACGGTCAGGAACGCCGCCACCGTGGTCAGCCCGATGGTCCGGCCGCTGGCCAGATAGATCGCCAGCACCACCATCACGTCGTGCAGCAGCGCCAGCACACTGGCAATGGCAAAGGAGAACTCATACCGCAGCAGAATATACGCGCCGATGCCGATCAGCGCCAGCACGACGGCATAAATGGCGGTCTTGGTGAATTCCCGTCCGATCAGCCCGTCCAGGTGCTGGGTCCGGGCGGTATCCGGCCTGATGCCCAATTGCGGGTAGTTTTTGGCCAGCAGTTCGCCGATGGCCCTGCCGGTGGCCAGATCGTCGCGGTCGTCGCCGCGCATGCGGACCTCCATGACATCGCGGGCGGCGCCGACGCCGCTCTTGTAGGTCACGGAAGCCTGATCGTATCCCGCCGCTTTCAGCGTCCGGGCCATCTGCGAGGTGTTGCCCTTTTCCTTGTATTCATAGGTGACGGCCGAACCGCCGGTGAAGTCGATGCCCAGCATGCCCCGCCCGCGGACGAAGAACATCGCAATGAGCAGAACAATCAGCGCGCCGGAGAAGCACAGCGCCTTGGGCCAACTCCGGATGAAGTCGAACTTCGGCGTGGCAAAAATCTGCAGCATGGAGATGCGCTTGAGATCGAAGTACCGGAACAGATAGTCGTAGACCAGCCGGGTGACGAACACCGCCGAAAAGAGACTGCTCAGAATTCCGATGCACAGCGTGATGGCAAATCCTTTGATCGCGCCGGTGCCCACATTCATCAGGATCAGCGCCGTGACCAGCGTGGTGATGTTGGAGTCGACGACGGCGCTCAGCGCCCGGTCGTAACCGGAAGCGACCGCGTTGGCCACGGACTTGCCGGTCTTGAGTTCCTCCCGGATGCGCTCGTAAATCAGCACGTTGGCGTCCACCGCCATGCCGATGGTCAGCACGATGCCGGCGATGCCCGGCAGTGTGAGCGTACAGTCAAACGCGGCCATCGCGCCGAGAATGAGCAGGATGTTCAGCGCCAGCGCCGCAATGGCGATGATACCGCTGAACCGATAATAGATCAGCATGAAAAGCGCCACCACCGCCAGCGAAATGATCCCGACGACGATGCCGTTCTCCACACTGGCCCGCCCCAGCGTCGGATCGGTGTCGAACACCGCCCGCACTTCGATCTTGAAGGGAAAACTGCCGGACGTGAGCGCGTCGGCGATGGACTTCGCCTCCTCGTCGGTGAAACTGCCGGAAATCTCCGCCGCGCCGCCCGCGATCGCGCTGTTGATCCGAGGCGCACAGTAGAGTTTGCCGTCCAGCACGATGGCCAGCAGCCTGCCGACATTGGCCTGCGTCACCCGTTTGAAATCATCCGCACCCTGAATATTGAACCGCAGCGTGATCTTGCGCTGTCCCATCTCGTCCCGGATCGCCCGGGCCAACGTGATGTTGCGCCCGTCCATCTCCGGACGGACCCGCACCAGAAACCGGCGGATGAAGGGCTTGCCGTGCTCCAACTCGGTGTACTCCATGTACTCCGTGCCGGGGGGCACACTGTCCGGATTGGCTTTGTAGGAATCCAGTTCGGCCTCGGAAGCCGACTCCACCAGCCGGAACTCCAGTTTCGCGCTCATCTGGATGATGTCGCGGAGTTTCGCCTTTTCGTCCTTGGTCACCAGCGGGGCCCGCAGTACGATGTTGCGCGCTCCGGACGGCGCGATCTCCGCTTCAAAGATGTTCTGCGCCTCCAGACGGCGGCGCAGATTCTCCACCGCCACGTCGCGGTAGTGGTTGAAGTCGTTCTCCATCTGCGCCTTCATTTCGGCGCTCTGGTTGGCGTCGGGGGTCAGTTCCAAATAGAACTCCACCCCGCCGTTGAGGTCCAGCCCCAGCCGGATCGAACTGGAAGCCTTTTTGCGGATCAGGCTCATCACGTCCCGGCTGTTGGACAAATCGCTGCCCTTGACCATGGGCGCGAGGTTCACCCCCCGCTCGTCGGCGGCGGCCAGCAGCGCCTGGGATTCAAACAAATTGACGTCTTTGGACTGTTTGGCCTTCGCCGCGGCGACCAGTTCTCCGGCGACCGGGTCGGCGGGATTCTTGAGCAGACTTTGGAATACATCGTAATAATTCTGCGGCGCCAGCGGATACATCGCGATCGCAAAGACCGCGATGACCACCAGCACCAGCAGCGTGCGGAGCAGCAGGGGTTTTTTGTCCATTATCGGGCGTCTCCGCTCTTATTCTCCCCGTCCTCCACGGAAGCGACGCCATTCTTGACGACCAGAACTTTGACATTGTCCGCGATCTCCACCAGAAATTCCTTCTCCCGGACCTCGGCCACCTTGCCGTAGACGCCGCTGTTGAGCAGAACTCTCGACCCCTTGACGATCCGGTCCAGCATCTCCTGGCGCTTCTGCTGCTGTTTCTTGTTGGAGCGGGAGAAAATAAAAATCATCACCACGATGATCAGAATGGGCATCAGCATCCCCGTCCACTCCCGTTTCGGTTCGGGTCTGGCCTCCTCCTGCGCCGCGGCGCTGGTGACCACCTCGGCCGTCTGCGGCGCAACGGTCTGCGCCGCCGCCGGAGCCTTCACCGGAGCCGCTTGAGGCACCTCCGCCAGACAGAACGCCGCGCATCCCAACATCAAGACCAGTACCATCGCTTTGAATTTCATTTTCTATTCCCCTTTCCCTTGTTGAAAATTCAGTTTTTGGCGGCTACGCCCAACAGCCGCAGGTGTTTGTCGAAATGGGCCTCGATCGCAGCGTCGTACTCCGCTTCCAGTTTGTGCATCGCCTTGAAGAACCGCTCCCGCAGATTCCCGGTGAGGATCGGGCCGTAGTTGATGTGGAGCAACTGCCGCGCCTCGGGCATCTCCATCAGCGCCGGCAGTTCCTCGTCCTTGAGCGCCTCCACCGCCGGGATCTTCGTGAAGTCGGCGGTGATGTGGTAAAGTTTGAGCATCTCGTTCACGTTGTCCAGCGCGCACCGGTGCATGTCGCGGTAGAGCGCGGGATCGTGTTTTGCGATGACCGTCACCGCCACCAGCCAACTGGTCCCGGCGGTCTTGAGGTGGAGATAATGCCGGGTCTCCCGGCCGACGGTGGGATAGACCGCGAACTTGTCGCTGCCGCTGTGCACGGAAATCTTGTAGTTGCCGTAGTTGGCGGCGATCCGCGCGTGGACCTTGAACTGCCGGTCGAATTCGGCCAGATCGCCGATGTAGTCGATGGCCTTCTGAAATTCGCCGATGAACCGGGGCGCCAGCGAACTGCATTCCACGCCGCGCCGACGCAACTCCCGCACGATGAAAAGATGATGGCTCGGCAGCGTGGGACTGCTGGTCTCGTCGATGGAAATTTCCAAATCGAACTCCTCGCCCCGGGCGGCTTTCAGGTGTTCGTTGACCTCCCGGGCGAAGTCCAGCGCCGCCGTGTACATCACCGCGCACCGTTTGGCGGTCAGCGCGTCGATTTTCACCGACACGTCGTCGCCCAGCACGAACTCCTTATCGGCGTACTCGGACAGCACCAGTTTCCGCAGAGACTCCGGCAACTGTGCGAACGCCGCGTCGATTTTTCCGGCGTCCCAGTCGCCCGCCGCCGCATTCATCACGTCGGAAAGGTCCAGCGTGATCATCGGCATCCCGGCGGACAGCGCCGTGTCGATGTCCTTGATCGTCTTGAGGTGATCGCCGTCGGCGCCGTACCCGTCCCGGTAGTCGGCGGCAAAGACCATGAAGCAGGCGTCGTCCACCACGCCGCGGAAGGTCCGGTGCGTCATGGTCAGTTCCCGCATGGACTGCTGAGCCAGAACCGGGGAAATCTGAACTTTTTTCGCCGCCAGAATGTGTCCGGTGGTGGCCAGCCCGAGCCGGTCGCCGCAGCCGATGGTGGTGCGGACGTTGCGGAGACTGCGGGGCGCGGTCCACGGGAAGTGACGGCGGAGCGCGGCGGCGTTCTTCTCGGAAAGCGCACCGACCAGCGCGACGGCGCCGTCGGCCAGTTTCACGCTCTCGCCCTCAAATCCGGCGGGAAGTTCCTTTGCGCAGTCCGCAACGACGAGAAGAAACTTTTTCTCCGCGTCGCGGCCCATCATCACCGCCGCCTTGCCCAGTTTGTGAATCGAATCGGGATAGACGCTCACCGCCCCCGACTGACTGACCATCTCCGACTTCAGGACTTCCTCACTTTTGCCGAGCAGAACTGCGGCGCTCTCCGCGATTTTTTTCATGACGTTTTCTCCATGATTGCCATGTATGAATGATACGATATTTCCGAAAGCATACGGTTGTCGTTAATATAACTCCAAAATGCCCGTTTTACAAGATTTTCCCGCAAAAACTTACGATTCTTGTTCCGTGCCGGCCTCCCGGTCACCGGTGATGGTAGGAGCCGCCGTTGAGGAGATTCAGCCCCCGGTAGAGTTGTTCGCAGAAAAGCAGTCGGGCCAGTTCATGGGTGAACGTCAGTTTGGAGAGCGCCCAAAGCAGAGAAACGTGCGCCTTGACTTCCGGAGAGAGTCCGAAGGGGCCGCCGATGACGAATACGATCTTCCGGTCCGCCCGCTCCAGAAACTCCGCGAATTCCGCCGTGGAGAACTCCCGGCCCGTCTCGTCCAGCGCCACGGTCAGCGCATTGCGCTCCTTCGCCAGTTCCCGGAGGATCGCCCTGCCCTCCCCGGCAACGTCCGAATCGGGGACGACGATGCATTCGCACCGGCCGTAAGCCCCGGACCGGGTCAGAAATTCATCGCACAACCCCGCCAGAGTCCGGTCCCGCATCCGGCCGACGGCGACCAGTTTCACCACGCGTTCAAACTTCGCCATCAGGAGATCCGCCGGGGCGACGAATACACGGGTTCATCCTTCGCGGCGCGGATCTCCCGGGTCATCCACTTGGAATTACGCACGGTGATCCACGAGTACACGCAGATCCACGACAGCGCGAACATGTTGAAAATCCCCACCGCAAACGCGTACAGCGCCCGGATCGGCGATTCCCTTTCGGCGTACAGGATCGCCGGGATCGTGGCCCAGCCCCACCCCACCGCGATCAGGTAATGGAACATCACCTCCGCGTCATGCGCTCCGGCGCTCAGCACGGCCAGCAGCATCGGCAGCGCCAGCATCGGCAGCATCAGCCCCAGCAGTTGAAACACCAGGATCACCTGCAGTCCGACAATCCGCCAACTCCGCGGCCAGCGGCGGAAAAAGTACCCGATCATCAGCAGTCCCTCCCGGACATCGCCCCGGGTCCAGCGGATCAGTGTCCGGCACAACTGGGGATAATCGGCGGGGACCCGCGTCGTCACCCGGGCCCCGTGCTGCAGCACGACCCGGTAGTCGTGACGCAGCAGAATGCTGGTCAGCGCCCGGTCTTCCCCGATGTGGGATGGGCGCCCCATGAAGGTCTGATTCAGCCAGCCGTCCAGATGCGGCAGCAGCGCCGCTTTGCGGTACGCGCTGATCGCACCGGGAGAACACAGCACCGCGCCGATGGCGCTCTGCGCGCACCGGAGAAAATCGCAACTGAACACGAAGAAAATATCCAGCATCCGCGGCACGAAACCGTCGCGCAGATTCCCCACCCGGACCGTGCCGGCCACGCCGCCCACGTCCCGGCGGACAAAGGGGCGCACCAGTTCGGCCAGCGTCCCCGGCTCCACCAGAGAATCGCTGTCGATGGTGACGACGATATCGTGCTTTGCCGCGGTGAAACCGCGGTAAAGCGCGGCCTTCTTGCCCTGATTGCGCTCGAAATTCACCGCTCTGACGATCCCGTCGGATTCGCCGGAGACCAGTTTGATCCAATTCCACGTATCATCGGCCGAGCCGTCGTTGACGGCGATGATCTCCAGTTTCTCCCTCGGGTAGTCGCTGCGAAGCAGACTGCGCAGCGTTTCCGCCACCGCGCTGCCCTCGTTGTAGGCAGGGACCACCACCGTGCAGCCGGGAAGTTCGCCGGACGGATCGTCCACCGGTTTGTAGAAGCAGACCAGGATCGCCTGAAACAGCAGGTAAAGGACCATCAACACCGAAATGCCCAGCCCGGCGTACGCCGCCGCGCCGGACCAGTCGGACGCTCCGGCCGAACCGAGCCGTTTGAGCGACGCCTGATACAGCGCCAGGTACGACACGCCGCAGAACACCACGGTGAAAAGCGCCCATGCGCCGATTTTTCTCCAGTTCATGATCTTCACGACGTTTCCTTCCTTGTGCAACTGCCCGAACTATAATATAATCCGTTTCCCGGCCCTTTACAAGGGAACCGTCCGAAAATCCCCGTCTCCGGACAGTCACTTCACCCGGTTGTCGATGACCCGTTTGGCCTTGCCTTCGCTCCGGGCGATGCTTCGGGGCGCAACCAGTTTCAGTTTGATCCGCAGACCGATGACCGACTCCACGGCGGCGATGATGCGCTTCTGCAGCGCCTCCAGTTCCCGCACCTGGTCGGAGAAGGACGCCTCGTTGATCTCCACGTCCAGTTCGATGGAATCCATGCCGTTCTCGGTGGTGAGGATGATCATGTAATTGGCACTGACCCCCTCCACGGTGAGCAGGGCGGATTCGATCTGGGACGGGAACACATTCACGCCCCGGATGATGAACATGTCGTCGCTGCGGGCAGAGATCCGGTCGATCCGGCGGAGCGTCCGCCCGCACTTGCACGGTTCGGTGATGATCCGGGTCAGATCGCGGGTCCGGTAGCGGATCATCGGCATGGCGAATTTGCTCAGCGTGGTCAGCACCAGTTCCCCGAATTCGCCGTCCGGCAGCACTTCGCCGGTGTCGGGGTCGATGATCTCGGGATAGAAGCGGTCCTCGAAAACATGCAGTCCCTCGTGCTTCACGCACTCCACCGCCACCCCCGGTCCGATGATCTCGGAGAGCCCGTAAATGTCGAACGCCTCGATGCCCGCGCCCTGTTCCAGCCGTGCCCGCATCCCCTGCGACCACGGTTCCGCACCGAAAATCCCGACGCGGATCGGCAGTTCCCGCATGTCGATCCCGGCGGCATTGGCCTGTTCGATGAGGTGCAGGAAGTAACTCGGCGTACAGCAGATGCCGGTCACGCCGAAATCGCGGAGCAGCATGACCTGACGCTGGGTGTTGCCCACCGAGGCGGGCACCACGGTCGCGCCGATGGCCTCCACGCCGTCGTGCGCGCCCAGCCCGCCGGTGAAAAGACCGTATCCGTAGGCCACCTGAACGATGTCGTTTTTCGTCAGGCCCGCCCCGCTCAGCGCCCGCCCCATGACCTCCGCCCACACCGCGAGGTCCTCGCGGGTATAGCCGACGACGATGGGTTTGCCGGTGGTGCCGCTGGAGGCGTGCAGCCGCACCACTTCGCTCATCGGCACGGCGAACAGTCCGAACGGGTAGGTGTCGCGCAGGTCCACTTTTTTGAAAAACGGCAGCAGCGCGATGTCCCGCAGGGTTTTCACATGTTCCGGGCGCACGCCGCGCTCCTCCATGCGGGCACGGAACAGCGGCACATGCTCGTAGGCGTGCCGGACGATATTCTGCAGCCGGGCCAACTGGAGTTCGCGCAGATATTCGACTCCGAGGAAGTCGGACGCGCACACATTGTCAATCGTCGCAAGGTCCATATTCTCGCTCCATCATGCATTCGCATTCATTCAAAAATTTTGATATTTCGGGTAATATAGCACCGGTTCGGCGTTACTGCAAGGCGGAATTCCGGCGCGAGGTCAATTCTTTGCGATAGTATTTCATGATGTTTTCGACGTACTGCCTCGTTCCCGGCCAAGTGATCCGGGGGATGACCGCCCCGTCGGGATCGTCCGGCTTCCAGCGGGCGGCGTTCTTTTCCCCGGCGTTGTACTGGGCCAGCGCCAGTTCCGTGCCGTGGCGGTAGTCTTGCCAGCGGCGCATGGCGACGCTCAGATACCAGCAGCCGATTTCCAGATTCGTCTCCACCTCCGCCACCTGACGCCGGGAGGGGACCGGACGCCGGCACACGCGGGCCCACTCCTTCACCGCACCGGATGGAAGCAGTTGCATCAGCCCGATCTCGCCGTGGGAACCCGCCGCGTCAGCCCGGAATCCGCTCTCCTGCCGGATCAGCGCCCGTACCAGCGCCACCGGCAGATGATGTCGGCGGGCGGCCGCCGCGATCTGAGCGTCGTAACGGGTGTCATCGATCCACAGCCGGTCCCAAGGTCCGCCGCAGCGGATCGCCGCCAGCAGCAGCAGCAGAATACCGCACGCCGCCGGGATCTGCCACCATGTCCGCGGAAGGCGGCGCAGTCTGGCGCGGCGCCGCTTCAAACCCGCTCCGCGTCGCGGATGTACCGCGCCAGTAAGTCGAAGTCGGAAAATTCAAACCGGAGTTTCGTTCCCTGCTGGAGGACTTTGATCCGGGAAACGATGTCCGCCGCCCCCTCCGGGGTCAGGCCGGCGTACTCCTGCAGCCACATGGAAAACGCCGTCAGCAGAGCAACCTGACCGAATGCGGCATGCATCGGCTGGGCGAAGTCCGCTTCGCCGACCAGCAGCGGGCTGCCGCCGGATTTCCGCAGTTCGGCCTGAAAACTTTTGATGGAACGGAACGGCTCGCTCTTGATCCGGGGCGTGCCGCCGACCGCCAGCGGAGAACCGGCGGGCAGCATCCGGCGCACTTTCGCCGGAGCGCCGGAGCAGTCCGGCCGGCCGCCGTCGGTCGGGTCCGGCAGAATGAAAACGCCGACCCTCTGCGCCGGGACGAGAAAAAATCCGCCGTTCAGGTCTTTTCCCGCATTCCGGATCCGATACACCTCCTGCCCCGAAGTTCCCGCCTCCGCCGCCAGATACGGCTCCAGTTGATTCAGAATCCGCTGCCACGCCTCGTCCGATGCGGCTTCCAGCGCCGCCGTCACCCGGCGGACTTTGGCATCGGAGGCAAAAACGATCTCCCGGATGTCCTCCCGCGCAATGCCGCAGAGCGTCTCCGGCATCACCGCGGGGATCAGCGCCCGCAAACTCGGGTCGTTCCGCAGCGCCGCCGCGTCAATCCGCCCGGTCATCGCCGTGTAAGACGGCAGGACCGCCGTCAGATCGGCTCCGGCGGCGCTCCATATCAGCCACAGCGCCGCCGCCAGCGGAAAGAACTTCCCGACGCTTCGCATCAGGCGTTCTCCGCCGGGGTTTCGGCCTTTTCCGCCTTTTTCGGCAGTTTGACCTCGATGTGCAGTTCCCGCAACTGTTTGATGCCGACTTCGCTCGGGGCATTCATCATCAGGTCCTCGGCCTGCTGGTTGAAGGGGAAGGCGATCACCTCCCGGATATTCGGTTCATCGGCCAGCAGCATGACGAACCGGTCCACCCCCGGAGCGATGCCGCCGTGGGGCGGCGCACCGAGTTTGAAGGCGCTGATCATGCCGCCGAACTTTCGGTCCACCGTCTCCCGCTCGTATCCGGCGATCTCGAACGCCCGGTACATGATGTCCGGCCGATGGTTGCGGATGGCGCCGCTGGACAGCTCGATCCCGTTGCAGACGATGTCGTACTGCCACGCCAGGATCTCCAGCGGATTTCTGGTGTTGAGCGCTTCCAGCCCGCCCTGCGGCATGGAGAAGGGATTGTGGGAGAAAATGATCTCTCCGGTCTCCTCATCCTCCTCGAACATCGGGAAGTCCACGATCCAGCAGAACTTGAATTCGTTTCCATCAATGAGGTCCAGCCTCCGGCCCAGTTCGGGAATGACCGCACCGCCGATTTTGGAGGCGATCTTTTCCTTGTCCGCGAGAAAGAACAGCGCGTCGCCGTCCTCGATCTTCCCGGCGGCCTTGAGCCCGTCGATCACCTCCCGGGAAAGGAACTTGACGATGGGGCTTTTTTCCGTCCCCTCGGTCCAGATGATGTAGGCCATGCCTTTGGCGCCGTTCTCCTGCGCAAAGGCGATCATGTCGTCGAAAAACTTGCGGGGTCTGCCCGCCACCTTCGGGGCCTTGATCGCCCGGACCACCCCGCCATTGGCCACCGTGGAGGCGAACGCCTTAAACTCACTGTCGCGGAAAAACTCCGAAACGTCGATCATCTCCAGCGGGTTGCGCAGATCCGGCTTGTCCGAACCGAACCGGCGCATCGCTTCCCGGTAGGGGATGCGGGGGAAGGCCCCAGTGCTGTATTTTTTGGTGGAGAACTTTTTGAGGATGTCCTGAATCAGCCCCTCGACCACGGCGAAAATCTCGTCCTGCTCCACAAAACTCATCTCGATGTCCAACTGATAGAACTCCCCGGGGCTCCGGTCCGCCCGCGCGTCCTCGTCCCGGAAGCACGGCGCGATTTGGAAGTACCGGTCGAATCCGGAGACCATCAGCAGTTGCTTGAACTGTTGCGGCGCCTGCGGCAGCGCGTAGAACTTGCCCGGATGCAGACGGGAGGGCACCAGATAATCCCGGGCGCCCTCCGGACTGCTGGCGGTGAGGATCGGGGTCTGAAACTCGGTGAATCCGGCATTCTGCATGTAGGCCCGCATCGCGGCGATGACCCGGCTGCGCAGGATGATGTTCTGATGGAGTTTCTCCTTGCGAAGATCGAGGAAGCGGTACTTCAGCCGCATCGTCTCGGGCGCGCTGTCGTCCTTGGCCACCTGAAAAGGCAGGACCTCCGCCTCGCCCAGCATCTCCATGCCGGTGGCGACGACCTCGATCTCCCCGGTGGCCAGTTTCGGATTGACCGTCGCCTCGGAACGCTCGACCACCTTGCCGTCGAACTGCACCACGCTCTCCACCCGCCACTTGTCCAGCGCCTGATAGAAATCCCGCTCCGGGTCGATGACGATCTGGGTCAGTCCGTAATTGTCCCGAAGGTCGATGAAAATGACGCCGCCGTGGTCGCGGACGCTGTGAATCCACCCGGAAACCCGGACTTGTTTGCCGGCGTCCGCTTTGCGCAGTTCGCCGCAGGTGTGAGTACGGTACATTTTGCAGTCCTTTGCTCGATTGAAGTTGTTTCGTGCGACAGAGTTTCCATAATATAGCACCGCTTTCCGGATTTTTCCATCGCGGGACGGTGTGTTGCGCCAAATCCGAAAAAAATCACCCTCCGGCGATTCAGCGGACGAAATTGGTGAATGCGTCCGTCCGTATCTCCGGCATCGGGATCCCGGCGTCGCGCCCGGCCCGGAGGCACTTCATCAGCCAGACCATGTTGCGGGCGAGATTCTCCAGCGTCTGCACACCTTCCGCATCTTTCGGCACATCCTCTTTCGTCAGCGCGTGAAAATCATTCCAGTAGGTGCTGCCGACCGCGATCATATTGGAGATGCCGAAATATTTGTTCATCCCGTCGTATGAAGCGGAGCATCCGCCCCGCCGCGCCACCACGATCGACGCGGCGGGCTTGTGATGAAATCCCCCGCGGCCGTCATCCGACCGACTGCTGAAAAACAGTCGGTCGAGGAAACTCAGCACCCGCCCGGACGGATGGGCATAGTAGACCGGAGTGCCGAAAACGAAACCGTCCGCGCCCCGCGCCTTGCGGGCAAATTCGTTGACCGCGTCGTCGTCGAAAACACACCGCCCGAGTTCGGAACATCTGCCGCAGGCAATGCAGTCCCGCACCGGCCGGCCGCCGATGCTGACAATCTCCGTGTCCACGCCCTCTCCGGCGAAAATCTCCGCCATGATGTCCAGCCCCGCTTTCGTGGAGCCGTCGGCATTCCAACTTCCGTTGAGCATCAGTACGTTCATGTCCTCCTCCGTGTTTGATTCGCGCTCGATTGATTCGGGAAATCCTCGCCCGACAATATAATCACGCCCGGAGGAAAAATCAAGCCGCCCCGTCGCGAAAAAAACCTGTTTTCCGCCGACGGGACGGCCGGGCGAAACCGACGGACGAAGTGTCCTCCCGGGAAACCCTTCCGGGTCAGGCCTTCCCCGCGCTGCCGAAAAACCGGATCTTGCGCCGGATGACCTCCCGCATCGCCGCATCGGGATTCTTTCTCAGCACCGCGGGCCACGCCGCCATGTGGGGCGACCGCTTCAACGCCTCCAGCATGGCGCGATTCCACGCGCTGAGCAGTTCGGAGTAAATATTGACCTTGCTGATGCCGTGCGCGATCGCCCGCGCCATCTGATCGTCCGGGGTGCCGGAACCGCCGTGAAGAACCAGCGGAATGTCGGAAGCATTGCGGATCTCATCCAGCCGTTCGATGTCCAATTCCGGCGCTTTGATGTAAACGCCATGCGCCGTACCGATGGAAACGGCGAGGGCATCGACCCCGGTCCGGTCGACGAATTCGGCGACTTTTTCCGGTTCCGTGAGCATGTCCGGACCGGATTCCCCGCCCTCCCCGGAACCGACCCAGCCGTTTCCGACATGTCCGAGTTCCGCCTCCACGGTAATGCCGCGATCCCGCACCGCGTCGACCACCTCCCGGGAACGGCGGATGTTTTCTTCAAACGGAGCGGCGGAAGCGTCCAGCATCACCGACGAAAAACCGATCTCTGCGGCCCGCTTCACCTGCGCCGGGGTATTGGCGTGGTCCAGATGAATGCAGATCGGGACCGCCGACCGTTCCGCCGCCAGTTTGGCGAGCGCGAACCAGTATTCCAGCCGGGAACCTTCCAGATCCGGCGCCAGCGCGCCGAGGATGACCGGCGCGCGCAGCGCTTCGGCCTCCTCCGCGACGGCACGGACCATTTCCAGATCGGAGACGTCAAACATGCCCACGGCATACCGCCCGCGCGAAGCGGCCCGGAGCATTTCCTTCAGATTGACCAGCGCCATTTTTTACTCCTTGTCCCAGGTTACGTTGAAATGATCCAGCAAAATCCGTTCGGCCTCCCGGTTCCAGAGCCCCCCGTGGGCTTCGCAGCATTCCGCGAGACGGGCAAACAGCGGATCGGATTTCTTTGCGGCGAAATCCGCCACCGCGGTCAAAGGACAGCGAATCCCGGGATAAATGATCTTCTTGCCTCCGGGGATCAGGGGCAAGCGCATGGTGGTGTCGATAGCGGCGTCCAGACCGCCGATATGGGTGATCATGACTTCCGGATGAATCCGCCCCTGCTCCATCAACTGCAGCGCCGTCCGCAAATCGCCGACGGTGCCGCCGGAGGTGCCGGTCACATGGGTCGAAGCATAATGGACGTTGTAAAAATTGAATCCGGCGGAGAAATTCCTGTCCATCGGACCGGCGAAAAAGTTCAGACACCCGTCTTTGGCAAGGACCCGGTCGGCAAGTTCCACCGCCTCCCTGACCGGCGCCATGCAGAGAATGTCGTCATATCCCCGGCCGTCGGCAAGGTCCATCAGCATCCGGCCGGCATCCCCGGACGAAGTATTGACAAACTTCAGCACAACCCCGTTCTCCTCCGCCTTGCGCGGGGAAAAAATCTTTTCCGCCCGGGCCAGACGTTCCGGGTTGATATCCGTGACGACCAGTTTTGCCGGTCTGCGATCTCCCCCGTTCAGCACGTAGTCGATCGCGCCCAGTCCCATCGGACCGGTGCCGCCGATGATCGCCATCCGTCCGCGCTCCGCGATCCCCATTTCATGGGTGTATTCCTCTTTGCCGCTGTGATAAAACGCCCGGAATCCGCCGATAATGCAACTCATGGGCTCCGCAAGGCTTCCCTTGAAAAAGGCGTCTCCCGTGTACGGCAGAATGCACCCGTGCGCAATGATCTCATTCGGGATGATCACCAGTTCGGCATCGCCTCCGACGGACCCGAAGGAGTAGCCGATGGTATCGTCCCCCGCCGCCGGGTCCACGACCGGCTGGACGGCAAACCGGTCGCCGCGGTGAAACCGCCCCGCCCACTTCTTCCCGACCTTCAGGACGACTCCGCACAGTTCGTGCCCGATGATCACCGGGTGTTCCGCGACATCGTCCGGAACCCTCTTGTGCGCGGCCCCCTGTTCCACGGTTTTGTAAGTGGACATGCATACGCTGTCCGAAACGATCCCGGCCAAAATGCCGTCATCGGGAAGTTCCGGCAATTCAAACGTTTCCAAACGCAGATCGCGTTTCCCGTACAATCGTACCGCAGTGGTCTTCACTCCGCTCCTCCATATCCGTTTGTCATTGGCGCCGGCACAGGGTCTTGAATTTTCCGTCCCTCCGGCATTGAGTCATAATATAATCATTTTCGCGGCAAAAACAATCACGGATGCCGCAAAACGATCATTATCCGGCGATTCGATCATTTTTTTGATTGAAAACGGGGACCCGATGTGCTACATTATCCCCGGTCATCACGGAGGAAGAAACATGGGCATTGCCGCCAGACGGAAACGGATTCAGGAATACCTCTCCGAACATGAAATGCTGACCGTTGACAATGCGGTCCGGCTGTTGCATGCGAGTCCGGCGACCATCCGCCGGGATTTTGCCGACATCGCGCTGGACGGCGGCGTCGCCCGCGTCCGCGGGGGGATCCGCCGGATTTTGAACCGGCAGGATGAATTGATCCCCTTCATCCTGAGGGAAAAATGGTACTCCTCGGAAAAACGCTGCCTTGCCTGGAGCGTCCATGAATACCTCAAAACAGCCGGCTCCATTTTTGTCGACGGCGGCACCACCACGGCGCATCTCGGCATCTTTCTCCGGAATCCGGAACAGGTGGTCATCACCAACTCCCTTTCGCTCTGCAACATCATCGCGGAGTTGTTTCCCTCGGGCGGCGGGCCGGAAGTCCGGATCACGGGCGGCCGCTTCCACCCGGAAAGCGGTCTTTTTCTCGGTCCTCAGGCGGAAACTTCCGTCGCGGCCTATCATGCGGAAGCAACGGTCCTTTCCGCCCGGGGCGTCACCCCGTCGGGCATCTACAATCACAATGAGTTGATCGCGGGGATCAATCGCCGCATGATCGAACATTCCGACCGCGTGATCCTGGTCGCAGACCACAGCAAGATCGGGGTCAGCGCCATGAACCGCGTCTGTTCCCTGCGTCAAATCGAAGCGCTTTTTACCGTGGAAACGGAAGAAAACCGCAATGTTCTGGCGGAAATCCGCGCCGCCGGCGTCAAAGTTTTCAGCGATCCGCTTTCGATATCGCGGGATCGTCCCTGAGGCCCGGCGCAATTTCAGCGCGCTTCTTCGTCCATCTCCAGCAATGCCCGGGCGACGGATTCCGCCAGTTTGCCCGCCGCTTTCTGAATCGCCATCTTGCCCGCAATGACGGGCGCGGAGTCCATGGCTCCCGCGTACGCGCTGTCGGCGAAGCGGATCGCGGAGGTCCGAGTGGAGATCACCTTGACTTCGACCCGGGCACGGGCGGTACTGAAACCGCCGAAACGGTCGCCGTTTTCGGCGATCGCCTCCCCGTAGATCAAAAAATCGGCATTCTGTTCCCGGGCGAGGTCCAGCAGGGAATTGCGCCCGCCCAGAAGTTTCCGAAGGGCCCCGGGCTCTCCGGCAGTGATCCGACCGGGCAGTTGTTTGACCGGGAATTTCCACCGCAGCAGTACCCCGGTCAGCATGTTTTCCGCCGCGGGATCCAGCACGGATTCGCTGAAAATGTGCATCTCCGGGAGAAAGACCACCACCGTCGGACGCTTCCGGTCCGGCGCCGGGACCCCGGTTTCCGCCGCGGGCGAAACACGCTCCTGCCCCCGCTCCTTCAGCAGGGCCAGGATCGCCGCGACCGTTTGCCTGCCGACCTCCTCGGACTTCCCGGATGCGGCGGTAAGATAATTCATTCTGACCACCCCGCTTTTGACGGAAATCGTTTTGACGAATATCCGCAATTTATCTTTTTCGGAACGGATGGAACCGGACACCAGGTAATCCGCCCCCGGCAGGGGGCCGATTTTTTCGACCTCGCCGGATTCCGCCATGCCGTCGGCACGCATGGCCTTTTCGCGCAACAGCCGGTCCAACTGCTCCCGACTGACGGTCCTGATCCCGTCGGCACAGGAAAGTTCCGCCGCGATCATGTCGTTGAGGACCTCCACGTCGGGAACCCCGGCATCCGACTTGAACGGCTGAAAAATCACAACGACATCGGCGCCGTACACGAATCCCGCCGCCGCCAGCACGAGAAGACAGAACAATCGTTTCATGACATGATCCCTCATTTTTTCCGATTCGGCTTCGCCTTGTTGAATTCCTCCAGCATGCGGACAAACCGCTGACGCTGACGGTTACGCAAATTCTTGTCTTTCGCGGCTTTTTCCAACAGCGGTCCGATCTTCATGGGTTCGTTGGTGCCCCGGGCGTAAAGGGAAAGCAGTTCGTTATAGCCCGCATCCTGAAAGTCCGGATGCGTTGCCAGCGCCAGAGCCTCTCGGTAATCCTTCTCCGCGGGGCGGAACTGCCTCAGCGCCATATAACAGCGGGCGCGGCTCAACAAAAAGAACTGCCGGTCCTCCTCGTCGAGTTCCTTGTACGCCAACGCCTCGTCGAGCATGGCCAGCGCCGTCCGGGGATCCCGTTTCCCCCACAGCGTTGCGACAGCCGCATTGCCGAGAGCCACCGCGCGGGCGGCGGGAGCCGGATTTTTCATCGCCAGAATTTCCTCCGACGCGTGATCCCACGCTCCGCCGCACCGGACGGCGATCTTGAGGAAAAGACTGCGGTCATACTCCGACAGTCCCTCCTTTTTCGTTCCGAATCGGATGGCCTTGTTTCGCCGTTCCTCCCCGGTGCGTTCGGCAATGAATTCGATCAGCGTCCGCATCTGCTCCGGCGGGAGTTCCTCCTCGTAGAGCAGCGATTCCGCGGCCCCGACCGCGTTGCCGTTCCGAACTTTCTTCAGACTTTCCCAGCAGCCGAATTTCGCCCGGATCCGCTGTTCGGCGGATTTCGTTTCCAGCACGGCGTCCTCGTACGCCGCCGCCGCGTCCTTGAATTTTTTCTCCCGGAAAAGTTTGTCCGCCCGGGCCGTCAGGTCCTCGTACGCCCCGGCCCGCAACAGGATGGGACCGCACCAGACGAGAAGGAAGACCCAAACCGCTTTCTTCATCTTCACTGCCGAAACTCCTTTCTGTAAAGTTCAAACTGCCTGATTTCCTCATCGGAACAGTAATTGAGCCAGTTTTGATTGCGAAAACGCATCAGCGCCCGTTTCGGGTTGCCCTGAAGGGCCTTTGCCCGGCACTCCGCGCAAATCCTGAATTCAAATTCGCCGCACCGCCGCAACTGGTTGACCGCAACGAAAATGCAGGGATAATTGGAACACCACACCGGCTCCCGCATGGTTTTGTAAAGCGCCAGCCGGGCGGCGGTGATCGCCAGCGTCCTGCTGAAATCCACCTTTTCCCCGGCAATCAGCATCCGGGAAAAAACGGCGAGCGCCGTCGCATGCGCATCGTGATACAGAACTTTGGTCCCCTCCTCCGCGACGGCGTCATTGGTGATGCAGAGCATCATCAGTCCCGTATCGGGAAACTCCTTCCCCCACGCATAGCGGACGGCCCGGCACAGTTTTTCCGCGTCGAACGCGTGCGGACCGGCGGAGTAAACGCCCTGAACGGGAAGTTTCCGATCCGGCAGGATCACCGCGGACAACCCCGTGTTCTCTTTCAGCAGTGCCGCCGCGGTTTGCAATTCCCCGGCGGGAATGCCGCCCAGCCCCTGAAAGTAGACCGGATAAGCGCGACAGGCGTCGAAAAGATCCCTGACCGGATAGAATTTCATGGGCGCGACCCGTGCCCGCAAACGGTCGATCCGTGCGGACAGCCGCTTATTCACACGGGTCCGCCACGACAGCCCCTTGCCGGGATGTTCGTCGCCGTATTTGCAGCAGGCGTCAAACCATTTCAATGCCGCCGTCGCCGACTCACGTTCCTCCAGCAGTTCCAGATAAATCATCGCCACCTCCGGGGAACGGGGCAGAAAAAGCGGCGTCTGCCGACATCCGGCCCGGTAAGCCGAATCCTTGTCTCCGGCAAGATCGTACGCATACACCGCGCGGGAGAAATCGCCATTGGCCAAAAACATGTCGCCGCCGGTTTTGAACCGCTTCCGACACACCTCCAACACGGCCATATCGGATTCGGAAATATCCGTCGCTCCATACCGTTTGCTCCGGTAAATCTCCTCGGCCTCCTCGAAACGCCCCGCGTTGAGAAGCAGCCGAAATCGGAGTTTTCCGTTGGACGCGGAGTATTCCGGCAGACGGAACGTCCCAAGCCGATCGAGGATCGGCAGCAGAAAATTGGCCAGCGCTTCGCTCTGTTCCGCCGTTGTCGTCAAAACGGGAGGGCCGGAAACGGATCTTCGGCTGTTGCGCAACTCCCAGTCCTCCGGACAGCCGCTGCGGAAAAGATGATTCACCACCTCATGGCAGAGCCTCTGACACCGGTATGGAAAATTCGCATTCAGCAGGTAATAACACTCCGCGAGATCAATGATCTGCGCGGTCAGCACCGGATTGTCCCGCCAGTGGGCACCGGCCCCGGAGATGGCACTCATCAGACGCCGGGACTCGGCATCGACATATCGCCGGTCCGACGGAACGGGGCCGGTTCGCGGCGGCAGCGCATCGGGCACCGACAGCAGGCAATGGACAGCGTCCGCAAAAATCTCCTCCTGCTTCTCCGGGGCGAAAACGCCGGAAAACGCATTGACGACCGCACCGCTTTCACTGGAGATCAGCAGGATATCCAGACGCATCGCTTCCTTACCCGGACCATTGGTGATCATACCGTAGACGATTCGATCCGCGGCGAGCAGACGTCCGAACTCGGCGGCGGTCCCGAGACTGACCCGGGTCATGGATCGAAGGCGATGCTCCTCCATCAGTTTCCGCATATCCTCCCGGGAAACGACATTGCCGATCCCGCCGCTCCGCTGCAGCAGATGGCAGAACAGGTCGGCCTCATGAAACGAGCGGGCGCGGTCGAAATCCGCCGCCCGAATAATTTTGAGAAACGGCAGAACAGCCCATGTCTCCCCCTTCCGCTCCGGGGCGGGACCACGATACTTCTCTCTGGGCCGCAGATGGAGTTTTCCGGCGACGGTATCGGCGATGAATCGGATCTCGTCATAGTGCCCGGCCTTTTCGCGGAATACTTCCCGCTGGAGCGCTCCGCTCGCGGCATCGACCAGCAGCAGTTCAATATCCGTTTCACTCCACCCGCCGGGCATTTTGCGTCCCACCTGATAGGAGCCGCCGACGATCCAGTCCGGCGCGGGCATGGCGTCCAGCCGTTTCTGAAGCGCGGCGAGTGAACGTTCCCGCTGAAGCACCAGCCCGATGCCGCGTGCGGTCGGAAGGCAGGCATAGCGGGTAAAAAGTTCCGCGGTCAGCCGGGTCTGAAATGTGTAAGCCTTGTGGGAAAGATACCATCCGATATGATCCAGCATCGGCTCCACGGAAATGACCGGCTCTTTCGTCCCGGCGCAAAGGGTCCCCAAGATCAGGCAGGCGAGCCAAACGGCAGTTCCGCGATACATTCCGTCAAATCCTCCCCGGGCGGTTCCAAGTTCGAAGTTCGCCGTCCATTGTTGAGTGTAGCATCGGACGGCCGAAAAATCAAGGCGCGGGACTAACCGCCGCCCGATTTTTCGTCCGATGCGGTCGGCCGCCGCCGGTCCGCTCGCACGTGCGGCGTTTTCCTTTTCCCGGCGAGGAGAATCAGCAGCCCGGAAGCAAAGGCGGCGAGGACCAGCATATTGCCGATATTCCCGCCGACCGCCTTGCCCGCGAGAGCCAGACTTCCGCCGACGATCATGGCGCAGACGCCGTGCTTCCGACTGGACGGGAGACCGAGAAGAACCCAGGCGGTCGGCAGAACAAACGCCCCGGAATAGATGCTCAGGGCAAAAAGCAACACGTCCAGTATGGACTTGTTGAACAGCGCAATGCCGCATGCCGTGCCCGCAATGCACACCACGCAAATCCGCGTCACCCTGATACTCCGGGCATTCCCGCCGATATCGGGGACGAAGAACTGCGACAGCAGCGCGGATGCGGTGAAAAGCGTCGTGTCCGCCGAGGACATGATGGCGGAGAGGATCGTGAAATAGAGAAGCAGCGTCATCGGACGCGAAAATTCCGCATTCGCAATGGCAAACAGCACGTTCCCGCCGCCCGCCGCCCGATGGAAATTTGCGCCGTAGATGCCGAGGTACGCCAAAATGAAAGCCATCGGCACCAGAACCGCCACCGCCACGAGCAGTGACCGCCGGGCCGTGGAGAGATCGCGGGCGCAGAAAAGCCGGCTGTATATATCCGGTCCCACGAGGTAGGTACTGGAATAGGCGACGATCATCACCGCCAGATCGGAGAGGGTGAACTTTGCGGAGATCATCGGCAGCGCCTCCAGTTTGGGGTGCCTGAAAAACAGCATCACGAACATGCCGACGATCCCCGTCAGCACAAAGGCCAACTGGAAAAGGTCGGTGCGGATGATGGAAAACTGTCCCCCCGTCGCCGTGTAGACGGCCAGCGCCAGCGCGATGAGCGCCACGGCGCTCCGGTAGGGTATCCCGCAGATGGTGCCGGTGATCATGCCGGCGCCGATGAGTTGCGCTCCGATCACGCCCAGCCACGCCAGAGCGATCACCCCCGAGGAGACACGCCGCACGCGCGGACCGTAGAACTTCCCCAGCAATTCGGGAAGGCTGTAGACTCTGAACGACGCCAGCGCTTTCGTCATGAAAAAAAGCGCGGTCAGCCCCAGTGCGCCGCAGAGCATGAACCATGCCCCGGCCCAGCCCTTGACGTATGCGAAGTCCACGCTGCCGAGGATCGCGGAACTGCCCAGTACGGTCGCCAGCAGCGATCCGGCGACATTCAGTGCGCCGGCACGACGTCCGGCCACGTAGAAATCGTCAGCATTGCGCACGTTCCGGGTGCATCGCAGACCGATCAGGACGACAACAGCCAGATAAATAAAAAAAAGCAGGGACGCTGACGATTCGTCGCGGTTCGAGCAGCCGCAGATCGGCAGCAGTGCGGCGGGGGAAAGAATGATCGCCGCGGCGGAATATCCGGTCATGATTTCACCTGCTGCTCCGACGGTTGCTTCGTCCGCTTCGTCCCGACTTCGCTTTGCTGCCGCGCACGACCACATCACCCGCGCCGATCACAGTTGCCCATTCGGGAAAACTCTCCGGACGGGAGTGCTTTTTCTGAATGGCGGAGAGGGAGGGATTCGACAAGGAGCGAAGCGACGCAGTGCGCAACCCGCCGGGTCGCGTCAACCCGAGGGTTCGGGGCGATTTTTCCCAAAATCGCCGCAAAAAGCAACGGCTTTTTGCCAAGACCTCAAACGGAGCCATGATAAAAAAAACTCCCCGACGGGGAGTGCTTTTTCAGAATGGCGGAGAGAGAGGGATTCGAACCCTCGGTACCTTGCAGTACACCACATTTCCAATGTGGCGCCTTCGACCACTCGACCATCTCTCCACCGAGTTGGTATAATATAATTCCGGGAAAGGCAAAATGCAAGCCTTCATCTCCGGAAAAGCGGAAAATCAATCCGCCACGACAGCAATCTTGATGCCCTTCATCTGCACGTTGGCTTCCAACGCTTCCTTGATCCGGGAGAGCGGGAAGTGGTGGGTGACGAACTTCTCCACCGGCAGTCCGATGCCCTTCGCCCGACGCAGAAAATCAAATGTCGTGGGATAATCCTGCGGAGTGTAGACCCAGGAACCGACCGCCGTGACCTCCTTGTTGCAAAGGTCGTAGTGGGGATTGATGGAGCAGTTGCCGCCGTCAAGAAAGAAACCGACTTCACACAAACCGCCGCCGCGACGGATCAACTTCCATGCCGTGGCATGAGCCGCCGGCACCCCGGTGCACTGAAAAACGAATTCCGCCCCCAAACCGCCGGTGACGCGTTTGACCTCCGCGACAAGATCCTCCGTGGAGGAAAATTTCGTGAAGTTGAACGTGTGCGAGGCCCCGATGGTCCGGGCGATCTCCAGCCGGTTGTCGTTGCCGTCCAGCGCAATGATGTTTTCGATCCCCAGCGTCCGCACCACGGCCATGACCATCAGTCCGATGGGGCCGCATCCCTGGATCAGCACCGTCGTATCAAAACGCAGCAGTCCGGTGGTCTTGGCCCGCTCGACGCAGTGAACCGCCACCGCCGCCGGTTCGATCAGCATGCGCTGGTCGAGCGTCATCCCCGTGACGTTGTAGAAGGTCGATCCTTTGCGGATCACGATGTGGCTGGCAAAATATCCGTTGAGATGGATGTCATCGTCCGGAAAAAGGCCGTAAACTCCGCATTTTTCGCAGAGATTGGTCCGCGCCGGAGTGTTCTTGCAGGCGGCGCACTCTCCGCAGGGAATGATGCAGGTGACGATCTTGTCGCCCACGGCGACCGGCTTGCCGGTGGAATCGACCTTGACGTTCCTGCCGAGTCGGACGATCTCGCCGCTGCCCTCGTGACCGAGGACCACCGGGCAGAGATTGAATGGATCGCGTTTGTACTCGTGGCCGTCGGTACCGCAGACCCCGCATCCCTCGACTTTCACCAATATCTGATCGTCGTCTATCTCCGGGATCGGATACTCCCGGAACTCGAATTCACCCGGCCTGACGAGATAAGCCAGTTTCGCCATTTCCGCCATCATAACTTCTCCTCAATGCTTTTTCCGCTCACATGAATTTGGCCAGCAACTCCTCCCGGCTCGCCGGAGAGAAGTAACTCGCGGGAATGTCCAGAATGGTGAACGCGCCTTTGCGCCCTTCCCGGGCCATGCGGACGGCAGCGCGGGCGTGAGCGACCAGCACGTTGGCCGTGGCTTCCGGGTTGCTCCCCCACTGACAGCGGTACTCGACCCGGGCGGAATTGCCCTTGCCGGTAGTCCCGGCGGCCACCACCAGTCCGTCGTGGGGGAACCCGGCGCATTTGGCGTTCAGTTCTTCCTGCGTCACGAAGTGAATGGTCGTCCGATACGGAGCGAAGTAACCGGGCATCGTGCGAATGGCCTCCGCGATCCTGTCTTTGTCCGCGCCTTCCTCCAGCACCACGAAGCACTCCCGGGTGTGCATGTCCCCGGGCTGGAAGGCAGGATTCTCCCCCCGCCGGACCTTTTCGATCGCTTCGGGCACGGCGTGCGTGTACTGCCGGGCGTCCTTGACGCCGGGAATGGTGCGAAGCGCGTCGCTGTGTCCCATACTCAGACCGCCGGCTTCGCCCAGTCCGTAAAAGCCGTAGGCGCGGCTGCCGGGAAGAAACGCATTGCCCAGCACCCGTTCCAGCGAAAAGATACCCGGGTCCCAGCCGGTGGAGATCACCGCCACATGCCCGGAGGACGAGGCGGCGGCATTCATGGCCTGAAAGTATTCCGGAATCCGGCTGTGATTGTCGAAACTGTCGATGGTGTTGATGCGGGCGCAGAGCGCGGGGCCCTGCACCGGCAGATCGTCCTTGCTGCCGCCGCAGAGGATGGCGATGTCCGGCTTCAGCGCGGCCAGCCACGCATCCACATCGGCCATGGGCAGGACCGGCAATTCGGTGAAGGAACGCTTCACCCGCTCGGGGTTGCGGGACACGACGCCGACGCACTCCATGTCGGGATTGTTTTTCAATGCGGCGAGCACGCCGCGGCCGACATTGCCGTAACCGGCAACCACCACCCGAATTTTCGACATAATTTTCATCTCCGGAATTGACGGGGTTTCATTGTTGGGATAATATAATAATCAAGTGCCCTTCTTTCAAGCGCCGCCGGGGAATTTTTCACCGCTTTTTCCGCAGTTGGAGCCGGAATTTGAGCGGAGAAATCCCTTCGCCCCGCTTGAAAAACCGGGAAAAGGCGTAGATGCTGCCGAAACCGAGCCGGGCGGCGATTTCGGAGATGTTGAGTTCGGTATGGGCGAGCAGGTGGACGGCCCGGCGGCGGCGTTCGTCGGCCCGGACGCGGCCCGGCGGCTTGCCGACGACCCGTTTGAACAGCGCCCGCAGATGTCCGGCGGAGACCCCCTGTTCCCGGGCAAGTTCGGCAAACGTCCGCGTTCCGCCCCGGGCCGTCACCAGCACCCGGCAGAGCCGCCGCACCGCGGGCGGCAGTTCCCGCACGTCCGCCGCTTCCCGCCCGTCCGCGCCGCGCAGGGAATTGAGCAGCAGCGCCAGGCGCAGCAGACATTCGGCGGCGGAAGCGTCCGTCCCGGAACCGGCCCGAAACCGGGCGCAGGCCCCGCGCAGTTCCGCCAGCAGTCGCCGCCGGACCGAATCGAAGTGAAACACTTTGTTCCGCATCAGCGTCAGCCATTCCGGTTCCTCGGCCATGGAGAACCGGATCACCAGCCACCGTACCGTCTCCCCGGCCAGCGGCAGCCGGGCGTGCGGCTGACCGGGACCGACCAGAATAACGTCTCCGGCATCCAGCAGGTACGGCGCGCCGTCCACCGCCAGACATCCCTTTCCCTCCAGACAGCAGAACAGCATATCATGCCGATGCAGATTGGCGAAGCGTCCCGGTTCGCGTTCCTCCGGTTCCGGGCGCAGAAACAGATGGCAGTCCAGCGGCACCGCCGCCGTCGCCGCGATATTCAATCTCTGGGAAGCGTCCAAAGATTCTCCGGGAATGGGTTCCGCGTGCTTCACAATCTTCGTTTCGGTTAAAAAATATCGTTTTTCTGCCATTTTTTTAATCTAATGCGCGTGTATATTAAATGCAAGCCCTCCCTCGCGGGGAAACGCAAAAAAAATCCGGCGGAGCCTGCCGCCGCAACTGAAAGGAGATGTCGAAAATGGGGAAATGCAAACTTGCGGTCATCGGCTTCGGTCAGCGGGGGTATGATTACGCGGAAATGATCGCCAAAACACCGGCGGCGGAACTGACCGCGCTGTGCGACACCGATCCCAAACGGGCGGAGACGTTCGCCCGGGAACTCGGCCTGGAGGCGGTGCCCCGTTACGGTTCGCTGGAGGAACTGCTGAAAAAAGGCGACTTCGACGCGGCGATCCTGACCACCCCGGATTTCATGCACCGGGACTGCGCGGTGGCTTGCTGCAACGCGAAAAAATCCATCATGCTGGAAAAACCCATGGCGCCCACCGCCGCCGAGTGCCGGGAGATCATCCGGGCCTGTCTGGACAATCAGTGCACCATCCAGATCGGATTCGTGCTGCGCAGTCACCCGGTCTTCCGGCGGGTCATCGAAGTCGCCCGGTCCGGAGTCCTGGGGCAGATCCTCAACATCTTCGCCACCGAACACATCGGCGTCATGCACGGGGCAAGTTACATGCGCCGCTGGCACCGCAAACTGGCCAATTCCGGCGGGTTCATTCTGGCCAAGTGCAGTCACGATCTGGACATCATCGCAACGGTGGCCGATTCCCATGTGCGGCGCGTGGCGTCCTTCGGTTCGCTGGATTATTTCACTACCGACAAACTCCGGTACAATTACTGTTCGGAGTGCCCGGATGCGAATTGCCGGTACCGTTTCAAGGGCGAGTTCGTCCGCATGACGCCGGAGGAGAAAGCGAATCCTTCGGCCAAACCCTTCGACCTCTGCGTCTACAACAAGGACAAGGAACTGGTGGATCACGAAGTGGTCATCCTGGATTTCGCCAACGGGATCAAGGCCAATTTCGCCCTCAATCTTTTCGCCCAGGTCCCCAAACGGACCATCAATATCTGCGGGGTGAACGGCATTCTCTACGCCGATACTTCCGAGGAGTGCATTCATATCCACTACTCCGACGGCAGGGGATACGAACGGATCGACTGCAAAGCCGACAACACGTCCGGTCACGGCGGCAGCGATCAGACCTTTCTGAATGATTTCATCGACTGCGTGGTCCATCACAGAAAGCCGCAGGCCGATTACATGGCCGGTCTCGCCTCCACCGTGGTGGGCAATGCCGTGGAAGAGGCGCGGCTGACCAACAAGGTCATCGAAATCCCCGAGGAAGCCTACCGACTTTGAGGCGGGGCTCAAGCGGGTGTTTTTTCGGCGATCCGCGGTCGGCGGGATGAACGCAAAACGTCTTTTGTCAGGGGAGTGGCTGCTCGCCCCTCCCCCGACACCCTCGCCCTCGGCAGGGCTTAAAGCCCTGCACCCCGAGGTCTCTTTCGGCGGACCGCGGACAACGGCTCCGGGAAACTCGCGGCCAAATCTGTGAAAACTTTTCCCGCTTTTCTGCGGAAAAGAGTTTTCACGCTTTGACCGCACTTGCCGCTCCGGGGGAGAACACCCCCGGCCCCCCCTGCGCGTCGGCTCCGCCTCCGCGCGTCTCGCGCTCCCGCCGGTCGCGCGGCAATCTGCAAACGGTTTGACTGCAAACGGATGCCCGGACCGCGGACTGCACGACCGCTCCGTTTCTATCCGTCTTGTGCCTCTCCGCGCCCGGAGATCTCGTGCCACGTCTTGAAGTGCAGTTTGGCCCAACTGCCGAACTTCTCCGGACCCCGCTCCGCCAGCAAAGTTTCCGCGGCGGCCTTCACCCCCGGCCCGGCGCCTTTGGGCAATTCCATGCCGGCGCTCTCCGTCAGTTTCGCCATCCCCCGCAGAAAGCCTTCCCGGGCCAGAATGCTCGCGGCGGCCACGGCCACGTCGCTCTCCGCCCGCACCCGCTGGTCCATGACGATCCGCCGCCCCCGGGTCATGAGCGTGTTGCGGATCAGCCGCTCGTCGCCGAATTTGTCCGACAGCATCCGGGGGCAGTCCGGGCAAAGTTCCAGCAGGTTCTCGATGACCCGGGCGTGTCCCCAGGCCAACAGGCGGTTGAGGTTGCCGATCTGACGGTAGAGCCGGTTGTAGGTCTCCGGCATCAGCGTGACCGTGGTGAATGCCCCCGGCGCCAGTCGGCGGATGCCGTCGGCCAGTTTGCTTATCTTCGCAGCGGAATGGATCTGCTTGGAATCGCACACCCCCAGTTCCCGCAGGGCCTCCCCGGTTTGCTCCGTCACCGCGACGCCCGCGATGACCAGCGGTCCGAAAAAGTCCCCCTTGCCGCTCTCGTCGATGCCGCCGTGCGGCGTGACGGGTTCCGGCGGCAAAACCGCGTCCCGCCCGTATGTGAAGGTATGCAGGATCTCCGGTTCCAGCGTGTAGAGGACGAATTCCTCCGTGCCCTTGCCCTGCACCACCAGTTTGCCGCTCTCATACGCGGCCACGGAAACATGATCGCCGGAAGCCTTGTACCATCCGTAGGGAAGCGGAGCAAACTCCCAGCCCCGTTTCTCCAGCAGTTCCCGCAAAGTTTCGACCTGTTCCGGCGTGACGGTCCCGACAAAACTGTTGTTCGCCATAGGTCGCGCTCAGAGACCGGTTTCCACTTCCGCGAAATTGGTGGCGATCCCGAATGTTTCCGCCACCAGTTTCTCCATGGCCAGCACGCCGGTGGTCTCGCTGGCATAGTGCCCCAGCGCGATCACCGCCACGCCGGATTCCAGCGCCGCGTGATGCATGACATGCTCCAGTTCGCCGGTGATCAGCACATCGGCGCCCGCGTCCCGGGCGGCGAATACCGAATCCATCCCGCCGCCGCCGGAAACCACCGCCGCCCGCCGAACCAGCCGGCCGCGGTCGCCCCGCAGGACCGGTTCGACCTCCAGCGCTTCGCCCAGAAGACTTGCGACCTCCTCCAGCGCGGCGGCTTCCGGCAGCACTCCGGCAAAGCCGATGTCCACGCCGTCGTAGCGGAAAAACGGCCGCCGCTCCGTCAGCCCGATCAGGTCGCTCAGCACCGCGTTGTTGCCGTAGACCGGATGGGCGTCCAGCGGCAGATGCGCGGCGTAGAGGGAGATGCCGTGCGTGAACAGCGTCCGAAACCGCCGGGCGTCCATGCCGACCCACCGCTTCATCCCGCCGCCCCAACTCAGCCCGTGATGCACGAAAACAAAATCCGCCCCCTCCGCCGCCGCCAAATCGAAGACCTCCTGACAGCCGTCCACGGCGAAAATCGCCTTGCCGACTTCCTCCCTTCCCTCGATCTGCAGACCGTTGTTGGAATCGTCGTCCCGGAACCGTTCAAGTTCCAGCGTCTTATCGAGAAACCGCACCAGTTCGTCCCGCTTCATCTTTTTCTTCCTCCGCCTCCGGTGAAACAAAGTTTTTCTCCGGCGTGTAATATAGACGGACATTGCCGGTAAATCAAGCGCCCGGACTTGCAAAAAAACGCCGGACAGAGTATATTATAGGGTTAAAAACGATTCTGAGGCCAAACAACCGGGAGAAAAACAGCATGCACAAGGTACTCATTCCGACCAAACTGGACAAATTCGCCGCCAATATGCTCACCGAGAAGGGCTACCGTGTCGTCCTCGATGCCGCAACTCCGCTGGAGGAGCAGGTCGCCCGGGATTCCGACGCCGAAGTCCTCATCGTCCGCAGCGAAAAGGTCACCAAAGAGATCATCGACGCGCTTCCGCAGCTCAAACTGGTCGTCCGCGCCGGAGCGGGGTACAACACCATCGACACCAAGTACGCCCGCAAACGCAACGTGGACGTGATGAATACCCCCGGCGCCAACAGCAACGCCGTGGCGGAGGAGGTGATCGCGCTGATCCTCGCGGCCTTCCGCCACCTGCTGCCCGCCGACGCCTCCACCCGGGCGGGGAACTGGGAAAAAAGCAAATTCATGGGTTATGAACTTACCGGCAAGACCATCGGCATCCTCGGGCTGGGCCACATCGGGCAGTTGGTGGTGAAGCGGCTGGCCGGATTCGAGGTCAAGGTTCTGGGCTACGATCCCATGATCTCCCCCGCGCGGGCCGAGGAGATCGGCGCGGAACTCTGCACTGTGGAACGGATCTTTTCCGAGGCCGACTGCATCACGCTGCACATTCCGGAGAACGAGGAGACCCGCGGCATGATCGACCGGCACCTTTTCGAGATGATGAAACCCGGCGCCATGCTGGTCAACTGCGCCCGCGCCGGCATCATCAACGAAGCCGACCTCCGCGCCGTCAAAGCCGAAAAGAAGATCGTCTACTGCAACGACGTCTATCCGAAGGACGCTCCCGGCCCCAAATCCGTCGCGGACGTGGCCGATATCATGATGCCCCATCTGGGCGCCAACACCTTCGAGGCCAACTTCAACGCCGCCCGGCGCGCCGCCGAGCAGACCATCGCCTACTTCGAGCAGGGCATCACCAACTGCGTGGTCAACAAGGCCCTGCCCGACGGACTGGACGCCGGGTATCAGAAACTGGCCTACGTCCTCACTTCGCTGACCAAAGCCTACCTCGGAGACAGCAACCCCACCCGGATCGAAACCAGTTTCTACGGCAAGCTGGCCGATTACGCCAAGTTTCTGGTGCCGCCGGTGGTGGCGGCCATCGCCAGCGACTTCGCGGTGGAACAGGGCCCGAAGGAGGCGGAACAGTTTCTTGCCGACGCCGGGGTCGAACTGGTCAACCGCGTAGTGGACAATTCCAAACGCTACGGCGAGGCCATGACCATCGATCTTTTCGTCGGCAACGGCGGCACCATTTTCAAATCCGGCGCCCGGGGGACCATCACCGAAGGTCAACCCATGATCTCCCGGCTGGACGAGTTCGACCACCTCTACTTCAACCCGGCGGGCTACCACCTTTTTGTGGAGTACGCCGACGAACCCGGGGTGCTGGGCAAGATCGCCGGCATCCTCGGAGAAAAGAATATCAACATCGTGGATATCCGCGCTCCTCAGAACCCCAAATCCGGCCGTTCGCTCAGCGTGGTGACCACGAATGTGGAAGTTCCGGAAATGCTGATCGCCAAGATCAAGGAGGCGGTCAACGCGAAGAAAGCGTTCAGTTTTTCCTTCGCGGGCTGATCTCCGGCGGTGTTCAATCTTCCCGAAACGGCGGATCATCCGCGGTTTCGGGGCAACCATTCTCCGGAGGCAGCATTGACCGGACGCAACGATCATCGACCTTCCGAATCTCGGGATCACGGGGGTGATTCCGGGGTCCCGCCCGTGCGCCCGCATCGCGCCGGCGCGCTGGTCCGGGTCAATCTGCCGCCGCTGATGGGATTGCGGGACGCGGCGCTGACCGGAGCGGAGAAACTGCTGGCCGTGTGCGGGGAACTGCCGCCGGATACGGTCATCCACGTTCTGGGACCGGCGGTGGCCGGGATGTTCCGGGACGCGGTGAACGTCGGAGAGAGGATCATCGGGATGTTCAACAATCCCGACACCATCGCCCGGGAATCCCGACTGCTCAACAACGCCGGGATTCTGGCGGAGATCAGCGGCGCGCTGGCGAATTTCGCGGCGCTGAACCGGCGGATGAATGCCGCCGTCGCCGCCGACAACACCGCCGGAGACCGGGACGGCGAATGCGATTACATCGCCCATTTGAACCGGCGGATGACCGACATCGGCGCGGCGCTGGCCGCCCAGTTGTGCGAAGCCTACGGCCGCTACCGCGAACGGCTCGTCCGTTACCGCGACTACACGGTGAAAAACCTCAGCCCGGAAAACGCGGAGCGCTACCATCTGGCCTACCGCAACGCCTACGCCGGGTATCAGAAAACGATCGATTCCATATTGCAAACCATATCCACTTCCAAATCAAGGAGTTTTTCCGAATGAACACCTACCGGATCGAACTCGCCCCGCTGCCCCGGTGGCGCGACGCCCGCGGCGAGGCGGTGATCGCACAGGCGAAATCCGTCTGCGGCATTGAACTTGAGCACGCCGTCACCCGCGACGTCTACACGCTGGTCGCCGACTGTTCCGCCGCCGAAGCGGAGAAGATCGCCGCGCTGCTTCACAACCCGGTGCTGCAGATGTGGCGCGTCGGCGCGGCGAGATCCGCCAACTTCGTCCCCGCGGCCCCGTGCGATTACCTGTTGCGGATCGGTTTCAAGCCCGGGGTGACGGACAACGTCGGCCGGACGTTCCGCACGGCGGCGGCGGACATCCTCGGCCGGAAACTCCGGGAGGACGAATCGGTTTTCTCCTCCACCGAATATCTGCTTTCCGGCCCCGGTCTCACCGAAGCGCAGGTGCGCACCATCGGAAGCAAACTGCTGGCCAATGAACTGATCCAAAGTTCGCTGGTCCTCCCCGGGAGCGAAAGCGAAAACGTCCCCCACAATCTGCCGTTCGTCAACGCGGCGGAAAAAGTTCAGGTCCGCAAGTACGATCTGGAAGTCTCCGACGCGGAACTGGTGGAGTTGAGCAAAAAAGGCGTGCTGGCGCTGTCGCTGGAGGAGATGAAGGCCATCCAGCAGTACTTCCGCACCGCCAAAGGCCGGGAGCAGTACGGCCTGGACGCCAATCCCACCGACGTGGAACTGGAAGTCATCGCCCAGACCTGGAGCGAACACTGCAAGCACAAGATATTCAGCGCCGAAATCGACTACGAAAATGCCGAAACCGGCGAAAGACAAACCATCGACAACTGCTACAAGACCTTCATCAAGGGCAGTACGAAGGAGATCGCCGGCAAGGTCGACTGGCTGGTGTCGGTCTTCAAGGACAACGCGGGGGTGATCGACTTCAACGACCGGTGCGATGTGGTCTACAAAGTCGAGACCCACAACAGCCCCTCCGCGCTGGACCCCTACGGCGGGGCGATGACCGGCATCGTCGGCGTGAACCGGGACCCGCTGGGCACCGGTCAGGGCGCGGAACTGCTGATCAACGTCTGGGGCTACTGCCTCGGTTCGCCCTTCACCGCCGACAGCAGCGTCCCGGAGGGTCTGCTGCATCCCCGCCGGCTGCGGGACGGCGTGCACAAGGGCGTCATCGACGGCGGCAACCAGAGCGGAATTCCCTACGGCAACGGCTGGGAGTATTTCGACGACCGCTACATCGGCAAACCGCTGGTCTACTGCGGCACGGTGGGCAAACTGCCCAAAAGCATCAACGGCGTCCCCGGCAGTTCCAAACGGATCGAACCGGGCGACCTGATCGTCATGGGCGGCGGACGCATCGGTAAAGACGGCATCCACGGGGCGACGTTCTCCAGCGAGGAACTGCACAAGGACAGTCCGGTGCAGGCGGTTCAGATCGGCGACCCCATCACCCAGAAGAAACTCTCCGACTTCATCATGGAGGCCCGGAGCCGCGGACTGTACCGTTTCATCACCGACAACGGCGCGGGGGGGCTCTCCTCCAGCGTGGGAGAGATGGCAGAGGAGTGCAACGGCTGCCGCATGGACCTGGCCAAAGCCCCGCTGAAATACGCCGGACTTCAGCCGTGGGAGATTCTGGTCTCCGAAGCGCAGGAGCGGATGAGTTTCGCCGTGCCGCCGGAGAAGATCGACGAATTCAAATCTCTGGCCGCCGAACGGGACGTGGAAGTCTCGGTGCTGGGGGAATTCACCGACGACGGCAAGTTCCACATGCTCTACAACGGCAAGACCGTCGCTTGTCTGGACATCGCTTTCATGCACGACGGCCTGCCGAAAATGCACCTCAAGGCCCGCTGGAAGCAGCCCCGCTTCCCCGAACCCGACCTCAAGGGCCGGGATCTGGGCGCCGACACGATGCAACTCATCGGCGCACTGAATATCTGCTCCGACGAGTACAAGGCCCGCCAGTACGATCATGAAGTCAAAGGCCTGAGCGTCCTCAAACCCTTTGCCGGGGTCGGCCGGGACGTGGCAGCCGACGCCACCGTCACCATGATCGAACCGATGAGTAAAGACGGCGTGATCCTCGCGTCGGCCATCCTGCCCCGGTACAGCGACATCGACACCTACCACATGGCGGCCAGTTGTATCGATCTGGCGGTGCGGCGGATCATCGCGGTGGGCGGAGACCTGAGCATGATCGCCGGTCTGGACAACTTCTGCTGGCCCGACCCGGTGCAGAGCGAAAAGACGCCCGACGGCGAATACAAACTCGCCCAGTTGGTCCGGGCGAATCAGGCGATCAGCGACTACACCCGCAAATATCTGGTCCCGTGCATCTCCGGCAAGGATTCGATGAAAAACGACTCCACCCGGGGCGGGCGCAAGATATCCATTCCGCCGTCGCTGCTGTTCAGCGTGATCTCCCGGCTGGACGATGTGTCCCGGGCGGTCTCCTTTGACGTCAAACAGCCCGGCGACAGCGTCTACGTCATCGGCCTGACCAAGCCGGAACTGGGCGGATCGGAATACTTCAACATGCTGGGAGCCACCGGCAACCGGGTGCCCCGGGTGGATGCCGACGCCTCGCTGGAAATCTGCCGCAGGATCAGCGAAGCGACGAAAAAGGGACTGGTGCATTCGCTCATCACTCCGGCGCTGGGGGGGCTGGGCATCGCGCTGGCCAAAAGCGCCATGGCCGGACGGCTGGGCATGGAGATCGATCTGGACAAAGTCCCGTGCGAAAACTGTTCCGCGCTGGAGGCGTGGTTCTCGGAATCAAACAGCCGCTTTGTCGCCACGGTGCCGGAGAAACACCGGGCGGAGTTCGAAGCGCTGCTGCAGGGCGTGGTATTCGCCAGAGTCGGACAAGTCACCGCCGGCAAGTCACTCAAGGCATTCGGAAGAGGAGCCGGATGCTCACTTGAGTTGGATGCGCTGTTGAGCAACTACAAGCGAACGCTCGACCGCGTATAACCGGGGAGAGCCAGGGGGCCGTTTTGCGTCGGCCCCGCCCGGTCGGTCCGCGGGACGCCTCTCCACCGTCCCGCGCCAACAGACAAAGGAGAGACGACGATGAGGAGTACAGAGGAGAATGATCGTCGCAATCTCGAAGCGGAGACGCTGATCCATGAAAATCTGCGGCTGGTCCTGAAGATCGCCAACGATTTTCTCGGACGCGGTCTGCCGTGGGATGATCTGGTCTCGGAAGGCAACCGGGGACTGGTCATCGCCGCCCACCGGTTCAATCCGGACGTCGGGGCGAAATTCAGCACCTACAGCGCGTGGTGGATCAAACAGGCGATCCGGCAGGCGCTGGCGGAGCAGACCTCCACCATCCGGGTGCCGGTCGGAACCCAGTTGAATTCCCGCCGGATCAAGCGTTCGGTGCGGAAACTCGCGCTGGAACTGGACCGGGACCCCTCGGACGAGGAAGTGGCGCGGGACGCGAATCTGCCGCTGGCCACGGTGGAGCGGCTGCGCAACGTCCGGCAGGTGGACATGCAGTCGCTCAACGAAATAATCGGCGCGGATGACGCCGACGGCGTGGAACTGCAGGATTTTTTCGCCGACGAACGGACGGTCGCGCCGGACAGAAAGTTGATCCAACTGGAGGACATCGACCAGTTGCTGTCCCTGCTGGACACCCTGCCGCCGAAGGAGAAGCAGGTACTGCGGCTCCGTTTCGGGCTGGACGGGGCCGCCGTCATGACGCTGGAAAGCGTGGGCACAATGCTCAACTGCACCAGCGAACGGGTCCGTCAGATTCAGAATCAGGCGCTCAAGCGGCTGCAGCGGCGGATGGAGGAAAACGCCTGATCCGTCTCACGGCACTGTGCTTGGGAGAGGGGGAAAATGTTTTTCCCTCTCCCGAACCACTTCCTTTTCAAGAAGATCAAGACTTCCGCCCATTTGTTCTTTATGGGTATATTGTAAGAACAGCATCAGAGGCGGCAGATCCGCAAGAGTTTTGATTTGAGTGTTTTTTAGGTGTATATTAAGGCTCCGGCGGTCTGGCCTCCAGCACCGACGGGTTTTGATTTGAGTGTTTTTTAGGTGTATATTAAGGAAAGATGATTTGCGGAAGCGCAAATTTGTTGTTTTGATTTGAGTGTTTTTTAGGTGTATATTAAGGCGACCTTTCGCATGACCGAAGCGGTGGAGAGTTTTGATTTGAGTGTTTTTTAGGTGTATATTAAGGCTGAAAAAAGAGACAGAGTTGAATTCTATGTTTTGATTTGAGTGTTTTTTAGGTGTATATTAAGGTCCGGAAGTCGCAGCGCGTCCGCGAATCCCGTTTTGATTTGAGTGTTTTTTAGGTGTATATTAAGGGCATATTAGGCAGAGTAGCCGCAGAACCTGGTTTTGATTTGAGTGTTTTTTAGGTGTATATTAAGGCGGAGCGCTTCTACGCCGTCAAGCAACTGCGTTTTGATTTGAGTGTTTTTTAGGTGTATATTAAGGATATGACTACCAATGCCGGGAATGCCATAAGTTTTGATTTGAGTGTTTTTTAGGTGTATATTAAGGATACCGGGCCGCCGGGACATAGTAATATACGTTTTGATTTGAGTGTTTTTTAGGTGTATATTAAGGTATGCAAAAAATTAAGGAGAAACGACAAGAGTTTTGATTTGAGTGTTTTTTAGGTGTATATTAAGGGCCTTCGGCCTGCGGATAATATCCGAAGCGGTTTTGATTTGAGTGTTTTTTAGGTGTATATTAAGGCGCCTTCGGTGTCAGTCGTGACAGTTCTATGTTTTGATTTGAGTGTTTTTTAGGTGTATATTAAGGTTGAACACAACTGCATGATGGTGCGGACGGTTTTGATTTGAGTGTTTTTTAGGTGTATATTAAGGTCCACAACTGAGGCTGCTGATTGGTTCTTGTTTTGATTTGAGTGTTTTTTAGGTGTATATTAAGGAGTAAAACTGCAACAGACTGCCTGACAGATAGTTAAACGGTTTCTTGCAATTTCATTCCCGACATGCTATATTAAGGGACACTCAAATCTTAACTGACGAAGTCGGATATTCGGCACCGTGGCTTAACTGCCTCGCCCGCATATCCGATTTTGTTTACCAGAATTCGAGTTGTTCCGGCATCTGCGGCGACCGTACCTTACGCCGAGCGGAATAGTCGGGGCCGATTACCATAATCGCCTCCAGCCATTGCTTGTCGGTGATGAAAAACACCCGCACGTTGCCGCCTTCAGGGACCATTTCTCGGAGACGCTCCGCGTGCTTGCGCATTCGCTGCCAGTCGACACAGGGACGGGCATACACGGAAAAATTGACCATGGAATAGCCGTCATCCAGCAGTTGTTTTCGGAATTTCGTCGCCGCCTTACGCTCATCCGCCGTCATCACCGGCAGATCGAACATCGTCATGATCCAACCCATTTTGAAAAGACTGTTCTTCAAGAATCGGACTCCAATATGTTCCTGCGGAATTTTTCTCAAGACATCCGGCAATCGTTTCCACATAAGCATCCACGGCATAGAGCAACTTCAAAACGCCCCGGGGAGTTGTCACCCGCACTTCCAATAATGCCCGGGCGATCGTCTTGCACCATGCGGAAAAATCCGGAAATCCATCGCTGCCTCTCACGAAATCAGCGAGAATGAAATCCACAAAAGGTCGAAATGGTTCCATCAAATCGTACACCAGCGGGAATCCCGCAAAACTGGGCAAATGATGAAACCCTATTTCCGGAAGCAAGCCGTGTCCCGCTATGGCACGGTGGACCAATGCCGTCAGCACCGCATATCCGTAGTTGAGCATATGATTGCCCGAAGTGTCGCCGTGCCGGTCTCTCCGCTCATCCGGACTGCCGATCGCGGCAAAATACCGCGGCCAGTAAAAACGGGCCGCCGCCGCCTCGTCCGGCGATCCGCCCCCGGCCCGTCGCGGAATCACCTCCGCAATATCAAGCAACCTCAACACCCGCGACTGATTGTCCACCTTGTCCGCCGATATTTTCTCCCACAGCCGATGGTGCAATGCCGAATCCAGAGCGCACTGCCGAACCAGCGCCGTCCCCCGAGTGGTATGCGCCAGCGGCGCGGTCACACCGCAAGGACAATATTTGTCGTCACAATGCAAAATCACCGTCCCGTTTCGGCAAAGCGCACTCAGGATGTCGCTGCTGAACGACACCCCCCGGGCGGCGATAATGACCGCCCGCAAGTCCTCCAGCGCACAACGCTTCTCACCGCCGTCACCGCGCAACACCAGTTGTCCGCGCTCCCTGTGCAGGGAACAACCATGCGAGAGGATGTGCAGAACTTGAAAACTCATCCGTTAACACCGCTTGAGGTTATTGATGATATCCGGGATGGCAGACAGGCTCAACTCAACATCTTCAGCATTGCGGAATAATACAATAACCCGATTACTTTTAATCGTCTTTACCATGTATACGCCCGGCATCGCGTGGTTTCTGCCGCTGACGGCCTCTGCCCGCAACTCCACATTGCAACCACTCTGGAAAAACCCGACAATGGTGAAGCCCTGCGCGAGCAGGCGTTCGCGCTCCCGATAGACGGACGCATGCGCGTATACCGGCGCGACTCGGGGCTTTCCCTTGACATCCAGGTAAATGAACTGCCCCTTGTGCTGAGCCCCGCGCCGATATTGGCCGCGGAAAGTATCACCGTCCTTGGAAAAGTTTTTGTACTCATCGGGATTCCACTGGAATATCCGCACTTTTCTGACCGGCATCCCGGTATCAGGGCTGACCATTCCGGCGCACCACACCTTCCAGCCGGCGGTGTCCCGAATATCGGCCTTATTGAAACTCTCCTGCAAAAATTCGCGCAATTTCCGATCGCCGACATTGGCAAATTTGGTCAACGCGGATTTTGGGTCAAATTTATTATTCCTAAGCCCCAGGGACTCCAGTGATTCCCGTTTGGTCATCACCGCTTTGCCGTCAAGCACACGTTTGCCGTAAATCGTCTGCTCCATCTTCGATTTGGGAAGCATGAGGTAGTGCGGCACGATCCGGTCAATGTACCGTCCGAAATAGTAACGGTCCACCTGATCCGGCAGGGCCAATTTGTCCCGCATCGCCGGGTCACGCATCCAGAATGTCGCAAAGGTCAACACCATGGCATCCAGCGCATGATGGCGTTTGTCTTTGCGGTTTTTCTCCTCAACGGATGCGGCGTCCCGGCATCCGGGCGCCAGCAGAGAATCAATCCGGTAGCGGCGGCGCAACGCAGCCGTCACCGCCCCGTTCACGACCAATACCCGCCGTTCCTCCCCGGCTGCGCCGTCGCGCCAACCGCACCGCAGCATGGCGATATCCCGAAATACCCGGGCGATCCACGCGGTGGAACAAAGGTCCGCATATTTCTGATCTAACGTTTCCGCATCCGGAGAGAGCAGCAGACGCTGTTTGCGCTTGGACAACTTCATCCCCATGACCCGGCGGGTATATGCCGTCCACTGACCGGAAGCACGCAGATACTCATACGGCGTCCGGGGGCCCTTCTCCTCATTGGTCGACCTGAGCGTCACCACCTTGTTGGTAAAACTGTCGGAACCGTTTTTTCCGCCGTGACGGGGAACGATGTGGTCGATCTCCAAAACATCAAGATCGTGCGGGGAGAGCCCTACCCCGGTGTACGGACAGGTATTCCCCTGCTCTTTCAGCAGTTTCATTTTCAGCAGATCGGTGGCATTGAAGTACCCGAGCTCCTCCGCATCCTTGCGAATTTGTTCATTTTCCCTGCGCCGTTCCTTCATCTCCTTTTCGATCTTGGCTTTCTTCTCGGCGCCGACGAAATCCGTCCGCACCAATTCGATGACAATGCGGTCCGGCCTGCCGATAGCCGGATTTTCCAGCATGCGTTTCAACTCCGTGTCAAAAAGTTTCAGCCGAAGCCGGATCAGCGGACTGCGCTGTTCCGCGATCAAAGTCCGCACCGCGGCATCCGGGTCCGCCATCCCCTGCTGGATTTTGGCCAGTCCCATGTCGGGAACGTAGATCGAATCCCATGAATCCGGCATTGTCAGCAAAAATTTGAGATCATCGGCAAGATCGCCGCCGCCGAGATACGCCGGAGGAGATTTCAACAGTTTTTCATGCAGAGTGCGCGGAGACTCCCCGCTGAGAACAAGTTCCCGCATGATCTTCGCCCCCGGCCGGGAAAATCTTGACCGCCCGGATATCTTCGGCGCTTCCACCTCATCGTTTCCCGGTAAAACCTCCCAACCCAAAGTTCTGGCAAATTTCTTGAGATCGGTTTTAGTTATCCGGTAACAGGAGGCGATCTCTGATTTCATTTTATCCTTATGCCATTCTCCGGAGGCCTTAATTTGTGCTTTTTTCTCCCGGATCATTTCGCGTTTGGCATCGAGAATGCTTTTGATGGCATAAGCGGGAAGAACTCTTTCCTTTCCCTCCGGAGCGGTAAAACGCAACGACTTCAATTTGAGCAAAAACGTCGTCTCCATCACCGCCACGTCATCGGCCTGACAGACGTGCAGCCGCGGAATCAGGGCGCAGTACCCGGGCTTGCGATTATCGAATTTGGGAATCTTTTGACCGAGCAGCGACTCCCAATCGGATGCTCCTCCTTCACGGAGGCCGAATTTCCTGCGCCGGTCAAGGTAATAGGAGGCGTACTGTTCCCGCCCGGGCCCGAAAAGAATCTCATCCGTCTTGCCGGAAAGTCCGGGAAAAAGCCGCGCCGCATTTTCCAGCAACTTTCTCAACTCGGCGATGACAAGTTTACGGGGCGGAGTGAAGCCGCGCGCCCGCTGAGCGACATGTGCCGGACGCAAACGGATGGTGTCGGTGTCCGGCTCCCACAGCCCCATTCTGATGGCGTCAAAATAACACGGATAAAGATATTCCTCCCGGTCACCGACCCATTGCCGCAGAAGTTTTTCGTACTCGGTAGCCCTCTTTTCGGTATCGGATTCGTCATCCACTTTCCCCGCGGAACGCCGATTTTTCCACGGGACGTCCGGGTCGAATCCACGACGCTGAAACGCCGAACGGACCGCTTTGAAAACCTGCCATCCCTCAAGTTTCTCCCCCCGCAGCAGTTTGATGCGCAACAGGCATGAGGTATATACCGTGTTATCCCCGGGAGTGGCAAATTCACGTTCCAGTCGCGGATCCCCGGAGGAGGGCGCGATACGCGATCCCGCATTCTCCGAGATTCTGGAATGCAAAACCTCGATCCCGGCCTCCATGCAGACCCGCACCCAATATGCTTCGCGGGCCGCATGCGCAATCCGGGTCCTGTACTGACGTCTTGCGTCCCGTACCTCTTCAAGACTTCCGGCCTCCGACGGCAGCAGCAGGGACTCCGCCTTCAAAATATCCAAATCCTTGCGGAAAGCAATTCCCAAAGACCCGGTTCCGACATCGAACGCGAAAACTTTTTCCGATTCCATGGCGCCCCCTTCTCCTTAATTTTCAAACAAAAAACTTGATGTCGCGCAATACATTCATTCCCCGGCGGCGTCGACGATCATTTCGCCGACGCCGCGGTAGTAGAGCCCCCCGAGGTGACCGCCGTGGGAGAGCCAGACGATCCGCGGGCCGAGTGTGGCGTCCAGCCACTCCCGGTCCGCTTCGCTCAGCAGAAAATCGTCGAAGGAGTGGAAGACCCGCACGTCCGGCGAAGTGCTCAGCACCGGTTCCAGCGACCGCAGATCCGAAGCGGCCAGCAGTTCCGCCATCGTCCGGTCCGGATAACGGGGGAGGAGCAGTTTCTCCGCGTAGTCGGCCATTTCCATGCGGTCAAAAGCCAGATAAAGGGCGTTGCGCCGCCCCCAGCGGTACTCCGGAAACCCGGCCAGCGGCGTCTCCTTGTGTACCGCCAGAAGCATCTCCCGCATGGACAGTTTCAGCGAGAGACCGACCAGATACCGGGCGGAATCCCGTTCCAGCGGCACCTGATACATCCCGGCGGACTGTCCGGGGTCGTCCGGGTCGAAATGCGGATACCGGGCGGAGAGTTTCATCATCAGCGGCCCGCCGGCGTCGATCAGTCTTGAGAGCAGTTCGCTTTTGTTCCAGTTGGCGCTGGTGCGCACCAGCGCGTCGATCCGCCGCAGCGCGTAAGCGGTGGAAACCGGAGGATTGACGGCGATGAACCGCCGCACGCCCAGTTGCGCGCCGCGATGTTCCATCTCCGCCAGTTTCAACGTCTGAAGTCCGCCCATGCTGTACCCGCAGAGGGTGATCTCCGGGGCGGTGATCCACTCCCGGCGCTTCAGGTCGGCCAGCACCGCCCGCAGCGCCGCGCGTACCCTTTCCGCATCGTCCGGCAGAAATCCGGGCAGTCCCCGACCGTCCGCCTGTACGAACCGCCACGAAAACGTGCTGTCCAGCCCCAGGACCGCGAATCCGGCCCGCTGAAACTGTTCCGCCAGCGCGATCAGGGTCCCGGCGGTGCAACTGCCGCCGATACCGGGGAGCAGGATGAGCAGTTTTTCCGGGGACGAGACTCCGCCGGCCGGCTTCGGCGCCTTCCAGAACGCATAGACCAGTTTCGGCCGGTCCGGGACCAGTTCGACCTTGCGGAGATACGCCGCCTGAAGGAAATCCGAGTTGAAAAGCGACAGCGGCATGTACCAGAAATCCCGGGATTTTTCCGGCTGAAACATCACCGACCGCAGGGAATCGGTCACCGGGTCCTGCGGATAGAACCGCCAGAGCGGATAAAAGGCCCCCTGGATCCACCCCGGGACGGTCAGCGCCTCCGGACCGCCGCCGGTGGCCGCGGCTTCCGCGATCGGGGCATTCTGCCGCAGCGCCTCGATCTGCCGCCGGGTCTCCCGGTAAAAATACATCCGCAACTGAAGTTCCCGCCGCACCAGCATCAACTGCCGGAAGTTCTTATACGGGTCCAGTGAACCGGACACCACCTGATCGTACCCCTGCTGGGCAATGACCATCCGGTTGAGAAATGTCGCATACCCGGCGTAGGGGATGTAGGTCTTGAGATCGAACGCGGTGTCGAACAGCAGCCCGATCAGATCCCGCCCGTTGAGCGTCGGAGCCACCGGCAGCATGAACGTCTCGCCCGGACCGATGCCCCACCGGGCAAACGCCTGTCCGAAATCCGCTTCCGCCGCCGGAATGTCCCACCACGCCCGCGCCACGTCGAAAATCCCCGCCAGCCCCAGCGTGGTATTGGCGAAAAACCGGACCGTCTCCGTCCCCGCGACCTCCCACTCGGCCTGCAGAAGCGAACTCATCAACCGCGCCGGATACTCCAGATTGACGCAGACGTTGTGAAAATGTTCGATGAAGGGACGGGGCAGGATCGTGGTATAGACCCTGCCCAGCGGGTCGGCCACATAGTTCATCAGAAAGTCGGTGCAGGCGAACATCGACCGGTTGAATCCTTCCAGCGGATCCTCCCCTCCCAGCAGGTTTTCGACTTCCGACGGCGTCCACGGTTCCGGATGCGCCTCCGGAAATGCTTTTTCGGGGTGATGACACCCGCACACCAGCAGAAACGCCGCCAGCGCCCCCGCCCTCGCGATGATTTTCCTGTACCTCATATTCTCCGGTCGCGCCGCGGAAAACGACCGAAGCGCCGCCGCGATGCATTCCTCCTTTCCAGAGCATCCATTCCCATTGTTGGTGAAATATAGCATTTATGCGGAAAAATACAACCGCAATACTTGTAAAATCGGCGTTGAGACAGTACATTCTACTCGGGACAGGAGAATTCGTTATGACCTCAATGCAGTGGAAAAACTTGCTCTCGCCGCATCGGTTGGGCAGCGGCGAGCCGGGGCGCATCACCCCGGAGCGGTCGCCGTTTCAGCGGGATTTCGACCGGATCGTTTTCTCCGGCAGTTTCCGCAGGCTTCAGGATAAAACCCAGGTCTTCCCCTTAAGCGGCAACGACTACGTCCGCACCCGGCTGACCCACAGTCTGGAAACCAGCAGCATCGCCCGCAGTCTCGGGACCGCCGCCGGAGTTTTCATCTGCCGGGAGTTCGATACCGGAGGCGCCCATCCCAGCGACATCGGCGCGGCGGCGGCCGCCGCCGCGCTCGCCCACGACATCGGCAATCCGCCGCTGGGACACGCGGGAGAGGAGGCGATCCGGGACTGGTTTGAAAATTCCGCCGTGGGCCGGGAGATGCAGGACGAAATGACCCTGCCCGAGCAGGCCGATTTCCGCAAGTACGACGGCAACGCGCAGGGGTTCCGCATCCTCGCCCGCCTGGAAATGCCGGATCACGTCGGCGGCATGCAGTTGACCTGTGCCACCCTCGGCACGTTTGCCAAGTACCCCGGTTCCGCGACGAGCAGACTGAAAAAGTGCGGAGTATTCCAGCAGGATTTCGCTTTGTTCGCCGAAGTCGCCGAATCCTGCGGCATGCTGCCGGACGGCGACGCCGCATGGCACCGGCACCCGCTCAGTTTTCTTCTGGAGGCGGCGGACGACATTGCCTATCTTACCGTGGATTTCGAAGACGCGCTGCGAATGGGACTGATCGAATACGGCGAACTGGAGCGGCTGTTTCTGGAGATCATCGACAGCGAACACTCCCGGGAGTACGTCAACACCCTGCCCTCGCCGCCGCGCAAGGCGGAATTCCTGCGGGCTCGGGCCATCGGCGTGCTGGTCCGGGCCGCCGCCGACCAGTTCATCGCCCGCCACGACGAACTGCTGGCCGGAACATGGAAAACCCCGCTGACCGAAGCGATCCCCCAGCGGGAGACCCTCGCCCGGATCCGGGAGCGCAGCGTGACCAACATCTACAACCACCGTTCCGTGGCCGAAGTCGTCGGCGCGGGGTTTGAACTGGTCACCGGCATGCTGGATGCCTTCATGCCGTGCCTGAACGAACTGGCCCGCGAACAGTCCGGAGGCCGCCGGGCCAGTTGCCGCAGCAGAAGGATCGGCGCGATGCTGCCCGACCTCGCCGTCCCCGGAGTGTGCACCGGGACCCCGGCGTACTGCCGGATGCTGCGGATGCTGGATTACATCTCCGGGATGAGCGATCATTACGCGGTGTCACTGTATCAGAAACTGAAGGGGATATCACTGTGAGCAACGTCAATGTCAACGGATTGTCGGGCCGCGAAATCGCCGGATGCGAATTGCTCCGGGAGTTGGGCAGCGGCAGCAGCGGCGTCGTCTATCTGGCCAATCAGAAACGGCTGGACCGGCTGGTGGCGTGCAAACTGCTGCGCGTCGAGAACACGGAAGATCAACTTTTCGTCAAAAGTCTTTTCGCCGAAGCGCGCAACGCGGCCAAACTCGCCCACCCCAACGTGGTCCAGGCGCTGGACGTCGGCGTCACCGAGGACGGCATCAATTACTTCATCATGGAGTACGCCGACGGAAGTTCCCTGGAGACCATCCGGCTGGAGCATCCGGAGATCATCTCCCCCCGATTTCTGCTGGACCTCTCGCTGCAACTGGCCGGAGCGCTGGATTACGCATGGGAAAACTATTCCATGATCCACGGCGATATCAAACCGGGCAACATGCTCATCCGCAGCAACGATCACCAACTGAAACTCTGCGATCTCGGTCTGGCCCACAGCACGGCCGGTGAAGACGATTCCACCGCGGACGACGTCATGGTCACTCCGCTCTACGCCGCGCCGGAGATCATCCGCCGCCAGAAGCGGACGCCGGACCCCCGCAGCGACATTTACAGTTTCGGCGTCATGCTCTACGAACTCTGCTGCGGAGCCGCGCCCTTCCGGGGGTCGCTGGAGGAAATCATCGAGGGACACCTCGCCGTCACCCCGCAGCCCCTGATCCGTCAGAATCCGGATATGGACGGCGAAATGGCCGCTTTCATCGACCGAATGCTGAAAAAAGACCCCGCCGAACGTCCCGCCAACTGGAAGGAAGTCCGTTCCGTCCTCGGCGCCGTCCGCAAGCGGCTCTACCCGGACGCCATGCCCATTGTGGCGGTTTCCGGCAATGCCCCGGTCACCGGTCAGACCCGGACCGCCGTCACCGGTTCGTTCGGGGATGAAGTTCCGAAAACTCCCGGATTCCTCGCCCGCCATCCCATGCTGCTCCCGGCCGTACTGCTGGCGGTCATCCTGCTGGCGGTGGGGGCGATCCTGCTTCAAATGCGGTAAGGCCGTCCCATGCGAATCGTGAATTTCGACACGGTCGCCGAAGCGGTGACCGATCTGTGCGGCCGGGCCGCCTGCGATCTGCCGCACGACGTGCTGTCCGCGCTGCGCGACGCGGGGACCCGGGAACGCGGCGAACTGGCCGGAGACTTTTTCGCCCAGTACCTCCGCAATGCGGAACTGGCGGCGACGGAACGCCTGCCGCTGTGTCAGGACACCGGATTCGCGGTATTTTTCGCGGAGATGGGGCGGGACGCGGTGCTGGACCGCGGCACGCTGTACGACGCGGTGACCGCGGGGACCCGGGAGGGATACCGGCGGTTCTTTCTGCGCAAATCCATCGTGGCGGACCCGTTGTTCGACCGGAAAAACACCACCGACAACACGCCGGTCATCCTGCATCTTTCCCAAGTGCCGGGAGACCGGATCAAACTCGTTCTCGCCCCCAAAGGCGGCGGATCGGAAAACATGAGCGCCCTGCGGATGCTCAAGCCATCGGAGGGACGGCGGGGCGTGGCGGACTTCGTAACGGACGCCGTCATCTGCGCCGGCGGCAACCCCTGCCCTCCCACCATCGTGGGCGTCGGCATCGGCGGCACCATGGAGTACGCGGCTTATCTGGCGAAACGGGCGCTGCTGCGTCCCGTGGGGAAGCCATCCCCCGATCCCCGTTACGCGGAACTGGAAGCGGAGATATTGGAACGGATCAACGCCTCCGGCGTCGGCGCACAGGGGCTGGGCGGCGACATCACCGCGCTGGCCGTCCATATCGAATTTCATCCCTGCCATCTGGCCAGTCTGCCGGTGGCGGTCAATCTCAACTGTCATGCCGCCCGGCACGCGGAGGTGATCCTGTGAAAATCCAACTGCGCACACCGCTGGACGAGACCGCGGTCCGCGCCCTGCGCGCGGGCGACCGGGTCCAGTTGTCCGGAGTCGTCTACACCGGCCGGGACGCGGCTCACAAGCGGCTCGTCGCCATGCTGGACGCGGGCGAAAAACTGCCGGTGGAATTGTCCGGTCAGGCCATTTACTTCGTCGGCCCCTGCCCCGCGCCGCCGGGACGTCCCATCGGTTCGGCAGGTCCGACCACCAGCGGCCGGATGGACGCCTACTCCCCCCGGCTCATCGCGGAATGCGGTCTGCGGGCAATGATCGGCAAAGGCGACCGGAACGCCGCCGTCCGAGCGGCCATGCGGAATCACGGCTGTGTCTACTTCGCCGCCACCGGCGGAGCGGGCGCGCTGATCGCCCGTTCGATCGTCCGCGCGGAGGTCGTCGCTTTCCCCGACCTCGGCCCGGAAGCGATCTACCGTCTGGAACTCGACCGTCTGGAACTCGTCGTCGCCATCGATGCCGACGGCAACTCCCTGTACCGCTGAACCACCTTCACCCGAAATGGAGTCCGCATATGAATGACCTCATCGCGCTGCAACCCGCCGACGTCTGGAATTTTTTCGCCCTGATCTGTTCCATTCCCCACCCCTCCGGTCATGAACGCGCCCTGACGGAGGCGCTCCGCGACGCCGCCCGCGACGCCGGACTTGCCGCCCGCATGGACGCTGCCGGAAACCTCCGCATCGACCGCCCCGCCGCGCCGGGTCTGGAAGCCGCGCCGACGGTGATCCTGCAGGGCCATCTGGACATGGTGCCGGAGAGCGATCATCCCTTCGATTTTCTCACCGAGCCGATCAATCCCCGCGTCGACGGGGATTGGGTCCGCGCCGACGGCACGACGCTGGGAGGGGACAACGGCATCGGCGCGGCCCACATCATGGCGCTCCTGTGCGACCCGGAACTGCGGTGCGGTCCGCTGGCCGGAGTTTTCACGGTGGAGGAGGAGACCGGCATGGGCGGCGCGGCCCGTATCGCTCCGGAATTTCTCGCCGGGGATTTCCTGCTCAACTGCGACCACGACAACGGCGAGGGGTTCTGCATCGGCTGCGCCGGCGGAGCCCGGCAGACATTCACCTTCGCTCCGAAGTGGGAAAGCGCCGCCGGGAACGGCGTGCTCGTAACGCTGACCGGACTGCCCGGCGGTCACTCCGGGAACTGCATCCATCTGGACCGGGGCAACGCCATCCGTTTTCTGGCGGAGTTTCTCGATCTGCACCCGGAACTGCGCCTTGCCGCGCTGGATGCCGGACGGGTCGACAACGCCATCCCGTCCGAAGCCGTCGCCCGCGCCGTCACCCCCGCGCCGCCGTCCGAGTTGCAGCGGGCCGCGGACGCATTCGCACTGCTGGTGAAAAAGGAGTGCGCCAACGCCGGCGACATGCGCCTTGCCGTCACCCCCGCGCCGCCGCCGGACGCGGTCTGGGACGAAGATTCCCGGCGGCGGATCGTTTCCGCCCTCGCGCTGGCCCCCGACGGGGTTATCGTCTGGTCGGAGGAGTTCGGCGTGCCCCGGGACAGTTCCAATCTGGCCGTCGTCCGCACCGCGGAGGGCAAGGTGACGGTCTCCACCAGTCAGCGCAGTCTGGAGGACGCGGCCCGGGACCGGGTCTGTGCGCTGATCGCGGAACACTTCCGTTTGTTCGGCGCCGAAGCGCGGAAAGGCCACGTCTACCCGGCCACCACGCCCGGCCCCCAATCCCGACTGCGGCAACTCGCCCGACGCATCTGGGCGGAGATGGGACACCCGGATCAGGTGACCGTCGTCCACGCCGGGTTGGAAACCGGCTGGTTCTCCCTCAAAAATTCGGCGCTGGAAATCGTCTCCTGCGGGCCGCACATTGAGGAGTACCACACCCCCCGGGAACGGGTCTCCATCGCTTCAGTGGCGGAATTCGACCGCTTTCTCCGCCGTCTGCTGCGGGAAATCCCGCTCCAGTTGTGACCGCAGCGCCTCCAGCGCCGCCGGCATGCGCGGCGTGAGCCGGCAGATATCCTCAATGGCCGGGAAAAGAAACCGTCCGGCTTTCACTGCGGCGAGGTTGCGGTATTCCCCCCGGGAGAAGTATTTCCGCGCGGATGCCTCCGGCACGAAACTGACGATCACCTCCGGGTCGGCGGCATGAATGACCTCCGTACTCAGCACGAAGTAGTTCTCCGCCGCGCCCGCCGCGATATTGTCCAGTCCCGCCAGCGCCAGCGCGTCGGTGACGAAACTTCCCCGCCCGCAACTGACCACCGGCGGCAGTCCCAGCACCACCAGCGCCCGCATCCGGCGCCGGACCGGATGCCGCCGCAACTGCTCCAGTTTGGCGCGCAGTTCTCCGGCCAGCCGGTCGCCCGCCCGCGCCCGGCCGAGGATCCGGCCCACTTCGGCCACGTTGTCCGGCAGGTCGTCCATCGTCCGCGCCGGCAGCAGTACCACCCTGACCCCGCATCGCTTCAGCATGTCCCACTGGGGGCCGGGCGCCGCCATGTCGGTCAGTACGAACTTCGCACCGCTTTTCAGCACCGGTTCCACGAAGGGACGCCCCAGGTCTCCGACGACGGGGGTCCTCTCCGCCGCCGCCTGATCGCAGGCCGAACTCCGCCCGACCAGTTGCGTTCCGCCGTCCAGCGCCAGAATCATTTTCGTCACCGCCGGAGAAAGTGAAACCACCTTCACCGGCGCTTCCGCGGCCGCGACAACCCTCAGCGCCGCCAGTGCCAATACCATCATCCGCTTCATCGCATCGTCCTTTCTTCATCGCGGGCAATCTCCGCTCCGGCATAATGTATCCCCGCTTTTTGCGGATTGCCACTTGCGAAAACACCTTTTCCGTGATATGTTATACGGAGACAGTTATTTTTTCAGGAACCTCCGTTTTCATGAACAACTTCGCCTCCACGCTGAGCGCCGGACAGCGGCGCGATCTCCGGATCCGGACTTATGTCGCCACATGGTTCGGCGGATTCTCCGATCTGATGCTGGACAATTCCGCCCTCATCATCATCTATCTCACGATGCTTCAGGCGGGAAACGCCGCGGCCATGCTCTCCACCGGACTGACCTCGCTGGTTCAGATGTTCACCCTGATCCCCATGGCCGGCGTGGTGGACCGATTCGGGCCGCAGCGGGTCATTTCCGTCTCCGGGATCACCGCGTGCGCGGGACTGCTGCTGACCGCATGCGCCCCGATCTTCGGTGATTCGGCCAAATTCGCCGCTCTCGCCGGGATCGCGGGATTCTGTCTCTCCAAGCCGCTGTGGAACGCCTCGTGGTACACCGTGCTGAACTGTATCCTGCTCCCGGAGGAACGCGCGAAATTCTTCGGGTTCATGCGCTTTTCCTACAGCATCATCACCGGCGGACTGTTCTTTCTGCTGGGATTGGCCATGGGAAAAAATCCGCCGCTGCTGCTGCTTCAGGCCGCCATCGCCGTCATCGGACTGCTGGTGCTGGGACGCAGTTTCCTCATCGTCACCATGCCGCTGCCGCCGCACGTGCCGCGGCATTACGACCTCAAAGGCTCGCTGGCGATCTCGATCCGCAACAGCCCGCTGAACGGATTCTCCGTGTACGCCGGGTTCATGATGCTGGCCTTTGCCCCGGTCCTGCCCATGGCGATGCTCTATCTGAAAAAAGGGCTGGATCTGCCGGCGGACGCGGTGCAGATGCTCTCCTGCGCCTGCATTGCGGGCAGCGTCTGCGGGTATTTCCTCTACGACAAGATCGTGAAAAAATTCGGTCTCCGGGTCCTGGAACTCTCTTTGCACGGGCTTTTTATTCTCGTCGCGCTGGCACTGGCATTCTGCGGGAAAAACGTTCCCGGCGCGGAATATCTGGTGGCGCTCCTGCTTTTCGTCGGCAACTTCGCCTACGCCTGCTTCTTCTGCGCGTTTTCACAGGAGATCCTCGCGCTGGCCCGCCCCGGCAATACGACCATGGCCGCCGCATTCGCCAACACCTACATGCAGACGGGCATGGCCTGCGGCAGGGGAGCGGCCAGTTTTCTGCTCGGCTGCGGGGCGCTCTCGACCCGATGGCGGATGTTGGAGATGCCGTTTACGGATTTCCAGACACTGTTTCTGATTTGCGCCGGACTGGCGTTTTTCGGGCTGACGTTTATTTTCTGTCTGCCCAGCGTCGTGCCGAAGCATGAAGATTATTACGAACCGTAGCCCTTGAAAAATCCGTCGCGGCAAGGTACATTAAACGGCGGACGCGAATGACCGAATTTGGAGGAGTATTTTTCATGTTCAATCGAAAAAGTCTTGCTTTTCTGGAAACACTGATGCGGACCGCCAGCCCCTCCGGATACGAGGCGGAAGCGGCGCGGACCTTCCGGGATTACCTGTCCGACTGCTGTGACGTCCGGTGCGACGTCATGGGCAACACCATCGCCGCCCTCAATCCCGACGCCCCCATGCGGGTGATGATCGACGGCCATTACGACGAGATCGGGTTCCAGATCGTCTACATCTCCGACGAGGGGCTGCTGTATTTCCGCAACAACGGCGGCATCGACAAACTCAACGTGCCGTCCAGCGAAGTTGATATTCTCACCGCGCGGGGCCGGGTCCCCGGCGTCATCGGAAAAAAACCGATCCACCTCCTCTCCACCGACGAACGCAACAAGGCGGTGGAACTCAAGGAAATGTGGATCGACATCGGCGCGGAAGACCGGGAGGAGGCGGAGAAACTGGTCTCCGTCGGCGATCCGGTGGTGATGCGGAGCAACTTCCGCATGCTCAACGCCAACCGCTTCATCTCCAAAGGCACGGACGACAAGATCGGCGCTTTCATCGTGGCCGAGACCATGCGGACTCTGGCCAAACGCAAACTCAACGTGGCGGTATTCGGCGTCGGCGCGGTGCAGGAGGAGGTCGGTCTGCGGGGAGCAAGCGCCAGCAGTTTCGCCGTGGCGCCGCAGGTGGGATTCGCCATCGACGTGGGATTCGCCACCGATCTGCCGGATGTCCCCAAGAAGCAGTACGGCGACATCGCGCTGGGCAAGGGACCGGCGCTCAACCGCAGTTGCGACAACAACATCGTCCTCGGGCAAATGCTCCGGGATACGGCCAAAGCGAAAAAAATTCCCTATCAGGAATCCGTTTCCCACCGGGCCACCGGAGGCACCGACGCGGCGACGATCCAACTCGTCCGGGGCGGAGTGGCCACCGCGCTGCTCAGCATCCCCAACCGCTACATGCACAGTCAGGTGGAGATGTGCGACCTCCGGGACGCCTTCGCCGCGGTGCAATTGCTGACGGAAACCATCGCCGCCTTTCGGGGGGACGAATCCTTCCTTCCGGTGCGGTGATGAAAAAACTCGGAGTGGCCAATTACGTCAACACCGGCGGATTCAACCGGCTGGCGGGGCGGCCGGCCGCTCCGGGCAGTTGGCAGCCGGAACAGACCTCCCGCCGCTGGCGGACGTTTCTGGTGCTGCTCGGCGCGACGTTTCTGGGCACGGGGCTGTTGTTTATCGCATTCTAAATTAAGGAACGGTTCATGAGTCATGATTTTGTCACTTCGCTTCCGGCGCAGGCGGCGGGCCGCTGCATTATCGACACCGCGAAAAGTCTGGACCTGCTGCATGGTCCGCTGAATGTCGCTCCCGAACTGGCGGAGCGGGAAAAGGCGCTGTTTCTGGCCATGTTCAGTGCGATGGCGGAACGCCGAAAAAGCCGCGGCGACCAACTTGCCGCCGATGAGGTCTGTTCGCTTTTCACCTATGTCTTTGCCAAAGCCGCCGAAGCGGTGACCGATCTGTACAATCACCAAACGGGCAAAGTGGATTTCTCCGGCATGTTCGACGGGCAGATCCCGATTTGCGCGGACGAAAGCATCACCGCGGCATTCAAAGAATCGCCGTTTCCGGCGGAATGCGCCCGCAACTATCTGCAATGGGTAAAAAACGACGCGGCCTACCTGGGCGGATGCGACATGCAGTTACTGCTCTTTGAAGCGTTGAAATGGTGTTTCCGCATCAGTTGCCACCTCGCGGTGGAGATCGCGGAACCCCAAGTCCGCTGATCTGAAGAACGCGCGCAACTTTTTGCGGAAAAATCCCTTGCGGATTTTTCCATTCCTCCCCGCACCGGAAGCGCCCGCCTCAGTCCAGCAAATCGCGCCAGTTGCATCCCAGCGCCGCCGCATAGCGCTTCGCCGCAGTCGAACTGCGCAGTCCTTTCTTTTCCGCAAGACATATACAAGCCCGGGATACGTGGAGCATCCGGGCCAAATCCACCGAACGCAACCCCGATTTCAGCCGGAAAATCTGCAATTTGCTCATCGCGCATAAACGATATATTATCTGCATTTCCCGATAATATACAATAATTGCACGATTTTATCAAGCAAAAAAATACTTTTTCGCCGATTTTTTATTGATTTCAGCCGAAACCCCTGATATGTTAAGTGAAAACAAAACATAGCACGGCATCATGAGTTCATCGACAGCAAATTTCGTGGCGGCCCTTCGGGAAGCGGTACATCGGGCCGGGTCGCAGACGGCGCTCGCCCGTTCGGCGGGGATGCAGCAGAGCCGGATTTCGGATTACCTGTCCGGGCGGTACGAATTCGGCAACATCACCATCGGAACTCTGGAAAAGTTGTTCCCGGAACTGCAATTCGTCTTCTTCCCCTCCGCTCCGTACCCGTCGTCCGGGCTCGAAAGTGAAATGGAGAAGCAGATACTTGAGCACTTCCGCCGACTCTCCCCCGCGGAAAAAGCCCGCTACATGATGGTCGTCGCCGCCGCATTTCCGGTTGAAGACCACAATTCCGATTCGTGACATGGCACCGTTTTCGCCCGTCTCCGGCATGTATCAGGTGCGGACCTGAAAAATTTTTCCGCATCTCATCCCCCGCAGGCGCCGGACGAAATGTTGCCGGCCCGGGACGGTTGAGCGGGAGGCGGCTAATCGCACGGAACAGAAAATCAGGTTTCTTTCAGTACAGAGCCAAGTTTTTTTATTTTCCCGCCCTCTTTGGGCCGCCGATAAAAAAACCCCCGGAGGCCTGCCGCCGCCGGGAGTTGTTCTTCGCGTCGTTCCGGATTACTTGCCCGAAACCACCCCGTGGACCTTGAAGACCCGGGTCGGAACAAATTCTCCGAGTTTGTGGCCGACCATGTTCTCGGTAATGAACACCGGGACGAACGTCTTGCCGTTGTGCACGTTGAACGTATGTCCGACGAAATCCGGAATGATCAACGACCGCCGCGACCAGGTTTTCACCGGGGTCTTGTTGGCATTGGTCATTTTGGAAATCTTGTCGATCAGATACTGATCCACAAAAGGACCTTTTTTGATGGATCTGGGCATTATTTCTTCCTCCGTTCAACGATGAATTTCTTCGAGCCCTTCTTCGGATTGCGGGTGCGTTTGCCTTTGGCCAGTTTGCCCCACGGCGACACCGGATGTCCGCCGCCGGACTCACGCCCTTCACCGCCGCCCATCGGATGGTCGACCGGGTTCTGCGCCACACCGCGCACATGCGGCCGGAAGCCCAGATACCGTTTCTTGCCGGCTTTGCCCAACTTGGTATTCATCAGATCAAGATTGCCGATCTGACCGATCATTGCCCGGCAGTTCACATGCAGCATGCGGACTTCGCCGGAGGGCAGTTTCACCTGCGCGTAGAGTTCCTCTTTGCCGCGGAGGGTGGCGACCTGCCCGGCGGAACGCACCAATTTCGCGCCCGCGCCCGGCTGCATCTCAATGCAGCAGATCTCCACGCCGACCGGGATATCCTTCAGTTTCAGCCAGTTGCCCGGCTTCAACTCGGCCTTGGGGCCATTCATCACCACATCGCCGACTTTCAGTCCCAGCGGGGCAAGGATGTAGGCCTTGTCGCCGTCCGCGTAGGAAAGCAGCGCGATATTCGCGGTGCGGTTGGGATCGTACTCGATCGTCACGACCTTCGCGGGCACCCCCTCCTTGTTGCGGCTGAAATCGACCATGCGGTAGACCCGCTTGTTGCCGGCGCCGCGGAACCGGGTCGTGATCCGGCCCTGATTGTTCCGTCCGCCGGTGGATTTCTTGCCCTTCAGCAACCGCTTGCAGGGCGCGACTTTGCTCAACTCCGCGGTATCGACCACCGACATGTGCCGCCGCGAGGGAGTCGTCGGATTGTAACTTTTCATCGCCATTTTCTTCAACTCCCTTAGATGATCTCAATGGTTCCTTCGGACAGCGTGACCACGGCGCGCTTCCAATCCGCCCGGCGGCCCATTTTCATGGTCCGGCCGGCACGCTTGGCCTTGCCGAGATAATTCATCACGTTGACCTTTGCGACTTTGACCTTGAAAAGTTCCTCCACGGCGCGGGCGATCTCCACCCGGCCGGCATCGGGATGAACCCGGAAGGTGTATTTCTTTTCCTGAATCAGCGCGTTGCACTTTTCAGTGACGACCGGCGCGATGATGACGTCAAAAGCACTATTCATTTTCCAGTCTCCTTACGCCAAACGTCCGATGAAAGCATCGAGCGCGTCCTTGCAGAACACCAGTTTCTTGAACCGGAGCAACTCGTAAGCGTTGACCGTCACCGCCCGACGCACCACCAGATTCGGGATGTTGCCGGTGGCGCAGACCGTGGCCTCGTCGAAGTCGGTCAGCGACAGCATGATGGTGTCGTCCTGGATCTTGAGGTTTTTCAGCACCGCATACGCGTTGCGGGTCTTGTGATCCGGCAGTGCCAGTTTGTCCAGCACCAGAACGTCGCCTTCCGCAATCCGTTCGGCCAGAGCCCGCGTCAACGCCAGCGCCAGAACCTTCTTGTTGAGTTTCTTGGCATAACTGCGGGGCTGAGGTCCGAAAATCGTACCGCCGCCGGTCCATACGGGCGAACGGTTGGAACCGGCCCGGGCACCGCCGCGGCCTTTCTGCCGCCAAGGTTTCGCACCGCCGCCGCGCACCAGACCGCGGGTCTTGGTGCAGGCCGAACCGGAACGGATCCCGGCCAGATACGCGACCACCGCATCATGGACCGCCTGGGTCCCCTTGTCGTTCTCGATCACACTGTTGAGACACTCCGGCACGGCGTACTCGCCGACCCGGGCACCGCTGCAATCGAGGATATCCAAAGTCTTAAGCATTTGCATTTCCTCCTCTTACTTTGCCGCGGGCTTTTTCAGCGCGCTCTTGACCGTGACGATGCCGCCGGTGAAGCCGGGAACGGCTCCCTTGACCAGCAGACAGTTGTCATCGGCCATGACCCGCACGATCTGCAGATTCTGCACAGTACGGCGATCATTGCCGTAGTGTCCGGGCATCTTTTTGCCTTTGTTGACCCGGCCCGGCCACTCGCAGCAGCCGATGGAACCGGGACGACGCTCCCACGCGCCGCCGTGACTGGCGCGGCCGCCGCCGAAATTCCAGCGCTTGACCACACCCTGAAACCCGCGGCCCTTGGTGACGCCGACCACATCCAGATACTCCCCGGCGGCGAAAATATCCGCCTTGAGCACCGCGCCCACCTCAGCCTCGGCGTCGCGGATCTCCCGCAGCACCGCCGGCAGCGTTTCGCCGGTCACACCGGCTTTGGCCAGATGGCCCTTGCAGGCCTTGGTCAGGTTCTTCGCTTTGCGACTGCCGAATCCCAACTGAATCGCCGAGTATCCGTCGCGCTCGACCGTCTTGACCCCGGTGACGACGCAGGGACCGACTTCGATCACCGTGACCGGGATCAGCACGCCCTTCTCGTCATAGACCTGAGTCATGCCGAGTTTTTTACCGATTAAGCCTTTCATTTCTTTCTCCTTTTCTTCAGTGAGAAACTTACGATACACGTTCCCAATCGGCCGGGAACGGCGGTATCTGAACCGTCAGGCGCCCCGCCCGGCGGTCCCGGAACTCCGATCAGAATCCCGTTTTGATCGAAATGTCCACCCCGGCGGGCAGGTTGAGTTTCTTCAACTCGTCCACCGTGCGGCCATTCGGATTCACGATGTCCAGCATCCGTTTGTGGGTGCGGATCTCGAACTGCTCCATGGATTTCTTGTCCACATGGGGCGAACGGTTGACCGTCCACCGCTCAATCCGGGTCGGCAGCGGAACCGGGCCCGCGACCATCACGCCGGTGCGTTTGGCGGCTTCGAGAATTTCGTTGACCGACTGATCCAGAATCCGGTGCTCATACGCCTGCAGCCGGATGCGGATACGCTGTGTTTTCGCCGTAGCCATACTTATTTCTTCTCCACGATTTTATCTTGAATTTGCTTCGGAACTTTCTCAAAGTGGGCCGGCTCCATCGAGTAGGTCGCACGACCGCGGGAGAGCGAGCGGATCGCCGTGGCGTAACCGAACAACTCCGACAGCGGCACGTTGGCCTGCACCCGGGTAAACCCGTTGTCTCCGGCGTTGATCTCCACGATCGTCCCCCGGCGGCTGGTCAAGTCGCCAATCAGATCGCCCATATTCTCATCGGGAGTGGTCAACTCCACTTTCATGATCGGTTCCAGCAATTCAATACCGGCCTTTTTCGCGGCGTCCTTGAACGCCATGGAACCGGCGACCTTGAACGCCATTTCCGAGGAGTCGACCGGATGGTAACTGCCGTCGATGATCTCAACTTTGAAGTCGATCACCGGATAACCGGCCAGCACCCCGGACGCGGCGGCTTCGCGGATACCGTTCTCGATCGGCTTGATATACTCCTTGGGGATATTGCCGCCGACCACCTTGTTCTCAATCACGATACCGGCGCCGCGCTCCTGCGGGATCAGATTGATGATGCAGTGCCCGTACTGTCCGCGTCCGCCGGTCTGCCGGACGAACTTGGTGTCGGATTCGCTGCTGCGGCAGATCGCCTCGCGGTACGCCACCTGCGGCGCGCCGGTGTTGGCCTCCACCTTGAACTCCCGGACCAGACGGTCCAGAATGATCTCCAGATGCAGTTCACCCATACCGGAAATAATCGTCTGACCGGTTTCCTCGTTGCTGCTGATCCGGAAAGTCGGGTCCTCGTCGGAAAGCGCCAGCAGACCTTTGGTCAGTTTGTCCCGGTCGCCGGAGGACTTCGGCTCCACGGCAATGGAAATCACCGGCTCGGGGAAGTTCATCGACTCCAGCACGATGGGATCGGTCTCCACGCAGATCGTGTCGCCGGTGGTCACATTGCGCAACCCGACGGCGGCGGCGATGTCGCCGGAGAAAATCTCCTCACGCTCCTCGCGCTGGTTGGCGTGCATCTGCAGCAGCCGGCCGAGGCGTTCGCGCTTGCCGGTCCGGGGGTTCAACACGGTCATGCCCTGCTTCGCCACGCCGGAGTAGATCCGGAAGTAGAAAAGTTTGCCCACGAAGGGATCGCTCATAATCTTGAAGACCAGCGCGGCAAACGGCTGCAGATCGCCCACGTGACGGGTGACCGGATTGCCGGTGTCCGGATCGGAACCGGTGATGTCCCAGATATCCACCGGACTGGGCAGATAATCCACCACCGCATCCAGCAGAGGCTGCACGCCGCGGCACTTGAAAGCGCTCGCGGCGGCGACCGGCACGGCTTTCGCTTTCAGCGTCGCCCGGCGCAGCGCGGCCCGCAGCACATCCAACGGAGGGATCTTATCCTCCAGAAAACTCTCCATGACCTCGTCATCGACCTCGGCCAGCGATTCCACATCCTGACGGAACACGCTGTCGCGGTATTCCCGATACTCCTCGGGAACTTCACTGTCGGTGATGGTGACCCCCTGATCGGCGTCGCTGAAATAGTACGCCCGGTTGGCGAGCACGTCGATCACGCCCTTGAAGTCGCCCTCCTTGCCCAGCGGCAGCATCACCGGAATGGGATTGGCGCCGAGTTTGCTCCGGATCTCCGCCACCGCGCCGTCGAAATCGGCTCCGGTGCGATCCATCTTGTTGATGAGGGCCACGATGGGGACATGGTACTTCTGAGCCTGCCGCCAGACGGTTTCGGTCTGGGGCTGGACCTTGCCCACGGAGCAGAACACTGCCACCGCGCCGTCCAGCACACGCAGCGAACGCTCCACTTCGGCGGTGAAGTCCACATGTCCCGGAGTGTCGATGATATTGATCCGATTGCCCTTCCAGAAACAGGTGGTCGCCGCGCTGGTGATCGTGATACCGCGCTCCCGCTCCTGCTCCATCCAGTCCATCGTAGCGGTCCCCTCGTGGGTGTCGCCGATCTTGTAATTCACTCCGCAGTAAAAAAGAATACGCTCCGTCAAAGTGGTTTTGCCGGCATCGATATGCGCCATGATGCCGATATTGCGCACGTTGCGCAGCGCCACCTTGCGGTTGGGAGATTCATGGAATTGCTTGTCGCTCATCTCTGCCCCCGATCACCAACGGTAATGCGCGAAGGCCTTGTTGGCCTGCGCCATTTTGTAGGTGTCTTCCTTCTTCTTGATCGAAGCGCCGGTGTTGTTGAAAGCATCCAGCAGTTCCCCGGCCAGCGATTCGGTCATGGACTTCCCTTTGCGGCCGCGGGAATAGGTAACGATCCAGCGCAGGGCCAGTGCAATCTGACGCTCCGGATCGACCTCGATGGGCACCTGGTAGGTGGCACCGCCGACGCGACGGCTCTTGACTTCCAACTTCGGCTTGACGTTCTCCAGCGCTTGAGCGAACACCTCAATGGCGGGCATGTCGGTCTTTTTCGCCTGAATCATGTCCAGCGCCTCGTAAACGATACCCTCGGCCGTGGCCTTTTTGCCCCGGGTCATGATGGTGTTGATCAACCGGGCGATCAGCACGCTGTTGTACTTCACATCGGGAGTCAACTCCCGTTTGACGACTCTACGTCTTCTCATGGCTCTCTGTTCTCCCGCAAATTACTTCTTCTTGCCCTTGGCTTCCTCGGCGCCCGGTTTCGGACGTTTGGCGCCGTACTTGGAACGGCCCTGCCGACGCTTCTCCACACCGAGACTGTCCAGAGAACCGCGCACGATGTGATACCGCACACCGGGAAGGTCGCGGACACGGCCGCCTTTGACCAGCACCACGGAGTGCTCCTGCAGATTGTGTCCCTCGCCGCCGATGTAGGCGGTGACTTCCTGACCGTTGGTCAGACGGACACGGGCGATCTTGCGCAGCGCCGAGTTCGGCTTTTTCGGGGTCCGGGTGGTAACCTGCAGGCAGACGCCGCGGCGCTGCGGGCAGGCGCTCAACGCCTTGGCCTTGCTTTTCTTTTCCTTTTCTTCGCGTCCGAGACGCACCAACTGATTGATTGTCGGCATGTTTTTTCCCTGATCTTTTACTCTTTATATCCGCAGTTCATGAAAAATACACAACACATCAAAGGCCTATAAAATAACACCAATGTGCGTTATTTTCAAATCCTTTCCCGAATTTTTATCGAAAAACCTCAGTTTTCTTCCCCGAATCCCTCCAGTTCGTCGTCGACGACCAACTCCTTCGCCTCGTCGGGCAGCATGTCCTCCTCGGCGGAATCATCGGAGTCGCGCCACTCGGCGGCGATATCCTCGTAGGAGCGCTCCGGGTCCTGAGCAGGCAGTTCCGGTTCAATCTCGGTGCCGAGATACTTCAGCCGGATGGACTGCATTTTGGCCGTGCCCGTACCCGCGGGGATCAGGTGTCCGGTGATGACGTTCTCCTTGAATCCGGCCAGATGATCCACCTTGCCGGCGGTGGCCGCTTCGGTCAGAATCCGCGTCGTATCCTGGAAACTCGCCGCCGAGATGAAACTCGTGGTCTCCAGCGCGGCCTTGGTGATGCCCAGCAGCACCGGTTCGGCCTCCGCCGGACGCTCGCCGCGGGCGATGGTCTCACGGTTGACCCGGTTGAATTCCACCCGATCGGGCTGTTCGCCCACCAGATAATCCGTGTCGCCGGGATCGGTGATCCGCACCTTCTGCATCATCTGACGGATGATGATCTCAATGTGCTTGTCGTTGATCTCCACGCCCTGCGCCCGGTACACCAACTGGATCTCGTCCACCAGATGCCGCTGCAGTTCATGGATGCCGCAGACCTCAAGCAGCGCGTGCGGAACGATGGAACCTTCCGTAAGTTTCTGCCCTTTGTGGACGTAATCGCCCTTGCTGACCACCAGATGCTTATGCAGCGGAATCGCGTTGTGCTCCTCCACCCGGCCGCTGTTGGGGTCGCGGATCTCGATCTGCCGCTTGCCGCGGGCCAGTTTGTCCACGGTGATGAAGCCGTCGATCTTGGCGATCTCGGCCACATCCTTGGGGATCCGCGCCTCGAACAACTCGGCGATCCGCGGCAGACCGCCCGTGATGTCCTTGTTCTTGGCCGACTGACGCGGCACCCGGGCCACCACCATGCCGGGGACCACCTTGGCGCCGTTCTTGGTCATCAGCACCGCGCCGGCCGGAAGCGGATAACTGGACAGCAGATTGTTGTCAGCGTCCAGAATCGTGATCTGCGGATGCAGGTCGTCCCGGTGCTCCATCACAGTGCCCTGGTCACCGCTGCCGCCGCCGCGCTTCTGCTTCTGGATCGTCACGCCTTCCACCAGATCGGTGAGCGAAACGATACCGCTCTCCTCGATGATGATGGGCACATGGTCGGGTTCCCAGCGGACGAAGACCTCATTGGCCTTGACCTCGTCTCCGTCGTTCTTGTCCAGCACCGAACCGGGTTCCAGATCATAGCGCTCCAGTTCCGCTTCGACGATCGCGTCGGTGCCGAAGTCATACGCCTGCGGCTTCATGCCGAGAATCGCGGCCTCGGCATCGCGTTTGGCCCGCTCCCGCTCCTCGGCGGCGGTGGCCTTTTCCGGATCGTAAACAATGACACAGCCGTTCTTGTTCACCACCACGGTCTGGCCTTTCTGATTGACCACGGTACGGACATTCAGCAATTTGATTCTGCCGTTGTGACGGGCCGAAATCACCGGCTGCTTGTACGCCGCCGACGCGGTGCCGCCGATGTGGAACGTCCGCATCGTCAACTGCGTTCCCGGCTCGCCGATGGACTGCGCCGCGATGATGCCCAGCGCGTCGCCCGGACGGGCTTCCCGGTCGTTGGCCAGATTCCGCCCGTAGCACTTGACGCAGAGCCCGTGCAGCGTTTCGCAGGTCAGCGCCGAACGGATCAGCACTTTGAGAATGCCGCGCTTCTCAATCAGGTCGGCGATTTCCGGAGTGAACTCCTCGCCGGCGGCGATGATGAGACGCTTGTCGTTGTACGCGGGGTCGCGGATGTCCTGCGCGCTGTACCGGCCGATCAGCCGGTCGCGCAGCGGCAGCATGACTTCGTCGCCTTCGGTAATGGCGCTGGTCCAGACGCCTTTGGTGGTGCCGCAATCCTCCTCGCGGCAGATCACATCCTGCGCCACATCCACCAGACGGCGGGTCATGTAACCGGAGTCCGCCGTCTTCAGCGCGGTGTCGGCCAGACCTTTCCGGGCGCCGTGGGTGGAGATGAAGTACTCCAGCACCGACAGACCTTCCCGGAAGTTGGAGATGATCGGCCGTTCGATGATGTCGCCGTTGGGCTTCGCCATCAGGCCGCGCATTCCGGCCAACTGCCGGATCTGGTCCTTGCTGCCCCGGGCGCCGGAATCCATCATGGCGTACACCGGATTGACCTCCCCGCGCCGACTGGCGTCTTCCAGCCGCTTGAACAACTCGTTCGCCACGGTGTTGGAGGTCTGGGTCCAGATGTCGATGACCTTCTTATGCCGTTCGCCGTCGGTCAGCATACCGTCGGTGTACTGCCGGACGACTTCCGCGATCTGACTGCGGGCGCTCTCGATGAGTTCGGCCTTTTTCTCCGGAACCTTCAAATCGGCAATGGAAATCGACAGCCCGGCCAGCGTGGAGTGCTTGTACCCCAAATCCTTCAGGTCGTCCAGCAGTTTGATGGTCGCCTGATGTCCGGCGATCTGGTAGGAATCGCGGATCAACCGGCTGAGGTCCTTTTTCTTGGCCACCTTGTTGTAGAAACCGAGACGCTTGTCCCAGATCTCGTTGAAAAGACACCGGCCCGGGGTCGTCAGGATGAACTTCGACTCCTTGTCGCCGTACAGCGTATCCTTGCCCAGATCGGGGTTCGGGATACGCACCGCGTCATGCATTTTGAGATACCCCGACTGCATGGCGAACAGCACCTCGAAGTAATCGCGGTAGAGTTTCGGATTCTTGCCCTGCGGCTCCAGCGTCAGATAGTAACTGCCCAGCGTGATGTCATGGGTCGGGGAGACAATGGGTTTGCCGTTGGCGGGCGAGAAGATGTTGTTCGGAGACAGCATCAGCAGTTTCGTCTCCATCTGCGCCTCGTTGGACAGCGGCACATGCACGGCCATCTGGTCTCCGTCGAAGTCCGCGTTGTACGCGGTACAGACCAGCGGGTGCAGCCGCAGCGCCGAACCCTCGATCAGCACCGGGTCGAAAGCCTGAATACTCAGCCGGTGCAGCGTCGGCGCCCGGTTCAGCATCACGGGATGCCCCTTGGTCACTTCATCCAGAATATCCCACACCACGGACTCGCCGCGCTCGATCATTTTCTTCGCGCCGCGCACGGTGTGCGCATACCCCCGCCCCTTGAGGTGACGGATGATGAAAGGCTCAAAGAGGATCATCGCCATCTTCTTGGGCAGACCGCACTGATGGATTTTCAGTTCCGGCCCGACGACGATGACGGAACGGCCGGAATAGTCCACCCGTTTGCCCAGCAGGTTCTGACGGAACCGGCCCTGCTTGCCCTTGAGCATGTCGGAAAGGCTCTTGAGCGGACGGTTGCCCGCGCCGGTGACGACCCGTCCGTGACGGCCGTTGTCCAGCAGGGAGTCCACCGCCTCCTGAAGCATCCGCTTCTCGTTGCGGATGATGACCTCCGGAGTGTGGATCTGAAGCAGATTCTTCAGCCGGTTGTTCCGGTTGATGACCCGGCGGTAGAGATCGTTCAGATCGCTGGTGGCGAAGCGTCCGCCCTCCAGCGGGACCAGCGGCCGAAGATCCGGCGGGATCACCGGCAGCACCGACAGGATCATGTATTCCGGTCGGGAATTGGAGGCGATGAACCCCTCCACCAGACGGAGGCGCTTGGCCAGTTTTTTGCGGATCGCCTTGTTGTTGGTGCTCTCCAGCCGGACTTCCAGTTCGCCTTTGAGTTCCTCAAGATTGATGTCCTCCAGCAGCGCCTTGATCGCCGGAGCGCCCATGTCGGCCACGAAGGAATCCCCGTAGTTCTGCCGCGCTTCCTGATAGTTGACCTCGTCCAGTACCTGCCCTTTGGTCAGGTCGATGGCATCGCCGGGGTCCACCACCACATATTTTTCATAGTAAAGCACATTCTCCAGGTCCTTGCCGGTCATCTCCAGCATCAGACCGATACGGCTGGGCATGCACTTGAAAAACCAGATATGGGAAACCGGCACGGCCAGTTCGATGTGGCCCATGCGTTCCCGGCGCACTTTGGACAGCGTCACTTCCACGCCGCAGCGATCGCAAATGATGCCTTTGTTCTTGATGCGCTTGTACTTGCCGCAGTTGCACTCGTAGTCCTTCACGGGGCCGAAGATCTTGGCGCAGAAGAGACCGTCGCGTTCAGGCTTGAAGGTGCGGTAGTTGATGGTTTCGGGCTTTTTGACTTCGCCGTACGACCATTCGCGGATGACCTCAGGAGAGGCAATGGATATCCGGATGGACTTCAGGTTGCGCACGTTGGTGACGTTGCCCGAAGTTCCGCGGTTTGAATAAAGATCGTCCATGCTCATGATATATGTATTCCTTGCCTTGAAGGCTGGTTACCCGTTTTTGTCAGAAGTCCCTGGCCTATTCGTCTTCCTGGGCGGGCTCGGCGCTGCTCGGGGCAGTGCCGGCGCTGCGTCCGGGAATGAATCCGAGGCGCCTGTTGTGGGGCTTGGATTCATCCTGCTGCAGGGTGACGTTCAGGCCGAGGCTCATGAGCTCCTTGACCAGGACGTTGAAGGATTCAGGCATGCCGGCTTCGAGGAAGTTGTCGCCCTTCACAATCTTTTCGTACATCTTGACTCGTCCGGTCACGTCATCGGACTTGACCGTCAGGAATTCCTGCAGGAGGTACGAAGCGCCGTAGGCCTCGAGGGCCCACACTTCCATTTCACCGAGACGCTGGCCGCCGAACTGGGCCTTGCCGCCCAGAGGCTGCTGCGTGACGAGGGAGTAGGGGCCGGTGGAACGGGCATGAATCTTTTCGTCCACAAGGTGGTGGAGTTTGAGCATGTACATGACGCCCACGGTGACCCTGTTCTTGAAGGGAACGCCGGTGCGGCCGTCATAGAGAACGCTCTTGCCGTCGTTGGAGAGATGGGCTTTGTCCATCCAGCTCCAGATTTCATCCTCGGTGGCGCCGTCGAAGACAGGCGTCCTCGTGGTGATGCCCTTGCGCAGCTTGCGCACGGAAGCGGCGAATTCCTCGTCGTCCATCTCATCCACGGCCTTGCTGATCTCGGGTGAGTTGAAGACGTCCTTGACCTCGTCGCGGACGACCTGCATGGCCTTGCCGGAATCAACGAGCTCGGCGAGCTGGCGGCCGAGTTCCTTGGCGCCCCAGCCGAGGTGGGTTTCCATGATCTGGCCGATGTTCATTCGGGAAGGCACGCCGAGGGGGTTGAGCACGATGTCGACCGGGCGTCCGTCCGCGAAGAAGGGCATATCTTCCTCGGGAAGGATCATGGACACGACACCCTTGTTGCCGTGACGGCCGGCCATCTTGTCGCCCACGGAGAGCTTTCTCTTGATGGCCACATGCACCTTGACCATGCGGATGACTCCGGGAGGCAGATCGTCTCCTTCGGTGGCCTTCTCGCGCTTGGCGTCGTAGATGTTCTTCAGGTACTGGAGCTGACGGTCGTATTCCTCAAGCGCCTTCTCAACGATGTCGTTGGTCTCGCTGCTCTTGAAGAGGCCAGAGAGCTTCTTTGGCGGAATCTGATCCAGGGCCTCGCGGGTCATGGAGGCTCCGGCCGTGATGGCGGCACCCTTGGTGGTATTGCTGAGGACGGTGTTGTTCACCTGCTTTCCGATAACGGAAGGAGCGAGGCGGTCGCGGCAGGCCTGGGCCAGCACGCTGATGTGTTCCTGTTCCTTTTCGTCCAGGATCTCGATCTGGTGCCTTTCGATGGCTTTGGTGCGCTCGTCCTTGTCACCGGAACGGCGGTTGAACACTTTGACGTCGATGACGGTGCCTTCGACTCCCGGCGGGACCTTGAGGGAGGAGTTGCGCACGTCTCTGGCCTTTTCGCCGAAGATGGCGCGCAGGAGCTTCTCCTCAGGGGTGAGCTGGGTTTCGCCCTTGGGGGTGATGCGGCCGACCAGAATATCGTCGGTCTTCACGGGAGCGCCGATGCGGATGATGCCGGACTCGTCGAGGTTGCGGAGCATGTCCTCGCCGACGTTCGGGATGTCGCGGGTGATTTCCTCAGGTCCGAGCTTGGTGTCGCGGGCCACCACCTCGAACTCCTCAATATGAATGGACGTGAAGGTGTCTTCCTTCACGGTCTTTTCGGAGATCAGGATGGCGTCTTCGTAGTTGTAGCCGCACCAGGGCATGAAGGCGACGACCAGGTTTTTGCCAAGGGCCAGTGTGCCGTTATCGATGCCGGGGCCGTCAGCGAGGACGTCGCCCTTCTTCACGATCTGGCCGGGCACGCAGGTGGCCTTCTGGCTGAAGCAGGTGTTCTGGTTGGACTTGTGGAATTTGAGCAGATCGTAGGCCTTGACGCCGCCCGTGGTGGGGAAGACATCGCCTTCGTACTCGACCACGATGCGGTCAGCATCGGCGTAGCGCACGATGCCGTCTGCAGGAGCCACGATGCAGGCGCCGGAGTCACGGGCCACGGGCACTTCCATGCCCGTGCCGACGATGGGCAGTTCGGAGCGGAGCAGGGGCACGGCCTGTCTCTGCATGTTGGAACCCATGAGGGCGCGGTTTGCGTCATCGTGTTCGAGGAAGGGAATGAGGGCTGCCGAAATGGAGACCATCTGGCCGGGAGCCACGTCCATAAGGGTGACTTCTTCTTTGGGCCTCATTTCCACTTCGCCCTTGACACGCACGGTGATGTTGTCATCGGCAAGCCTGCCGTTCTCATCAAAGCGGGCATTGGCCTGGGCGATGACCTGGTTATCGGCTTCGCGCGTGGCATCGAGGCTGACGACCTCGTCGGTCTTCTGGCAGTCGCGGATGACACGGTAGGGGGTTTCGATGAAGCCGAAGTCATTGACTCTGGCGTAGGTTGACAGAGAAACAATGAGGCCGATGTTCGGGCCTTCAGGCGTTTCAATGGGGCAGATGCGGCCGTAATGGGACGTGTGCACGTCACGCACTTCGAAGCCTGCGCGGTCACGGGTGAGGCCGCCGGGGCCGAGAGCGGAGAGACGGCGCTTGTGCGTCACTTCGGAAAGGGCGTTGGTCTGATCCATGAACTGGGAGAGCTGGCTGGTGCCGAAGAATTCCTTGAGCACCGCAGCGACCGGTTTCGGGTTGATCAGATCATGAGGCATGAGCGTGGAGATTTCCTGCAGGCTCATGCGTTCCTTGATGGCTCTTTCCATGCGCACGAGACCGATGCGGTACTGGTTCTCCACGAGCTCGCCGACGAGGCGCACGCGGCGGTTGCCGAGATGGTCGATATCATCCGGCGCGGCGTGCGTGTCCTTCATGGTGCACAGGGTCTTGATGGCGGTCAGGATGTCGTTGTCCGTCAGTGTGCGGCAGGGCACGCTGTTGCCGTTGCCGTCATCGACCATGCCGTAGTCCTGCGGGAAGTGCAGGCGTTGGTTGAGCTTGTAACGGCCCACAGGGGAAAGGTCGTAGTACTCGACATTGCGGAAGATGTTGTCGAAGAAGCTCTTGGCGATCTCGGGGGTCGGCGGGGAGGAGGGACGGAGCCTGCGGTAAATCTCTTCCTGGGCCTTTTCTTGATCAGGAGTCTTGTCCGAAACCAGCGTGTCGCGGATGGACGAGGAGACGTCCGGGCCCTTGGTGTGCAGGACAGTGATTTCCTTGATGCCCTTGTCTCTGAGGGTCTGGATGAGTTCGGGGGTGAGCTCGTCGGCTGCCTGGGCGAGGACGGCTTCGGGAGCGGTCTTGTCCTCGGCCTGGGGATCGATGATGTCCTCAGAGAGGAACATGCCCTCAAGAGTGTCCGGACGCACCTGGATGGCGTTCATGCCGGATTCGCAGATGAGGCGCCACTGACGCTTGGTGATGAGTTTGCCGGCGTGGGCAATGACCTTGCCGTTCTGATCCGCGATGTCTGTGTATGCTGGTTCCTTGCGGTAGAGATCCTTGTTGACCTTCCAGAAAACGGGCTTCTCGTCACGCAGGGTGACATCGGCCTGCATGCCCTCGGGAACATCGAGGTAGTACGTCTCGCGCAGTTCCTTCGGGTAGAAGTAATCAAGGATGTCCGTCTTGCTCATGCCCATGGCCTTGAACAGGATGGTCACGGGCATCTTGCGCCTGCGGTCTATGCGCACATACAGGATATCCTTGTGGTCAAAGTCGAAGTCGAGCCAGGATCCGCGCATGGGGATCACGCGGCAGGAGTAGAGCACCTTGTGGGAAGCGTGCGTCTTGCCGCCGTCATGCTCGAAGATGATGCCCGGGGAGCGCTGCAGCTGGTTGACGATGACGCGCTCGGTGCCGTTGACGATGAACGTGCCCTTTTCGGTCATCAGGGGCAGGGTGCCGAAATAGATGTCCTGCTCCTTGATGTCGCGGATATTGCGTTCGCCTGTGGCGTCGTCCACGTCATACACGGCGAGACGGACCTTGATGCGCACAGGCGCCTCATAGGTCAGTCCCTTGGAAATGCATTCAGCCTGATCGTACTTGGGCTCCTGGATTTCGTAGCTCTCGAATTCCAGGGACGCGGTCTTGTTGAAGTCCTCGATGGGGAAGACAGTACGGAAGACTCCTTCCAGGCCGACGTCTTCGCGGCGCTTGTCCGCCGGGACGCCCTCCTGGAGAAATTTCGAATAGGAGTCAAGCTGTAGTGTGAGTAGATGAGGAATGGGAGTCGTTACTTTGATTTTACCGAACTGCTTTATAAGCTGGCCCATGCGATGATCCTCAGTGGGTATCGGTTGCGTCCTGCCAGGGATGGGCTGGATGCGGACGGAGAGTAAGGGAGATGCGGCACAAAAAAGCACAAGGCGGCAGTGTTCGCGTCCTGCCCCCTAACGCAGGCCGTGAATTCTGTCGCCGCTAACGCGTCTGCTGTCGGAAAAAGAGAAAAACCAGCACTCTCTCCCTTCAAAAAAAGTGAGTTAACTCCATTATATCAAAATGCGGTAAATAGCAAGCGCAAAAGCGCCGCGGAAGGGAAAAGACCGAAAAAAAGGGCGAACCCCTGCGGATCCGCCCCATTGATTCAGCCGTAGTGACGAACTTACTTGAGTTCGACAGTGGCGCCGGCTTCGGTAAGCTGCTTCTTGGCGGCTTCAGCGTCGTCCTTGGAAACGCCTTCCTTAATGGTGGAAGGAACGCTGTCAACCTTGGCCTTGGCTTCCTTGAGGCCGAGGTCGGTGATGGCGCGGACAGCCTTGATAACGGCGATCTTGTTGGCACCGACTTCCTTCAGCACGACGTCGAATTCGGTCTTTTCTTCAGCGGCCGGAGCAGCGGCAGCAGCCGGAGCGGCGGCAACAGCGGCCACGGGGGCAGCAGCGGAAACACCGAACTTGTCCTCGAGTTCCTTGATGAATTCGGAGAGTTCGAGAACGGTCATATTGGAAATAAATTCACCAACTTCTTCTTTGGTAACGGCCATGGTATTTCTCCTGTAGGGAATGCGTTGGCAGATAAAACGAACGTGCGTAAGTGCTTACGCAGCAGCGCCCTTCTTCTCTTCGATGGCCTTGAGTGCGTAAAGCAGGCCGCGAAGCATGTTGGCGAAGAGGCAGACAAAGTTGGTAGGAACGGCGTTCATGGTGGCCAGCATCTGGCCGAGCAGCTGTTCGCGTCCGGGCAGTTTGGCCAGGGCGTCGATTTCTTCCGCAGTCATGGGCTTGCCATCGAGGCTGCCGGACTTGATCTGGAAGGTCTTGCTGTCCTTAGCGAAATCGCTGAGCGCCTTTGCTACCGCAACGGGGTCGTCAAAACCAAGGGCAATACCGGTGTTGTCGCGGAGCTGATCCTTGAGAACATCGTGTTTGCTGTCGGTGAAGGCGATTCTGCCGAGGGTGTTCTTGATAACCTGGTATTCGCCGCCGGCTTTACGCAGGTTAACCCTCAGGTTCGTCGACTCCTCCACCGTCATACCCTTGAAGACGGTCACAACAGCAATCGAGGCGTCGTTGGCCTTGGCCTTCATTCCCTCGATAATAGCTGCTTTCTGAGACCTATCCACGTGAAACTCCTCACGTTAGGGTTCAAAGGTGGGAGCCGAGCCAAAGTCTGGGCAGGATTTACTGCGTCACTGGGACGCCACCCGCCGTCTTCGACCCGATTCCTTAATCCATTACCATTGGACGGGAAGAACCCGTCCGCCCGAAAGCCGGCTGAAAGCTAGCCTTCGAGAAATTTTTTAACCTGGGTAAGGTCGATCTTGTAGCCGGGACCCATGGTGGAAGACACGGCCATGCTGAGAAGGTAGTTGCCCTTCGCGGCAGCCGGCTTCTGACGGATGACGGCCTCGACAAGAGCTTTCAGGTTGCCGCAGAGCTTCTCGGCTCCGAAGCTGACCTTGCCGAAGGGGGCGTGCAGGACGCCAGCCTTGTCGACCTTGAATTCAACGCGGCCGGCCTTCAGTTCCTTGACGGCCTTGGCCACATCCATGGTGACGCTGCCGGTCTTGGCGTTCGGCATAAGTCCGCGGGGACCAAGGACACGGCCGACGCGGCCGACCAGAGCCATGACATCGGGAGTGGCGATGGCGGCGTCAAAGTCCAGCCAGCCTTCCTTAATCTTGTCGATGAGATCTTCAGCGCCGACAAAGTCAGCTCCGGCCTCGCGGGCTTCAGCCTGCTTTTCACCTTTGCAGAAAACGGCAACACGCACGGTCTTGCCGAGCCCGTTCGGGAGGGGGACAGCGCCGCGGACCATCTGGTCGGAGTACTTCGGGTCGACACCGAGACGCATGGCTACGTCAACGGTTTCATCAAATTTGGCAAAGCTCGCCGCCACGGTTTTCGCGACGGCGTCTTCCACTGAGAAACGATCCAGGGGCTTGAGGTCCTTGGAAGCGTTTCTGAAATTCTTACCATGCTTGGGCATTGTATTTTCCTTCGAGTTTATCTCCTGCCGTCACCCGACATGCGCGGGCAGGGCAGTGCTGGTGATAGCGCACGTAAGGAATACGTGCAGTCTGCAGCGTGCCTACTTTACGTCGACGCCCATGCTGCGGGCCGTGCCCATGATGGTCTTCACGGCAGCTTCAAGAGAAGCGGCGTTGAGATCGGGCATTTTGGTCTTGGCGATTTCCTCGACCTGGGCCATCGTGATGGAACCGACCTTGGTACGGTTCGGCACCCCGGAGGCCTTTTCGATCTTGGCCGCCTTCATGATAAGAACGGCAGCCGGCGGGGTCTTCGTAATGAAGGTGAAGGAACGGTCCGCGTAGCAGGTGATGATCACTGGGATGATCATACCCTTCTGGGAAGCAGTGCGGGCATTGAATTCCTTGCAGAAGCCCATGATGTTCAGGCCGTGCTGGCCGAGGGCGGGGCCTACTGGCGGGGACGGATTGGCGGCGCCGGCAGGAATCTGCAGTTTGACTTTAGCAACAATTTTCTTGGCCATGTCATGATCCTTTACAGGGAGATGGTACCCTGAATGAACTTAGCCTTTGGAAACCTGGACGAAATCCAGTTCCACCGGCGTCTGACGTCCGAAAATGGAAACGGAGACGCGCAGCTTTCCCTTGTCGTAATTGACTTCGTCCACAACACCGTTGAACCCGCTGAAAGGTCCGTCGATGATGCGGACCTCCTCGCCCTTGTCAAAGCTGAACTTGGGACGGGGGCTCTCCTTGCGGGTTTCCATTAGAGCAAGAATATTCTCCGCCTCGTTGTCCTTCATGGGCGTGGGGCGGTTCTTTCCACCGACAAACCCGGTCACCTTGGGAATGCTCTGAATGAGGTTCCAGGCGTATTCGGTCATGATCATCTGAACCATGACGTAACCGGGATAGAACTTGCGGGTGGTCGTACGCTTGGAGCCCTGCTTGGAAAGTTCGATGACTTTCTCAGTGGGCACAACGCACTGTAAAATGAGATCTCTGCCCTGGCCGCTCCTGATCATCTCGTTGATGGTTTTCTGCACGCGCTGCTCGAAACCCGAGTAGGTGTGCACGATATACCAGCGGGGACGTTTACCAAGCTCAGAATCGTCGTCGATGACAATTTCGTCGTTCATGGTCAGCGCCTAGGACAGAATTGATTTGATGATGGATGAGAGGCCGAGGTCGATGAGCCCGAGAATGAGGGCCATGACAGCAATAAAGCCCACTACCGCGATGGTCGCCTTACGCGTCTCAGCAGCAGAGGGCCACGTTACTTTGCGGAGTTCCGCGCGGGAATCCTCCACATACGTAATGAAGCGCTTGACGAGACCTGGCTCTTTGGATGTCTGAGCGTTGGTAGTAGCGGGGGTCTTCTTGGCCATATTTTCTCTCGGCAAAAAAAATGGCAGGGCAGGAGGGATTCGAACCCCCAACTTGCGGTTTTGGAGACCGCCGCTCTAGCCGTTAGAGCTACTGCCCTGCATGGACCCTGGCGGGATTTTCATCCCGCCAGAATGAATATGTTTATCGTACTTCGCGGTGAATCGTGTGCTTCCTGTCCCAGGGGCAGTACTTTTTGCGCTCGAGACGTTCCGTCGTGTTTTTCTTGTTCTTGACGGTAACGTAGTTGCGGCGCTTGCACACAGTGCACTGCAGGATGATATTTGTTCTCATTGTATTACTCGATGATCTTGGTCACGACGCCGGAGCCCACAGTGTGGCCGCCTTCACGGATAGCGAAGCGGAGGCCTTCCTGCATGGCGATGGGGGCGATCAGTTCGACGATGAATTTGCTGTTGTCGCCGGGCATAACCAT
>JALEMG010000022.1 GCA_022768375.1 Lentisphaeria bacterium
GAGAATTGTACCAGCCTCGCAATGTCCCTGGAGCCCATGTCGGTTCAACCGCCGCCAGCAGGTAGTCGTTCAACGCTTTGCCCTTTTGAGCCAAACGGCGTTTATCCGAATCAGTCAGTTCCAGTCGGGCTTTCCCCGTTAACTCCGACAGATGTTCCTCATAAATTCGGATTTTCTCCGCATGGTAGTCCAGCATGGACTGCATGTTTTTCAGAATGGTTCGCAAATTTCCGTCTTTGACATCACGCATAAAGGCGTTCAGCCGTATCGTCGTCTCGTTCACTTGTTTGCTGTTCATTTCTGTTATCGCTCTCTCCGGCATGCCGGATGCTGTAATTTATGTAAAGCCGCAATCGCGCGGCAGTATAATATACACCGAATACGAGCTGATTACGAACAGTAAAAGCAGGATTCCTTATCTCTTCGTTCCGCGCGTTCGCCCTTGCGAATCGCGGTAGGTGGTTGTGTTTCCGCTCTGCCTGGCTGTTCCGGCGGTTCTGCCTTGAGCATCGCGGTAGGTGGTTGTGTCGCCGGATTTTCGAGCGGTCGCCTGTGTCCGCCCCTGCGCGTCACGGTAGGTCGTGGTATTGCCGTTGACCGTGGCTGTTCCGACCGTCCGCCCTTGGGCATCCCGGTAAATCGTGGTGTTGCCGTTCATCGTTGCCGTTCCAGCCGTTCGGCCTTGGGCATCGCGGTATGTTGTACGATTTCCGCTGGTTGATGCCGTTCCGGCTGTCCGTCCTTGAGCATCCCGGTAAGTCTGCCGGTCGGCGGCAAACAATGCAAAGGAAAGAATTGAAATACCCAACACAATAAGCTCTTTCATGGTATCACCTCGTTTTCACACTTGATGGACATAATGCGATCACTTCAGCGGCAGATTGGTAACACCAAGCTGCTTGAAGATGTCGTAACGGTCGTATTTGGCTCGTTTTTCAATGATTTTTCCCGCGTCGTTGAAAGTGAGCCAGGTCATGAAGTCCATCATGATATGTTTTTTCGGAGCAGGCACTCCATGCCAGGAATCCCCGAGAAGTGTGCCCTCAAATGTGAGATAGACCGCCACGAAATCGCCATCTGCCGCGATTCTTTCGACTTTCATTTTGAAATCGCCGGCGGGATCCATATTTGCCCGCTCGTAATCAATGAATGCCTGCAGACCTTCCAGTTTTGTATGGATCTGCGGATAATAAACGAAATTCTCATCGCAGAGTTCGAAGAGCTTGTCATATTGTTTGCTGGCAATCCGTTCATAAAACTTTCTGGCGGTTTCCTTGTTCATCGCGGTTTTCTGCTCGCTCATGATTTTTTCCTTTCCTGATTTATAAAGGTTGACAGGTTGTTATTCAATACTTCGGAGACGAAGAGCGTTCACATCTCCGGATTGATTGTATTTCAGGAATTTATTCCTTCTGCTTATCGGGACATTGCGTGGTCGGGGATTCCGTCTCCAGCGTGGCGTGACCGATTCCATGTTCCGCCAGTTCTTCGTGCAGACGCTTCCGGGTCTCCTCCCATTTCCGCACATCGCGGAGAACGACATGCGTGGTCAGGGCGTTTTCCGTCGTGCTGATCGGCCAGATGTGGAGATGATGAACCGCCTCCACATTCGGGTCCTCCAGCAGATGCTCCCGGATGGTCTCGACGTGAATCCCGGCCGGAACTCCGTCCATCGCCAGTCGCACGCTCTCTTTCAGGAGTCCCCAGGTGGAGAACAGAATCACCACGGCGATCACCAGCCCGATCAGCGGGTCGACGATGTTCCAGCCGGTCCAGAGAATCAGAATTCCGGACAGAACCACCCCTACCGAGACCAGCGTGTCGGCCAGCATGTGCAGATAGGCGCCTTTCACATTCAGATCATGCTCCTTTTCCCGCTGGAAGAAGAACACGGTCAGCCCGTTGATGACCACCCCGATGCCGGCCGTGATGATGATCGGCCAGCCGCCGACCTCCTCCGGAGAGAGAAACTTCCGGATGCACTCCGTCACAATCGCGCCCACGGCGACCAGAAGGATCGCCGCATTCAGCAGCGACGCCCAGATCGTCCCTTTCCGAAGCCCGTAGGTGTAGTTCGGAAGATAACGTTTTTTCGCCAGCAGAAATGCGACCAGCGAAATCAACAGCCCGCTCACATCTCCGAGATTGTGTCCCGCATCCGCGAGCAGCCCCATTGAGTTGAAGAGGAATCCCGCCGTGAATTCCCCGATGACGAAGAGTGTGTTCAACACGATTCCGAACAGAAATGCACGCCCCTTGACCGCATCCGCGGAGAGTTCGTGATGGTGATGATGATGTTCATGAGCCGGCATGATCGATTCCTCCCGTTCAGAATTCGCAGACTTCCCCGTCTTCCGGGACAAGGAGCCGCGTTTCCAGATGATGTTGCTGGACATAGCGTTTCAAATCCCGGCGCCAGAGCGTTTCATGACCGACATTGTCCATGTGGCTGGCGATGACGACGGCATGCGGAGCGTGATCGAGCACCGCCTGGACATCTTCCAGGTCCATGATGATCCGTCCGAAGCCGCGGATGGTCGCCGCCGCCGCATTCACCACGATCACATCGGGTTTGAACGACTCGAGCGCGGCTTTCACATAGTCGCACCAGATCGTATCTCCGACGAGGTAGAGGGTTTTCTCCTCCGCCGGGTGACGCATCACGACGCCGCAGGCGGAACTGCGCAGATTCATTTTCTCGTACAGCAGCCCGATGTTTCCGGGCTGGCCATGCAGGCAGTCGGTTTTGGTGAGCTGAACGCCTTGGAATTCCACTCCGGCGTATTTCAGGATCCGGACATCCTGAAATCCCTTCGCCCGCAACGTCTCCCCGTCGATCTCGTCCTGCACGAAAACCACCATGGATTTCGGAATCCTCTCCATGGCCGTTTCATCGAAGTGATCGAAATGCAGATGGGTCGCGATGACGGCGTCCACATCCAGAATTTCATCCAGCGGCAGCGGCAGATCACTCACCGGACAGCGCAAATCCGGATTCGGAGAGCCCGGAATCGGCGGAATCGATTCCTTGGCCCCCAGCCACGGATCCACGAGGAACCGCACCCCCCCGAAGGTCACGATCGCCGTCGCACTTCTGATTTCCTGAAATTTCATTTTTCTCCTCCTGTTTATTTATCATTTTATGAAATGTTGAATTGCTGAACAAAAAAAATATCACCCTTTCAACTGCATGAGGTGATCGATCAGCTGCTTCCGCTGCTGCTCCATGCAGACGTTCTTTTCTTCTGAGGAAAGACGGTTGAATTCGTCGCGCGCTTCCATGAAACGGATCATCCAGGGAATGCACGGATACGCAAGTCGGTAAAAAACGTGTTTGCCGCGCTTGTCGCACTCCACGACATGCGCTTTCTTCAAAACGTTCAGATGCTGGCTGATCGAGGAAAACTCCTCGCCGGTTCCGGTGACGAAATCACAGACGCAGAGTTCCTTCCCCTCCAGATTTTTCGCAATCCAGAGCCGGGTCGGATGTCCCAGCGCCTTGAATACCTCCGCGAGGTTGGCAAGTTCTCTGGTTTCATCGTTTGCCATTGAAAACTTCTCCTTTCAACATTTTATAATATAATGTAATGATAAAATTTATCAAGCAGAGAAAAGATTTTTTTCATGAATTTTCCGGCCGACGGAGTCGATCCTTCACTCTTGGAACGGGAATCCTGTTGATTTCCGGGACAAGAGTGCTCCGGTTCGTGCGTCAATCTTCCGGGCACGGATCGGGAATACCGAGATATTCGAAGTAGTTGTGCCCCCAGTCGCTCATGGCATTGACGATCGGCACGAGGGTTTTGCCCAGATCCGTCACGATAGCCCACAACCTCGACTTTGACATGCGTTTTATCTTCCGGACTTTCCCGGCGGAATCCAAGGTATTCTCTCGGCACGGCCGGGACAGCATGAGACTGGCACTTGCCGTCAATGATATTTTCCGCCGAGAAACCGGCGAGGACAAATTTCCAAGTGTCTCGCTTCGGGCGGTGAAAGACATTCTCAATATTTCGGGAGAGTCCTGTCATCACGCCTTGGAAGATGCCAAAGATGCCGCACATGCTTATCGGAAACTCACAGAACTTTTGACGCAGGCGTAATGTCATGCGCTTTTTCAAAATATCGAACATCCGGCTTTGGTTTTAACCTCAACAGAGAACGTGAAAACCATAAAGTCTGATGTTCGATTCCCATTGGAGTGCCGTTTGAGAATTTTTCGAGAAGGCAAATACCAACCATTTTTACGTTGTCTCGAACTTCGCCGACTTTTCGTTTGAGGCGGGAAAAGCCTGTTTTATTCTCAAAACGGCAATTTTGAAGGATGGCGGGACAAAAAGTCGGCGGCAGAGAATTTGGTTAAAAACAGAGATTTTCCGGACTTTAAGGGTTTACTCGATGTGTGTTTCCGCAAATCATTGCTCTCTAAAGTGTTATGAAGTATTACAAATCGAAAGGTCGGCGACTTTTCAAAACAGAGAATTTGCCGGAAGCGCCTGCGAAACACACCGGAGAAAAGCCAGAGAGGACGTTCTCTATCGGGTATTTTCTCTGCGGAAGAGTCTTCGCAATGCGTTCATTTTCAGCCACAAACGCGCATAAAAAGAAAAAGTCCAGCCGAAAGGACTGGACTTCAGAGAACAAAAAAAATGGTCGGGATAGCGAGATTCGAACTCGCGACCTTTTGACCCCCAGTCAAACGCGCTAAACCAGACTGCGCTATATCCCGATCTTCCCCCTAATATACACCGCGTCACGGGGGATTTCAAGCGGAGAAAACAATTTTCTCCCCGGGAGCATCCGGGCAAAAAATTTTTCCGAATTTTCTTCGCCGCCGCTTGCAATCTGCCGACTGTGCGGTTATATTCACCAACAACAAGATATTGTGGGTCCTACCCGGACGACCCCACTATATCTTGTGGTAGGAGGGGGGAGGCATTCCCCGGTCAGGCACCCGAAAAAACGGGTGCACAGGCCGGGATTTGCTGTCGTAAAAGCGGTATTTTGAGGAGAAAAAACGATGCGTTTGGGGTTGCAGAAACTGACTTTGCTGGATTTTCCCGGCGAGGTGGCCTGCACGGTATTCAGTTGCGGATGCAATTTCCGGTGTCCCTTCTGTCACAACGCGTCGCTGGTGCTCTCCGCCGGAGACGAACTGCTGCCGGACGCCGAGGTGCTGGCGTTTCTCCGCAAGCGGGCGGGGATTTTGGACGGCGTCTGCTTCACCGGCGGAGAACCGCTGCTGCACGAGGCCGTTCCCGATTTCATGCGTCAGGTCAAAGAGATGGGATACAAGGTAAAACTTGACACCAACGGCTCGTTCCCGGAGCGGCTGCAGCGGGTGCTGGAATCCCGTGTGGCGGATTATGTGGCGATGGATATCAAAAATTCCCCGGCCAAGTACGCCGAAACCAGCGGCTGCGGGAACGCGCTCCCGCTGGTGGAACGCAGCGTCGAACTGCTCATGGCCGGTGCCGTGCCTTACGAATTTCGGACCACCGTGACCGGCAATCTGCACGAAGCGGAGGATTTCGCGGCCATCGGGCGCTGGATCGCCGGAGCGCCGCGGTATTTCCTGCAGGCATTTTTGGAATCCGGCGAAGTGCTGGTCCCGGACCCCGGTTACGCGGTTTCCACGGAGAAACTGGCCGCGTGTCTGGCGGCGGTCCGGCCCTTCGTTCCGGCGGCGGCGATCCGGGGACGGGAACCGGGAAAATGAAGCGGCGGCATGCCCGGACAAATAATGGGAAAATACAGTTCTGAGGACTGAAAGTAAAAAAGGTTGTTCAATTCAGGAAAGGGGAAGCGGAGCAATGTATCAAGTCCAAAAGCGGGACGGCAAGAACGTCGAATTCGATCTGAACAAGATCTCTCAAGCGGTCAAGATGGCGTTCGAGGCCCAGGAGAAGCAGTACAACCAGTCGATCATCGACTTCATCGCCCTCAAGGTCACGGCCGATTTCGAGCCGAAGATCAAGGAAGGACTGATCGCGGTGGAGGATATTCAGGACAGCGTGGAATCCGTGCTGGTGCAGGCCGGATACGCCGACGTGGCCAAAGCCTACATCCTGTACCGCCGCCAGCACGAGAAACTCCGCAACGCCAAGTCCACCATCCTCGACTTCAAGAAGACCGTGGACGATTACGTGAAGATCAACGACTGGCGGGTCAAGGAGAATTCCACGGTCACCTATTCGGTCGGCGGACTGATCCTTTCCAACAGCGGCGCCATCACCGCCAACTACTGGCTTTCCGAGATCTACGACGACGAGATCGGCAACGCTCACCGCAATGCGGACATCCATCTGCACGATCTTTCGATGCTCACCGGGTACTGCGCCGGCTGGTCGCTCAAGCAGTTGATCAAGGAGGGTCTCGGCGGCGTGCCCGGCAAGATCACCTCCGCTCCGGCCTCCCATCTGGCCACGCTGTGCAATCAGATGGTCAACTTCCTCGGCATCATGCAGAACGAATGGGCCGGCGCGCAGGCGTTCAGTTCGTTCGACACCTATCTGGCGCCCTTCGTCCGGGAGGACAAACTGGACTACCATCAGGTAAAAAAGTGCATCGAATCATTCATTTTCGGTGTGAACACTCCCTCCCGCTGGGGAACTCAGGCGCCGTTCTCCAACATCACGCTGGACTGGACCGTGCCCAACGACCTGGCCGAACTCAACTGCATCGTCGGCGGCCGGGAACTGGATTACAAGTACAAAGACTGCAAAAAAGAGATGGACATGATCAACCGCGCTTTCATCGAGACGATGATCGAAGGCGACGCGCAGGGGCGGGGCTTCCAGTACCCGATCCCGACCTACTCCATCACCCGGGATTTCGACTGGTCCGAAACCGAGAACAACAAACTGCTCTTCGAGATGACCAGCAAATACGGCACGCCATACTTCTCCAACTACGTCAACAGCGACATGGAACCCAGCGACATCCGTTCGATGTGCTGCCGGCTGCGGCTGGACCTGCGGGAACTGCGCAAGAAGTCGGGCGGTTTCTTCGGCAGCGGGGAGAGCACCGGTTCCATCGGCGTGGTGACCATCAACATGCCCCGGATCGGTTATCTGGCCGCGGACAAGGCGGATTTCTTCGCCCGGCTGGACCGGATGATGGACATTTCCGCCCGCAGTCTGAAAGTCAAGCGGGAAGTGATCTCCAAACTGCTGGACGAGGGGCTGTACCCCTACACCAAACGGTATCTCGGCACGTTTGCCAACCACTTCTCCACCATCGGGCTGGTGGGGATGAACGAGGCCTGCCTCAACGCCAGATGGCTCCGTCAGGACCTCACCCACGCCGAAGCGCAGGAGTTCACCAAAGAGGTGCTCAACCACATGCGGGAACGGCTCAGCGACTATCAGGAAAAATACGGCGACCTCTACAATCTGGAGGCGACCCCCGCGGAATCCACCAGTTACCGGCTGGCGCGGCACGATAAGAAGCGCTTTGCCGACATCATCACCGCCGGCGGCGCGGACGGCGCGCCGTATTACACTAACAGTTCGCATCTGCCGGTGAACTTCACCGACGATATCTTCGCGGCGCTGGACATCCAGGACGAACTGCAGACGCTCTACACCTCCGGGACGGTGTTCCACGCCTTCCTCGGAGAGAAACTCCCGGACTGGCGGGCGGCGGCGAATCTGGTGCGCAAGATCGCGGAGAACTACAAACTGCCGTACTACACCATGTCGCCCACCTATTCCATCTGTCACAACCACGGATACATCACCGGCGAAGCCTTCAAGTGTCCCGACTGCGGCAGCCGCACCGAAGTGTACAGCCGGATCACCGGATACTACCGCCCGGTGCAGAACTGGAACGACGGCAAGAGTCAGGAGTACAAGGACCGCAAGGTCTATGACGCCGCCGGAGCGATCAAGCGCGAACTGCCCGGCCGGAACGTGTCCGCCGACGCGGGATGCGATTGCGGGCACGACCACGGGGCGCCTTCGGCGTCGGCGTTGGCGCCGGGCGAGACCCGGGTGACGCTGTTCGCCACCGAGACCTGCCCGAACTGCCGGATCGCCAAGACGTTTCTGGACAAGGCGAACATCGCCTACGACGTGGTGATCTGCGAGAAGGAGGACGACAAGGCCATCGCCATGGACATCCGGCAGGCCCCGACCCTCGTGGTGGAAAAAGACGGCAAGGTGGACAAGTTCGTCAATCTTTCCGACATCCGGAAGTTCATCGACCGGCAGTGACGCCGGGCGGCGTTAAAAAATAAAGGCTCTGTACTAAAAGAGGACTGAAAAAAAATCTGCCACCGGCGGCTTCGCCGGGCGTGGTCCAGCGGCGAAATCTCAGCGAAGCGTTCAGGTCGGCGCAGGCCGACACCTCCCGCCGGAAGCGATGTTGCGAAAAATCGCAGATTTTTCACAACGGTTGAGTGGGAGGCGGCTTGTCCGCCATAGCCTTGGCGACGGCGGAAGCGGGAGGCGGCTGACCGCCCGGAACGGAAAATCGGATATCTCTTTAGTACAGAGCCAATAAGAAATCTGTCTCCAGCGGCGGGTCTCCGTCCCGCCTGTTCTGTCGCGTCGCGCGGCGCGAGTGGTGCGAGTGCGCACGGTCGATTGCCGGTCCCTCCGCGTCCGCGGTGACGGCAAACCGACGAAGAAACGGTCGGCCCCCCGTGCCGGGCAAAATGTCCGGGCGGATGTTGAAAAATCCCCGTTTCGGATGTATATTAAGCGCTTCACGGACAAGCGCGGCAAGGGGCGCGGCCCCGGACCGCAAGCGAGGAAAAATGGGCCGATTTCTGTTGCGTCTGCGCCGGCGTTCGGTGCGGAAACTGGGAGAAGCGTGGCAGCGCCGTCTGGGAGCGCGTTCCCGGGTCGTGCCGCTGGCCATGCTTATCGGCGTCGCGGCGGCGGTGGCCGCCGCCGGACTGCACTGGGCGGTGCTCAAGTTGGAGGCGCTGTCGCTGCTGCTGGAATCCGGCGATTCCCGGGTCGGCTGGTGGGTGTTTCTGCTGGCGCTGCCGCTGACGGGGGTGGTGCTGTCGTTCCTGATCCAGCGTCATCTCGGGGGGGCGCGGTACGCCAAAAGCCTCAGTCCGCTGATTCTGGCGCTGAACCGGCGCAAGACCCGGATTCCCTTCCGGGAGGTCTTCAATCACCTGCTCTCCAGCGCATTGTCGGTGGGACTGGGCGGTTCGGCGGGGCTGGAAGCGCCCAGCGTGCTGACCGGCGCGGCCATCGGAGCGAATGCGTCCGGCTTTTTCGGTTTGGACCGGCGGGCGCGGCTGCTGCTGATCGGATGCGGCGCGGCGGCGGCGATCTCGGCGATTTTCGGCAGTCCCGTCGGCGGGGTGCTTTTTGCCGTGGAGGTGCTGCTGCCCCGATTCAGCGTCGGAGCGCTGGCGCCGATGCTGATCTCCAGCGCGGTGGCCATGGTGATCAGCCGCACGTTTTTTCCGCATGAACAGGTCCTGCTGGCCATCAACGAACCGTGGCGCGGCGACGCGATCCCCTTCTATTTTCTGTGCGGTCTGCTGTGCGCGGCGGTGGGGGTTTTCGTCATCCGGCATGTGTACTGGCTGACGGAGCAGTTGAAAAAGCGTCTGACGACGCCGTACCGCAAACTGTGCGGCGGCGGCGCGGTCCTCGCGCTGATGCTGGCGCTGTTCCCGATCCTGCGGGGCCAGGGGTACCGGATGGTGGCGATGCTGTTCTCCGGGCGGGAAGAGCAGTTGGGGCGGTTCGTCCCGCTGCTCGACGGTCTGCCGCCGGCGGCGGTACTGACGGTTCTGGTGCTGGCGGCGGTCCTGCTCAAGCCGGCGGCTTCGGCGCTGACGGTGGAGAGCGGCGGCGACGGGGGTATTTTCGCTCCGGCGATGTTCATCGGGGCGTTCACCGGTTTCGCGTTCGCCCGGCTGGTGAATCTGACCGGGGTGATCGCGCTGCAGGAACCGAATTTTGTGGTAGTGGGCATGTGCGGAGTGTTTTCCGCGGTGCTGCGGGCGCCGCTGACGGGGGTGTTTCTCATTGCGGAAGTGACCGGCAGTTATTTGCTGCTGGTGCCGCTGATGATCGTCTCCTCGGTGGCGTGGGCGGCGGCGCGGCGCTTCGAGCCGCACTCCATCTACCGCAAGGCGCTGGCCGAAGCCGGACTGCTGAGCGACGACAGCGACCGGTCCATGCTTCAGACCCTGTCGGTCCGGGTCTGCGTCGATCATCGGTTCACGCCGCTGGATCCTCGGTGGACGATGGTCCGCATGCGGGATGTGGGGACGGAGTTGTCCGGCAGCGAAGTTTTTCCGGTGCTGGACGGAGAGGGCGGTCTGCTGGGCGTGGTGAAACTGGAACAGTTGAAGCCGGTGCTGTTCGATCCGGCTTTCGCGGAGTCTCTGCTGGTCTTCGATCTGATGGAACCGCCCCGCTGTCTGCTCTCCGAGGACGACGATCTGGACCGGGCGATGAGCGCGCTGGAACGGTATCATACCGACATTCTGCCGGTGCTGGACCGGACCGGAAAGTTCATGGGATTCGTTTCCGCCGAAGATATTTTCCGGCTCTACCGGGGCATGGTGCGGGAGGGCGACGGTTATTGAGCCGGGCCGCTGCGGAAAAAGCGCCGGGCGCGGTTGAAAAGTTCGCCCGGCCGGTGTATATTATGTGGTAACGTAGTACACTTGAAAACTCACCCCGGAGACAGATACGATGCGTTATATCGACCAATTCATGGCGGCGTTCCCCTTTGAGGGACTGACATTCGACGACATTTCCCTGATCACCCAGTACTCGGATTTCCTGCCGCACGATACGGATGTGAGCAGTCGTTTCTCCCGCAACATCAACCTCAACATCCCCTTTGTCAGCGCGGCGATGGACACCGTGACCGAGAGCGAAATGGCCATTGCGATGGCCCGGCTGGGCGGCATCGGCGTCATTCACAAGAACCTGACCCCGGAGCGTCAGGCCGAGGAGGTCCGCAAGGTGAAACTCTACCTCAACGGCGTGATCCGGACCCCGGTGGTCTTTCACCCGGAGCAGACCGTGGCGGAGATGGTGGCGGAGAAGAAGCGGAAGAAATACTCCTTCTCCGGCTTCCCCATCGTGGACGACGCCGGGAAACTGGTGGGCATCGTCACCAGCCGGGATATCAAGTTTCTCACCGATTACAACACCCCCATCCGCGAAGTGATGACCCGGGGGCCGGTCTCCGCCCCGGCGGGCACGACGATGTCCGACGCCTATCAGATCATGCTCAGGAATAAAGTGGGCAAACTGCCGATGGTGGACGGGGACGGCAAACTGATCGGACTTTTCAGTTTCCTCGATGTCCGCACTCTGATCGACCGGGACGAACCGGACTACAATCGGGACAGCCGCCATCAACTGCGGGTGGCCGCCGCCATCGGGCCGTATGACGAGGCCCGGGCGGACGCGCTGGTCAACGCGGGGGTGGACGCGCTGGTCATCGACACGGCGCACGGAGATTCCAAAGGGGTGATCGAGACGGTGTCGCTGTTCAAGCGGCGCTACGACGGCAAAGTGGATATCGTCGCCGGCAACATCGCCACGGCGGAAGGCGCGAAAGCGCTGGTGGACGCCGGGGCGGACGGCGTGAAAGTCGGCATCGGACCCGGTTCGATCTGCACCACGCGGGTGGTGGCCGGCGTGGGTGTGCCGCAGGTTTCCGCCGTCTACGCCGTGCGGAGCGCGGTGCCGGACGACGTGCCGGTGATCGCCGACGGCGGCATCAAGCAGTCCGGCGACGTGGCCAAAGCGCTGGCTGTCGGCGCGGCGTGCGTGATGATGGGTTCGGCGCTGGCGGGCACCAGCGAGAGCAACGGCGACGTGGTGCTGCATCAGGGGCGCAGTTATGTGGCCTACCGCGGCATGGGCAGTCTGGAGGCCATGAAGTGCAACAAGGGCAGCCGGGAGCGCTACGGTCAGGACGATGTGGACAGCGACAATGATCTGGTGCCGCAGGGTATCGAGGCGATGGTGCCTTTCCGGGGCGCGGTGCGCAACGTGATCCACCAGTTTGTCGGTGGATTGCGCTACAGCCTCGGCTACTGCGGGGCGCGGACGATCCCGGAATTTCAGCGCAAGGCCAAGATGGTCCGGGTCAGCGCCGCCGGACTGCGCGAAGCGCATCCCCACGACGTGGTCATCACCAAGGACGCGCCCAATTACAGTTCCAACTCCATCTGAAGTCAGGGGGGCGAAGGAAGATGAAAAAGTTCCTGTTGCTGCTGGCGGCGGGGGCGGTGTGGTCCTGTTGCGCCGCCGGACCCCGGTTCGCGGTGATCGATCTTCGCCGGGTGTTCAAAGAGTATTACAAGAGCCGGATCGCGGAAGATTTCATCAAACAGCAGGCGGAAGCCGCCCGTTCCTATCTCGGGCAGTTGACCCGGCAGTTGGAGACGCTGGGCGCGGAAGCCCGGCGTCTGGAGACCAACGCCCGCAACATGGCGCTGGACCCCGCCCAGCGGAGCAAGGCGGAATCCGAGGCGGCGGAGGCCGTGCGCAAGGTCCGCGCCAAAGAAGCCGAGATCCAGTTGTATGCCCGGGAACGCAAGCAGGAGATGGACAATCTGGACGCCCGGAAACGGGCCGAGATCCTCGGCGACATCAAGGCCGAGATCGGGCGACGGGCCGCGGCGGAGGGGTATGACTGGGTGTTCGATTCTTCCGGATTCACCACCAACGACCAGCCGGCGGTACTGCTGTTCCCGGAGAAGAACGACATCTCCGCGGCGGTGATCCGGGAACTCAACCGGGGCGCCGTGAAACCGAAAAAGTAACATCAAGTTCAAGATCGAATCGAGGAACGAACATGAAGCATATCAGCATGACCGCAAGTGAGATCGCCGCCCTTGTCGGCGGCAGCGTCGTCGGAGACCCGGGCCGGGTCATCACCGGGGTCGAGGGCATTCGGGACGCCGCGCCGGAGCATTTGAGTTTCGTCGGGAGCAAAAAGTACGAGGATCAACTGGCCACCGCCAAAGCGGGGGTGATCCTGGTCTGCAAAGATCTGGCCGGCGCTTCCGCCGCCGACCGGACGCTGATCGTGTGCGACAGCGTGGATTACGCCTTTGCACAGGTGGCGGCGCGGTTCGCGGAGGAACCGCCCCGGGCGGTGCCAGGGGTGCATCCGAGCGCGGTGGTGGACCCGGGCGCCAAACTGGGAGAAGGGGTCTCCGTCGGCGCCAACGCGGTGATCGAAGCCGGAGCGGAGATCGGGGACGGCGCGGTCATCGGCGCGCTGTGCTACATCGGGCATCAGGTGAAAATCGGCGCGAAAACCCAACTTTATCCCGGAGTGACGGTGATGTATCGCTGTACGGTCGGCGCTCAGTGCGTGCTGCACTCCGGCGTGGTCATCGGCGCGGACGGATTCGGCTTCGTCCCCGGTCCCCGGGGGCTGGTCAAAGTGCCTCAGACCGGGATCGTGGAGATCCGCGACGACGTGGAGATCGGGGCCAACACCACCATCGACCGGGCGCGGTTCGGCAAGACGGTGATCAAAGACAACGTCAAGATCGACGATCAGGTGATGGTGGCCCACAACGTGGTGGTGGGTGAAAGTTCGATCCTGGTGGCGCAGAGCGGCATTGCCGGCAGCGCGGAACTGGGCCGGGGCGTCGTTCTCGCGGGCAAAGCCGGGATCAACGGTCACATCTCCGTCGGCGACGGCAGTCAGATCGCCGGGACGAGTTCGGTGATGAGGAGCCTGCCGCCCAAATCCATCGCGCTGGGCACTCCGGCGGAGTCCCAGCGGGAGTTCATGTACCGTTATTCCCTGCCCAAGAAGATGCAGAAAGTCGAAGCCAAACTCAAGGAACTTGAGGCGAAATTGGCGGAGTTGAACGCGAAGGCATGACGAAAACCCGGTCGGCGGCGGCGGTGATGCTGGCGGCGGCGGTCGCGCTGACCGGAGCGGCCGCCGAGGATGCGCTGGTCCGCCGGGCGCGGACCGGGGACGCGGAGAGCCAACTGCAACTGGCGGACGAATTCATGTTCGGGCGCAATGGTCGGCCCGTTTCGCCGCCGCTGGCGGTCTACTGGTTCCGGCAGGCGGCGCTGGGCGGTTCTCCGGTCGGTCAGTACAATCTGGCCATGTGCTATCTTCAGGGCTGGGGCGGGGAGAAGCGTCCGGCGGCGGCGTTCCGGTACTTCGGGAAAGCCATGACCGGCGGGGTGGACAAAGCCGCGCTGCGTTACGCCGAGCAACTTCACGACGGGGTCCCGGCGGCGACCGATCCCGAGGGAGAATTTCCCGAAGTCAAACCCGATCCGGACGGCGCGCTGAACATCCTGCGCCGGATCGCGCCGCGGGACCGGGAGGCGCAACTGCTTTTGGCGCGGTATCTTTTCCGTCATGCGGACCGGCATGCCGACGAACTGCTGCCGCTGCTGGAACGGCACGCCTCCGGCTCCGCCCCGGACCCCGAAATGCTGATCCTCTACGCCGCGTGTCTGCGTTCCGGCATCGGCGGCGGAGGCGATTCGCAGTTGGCGGCGCGGGTCCTGGAACGGGCGGCGGCCGCCGGGAACCCGGAAGCCATGGCGCAGTTGGCGGAGATACTGCACGGCGGATTCGGCGTGAAAGTCGACCATGCGCGGGGCGACGAACTGCTTGACCGGGCGCTGGCGCTGGGTTCGTCCCGGGCCATGGTCGTCCGGGGGATGGAATACCTGACCGGCCTCCGGTATCCTCACGATCCGGTGCGGGCGTTTGAACTTTTCCGGCAGGCGGCGAAAAAGGAATATCCCCCCGCATGGCGGCAACTGGGCCTGTGTTACGCTTCCGGCATCGGGACGCCGCGCAGTGAGGAACTGGCGTTTCAGTGCTTTTTTCATGCGGCGCGGGCCGGAGACGCCCCGGCTCAGTTCCATCTTGCGGAGTGTTTCCGTTACGGACGGGGGACGGAGGCGGATTTCGCGGCCGCGTTCTACTGGTACGCCCGGGGCGCGGCCGGCGGCAGTCCGGATGCGATGCGGGAAACGGGGGAAGCGCTGCTCGCCGGCCGGGGAACGGCCCCGAACCGGGAGCAGGCGATGCAATGGCTGGAACGGGCGGCGCGGGCCGGAGACCGTTCCGCGGCGGCGGCGCTGGGACTCAGTGACGCAGGGCCGTTCTGATCCCGCTCCACAGCGCGGTCAGCAAGCCGCCGATGGCGGTGGCGATGACTCCGGTGAGCATGACCTTGCGGCAGGTACGCCAGGTTTCCGCGAAACTGATCAGTTCCCGGGCCGTAGCGTCGTCGATCCCAAGTTGACAGGGCGCGGGGGCCTGCGCCAGCGCGCGGGAAACGGCGGCGGCCGCCAGTTCTGCGATCTCCTGTTTTTCCGTGTCGGTCATGCCTCGCCCCGCCACGCTTTGCCGCCGAACAGCCGAACGCCCCAGTAGGCTTTTTGAGCGGCCCACCACGAGAGGCCGTCCTCCCGGATGAATTCGTAAAACATCTCGTCCGCTTCCTTTCTGGTCCAGTTCTCCGGCGCGGTGCGGTAGAGGAAGTCGTGCACCACCGCTCCCCGCAACGTGCACGGGTCGAGCCGCGGTGAAATACTGCTCCACAGCAGCCGGGGTACGCTGGCTCCGTCGCTCTCGAATCCCGCCGGGACCGTCACGACGCGCCCATGCCACCGCACGGTCAGATCTTCCGTCAGCGTGAGGATGTCGCCGCGTTCGGTTTCCTGATGGATGTCCACGCGCATGTCACTCCTCCCACAGGCACTCGTCCAGACGCGATTTCACGTCCTCCGGGACGGTGGCGAGAAACGCCGCAAAAACCGGGTCGTTTTCTGCGAGATATTCCGCCGCCATGAACTGATCCAGCACTCCCGCCGCTTCCATCTGCGTTTTGTAGGTCGCCCAATCGTCGGCAAGCGCCCGGATGGTCTTGAGTTTGCTGTATTTCTTCGGCGGCGGCTCCGGCGCGGGCGGTTCGACCCATTCGTATCCGGCATCGCGCATCTGCGCGTCCGTGGGGTTGAAAATCCGCCGTCCGTTGTTCACGAGGCTGCCGCCCGAAAAAACTTTACCGTCTTTGATCCACATGATAAAATCTCCTGTTGTTACGCGTATTCGATATAACCGCCCGCGCTGACGACGACCGTGGCGCCGGTATTCGATGTGACCGCTAACGCCGTGCCGCCGCTCATAACGACCAGCCGTCCGCCGGATTCAACGGTGATGCCCGACACGAACCCTCCGCTGATCCCGGCCGAGCATGCGCCGGAGGATTTGATCGTGGCATTGAGCGCGCTTCCGCCGAAAACCGGATATAGAAGGCCGCCGCGGCTCACCGTTGTGTCCGTCGCAATGCCGCCGTAACGCTGAACGAAATAGCCGCCGGAAAGGACGGTCGCGGAACTGGCCGAGCCTCCGGTATTGATGTAAAGTTTGGCCGCGTTGGTGTCGTAAGCGCTCATCGTGGCGTTGGTGCAAAGAGCGCCGGAACTGATGTGAGCCTCGCCACTGTGATAAACATTCAGATTTTCGGCCAGTCCGCCGGAAAAGGCCGACATCCTGCCTTCTACGTGAACGGCGGTGTTCTTCGCGATCCCGCCGTTGGAGACGATTTGCAGCCCGCTGCCGAACAAATAAGCATCGCTCGCCACGCCGTTGCTGAAAACATACTGGGTCATACCCTCGACCTCGACATACGGCATGTGCATTCCCGACGAGATAACGTCCGCACCCGATTTCAACCACACGCCGGTCTCGCCGTAGATCGGCTGAATTTGGATGCCGCCGTTGGCGACCATCAGTTGTCTGCGCCCACTCATTCTGTCACCTCCAAAAAGTCACCTTGCGGCGGCATTTGAGCCGCCTCACCGCTGGCGCGGCTCCGGGTGACTTTTCGGAGACCGCGGTATGACATTGACGACACTTGTGTCGCCACTGTCGCTCTGCGACATTCCAATGCTCACCCCTTGCGGGGTTGCGCGTTTCATATCTTGAGATATGGCAGTTGTTCATTTTTATTCCACCCCCGGGGTGTATTCGGCGGCGACGAGCATATTGTCCCGGACGTTGATGACGTAGGACTTGCCGGCCGCGAACGTCGGTTCTCCGATGACGCTGACCGAAGCGGGGATATCCACGGTGAGAGCCGTCCCGCCGGTGAAAATGACTTCGGATTCATAACGGCTGTTCGCCACACTGGAGAAGGTCAGCCCCTCCAGCGGCTGCTCGAACGTCCAGTGCGTCCCGCCGGTGAGCGCCATGGTGATGTCGCTTCCCGTCCCGCCGGTCACGTAGACCATCAGCGGATCGCCCGGATCGCCTTTGTCGCCTTTGGGCCCCGCGAAGATCGGTGCGGCCGCCGACGGCAGACCGGTTTCGCCGTGCCGGGCCCGGATGAGGGTGTCGTCGTCGGCATAGGCGGCGTGCCAGTCTACTCCGTCCGCGCTGTATTCAAAGCAAAGGGGACGGGAGATGGCCGCTTCGACCTGCGCCGAGGTGTAATAGGCCGGATCGCCGGCGACGGCGGGAGTCCCGGTCCCGGAGAATACCCGGTTCCGCACGGTGACGGGGAAGTGCCACGCGAAAATCGCCGCGCCCCGGGTGTCCAGACCGCCGATCTCGCAGAACATCGTCCCCGAACTTTGTCCGCTCAGCGCGGCGACCATCGCTTCCGCCGCGGTGTTGATCGCCGGAACGGTGAAAACGGTGTGCCCGGCACCGTCCTGCGTCAGGCTGATGCCGGAGATCTGCAGCAGCAGCGGCGCGTCGGACCCCCGGCACTCCAGATCGAAGGCGCAGTAGTAGGCTCCGGCAGTCAGTTCCGCGGCGGGATAGGCCGGAAGCGCGGTGCTGGCGCTCCCCGCGTCCCGCCGCAAATCGAATTCCAGTGTGACTTCCGTCCCGAGCATCAGTTCCAGTTCCACGCCGGTGGCGGAACCGAATTCGTCGCTCAGCGTCGCGCCGGAAGTACCGATTTTCAAAATGTTTCTGATCGTTTGCATGTTTGTTCCTTTCAACTCAGGTATTGGTAGGGTAAAACCGGATAATTTTCCGGGGTCAGCCGGATCAGGGGCGCGGAGATCGTCATGCCCGCTTCCCGGGAGAGGATGTTCGATTCCTCCGGCGCGGTGCGCCATGCGGCAAACGTCGATTCCCAGAGGGGAAATCGCGGGACGTCGCATACTCCGCCGGGACGGATGGTCAGGTCCTGATCGTATTCCTCGTACCACGTCTCGGTCCCGGCCCCGTAACGGCTGACGAAGAAGCCGCACCGCGTATGGAGGCGGATCGTGAATTCCCCGGTCAGTTCGACCCCGGCGCCGCGAACGTCGGTCCCCCAGGCGGGATCGGCGGAGGCGTCATAGTACAAGTGCCTTTCGTCGGCGTAATACAGTCCCTCGTTCCGCCGCCAGTACGCTCCGCTGCGCGGATGGCATGAAACGGCGCGCCCCGAAGCCAGCGTCCGCCGGAGGTCCCGTCCGGCGGGCTGATAGGTCCCGTCCGTCCGGCTGCCGTCGGCGAAATCGACGATGTGCAGCGCCGCGTCGATGCCGAAGACCCGGCCGCGGTCCCGGCCGCCGGAATCGTTGAACTCCGGCGGCCTCGGATAGCGCACGATCCGGTCCAGCACCTCCGCCGCCGCGTGGAAAAAGGCCATGTCCGCCCAGCGAAACGGCCGGCTCAACGGGGCGCGGCAGTACGCATAGCCGTCGATGCCAAGTTCCTCGAACAGCGGGTACGTTGCCTGGTTCATGATCCCCGCCCCGGCCCCGTTCAGCGGGAAAAATTCGCTCCATGCCCCGAACTTCCGGGGATCGAAGGAATTGTCCACCAGCCGGGCGATCCTCCTTACGAGGTTGTTCGCAAACGGGAGCGGCAGTTGCGCCGTCCCGGAGGCGCCGTAACCGCTCAGGCGGAACGGGCGGGGCGGGATCTCCAGCGGGTAGTACGTTGCGGATGTCGTCAGTTTGAAGAAGCGCTCCCGCTCCTCCACCGCCTCTCTCAGCCGGACGCAGACTTCGCGCAGGTCCAGCGGGCGGTCGTTGAACCAGTCCGCGCTCACAGTACCCACCCCGGCAGATCAATGGTTGCGTAATACGGGACCTGGATCACCTTTCCGCTCGGATATATCTGCGCCACTTCAAAGGCGAAGCAGTCGCCGCTCGGGATGCTCCCGGTGGTGGTCTGAAACGCCGCGGAGTACACCGGGTTGCCGGCGGCGTCGCGGGCCCAGGAGATCACGAGAAAAAGATGCAGCCGCACCGCCCCGCCGAACCGGACCGTCACGTCGGTGCGGGGGATGTTGGAGAGGGTCGGGAAGTTCACCCGGCCGCAAACCGGAGAGGACGGATCGGCGCCGTCTTCGATCCGGAAGGTGCCGTGTTCCGGCGAAACGCACCGGACATGAAAGGATCCCCGGTACGGCGGGACCCACGGGCCGAGTTCCACGATCGCCGGGAGCCACTCCCCGCTTTCGGAGTTATAGACCGGCGGGGCCAGCACCACCGCGCTACCGGATCCGCCCGGGATGAGGCCGTCGGCGGAGGGGAGGACGGTGTCCCCGTAAGTCACCCCCGGAAACGGGGCGCCGGCGACACGGGCGGTCACCGCCGCCGCCGGCCCCTGCAGGACGGCCTGTCCTCATGAGGACGGCGGGATCGGTCCGGTGCTCAGCGCCCACGGCGTCCGGTCGTTTTCGGCGGGGAAGACACGCCACGCCGGGAGTTGATCCGGCGCGGCCGACCGGATCGCTCCGTTCAGCGCGACCGGGAAAAACGCCGCTATCTCGGTCCCGCTGTCGTTGTACACGTCGATGAGAAAGGGGCGCTCCGGCGGGAGTTTCGGCGGCGGAGCGGCGGCGTCGCCCCGGAGCAGACGGTTGACCGCGTTATGGCGGCGGGCGGATTCCGGGCGGTACGGTGTCCCGGCGACGATGTCTTCAAAGAACATGATTCATATCTCCAGCGCATTGAACAAAGTGCGTTCGTAGATCCGGCTGACGTGCAGGGAAGTCACCAGTTCCGTCCCGTTGCCGGGATCGCTGCCGGTGACGGCCCAGACGTAATCCCATCCGTCCACGTTCTCCAGCAGTTGTCCGGCGCAGCGGCGGGCCCCGTTGGGGCGGATGGCGAAGTGAAACACCACATCGCAGAGTTCTTCGCCGGAGGCGTTGTGAAAGATTTCGCCCTGAATGATGCTCTCCAGCAGCACCTCGCCCGGAGCCCAGTGATGAAAGACCGCGGCATTGACTTTGCCGACCACCTCCGCCGCCCGCCGTTTGTAGGCGGTGTTGAGCGAAGCGGGACGGAAGGTCGCCCGGCAGATTTCGCAGAAGCGAGGTTCCAGCACCCGGACGCACCCGGAGACGGACTCCCGCCCGGCGCGGCCGTTCCAGTCCACCCGGGTGCCCGGGTCGATCCGGGCGCTTCCGGAGCGGTAGACGGAACGGACCGTTGCCAGTGCGTCGGAACGGGTGGCGTAGTCGGAAGTGACGAGGAAGCGCCACCGGCGGTCCCCGGCGCGCCGTTGCCGGCGGGGGGCGTCGGCGGCGGTGTCCCCGTCGTAGTTTACCGTGACTTCAAAGAGTCCGCCGCCGGGCGCGGCGGTGATCTCCGCGCCGCGCCGCCGGGCGGCGCCGATGCGTTCGGGGGCGTTCCGCCGCACCGCTTCCGCCGCGGCCGCGGCATCCGGCGACGCCTCGGTCACATAGACGATGCGGGCTTTTTCGCAGTTCCCATCGCGGTCGAGCCGCAGAAGTTCCCGGTTGGAACGGTTGATTTTCATGATCGGCACCTCATTGATAAGTGGTGCTGTCGCGGAGGGACGCGAGCAATTCGCGCAGTTCGCGCAGTTCATGCAGGATCTCCGCCAGCAGTTCGGTTGTTTCCATCATCGGACCTCCTTTTTACCCTGCCCGGCATCGTCAACCTTCCCGCGGATGTGGCCGATTCCGCTCGGGACCGGATAAAAAGCTGCTTTTTTCCCGGCGGAGACTTGAAAAAATCCGGGAACGGTGGTATCTTAATTATCCGACAGTTGTGTCGCGCGATCACATGGTTCCGGGTCGGTTCGTGCCGGAACATCGGAGATACAGCAGGAAATTCAAACATAGGAACAGGAAAAATGAAAAGAACGTTTCAGCCTTCCAACCGCCGCCGCAAACGCCGGATCGGTTTCTTCGCCCGCATGGCGACCGCCGCCGGCAGGAATGTCATCCGCCGCCGCCGTCAGAAGGGGCGGGCCCGGCTGACCGCCTGACGTTTCCCGTGTCCGTTTCCGCAGAGCCGAAAGGCGGACCCGTGCGTCTGCGCCTCAACAAGAAGGACAAATTGCGCTTCAAGGCGCAGTTCGACCGGATCAGACGCGACGGAGTGAAATCCGCGGGACCGGCAATCGTGGCGGTGGTGATGCCAATTCCGGAGGGGCGGGCGGCGTGCGGTGTGATCTGCAGCAGGAAGTACAGTCTCAAGTCCGTGGTCCGCAATCGGGCCAGACGGTTGTTGTGGGAGAGTTTCCGGATGCTCAAACCGGAACTCTCCCCCTGTCACATCTTGCTGATCCCGCGCCGCAAACTCATGGACCTGCGGCAGACGCAGGTCGTGGCGGAGTTGGCCCGGCTGCTGGCGGCCCGAGGGGTTTTGCCGCCGGGCTGTGCCGCTGGCCGGCGGAGGGACTGATCCTGCTGATCCGGCTTTACCAGCGCGGGATATCCCCGTGGCTGCCGTGCCGGTGCAGGTTTCAGCCGACGTGTTCGCAGTACGCGGTGGAAGCGCTGCGGCAGCGGGGGCTGTGGATGGGATGTGTGTTGACGGTTTGGCGGATTTTGCGTTGCCAGCCGTTCTGCCGGGGCGGATACGATCCGGTCCCCGAAACAGGGTTCCGATCTTCCGGCCGTGCCGGAACGGATGCCGTCGAGAAAGGTTCAGAATGAAATTCGACAAGGAAACTGTGATCGTTTTGGGCACCTGCATGATCCTCATGCTGGCGTGGCCCTCCATCAGCGAATTCATGGGGTGGAGCAAACCCCGGAGCAAACCGGTTCCGGCGCAGGTGCAGACGGCACCGGCGCAGACCCCGGCGGCTCCGGTGCAGGCGCAGACGGCTCCGGTGCAGATTCCGGCGGTGCCGCACGCCGCGGCGAATGTTCCCGCCAACTGCACACTGACCGGCGACGATCTGATTTTGGAAGTCTCCGGCGCGACCGGGGCGGTGGATTCCCTCACGTTCCGCAAATACCTCAACAGCGATCAAACCGCGCCGATTCGGATCGCCGCCGGAGATGCGGCCGGGGCGCTGTTCCGGTATTTCATCCCCGACGTCGCCACCGGCGCTCTGCCGGACGGCGAACTGCTGCGTTCCGGCGATTCCGTGACCTCCGCCCGGCTTCTGACCATCCCGCAGGGACGGTTCAAACTGGTTCAGACGGTGACGCTGGACGCGAATTACGTTCTGCGCTGCCGCTGCACGTTCACCGCGGCGGGCACGGTCCCGGTGGTCGTGCCTCCGGCGGTGATTTCGGGCGGGGCGATGGGGACGTGGCATGAACTCTCCGGCGACAAGATCCGGACGGTCTCCCATCGGCTGGATTATCTGACCGCGTCCGGGGATTTCGACGATGTCAAAGCGGATGCCGACGCGGAGAAGTTCTTCCTCAATCCCGCGCCGCGGGTCCGCTGGGCCGGGGTGAGCAACAAGTATTTCTGCATTCTGCTCAAATCCGGCACGCCGTTTACGCTGTGGCAAGGTCGTCGGTTCGCGGACGGCGACCGGAAGCGGCCGGAGATCGCCGCCGGGATGAAACTGCCGGCGATGACCCTGCTTCCCGGGGTCCCGCAGACGCTGGAAGTCTCCGTCTACGCCGGGCCGAAGGTCATGAGCAATCTCGCCGCCTTCGCTCCCGACGCGGAAAAAGTCATGCACCTGGCCTGGGGGCCGCTCAACTATCTGGCGCGGTTTCTGCTGTGGGTGCTCAACGCTCTCCAGCAACTCTGCGGCAGTTACGGTTTGAGCATCATCATACTCACACTGCTGGTGCGGACGGTGTTCTATCCGCTGACCGCCCGGGGCAACGAGTCGATGAAAAAGATGCAGAAGGTCCAGCCGCAATTTAAAGAACTGCGGGAGAAGTACAAGGACAATCCCCAACTGCTCAATCAGAAAATGGCGGAATTGTACCGCAAGGAAGGCGTGAATCCTTTCGCCGGGTGCCTGCCGATCCTGCTGCAGATCCCGATTTTCTTCGCGCTGTACGCGATGCTGGACAATGTGATCGGTCTGCGGCACGTTTCGTTCCTGTGGTGCCGGAATCTGGCGGCGGCGGATACGGTGTGCCGGATCCCGCTGTTCGTGAATCTGCCCTGGATCGGCAGCGGCATCCCGGTCAACCCGCTGGTGCTGGTCATGACGGCGCTGATGGTCGTTCAGCAGCGGATGACTCCGATGGCCGCCGATCCGATGCAGAAAAAGATGATGGCGATGATGCCGGTCATCATGCTGGTGTTTCTCTACGATCTGCCCTCCGGTCTCACGTTGTACTGGACGGTCAGCAATATATTCAGTATCGTGCAACTGTGGCTGCAGAAAAGACGCGGCCGTGCTCCGGTTGCCGCCCGGAGCAACTAATGGAAGGAAAAAGGTAAAATGGCAGAGAATCCGAAATTCGACGAGTACAAGTCCCAGATCATCCGCATGCTGGACACCATGTTCGACTGCCTCGGCCTGACCGGGGAGTTCAAGGTGGAGGAAAACGGGTCCCGGATCGGTGTGCTGATCTCCAGTACGGACGCGGGCCGGGTGATCGGGCGTAAAGGGCAGACGCTGGAAAGTCTGCAACTGCTGGTGAACCGCATGCTGTTCAAGACCGACGAGAATGCGCCGCTGGTGACGCTGGACATCGACGGTTACGCCGACGGCGACCGGGAACGCCGGTCCGCCCGCCGCGAGGAGCGCGGGGAGCGCGGGGAATCCGGTTCCTACGAGCGCCGGCCGCGCCGGAGCGATTCCGGAGCCGGTCATGCCAGCAGCGCCCAGTTGGAGTTGCAGGCGCAGGACGCCGCCAAAGAGGTCAAACGCTGGGGCGAACCGGTGAAACTGCCGGAGATGAACGCCCATGACCGCCGCATCATTCACATCACGCTGAAAGACGATCCCGAGGTGGTGACGGAATCCATCGGGGAAGGCGCGATGAAAAAAGTGGTGATTTCGCTGAAAAAGGCGGAATAAGCGACCTTGCCGCCGGAGGTTTTTCTCCGGGGCGCGGGATCGGCCGGAGGGAAATACCCCTCCGGCCGCGTTCGTATCCGGGTCCTGCCCGCGACTGCGGGAGAGGCAAGGTTTCGCCGTCAGATGCGGACGAATTCGAAGCCGAGTTGATCGGCCAGCATTTGAATTTCGTCGCCGCGGCGTCCGGCAACGGCGGAGAGGTGGTGGGCGCCGCCCTGCCGACTGTAGTCGTCCAGCACATCCTTGACCGGACGGTCCGGGCGGAACAGCCAGTAGGCCCGATTGTAGGTCTCCAGCACCGGCAGGTCCGGGACTTCCCCCTCGAAGACCACCAGCCGGAAGCGGTGGTCCGGGGTCGGAGTCAGGCAGACCAGCGTGTAATCTCCCGGTTCGGCGGTGAAGAACATTCCGGCGTAGTCCGGCACGCCTTTCACCCAGAACGGCATCCGCTTCAGCACGACTTTGCGGTCACGCCGGGCCACGGCGATATTGCACTCCTGCATGTGGGACATGAAAAACAGATCGCGCCGGAAGTCCACCGTGTAGATCTCGCTGAAGTTGGCTTCGCCGCACAATTCGACCAACTGCCGCATCGCCGCCGCCCGCAGGACGTCGCCCTCTCCGGCGTAACCGATCCCCTCGGCCATCAGACAGTTGATCGCGTAAAACGGCAATTGTCCGAAGTTGGTGAGCAGACTGGTGAAGTTCATGGTGAAGGCGTTGCAGCGGTATTTCGCCAGCAGTTCCCGCACCGCCAGCATGCGCCGGACGGATTCCCGATGGATATCCGGATGCAGGTCCTTTTGCACGTCGAAGCGGACCGCATCCTCCCGACGGCGGCGTTCCGCCGCGTCCTCGTCCACCGTTTTCAGCGCTTCCAGAAACTCCGGTCCGGTGATGTCGACCGCCTCCGGGCCCCAGTTCGCCCGCAGTTTCTCCGGGTCGAAGGCGAAGTCGCCCATCCCCGCGAACGCCCCGCCCAGCGCCAGCACCCGGATGTTCTTTGCCGCCCGTGCCGCCCGGATCGCCCGCAGATGCCGGTCCAACTGCGCCGTCACCTGCGGATCGCCGTCGTGCCCGGAGACGATGACAAAGGGGAAGTTCCTCCGGTACAGCACGTTGGTGATGTCCTGAATGCCCTGCACCGTGTGGTTGAGCGTGAGATCGTCGGGGGCGTAGTTTTCCCGGATCACCGCCGAATCCTGCGTGTTGAAGATCAGCACCGGCAGCCCCAGTTCCGCCAGCGCATCGCAGATCAGCATGCTGGGCGTGTAGGAGACGGCGGAAAGCACCACCGCGTCCACCTCCGCGTTGCGAATGGCGGCGACCGCCTCGGCCACGTCCGCGTCGGTATAGCAGAGTTTTGCATACCTGACCTCGGCCGACTCGGCGAGTTTGCCGCGCCACCGGTCGAACGCCGCCTGCCAGCGGCCGAGAAACGCCCCGCTGGTGCGCAGGTAAAGTTCCAGAGAAAGCCCGAGGTAGGCGATTGCGGGACGGGGAATGTCCATAGCCGATCATCCTTCATAAATTCATCTTCGCGTTCCGGACATACTATACCATGCCCGGGGACGGGTTGCAAATCGAAAAATCTTATTTGGAGAATTATTTTTGTGTTTTAGAATCATTTATCTTGGTAAAAATGCTTGAAATGATCATGCCGGGCGGCTATATTATCCCCCGGAACGTGGAAAACAGGCAAAGAAACGAGGAAATCAAATGATCGAACAACTGCAAAAATTTCGCCGGGAGTACGCCGCCGTCCGGGAGGCGCTGCCGTTTCTGGACTGCTACATCTCCGAACTGGCCCCCTCATGGGACGACGTGCCGTCCCTGCCGCCGACCGATTACCGACGGCTCGGCACCGCGGAGGGGAAAAACCGGCTGGTGATCCAGACCGAACACACCTTCGAGGAGATCGAAGCGATGGCGAAAGCGGAGCCGGAGGTCAACTTCATCATCGCTTCGGGCTACCGGAAACTGCTCTACCACATCGAAGCGGTCGCCCGGCTGATCAAAGACGTGCCCAATATTTACGTGGCCACCGGCAATCTCTGCAACGTTTTTGCGCTGGAAACTCTGGTAAAAGCCGGATGCCGGGACAAACTGCTCTACGGCAGCATGGTTCCGTACCTCGACCCCGGACAGGCCATGGGGCCGGTGGTGCTGGGGGATTTCGACTGGGAGACCCGGTGCGCCATTGCCGGGAACAACTTCCGCAGACTGCTGGGCGAGCCGCCGGTCCTGCCGCCGTCCCTGCCGCCGGTGAAGATCCCGAACCTCATCATCGACGCGCACGGCCACACGGTCAATCCCGGGACCAAAACCCGGTTCCCGGCGCCGGATTCCGCGCCGGTGTGGTCCCAGTGGGAGGGCAAACTGGAGTTTTTCGGCATTACCGACTTTTTCATCACTCCGAGCGAGAGCATCGCCGACGTTACCGCGTTTCCGGCGTACAACACCCGGGATTTCTGCGTCGCTTCCGGCGGGCGGGTACGGTATTTTGAAGTGTTCGACCCCCGCAATGTTCCCGCTTCCATGGCGGCGCTGCGGCGCAGTCTGCCCGACAGAATGTGCATCGGCATCAAAATCCACCCGGCGGAGCATTTTGTGGACGCCGACCGCCCGGAATACGCCGAAGTCTACCAAATGGCGGCCGCCTGCGACAAGCCGATCATGACTCACAGTTGGGGCGTTTCCGACTACAATCCGAAACAGAAATGCTCCACGCCGGGCCGGTTCGACGGGCACTTGGCCGCCAATCCCAAAGCGCGGTTTGTTTTCGGGCATACCGGCGGTCGTCCCAACGGCTTCGCGGAGGCGGTGGAGATGTGCCGGAAATACCCCCGGTGCATGACCGATCTGGCCGGAGACCTTTTTGACGGCGGCTTCCTCGCGCACGCGCTGAAGGAGATCGGCCCGGACCGGATCATGTTCGCCACCGACATGTACTGGATCGACCCCCGGTGTACGCTGGGTATGCTCATGGAACAGCCCCTGAGCGACGCCGACATGCTCAAGATCCTGCGCTTCAACGCGGAGAAGACCTATCTCGACCGGGTGGCCCGGCAGTAACTTGACAATCCTTCCGGCACGGGTTATATTGAGTGACGTTCCCCGCGGGGAGCGTCATTTTTTTTTGCGGTGAAAAAGGGGGACTCGGTTTTCAAGTCCGGAGTGCGGTCATCATGGAAATCACTTACACGGAAGAAATCAAGCGCAAACTGGTGCATCTGTCCTCGCTGTGGATGGTGGCGGCGACGCTGTTGCTGGCCCCGTGGCGGTGGGCGGCGGTGGTCCTTTTCGCGCTGCTGCTGCTGCTGACGCTGGTTTCGGAACACGACTACGCCAACGGCGGCCGGTATCTGGGGAAACTGTACGGCAGACTTTTCGGGCGGATGCTCCGCAATGAAGTCCGTCCCGGTCAGTGGATCGTTTCCGGCGGCGCGCCGGTGCTGGCCGCGGCACTGCTGGTCAATGTCCTGTTTCCCCCGTGGAACGCCGCCGGCGCGCTGGCGGTGATGCTCACCGGCGACGCCGCCGCCGCGCTGATCGGCCGGAAATTCGGCCGTCACAAACTGGTCAACGGCAAATCGCTGGAGGGCAGTGCGGGATTCGCGGCCGTCGGTTTTGCCGCATTGGCCGCGGTGCTGGCCGTCACCGGCCGTCCCGCCCGGGATTATCCGCTGGCGCTGGCGGCGGTCCTGCTGGCCGCGCTGGTCGAACTCTTTCAGAAACAACTGAAACTGGACGACAACCTGACCATCCCCCTCTGCGTCGGCGCGGTGTTGCTGCTGGGCTGAATGCCGGACGCGGCCCCTCAGTCGAAAAACGCCGACAGTCCGAGCATCCAGACGGCGAAGATCAGCAGCGGCAGCACCCACTTGCAGTAGAATCCCGGCCACCGGGGGATTTTCCAGCCCGAACCGGCATTTACTTCGGCATAGAACCCTTCCTCGCCCCAGCCGGCGCGGTGCATGCAGAATACGGTCAGACACAGCGCGCCCAGCGGCAGAAGATTGTTGCTGACCACGAAATCTTCCAGATCGAGGATGGTGGATCCTCCGCCCAGCGGATGAAAGTTCCGCCAGAAGTTGAAGCCGAAAACGCAGGGCAGCGAGAGCAGGGCCAGCGCCGCCGCGAAGACCGCGCAGGATCTCCGGCGGCTCCAATGGAATTCGTCCATGCCGAAAGCGGCGAGGTTTTCAAACACCGCGATGAGCGTGGAGAGCGCGGCGATGGCGAGAAAAAGAAAGAACAGCGCCCCCCAGAAGGTCCCGCCGGACATGTTCTGGAACACTCTGGGCAAGGTTATGAAGATCAGCGGCGGCCCCGCGTCGGGGGCGATGCCGAACGCCTGACAGGAGGGGAAGATGACCAGTCCGGCGCAGATGGCGACCACCGTGTCCAGCAGGATGATCCAGAAACTTTCCTGCGGCAATGCGCGCTCCCTGCCGGAGTAACTGCCGCAGACGGCGAGAGCGCCGATGCCGATGCTGAGGGTGAAAAACGCCTGCGCCATGGCTGCGTGGATCGCGGGCAGCAGTCCGCCCCCGGCAAATCGGGTGAAGTCCGGCTGAAGAAAGAACTTCACCCCCGCTCCCGCGCCGGGCAGCAGCAACGCATTGGCCACCAGTCCGGCCAGCATCAGAAACAGGCCGCCCATCATGAATTTGATGCTTTTTTCAATGGCGCCGCGCACCCCGCCCATGCATACCGCCGCGGAGATCGCCAGCGCGATGAACGTGTACAGCGTCTGACGGCCGGGCGCGGCGAGCAGCGCGGAGAAATCTTCCGCGTTCAGCGTCGTTCCCCGTCCGGAAAGGTACATCCACGCATAGGCCAGCAGCCAGCCGGTCACGACCGTGTAGAACATGAGCAGGATCAGATTGCCGGAAAAGAGAATGAAGCCCGGGACCCGCCACCGGAACCGGTTTTGCGGGTTCTGCAGTTTGGCAAACGCGCCGGGGAAAGTGCTCCGCCCGGCCCGCCCCAGCGCCAGTTCCATCGTCAGCACGGGAAATCCCATGATGATCAGGAACAGCAAATAGAGCAGGACGAAAAGCCCGCCGCCGTATTGTCCGGTGACGTAAGGGAAGCGCCACACATTGCCCAGACCGATGGCGCACCCGGCGGTGAGAAAGATGAATCCCAGCCGCGATGCAAACTGTTCCCGCTGTTTCGCCATGAAAATACCTCCGCGTGTCTTCCGGTTAACTTACCATCTCCGCGGAGGTTTGTCAAGTCACAGCGTAATCGTTTCGCCGTATCGGGCCTGCCGCGTCCGTCCGTCGCAGAGCACCCGGAAGCCCTCCGCTTCGCAGATCACGTCAAAGACCTTGCCCTGCATTCGCACTCCGGTCAGGGCCATGTGCCGGATGTCCTTCGGCAGATGCGGGGCGATTTCCACGGTCAGTTCCGGCGTCGGGCGCAGTCCGAACAGCCCGAAGATCATGGTCTGCGCCGGTCCGCACCCCTGGATGTCGCACTGAAGCGGCGTATCCCGACGGTAATCCCGCACGTCCGCCCGGTGACTGTCGCCCCAGTAGGGCAGGTATTCGCCCAGCCAGAGCAGTCGGCGGAGGATCTCGTCGCCGTCGGCGGTGTCGCCGCGCTGATAGAGCCGGTCGGCGATGGCGGGCGCGAAGGAGGGGCAGGCCCCCGGACCGCCGTTGTCCACGTCCCGTTCATCGTAGGCCGGGTCGATCTTGGCCAGCGAATGGATGCCGTACGGCCCGAGAAATTCGTCCTCGTTCATCAGCCGCCGGGTCAGCGCGGCTTCGATCTCCGGCGTCAGCGCCCAGTCGCCCCAGCCCAGCACCTTGAACATCTGCATGGTGTAACGCAGGTATTTGCCTCCGGCGTCCGCGCCGAAGAACCAGCGGTCTTTTGCCGACCAGAGTTCCCGGATGACGAGGTCCCGAAGCGCATTCGCCCGCTTGACCATGTCGCACGGCGGCACGACTTCCGCCAGTTTGCAGAGCCGGTCCGCGATCCGGTAGTTAACGCACCGCCGCAGATTGAGGTCCGGGACGATGCCGTCGTAACGCAGTTCCCGGCGCAATTCCAGATGATGGTTGCCGGTGCCGAAGTCCACCAGCACCGCCGGTTTGCTCAGATCGTCGTGCATCATCGCCTGCGCGATCATGTGGTCGATGATCCGCTTGCCGTGCACTTTGCGCTTCAAATAGGCGGTGTCGCCGGTCTGCACCACATAAGCGTAGGTGAGCAGCAGGACCTTTTCCTGATTGATGGGGTAGTACGGACCGAAGGCCGAACCGTCGTCCGGGAAAAAGGCGAAACACTCGGAGAGATCAAGTTTCAGGTACGTCTCCAGATGGGCGCGGGCCGCTTTCGGGTCCAGCATGCTCCAGAGCCGGTAGATCTCGCCGTAGTTCCAGAGGTAACAGCCGACGCAGCCGCCGTTGATGCTGCCGGTGCCGTAGTAGGGGTGCAGCAGGAACTCCGGCACATTCCACTCGTTCATCAGCAGGTGCATCAGCGACCGGTGATAGAGTTTGACGTAGGCGGCGTTGTCGGCGGTGAAATCCGGCAGGCGGCGGAAAAGTCCCCGCACCCGGCGCCTCCAGTGGGCGCGGGCGGCCTTGACGGACCGTTCCGGATCGGCCAGCAGTCCCCGCAGGATCGTCGCGGCGGCGGCGGGTTCCCCGATGGCCAGCGCGAGATGGAACACCGCCTTCCCCCCGGGACCGCACTTTATGGCCGGAGTGTCGATCACTCCGGCGCACCACGGCTTCCGGGGCCGCAGTTTCAGCGACGAACCGAAGCGGATCTGCACCCCGTCGCCGTTGAGGATGAAGTGATCCTGCTCGCAACTCTGCACGGTGAATTTCGTTCCTTCCCGGGGCCGGGAAAATCCCCAGTGCTTCTGGGTCCCCAGCATGCCGACGAGTTCGAACTGGACCTCAAGCGTCGCGTCGCGTTTGCTCCGGTTGACCGCCTCGATACGCATGATCGCGCCGCTCTGATCGGCCGCGGGCAGCAGTCGGCTCGTCAACTGCCACTCTCCGGCCCGCCCGCGCCGGGTGAGCATGTCCGGCTCCCAGGTGTAGGAACCGGCGGCGGCGGGACGGCCGTTGAACCGGACTTTCAACAGAAAATCGTCACTGAAGTGCGGCGGGGCGAAAAGCCCCCGGATCTCCGCCACATCGGGATACCAGCCGTTGAGGGCGAGTTTCCCGTTGACCAGCCCCAGATTCTCCGGGGCGATGATGGAGTCCTCGCCCCGGATGCCGAACATTTGCGTCACATTCATTTCCGCTTCTCCGCAAAGGGATTCCGCTTCGCGCGGGTCATCCCTGCTTCAGGCGCCACAGCACCACGGTGTTGGGACCGGGGGTGGAACTGATGATCTCGTAGTCGCCGAAGCCCGCCGGCACCAGTGCGCACTGCAGCCGGTCGATCACCGTCTGTTTGGACGGATCGCTCTTGCTGCGGATCGTCACGCGCTTGCCCACGGTCAGCGTGAGCGCCTGCAGAAACTTGCCCTGCGTGGTGTATTCGCCGCGCTCGTTGAAGTGGATCCGCTCGATCTCGAACGGCATCTGCGGCAGCGTGGCGAAGCGGTCCATGGAGTATTCCTTGTTCCAACTGACCACTTTGGCCCGGGGTTTGAGGTTGTCCCGGACGTAACTGGCCCGGCAGCCCTTGTCGATGTTGAAGTACCGGTCGAGGTGCATTTTCATCGGCTTGCCGGTCATCGTGCCCTTCACGTCGTCCCAGGTCGGCCGCATGAAGTCGTATCCGAAGAAGGAGTATTCACCGCCGGCCGCGTTGCCGCAGGTGTCCATCTCCAGCACCATCTGATACCCGCCGTGGCCGTGCGTGGTGCCTTCGGGGATCAGGAAAAGGTCGCCCACGTTGGTGTCCCAGTTGGCGATGAAGTCCTGCCAGTTGGGAATGGGTTTCTGCTCCGCCCACGATTTCCGGCAGAGTTTTTCCCACTCCTCGAGACAGGCGTCCTCCTTGAATCCCATGTGGGTGTTGGCGCCCTGATAGGCTTCGACGATGTAGTAGGTCTCGTAACGGCCCAGCGGCTCGTTGAAGTGGCGCTTGACATACTCGGTGCCGGGATGGTTGTGGATCGGCATGCTGGTGCGTTCCGCCGGCTGTCGGTCCGGGAAGTACCCGTCGTCCAGCCAGATCTCCACCGGGATGAGTCCGGGATAGTTGGTGTTGCTGAAGTGACCGACCAGCGCGTCGCCGTGATCTTTGAGCAAATTCACGATGGGCATGTCGAACTTCACGTCTCCGGCTTCCACCAGCAGCGCCAGGTCCGCTCCGGCCAGCCGGTTCCAGGCGTTGTTCCGCAGTCCCGGGATATCCCAGAGGTCGCGGTAGCGGTACGCGCCCCACGGTCCGGGGGAGTAGGTGCGGATCTGTTTCAGCGGCTGGGCGGCCAACTGCTTCAGCACTTCGCGGTAGCAGGCCTGCGTGAGCAGTTTGATGTCATCCAGTTTGATCGCCTCGCCGTAGAAGGCGGCGCCGTCGATGATCCGCTCCTTGTGCCGCTGCATGATGTAGAAGTCGCAGTAGTAGTACTCCTTCCAGAAGTAATCCTTGCGGGGCTCGGGGCTGTCGAAGGGGATCAGCGTTCCGGTCCACATTTTCCACAGCATCGGGTCCGCCGTGTGGTCGAGGTACACCAGCATCCCCTCGTCCGCGAACGCCGCGCCCGGACCGGTGACGATAACGGTTTTGCCCGCTTTGACCAGCGCGGCGATTTCGGCTTTGACCTGAGCGACCGCCGCCGGAGCGGTGTAGTCCGCCAGCGTCTCGCCCTCATTCACCCGGCCGAACGCCGGTTCGTCGGTGATCCACGGGTGCTTCTGCTCCATGATCTCCTTGAAGGGCTTGTAGAATTTCGACGCGGAAACGCTCACCGCCTCGCGGCCGGCTTTGGCCAGTTCCGCGCTCAGACGGGCCGCGACGCCGGGATAGTCCACTCCGTACCAGCCGTCGCAGCGGATGACCTGATACCCGCCGGAGACCGCCGCCGCCGCGATTTCGGCGAACGCCTGCCCGCCGCGGTAGATTTCCTTTTGCATGGCTCCGGACAGTTCCACCCGGTTTTCCGTGTTGGCGCGATTTTCGTAGATCGGCATTTTTTCTCTCTCCTGTTGTAGGGTTGACCGATGTAGGTTTTTATCGAACGATTGTTCACTTCACGGCGATACTATACTCCGTCTTTGTCCGTTTGTCAATGAGATCTGCGCATAAAAACCGCAAAAATCCGCCAAAAAATCCGTTTCCGATTGTAAAAGCGGGCAACCGGCACTATATTATCAAGGTAGAACGGTCGAAGGAAAGGAGTGTGACCCATGGGCGCTGGTGATGTGAAAGTCGGGGCGCGGCTGCGCAATCTGCGTCAGCGGAGCGATATTTCCCTGCGGGAGTTGGCCCGCCGTACCGACATTTCGGTCAGTTATCTCTCCGGGATCGAAAAGGACAACGCCTCGCCCACGCTGGCTACGCTGCGCCGCATCCTCATCGCCCTCGGGTCGAACTTCCCGAGTTTCTTCGGCGACGAGTGCGCGAACGACGAAAAATACATTTTCCGCAAAAGCGGCATGAAAACCGTCATGAACGAGGATCGGGAGTACACATTCGTCCTGCCCCAGCGTTCGGACGTGCATCTGGAGATGATGGACGAGAACTATTTCTCCAGCGCCGCGACCCCGGAATTCGAGGTCATGGAGCATGACTTCGCCGGATATGTCGTCTCCGGCACCATCACGGTGGAGATCGACGATTCCGCGCCGGTGCGTCTCTCCTGCGGCGACGCGTTTCACGTGCCGCAGGGGGTGCGGATCCGCGGTTACTGCCGCGAGGGGGAACGGGCCCGGCTGCTCACCGTCCACTATCCGGTGAAGAACTGATCTCACATCGGCGTACCGCATCCCCCGGGGGACAAATCTCTCCGGAGGGCAAACGGAGGGCGCCACGCCGGGAATTTCCCGCCGATTTCCCGCCGCCGCGCCGGAATTTCCGCCGGGTGTCCGTTTGCATACCGACCGGACGGCGACGCCGCGGTCGGCCGTCCGTCGTCCGGGGGAAGTTTTGCGGGGCGTTCTTCGGGCGTCCGGGGAACGGAAATACCGCTTTTTTTCTTAAATGAAACCTTGACTTTGCTTCGGTTCGGGAGTATATTAGGAGGACAATGAGGCTGGAAGGCAGACAATGCCAAACAATCAAACCAAACAATGAAGGAGTTGGTGTAAAATGATCAAAGTCGGCATCAATGGTTTCGGGCGGATCGGCCGGATGGTTTTCCGCGCGGCGGTCGAGAACTTCAGCAAGGACATCGAGATCGTCGGGATCAACGATCTGCTGGACCCCGATTATCTGGCTTACATGCTGAAGTACGATTCGGTCCACGGCATCTTCAACCATGAGATTTCCGCCTGCAACGACAGCAAACTGCTGATCGTCGACGGCAAAAAGATCAAAGTTTCCGCCGAAAAAGATCCCGCCATGCTCCCCTGGAAGGAACTGGGCGTCGACGTGGTCGTCGAATCCACCGGTCTTTTCCTGACCGAGGAACTGGCCAGCGCGCACCTCAAGGCCGGCGCCAAGAAAGTCATCATGTCCGCGCCGAGCAAGGACGCGACTCCGATGTTCGTTTACGGCGTCAACGACAAGACCTATGCCGGTCAGTCGATCATCTCCAACGCCAGTTGCACCACCAACTGTCTGGCGCCGATCAGCAAGGTGCTGAATGACAACTTCGGCATCAAGCGCGGGCTGATGACCACCATCCACGCCGCAACCGCGACCCAGAAGACCGTGGACGGCCCCTCCAAGAAGGATTGGCGCGGCGGCCGCGGCATCCTTGAGAACATGATCCCCTCCAGCACCGGCGCGGCCAAAGCCGTGGGCAAAGTCCTGCCGGAACTGAACGGCAAACTCACCGGCATGTCCGTGCGCGTGCCCACCAGCGACGTCTCTTTCGTCGACCTCACCTGCGAACTCTGCAAGGAAGCGACCTATGACGAGATCTGCGCCGCGATGAAGAAGGCCAGCGAAGGCGAACTCAAGGGCATCCTCGGTTACACCGACGAAGCGGTGGTCTCCACCGACTTCCGCGATGACGCCCGGACCTCCATTTTCGACGTCAAGGCCGGGATCCAGTTGGACAAGACCTTTGTCAAGGTCTGCGCCTGGTACGACAACGAGTGGGGTTACAGCAACAAAGTTCTGGAAATGGCCCGCGTCATCTCCAAGTAACTTGAGTCGCAGACGACGATCCCGAAAGGGCGGGCAGGAACGCCCGCCCTTTCTTTTTTTCAAGAACAACTCAACGCAAGGAAACGATCATGGATAAGAAAACTCTCCGCGACATCGACCTCAAAGGCAAACGCGTGGTCATGCGGGTCGACTTCAACGTGCCGGTCAAAAACGGCGTCATCACCGACGACACCCGGATCAAGGGTGCGCTGGCTTCCATCAACTACGTTCTGGACAACGGCGGCAGCCTGGTGCTGATGAGTCACCTCGGCCGCCCGGACGAGAAGGGCATCACCGCCGACACCACGCTCAAGGTCGTGGCCGATCATCTGGCCGAACTGCTGAAGAAGCCGGTGAAGTTCGTGCCCGACTGCGCCGCCGCCGACGCGGAGGCCGCCGCGCTCAAGCCCGGCGAGATCCTCATGCTGGAGAATACCCGCTACCACAAGGAGGAGCAGGCCAAACTCAAGCAGAAGGACGGGCAGAGCGACGAGGAGTTCAAGGCCGCCAAAGCCGCGCTCAAGGAACAGCAGAAGGAACTGGCGAAAAAACTCGCGTCCTACGGCGATGTCTACTGCAACGACGCGTTCGGCACGGCGCACCGCGCCCACGCCTCCACCGCGGTGATCACCAAGTACATGAATGGTCCCTGCGTGGCCGGGTTTCTGATGGAGAAGGAGATCGCCTACCTCGGCAGCGCCGTGGAAAATCCGGTCCGTCCTTTCGTCGCCATTCTCGGCGGGGCGAAAGTCTCCGACAAACTGGCCGTGGTCCGCAATCTGCTGAGCAAGGTGGACACGCTGATCATCGGCGGCGGCATGGCTTACACCTTCCTTGCCGCGCAGGGGCACAAGATCGGCAACTCCCTCTGTGAAGCCGACCAGATGGACTACGCGCGGGAGATGATCGCCGACGCCGCCAAACGGGGCGTGAAACTGCTGCTGCCCGTGGACAGCGTCGAAGCGGACAAATTCGATCCCGAAGCCGCCAGCAAAATCGTGGGGCAGGATATCGACGACAACTGGATGGGGCTCGATATCGGTCCCGAGACGGTGAAACTCTACGGCGACGCCATCAAAGTTGCCAAAACGGTGGTCTGGAACGGTCCGATGGGATGTTTCGAGATGCCGAAATTCGCCAACGGCACGTTCGGCGTCTGCAAGGCGGTGGCCGAGGTCAAGGCCAACGGCGGCGTCTCCATCATCGGCGGCGGCGACAGTGTTTCCGCGGTGAAAAAATCCGGTCTCGCCGACAAGATGAGCCACATCTCCACCGGCGGCGGCGCTTCGCTGGAGTTTCTTGAGGGCAAGGAACTGCCCGGCGTCGCGGCGCTGAACTGACCTCGTCAGATACGGAGGCGGGAGAGGATGAACTTCACAGGGGGGAAGGGGTCTCTCTCCCGCCGTTTTCTGTCTTTGGCGGCGTTCCGAAAGGAAACGGTTCGCATTCCCTGAAAGGGGAGCGGTGCCGGACCCCGAACGGGAGCAATCCGCTTCCCCTGAAAAGGGCGTGAGGTCGGGAGAGGGAAATTTTAAGACAATGGACTGGATCGATCTGCACACTCACAGCACGGCGTCCGACGGGACGTTCACTCCGGCGGAGTTGTTTGCCTCGGCGGTGGAGGTGGGTTTGCGGGCGGTGGCGCTGACGGACCATGACACGGTGGACGGGCTGGCGGAGTTTCTGGACGCGGGCCGGGGCCATCCGGAGTGCGAAGCGGTGCCGGGGGTGGAACTGGCCTGCACACTGTGCGACCGGGAGATCCATCTGATCGGGCTGTTCATCGACCGGCGCAGTCCGGCGCTGGGAGCGTTTCTGGAGCGATGCCGACGGGAGCGGGCGAGGCGGAATAAAGACCTTTTTCTGAAACTCAGATTTCTGGGGTACGAGTTGTCGCCGGAGATGCCGGAATTTGCCTCCCGTCCGCTGGACGCCGTCGGGCGGCCGCATTTTGCGCGGGCGCTGGCGGCGCGGTACGGATTCGCCTCCAATCAGGCGGTGTTCGACAAACTGCTGGGCGCCGGGAAACCGGCGTGGATACCCCGGAAACTTCCGGCCCCGGAGGAGGCGATCGCCGCCATTCACGCTTCCGGCGGCGTGGCGGTATGGGCGCATCCGATCCAGCGGGACGGCCGCGACCGGGCGAACCTGAACCGCTTCTGCCGGAAACTGGCCGGGTGGAAATTGGACGGGATCGAGGGGTATTATTCGCTGTTCAGCGCCCGGGAGACGGAACTGGTGACGGCGGCGGCGGCGGCGCACGCTCTGGCGCTGTCCGGCGGCAGCGATTTTCACGGGGAAAACACGCCGCTGCTGGTGCTGGGCTACGGCGCCGGGGGTCTGCGGGTCCCGCTGGAATTGTTGTATCAACTGAAGGAAAGGAGGCTGCGTTCTCACGATGATGAGTGATCGGATCAAGGGCTGTGTCGTCGCGGCGGTGGGTGCGGCGGCCTACGGATTGAATCCGCTGTTTTCCCTGCCGCTGTACGAAGCGGGATTCTCTCCCGTCAATGCGTTGTTCTACCGGTTTTTTCTGGCGGGAGCGATCGTCGGCGCGATGATCCGGCGGCAGGGCGGCCGGCTCCGGCCGGAGCCGGGGACCGGATGGGCGTTGTGCGGCGCGGCGGCGCTGATGATCGGTTCTTCCCTGACGCTGTTTTACGCTTACAACTATATGGCTTCCGGGATCGTCTCCACGCTGCTTTTTGTTTATCCGGTGGCGGTGGCGTCGATGATGACGCTGTTTTTCAAGGAGAAACCGTCTCTGGGCGTCGGCATCGGCGTCGTGTTGTCGCTGGCGGGGGTGGCGGTGCTGGCCGGAGGCGACTGCGACCGGCCTTTCGACTGGCGGGGGCTGACGCTGTCGCTGGCGTCGGCGCTGTTCTACTCGTTTTTCATCGTCATGGTGCGGGTGTCGCGTCTGCGGCAGGTGTCGGCGGAGAAGATCTCGTTTTACGCCATGATTCTGGGAGCGGGGCTGTTTCTGCTGCTGTCGTTCTGCACGTCCGGGCTGCCGGTGCCGCGGACGCCGCGGACCGTCGGGTGCGCGCTGCTGCTGGCGCTGCTGCCGACGGTGGTGGCGCTGGTGCTGACCTCCCGGGCGATCCAGATCATCGGCGCGACGCCGGCGGCGGTGTTCGGCGCGCTGGAACCGGTGGTGGCGGTACTGTGCGGCATCGGATTTTTCCACGAAAAATTCACGCTCGCCATCGCCGCCGGGGTGGTGCTGATCGTCATCAGCGTCATGCTGACGGTTTTCAGCAGTTCCACCCGCGCAGTTCCACCGCGGTGACGGCGCGTCCGGGGGGGATGCCGACGGCGATTTCCGTGCGCTCCCCGGGGAGCAGGGTGACGAAGTTGTCGGAAAAGAACACTTCCCGTTCCGCAAATTCCGGCAGGGCGATCCGCACATGGAGCGCCGCCGCGGGGCCGCAATTGGCGAGGGTGACGATCGCGCGGCCTTCTCCGGCGGCGGCGACGGCGGCGGTCACCCGGGACGGCGGCAGGGCAAAGGCGGTCCGGAAGTCCGGAACCCCGTAGAGCCGGGTGTTGACGAAGCGTGTCCGGTCGTCGTTGCCGGTGAATTTCAACCGGACCAGCAGAATGCCGTCCGGGACCGTTTCCCGGTGAAAATCCATGACTTCCGTGGTTCCCACCGACCAGCAGCCGCGCACGCTCCGGCGGAGAATGGATCGTCCGGAGCAGTCGAAAAGTTCCGCCTCCACCAGTCCGGCGCTCTCCCGGTCGCAGGTCACGAAGGTCCGGGCGGAAAACCCGGTGATGTCCACGCACCATGATTCGTCGGCCAGCGAGACCAGGATCGGCGCGTTGGCTTTTTTCAGCGCGTAATAAGCCATTTTTGGCATGGAGTAGTAATCGACGATGCTGTAAGCGCAGGTCGGCCACGGTTCGTTGTACTGCCAGATGAAACAGCCCGAGGCGCGGGGCGCCATTCGCCGGTAGTGTTCCATGACGTAGGCGCAGGCGTCGGCCTGAGCGAACATGGACGCCTGACAGAATTGTTCCATGCCGGCGCAGGCGAATTTCTCCAGCGGCCGCCGCAGATCCCGCCGGTCGCCGTCCACGTCGTTGAAAAAGTGATAGCGCAGGGACTGTCCCTTTCCGGCGGAAATTTCCGATCCCGGGATGAATTTTTGCAGCGAGGCGAATTCCGGCATGCCGTTGCATCCGATCTCGCTGGCCAGCAGCCGCCGGTGCCGGTTGTAGACGTGATGTTCCTGAAATGTCCACGGTCCGTGGTTGCGCTCCCCGGGCCGGGAAAGGTCGGGGCAGGAGACGTGATAGGGAATTCCGGGCGCGAAGCGCGCGGCCAGTTCCCCGTACTGGAGCAGCAGCGGGGAATCCGGGATCTCGCCGTAGTACTGCATCTCGTTGCCGCCGCAGAGCATGACGAGGGAGGCGAAGTTGCGGATCTTGCGCAGAACGGCTTCGCCCTCGCGTTTTTTGAATGCGAGATACGCCGCGTCTTTGGGGTAGTTGCTGCAGGCGTGCATGAATTCCTGCCAGACCATGACGCCGTGCCGGTCGCAGGCGGCGTAGAACGCGGCTTTTTCCACCATGCCGCCGCCCCAGATCCGAAACAGATTGAATCCCCCTTCGGCGGCAAGTTTCACCAGCCGGTCGTAGTCGGCCGCCGTATTGCGGGCGAACATCAGGTCCGCCGGGACGTAGTTCAGCCCCCGGGCGAAGACTTCCTGCCCGTTGAGAACGAACGTCAGCGGATACGCCCCCTCCGGCGAATCGGGATTGCGGCGCATGAGCAGTTCCTTGAATCCGGTGACGAATTCGGTGGTGTCGCCGTCGAGTTTCACCGCGATCCGGTAGAGGTCGGGGCGTCCGTATCCCGCCGGATACCAGCGGTGTAGTTCGGGGAGGGGAATGGTGACGGAACGGGCGTTGGGACCGGGCTCCAGCGGCAGTTGTGTGCGCAGACGGCCGTCGGGGCCGGAGAAATTCTCCGGGGTGACTGCAACTTCCAGCGGGAGGACGGCTGCCGTCCGGGATTCCAGTTCCAGTTCCAGCGTCACCGCGCCGGTTCCGGCAACGGCCCGGCAGTCCCGGACCCGCGCCGTTTCGTAGCCGATCAACTCCACCGAATCCCAGATGGCGGCGGCGGCCATGCCCCGGGCCCAGTCCCAGCCGTAACTCATCTGCATCCGGTGGAATCCGGCGAACTCCGCCGCCTCCGACTCCCGGTGGTCGGGGGACGCCTGAGGCATCGGTTCGAAACCCACGGCCAGCAGATTCTCTTCGCCGGGACGGAGCATGTCGGTCACGTCGAACTCCGCCGGGATGAACATGCCCTTGTGATAACCGAGGCCCTCGCCGTTGAGAAAGACGCACGCTTCATAATCCAGCCCATGGAAACGCAGGATGATCCGGCGGCACCGCCGCCACGATTCCGGCAGAGTGAAGCGCTTGCGTAACGCCCAGGCGTGGTTTTCCGCCCAGCGGGTCCGGTCCAGATTGCGTCCGAAATACGGATCGTCGCAGAGGCCGTTCTCCATCAGGAACGTCCGGTCGCATCCCGGGATCGTGCCCCGCAGCCGGTCGCCCGGCGCGGCGTCGGGGCGAATGAAGTCCGAAAGGGACACGCATTCCATCAGCATGTCGCATTGCCGCCGCGGATCGTTCCGCCACGCCTTGTGGCGTGCCGTCGAGGTGAAATAATCCGCTTCCCAGTCGTTTCCGTCCAGAATCAAATGCATGGCAGATCACAACTCCCGGGTCAGTACGCGCGCTTCTGCTGATCGAACGCCCGCAGGATCGCGTGAACGGAGTTCAAGGTCGATTCGGTCAGTTCCCCGGTGGAGCGGGTGACCACCGCGCCGTTCAGCAGCAGCACATTGGCGCTGCGACGGTGGTTCTCCGTGCCCTTCGGGGCTTCGCTGCCGGCGGCGGCTCCCACGTGGTCGGCCATGATCGCGTTGCCGGGATTGTCCTTGCCCACGATGCCCCGGTGCAGATGGGGCCGGTTGGGTTCGGAATCCTCCCGGTAATGGGCGAGGATGTAACTCATGTTGGTGTAGCCGCCGTTGTGCGTCCCCCAGTAGTGGTTGTCGGAAGGACAGTGGAAGTTTTTCTCCGCCGCGCTGTCCGGCGCGAATTCATCCGTTTTTTCCGAACCGCCCAGATAACCGTAGACCAGCAGGATCGTCATCGGCCGCCAGTGATTGGCGATCTTCGCCGCTGCGGGGACGGTGGACGAGGCGGTCACCATGTTGCTGGTGACGGTGCACGGATTCGTTATCCCGGAAATACTGTGGCCGACCGGCAGCCGTCCGTTGTGGTTGTCCGCGTATATCAGGTCCGCCGTGCCGATCTGCTTGAGGTTGTTGACGCAGGAAGCCGCCCGCGCCCGGTCCCGCGCACTCTGGAGCGCCGGAAGCAGCATGGCCGCGAGAATGGCGATGATCGCGATGACCACCAGAAGTTCGATCAGCGTGAAGCGCACGGCGTTTTCTTTCCGGGCCGCGGCCGGGGGTTGCAGAGAGCATGGCATCATGACAGGTTGTCCTCCGTTAAAGTTCCACTTCGTCGAACCGGCCCATGCCGCTCACCGGGAAGCCCAGCACGATCCGGCCATATTGTTCCACATCCCGGAATCCCAATCCGGACTCCGAACGCACCGGCGCCCATGAAGCCCGGTCTCCGCCCTTGCCGATCCGGGAACGGCAGAGGTTGACCCGCAGGGAGTTGCCCGGCGCCGGGGCCCGGAACCCCAATGCCTCCCACGGGATCGCGGCGAAAACGGCGTATCCGCCGGAGGCAAGCGGCTTCACCCGCACCGTGCATCCGGGCAGCGCCCCCGCCGGCAGGATGACATGCCGCCCTTGGGCATCGACGGAGATCTGCGCCAGTTTGCCGTCCGCCCCCTCCAGAAACAGGTCGATGCAGTCATTGCGGTAGGGGTCGCCGTTGGGTGCCTGCACCGGCCGGGCCGTCTCTTCCGCCCGCACTGCCACATACAGGCGATTCGGGTCGTAACTCCAGAACGCGGTGGTCCGCTGGGTCAGTTCCTCGGTATCGCCGTAGGGCTGAAGTTCGGTGATTTTTGCCCAGCGGTCCGTGGCGGCGTCGGCGTCCCGCGGCACGGTCTTCACTTTGGGCAGGTGCAGCGGTTCCGGGATCACCCCTGCCGTTTTACGGTTCGCCATGTCCCTGCCGGTCAGGAAGTCTCCGGCGGTCCGGTCGTTGAACTTCAGCAGCGTCAGCGTGAACATCCGGTCCGCCAGGATGTGATTGTTCCCGGCGGCGAAGAACACGGTGCCGTCCCAGTCTTTCGGCGCATACGCTTTCAAATCCAGCGAAAACACCGTCTCCGGTTTTTCCAGCAGATTGCCCAGGCGGAGGTAGACGTCCTGCACCCGTTTCGTCCCCCATCCGGCGGGGAAACGGTTCTGCAGATAACGGGTTCCGACCCCCCACGAGAAGATCACCCGTTTGACGTACTTGCCGCCGACCCGGTAGTCCGCGACGATGCCGGAGAAGTCGATCGGCGATTTCTCCCCGCCCAGCCAGACGTGGGAACCCGCCTTGAAAAACGACCTCGCCCGATCGAAATTGTGCGTCAGTTTCAACTGCACCGTTTCCGCCCCGGACAGTTCAAATCCGGCGTAGTGGTTGATGTCCAGCGTGTCGTTGCGGCGGGTGGTCCCGGCGGTGAGCGTCAGATGTTCCGCGTCCGCCCGGACTTCCACCGGCGGCAGATTCCGCTGGAGATTGCGCAGTTTCCGGTGGGCGCTGATGAAGGTGCCGGAACGGAGCAGCCGCACCCCTCCGGGCAGTTTCCGGTCTTCCTTGCGCAGTTGCGTTTCCGCCGGGATATCCGGGTAGGGACGGTGGATCACCCGGCTGTTTTTGCCGCCGGTCAGCCGGACGGTCGCGGCGGGACCGGCGCTTCCGGCCGCCCGGAGCAGATAGTCGCCGTTGGGAAACTGTTCCGGGAGCGTCAGCGGCGAGGTGCCGGTAAGACAGGTGCGGCCGTGCCGGACCAGCGCGTACAAGTGGTCCGCCGGGGCGTCGGCGACGAGGAGTTGATTCCCCTCCCGCCGGACGGTCGGAGCCGCCGGATCTTGCGCCGGAGCGGGCCGTTCGACCCGGCGATAAGCGAGCCGATGCGTACCGGAAGGCACTTGGACCACCGTCATGAGCAATCCGCCGACGTCCACGGTCTCCGTGACCGCCGGGGTGCCGTCCAGTTGCACGTCGGTGAAGACGGCCTCCCGGTCCGCCAGCAGAATCTCCGCGGCGTCCCGGGTGCTGGTCACGGTGCCATCGGGTTTGACCTCCACTCCCTTGCGCCGGGTGAAAAAGTAGGTCCCGGGCTGATGATCGACGGTGTAGACCGCCGCCGGGGCGGGCGAGATCACGTACTGGACCAGATCGTTGACGCCCACGGCGGGAAATTCATGGTTCAGCGTCCCGGCGGCATCCCCGGAGTAGATCAGTTCCGGGGACGCGCCGGCCGCGTCGGACCAGCGGGTCCGCCGGTAGCGGTCGCGCAGTTCCCGGTCGCTGAGTTGGTAATTCATCTCCGCGCCCCGGGGATACCGGACGCGGTACGCCCAGACGTTGAGCCGGGTCCCGGTGGGATATCCCAGCGAAGCCAGATTCAGCGTCAGCGGCAGTGTGCCGATCTTGCGGGTGCGGTTGATGAAGGAGAGAATGGTATCCTGCGAATCCAGCCGCCGCACGGAATAGGACTCCCATTCCGCCGCCGGGTCGCGTTTCCAGTCCGGGGTGTAATCCGCCCGGTGCGGCAGGGTCTTGCCGATCTCGTAGGCCGCCCGGACCAGCGTCAGCACGCCGGGATGTTCCCGCCCCACGTCGCCCAGCGCCGGGATCCAGCCGTGGGAGAGGACGCGGCCGAAGTAGTCGGAGATGTCATTCATGTAGAGCAGGGTGATCCGGCTGCCCGGGCGCATTTGGGAAACCATTTCCAGTCCCAGTCCGACCCCGGCGAATTCCCGCCACGCGCCCGGCATGAGCATCCGCTTCGGACACTCCATGTAATTGACGTCGGCGTAGGGGTTGCCGCTGCCGTTGAAGTAGACGAACTTGCCGTGGGCGAGCACCCGGCGGCGCAGGGCGTCCCAGAGCGGGATGCTGTGATCGTCCCGGATCAATTCTCCCGTCTGCCAGTTGATGGTGTTCTGATACTGCGCCTCGTCCTGATAGACGAAGCCGATGCCGGTCTGTTCCGCCATGGTGCAGACCGAATCCACGATAAAGTCCCGCACCTCCGGCCGGTTGATCATGGTCTGGTAGTTGGGCACCAGCCCGGGAAAGTGAGTCTCCAGATCCCCGGCGCGGTCGAACTTGCGGAAGTACTCCGGATGCTCCTTGAAGATCGGAGAATGGAGTGTCCCGGCCACGGTGATGGTGTGGAAGCCGTTGCGGATGCGGGGCGAGATCGCTTTGGTCCCGTCGATGAACGTTTGGATTTCCTCCGCGGTGACGAAGCCTCCGGCGTAACTGTTGAAGCCGTCCGCCCAGCGGTAGTCCGCCCAGTCGGCGCAGATCATGGTCTTGTTGAGGATGAGGCCTTCGCCGGAAATTTCCGCCAGATAGCGGAGATAGGGCTCGAACCCCCAGCCGGTCTCCACGAAAACATCCAGCAGTTCCGGCGGCGACGGCGGGATTTTCGCATAGGCGGCGGCGAAGTCCGGGTCCCGCGCGTAAATGGTCTCAAAGAAGTCGAAAAGATCCCCGGGGAAGCAGACCAACTGGTCGGTGTAGGTGAATTTTCCGCCGTCGGGCGGCAGGTCCACCGTGCCCAGCGCCATCCTCCAGCCGTCGGGCAGGTAGTGGAGCCGATCGTTCTTTTCCCGGTAACTGCCGATGGTGGACTGCCACCACGGGAAAACCGTCGTGCCGTTGAGTTTTACCCGGAAATGGGCGAAACTTTCCCGCTTCGGATCGGCGTTGATCAGCACCATGCCCTTGCTGGACTGAACGAAACTCTCCACCCGGGTCGGCTGGCTGACTTTGGCCGCCGGCAGGAAAGGTCCGAGATAACCGGCCCCGAAGTAGTAGGCGCGTTCCAGAAATTCGGGAGCAAAATGGCAGTCGGTGAAAATCTGCAGAAATTTGATCTCCCCGCCCGCGTTGGTGAAGGTCATTTCCCGGCGCAGTCCGCCGTTGACGATGGCGTAGCGTTTGGTGATCGTCACTCCCGGCAGCCGGGGGTTGGCGCAGACGTAGATCACACTCCCGTTGTCGGCGCTCCGTCGAGTCACGGTGTCGGTGCGGTCGGTGCCCTTGCGGTCGCCGGAGGCGCCGAGCAGGAAATACCGGTTGCCGACGCCGGTCACGACTTTGCGTCCGTCGGATTTGCGGACGACCGCCGTCACCGCGCCGGTCGTGTCATTCAGATGGTATGCCGCGTTCCCGCTCTCAAGCACCGTCCCGGAAACCGCGCCGAGCATTCCGGCCGCCAGCAGACATCCCCACGTTTTCGTCATCGTTCCGCCCCTTCGGTATTGCAGTTTTTCTGTCACTGTTCTTATTGTACCGCGGAAAGACGGTTTTAGGAATGGACAAATTCGCCAATCCATGCGGGATTGCTTCAAAAGGCGGCTTTTTTGCGGTCGCCGAGGGCGCTGGGGGGGTATCCGAAGTGGCGGCGGAAGACCCGGGAGAAATAAAACGGGTCGGCGAAATTGAACCGGCTGGCGATCTCCTTGACGCTCAGTTCCGGGTGTTTCAGCATGAAGGTGTGGATGCTGGAGATGCGGAATCGCTCAAAGGCGGTCCGCGGCGCCGCGCCCAGCAGTTCGTGGGAGATGCGGTGCCAGGTGCGGGAACTGACCCCGAGCCGCCGTTCGATCGTTCCGGCAGGCAGCGTGCCGGAGAGCAGATGCGCGGTGAAAACTTCCATGATCTGCCGGAGCATCCGGTGGTTGCGTTCGTCGCCGTCGGTGCTTTGCAGCACGCTCTCCGGCGGGAACGCTCCCGTCACCAGCCGGAACAGCGAGAGGAATATCCCCTCGCTCACCGGAAACGGCAGACCCTCGTGCCCGGAGGCGAAAAGCAGTTCGATGACCCGGTCGGTGAATGACCGCTCCGGCATGGTCATGACCTGATCTTTCGGCGTGACCGCCGGGGAAAAGATCTTGTCGATGTAGACCGATTTTTCCGGGTTGAGCAGTTGAAAGTGGAAGGCGAGGAAACGGACCCCCGTCCGGAAGTGGTCCTGATGGACCTGCCCCGGCTGGATCAGCAGAAACTGCCCCGTTCCGCAGCGGATCTCCACATCGTCCAGCGCGCAGTCGTACCGCCCCTCCACCGGGATGATGAGTTCAAAATCCTTGAAATGGGTATGCCGTCCCCATTCTCCGTCGCGCACCGCCGCGACCTGCTGAAAATCCATCAGCACCGGGTGCAGAATGTAACTGGGCACCCGCGGCGCGGTGTAGGCGAACATCCGGACGTCCAGCATATCCTGTTGCATCGTATTCCCTCCGGCGGCTGATTGTTTCGCGCACGTTTATTATAAACGTAAACGCGTTCGGAATTTTTTGCAAGGGGGAAACAGCGGAAAAACCGAAAATTTTTCGGAGGTGTGCGAAACAGGGGAAATTCGCTTCTTTTGAAAGAGAAGCAGGGGATCACCGCGCCGGCGTTCGCGCTTCCGGGTGCTGGTGGCGGAACCAGGTGCGCTGGCGGCGGGCGTACTGCCAGGTGGCCGTGCGGATTTTTTCCCTCAGTTCGTCCATGGTCAGGCGTCCGGCGAGGTATTCCGCGATCTGCCGGTAGCCCAGCGCCTGATGCGCGGTGGGAGAGGTGAAAAGTCCGGCGGCGATGGCGCGGCGGGCTTCGTCGATCCAGCCTGATTCAAGCATCCGGTCCGCCCGGAGCGCGATCCGCCGCTTCAGTGTTTCCGCATCCGGGTCCAGTTTCAGCAGTTCCGCGTCGTACCGCAGGGGTTTGGGACCGCTCTGCAGTTCCAGAATGCTCCGCCCGGTGAGCAGGCGAACTTCCAGGGCCCGGATCAGTCGGCGGCGGCAGGCGTGCCAGCGGTCGCAGGCGGCGGGGTCGAGGTCCCGCATTCGGGCGATGAGATCGGCTTCTCCGGCTTCGGAATCGTAGCGGGCGTCCAGTTCCCGCCGCAACTCCGGGTCGGCGGGCAGATCGTCCAGCCCGTACAGAAACGCCTTCAGATACAATCCGGTGCCGCCGCAGAGAATGACGGTTTTGCCCCGGCGGGAAATATCCGCCGCCGCCGCCGCCGCCAGTTCGCAGTAGCGGAATACTTCCGCCCGCTCGGAAAGGTCGTATATCCCCACCAGATGATGCGGGACCGCCGCCCGTTCCGCGGCGGTGGGCTGGGCGGTACCGATGGGCAGATCGCGGTACAACTGCATGGAATCCGCCGAGATGATCTCCCCGTTGAATCGTTCGGCGTACTCCAGCGCCAGCGCGCTTTTGCCCGACGCCGTCGGACCCATAATGACGATCATCCTACCGGACATGGCAGAAAAATTCCACCAGTTTCCGGAACATGCGGCGATAGGGCGGATAGCGCAGCGGCAGATCGAGCCATGTCCCCTGCCGGACCACCGGCTTTTCGTGAGTGAATGTCGTCAGCGTCCGCTCCCCGTGATACGCTCCGAATCCGCTGGCGCCCACGCCGCCGAAGGGGATGTGCATGTTGGAAAAATGCACCATCACGTCGTTGAAGACCACCGCCCCGGCGGAGAATTGTTCCGTCAAGGCCCGGCGCAGCGCGGCGGAACCGCCGAAACAGTACAGCGCCAGCGGTTTTTCCTGCGTCTGCAGTTTCAGCAGCAGTTCGGTTTCGCTGGCGTATTCCAGCACCGGCAGCAGCGGAGCAAAGACCTCCTCCGTCAGCAGCGGCGAATCCGCCGCGATGCGGTCGATGACCGTCGGTTCCACCGCCCGTTTCTCCGGGTCGCGGTCGCCGCCGTGAAGCAGCCGGCCGCCGGCAGACAGCGCACAGACCCGGTCGTAGGCCGCCGTGTCCGGCATCGCCGGGAACGCGCCGCCGTCCAGCGGGTGGTCGCCGTACATCCGCCGGATGTTTTCGCGGATCAGATTCACCAGATCGTCCCGGACGTCCCGGTGGACCAGCAGATGGTCCGGGGCGGCGCAGGACTGTCCCGCGTTGAAGAATTTGCCCCAGACGATGCGCCGGGCCGCCGTGGGCAGATCGGCGTTCTCCGCGACGACGCAGGGATTTTTGCCGCCCAGTTCCACCGTGGCCGGGGTACAGTACGCCGCCGCCGCCTTGAGCGCGGCGCGTCCGCTTTCCCGGCTCCCGGTCAGAAAGATGTAGTCGTAACGGAATGCCAGCGCCTCTGCCAGCGGCAGTTCGTCGTCGAGGAGCAATATCTCGTCGGCGGCGAATGTCTGTTCCAGCATCCGCCGGATGAACCCGTTGGTGTGGGGGGCGCGGGGCGAGAGTTTCAGGATCACCCGGTTTCCGGCGGCGTACGCGCCCAGCGCCGGTTCCAGCGCCAGCAGCAGCGGATAGTTCCAGGTGGAGACCACCAGCACCCGCCCGAATGGTTCCCGCACCAGTTCGGATCGGGCCGGAAACGTCGCCCAACTCCACGGCAGCCGCCGCGGTTTCAGCAGTCGGGGCAGTTTGCGCGCCAGAAAGCGGACGATCTCCAGCAGCGGCAGCAGTTCCGCCAGCAGTGTTTCGGTCGGGGCCCGGTTCAGATCCGCGGTCAGAGCGGCGTACAATTCGGCTTTGGATCGGGCCAGCACCCGGGCGAATTCCCGCAGTTTGGCCCGGCGCACCGGGACGGAAACGATCTCCCTTTTCCGTCCGGCCTCGTAATCGGCCAGCGCCCGCCGCAACGCCTCCCCGTCCATGGTCAACTCACATATTCCCGCACCGCCCGGTGTCCGATGGAACACCATATCTCGTGGGCGTGGGTGTTTTTCATCCTGCCCCATTCCCGGACGGTGAGTTCCGCGTCGCCCCGCTTGCCCAGCAGGACGGCCTCCATTCCGACGGACGCCTCCGGAACATGGGAAATATCCGCCACGGTGTAGTCCATCGTCACCCGGCCCAGCACCGGACAGAATTTGCCCGCGATCAGCACCGATCCCCGGTTGCTCAGGGCCAGCGGGATGCCGTCGGCGTAGCCTGCCGTCAGCACCGCCACGCGCATGGGACGGGGCGCGATGAAGGTCCGGAAGTAGTTGACGGACCCCCCGGCGGGGATCTCCCGGATATCACCGACGACGGTGGTCAACTCCACGATTTGACGGCACGTCTCATGGAACTCCTCCCCGTACATCGTGCCGCCCGGCCGCGCCATGTTGAAGGGCGCTTTCACCGCGTCCGGGAGTTTCAGGATCGCGTCCCCGGCGGCGTGGTGACGGTTGGGGAAGTCGATCCCCGACCGCAGCAGTTCGTCATATGTATCCCGGAACCGCCGTATCTGCAATGCCGCGAACCAGAGGTCCGGCTGGCTGGCGGTGGAGAAGTGGGCGAACAGCGTGTCCGGCGTCAGCCCCGGCAGTTTGACGATTTTCTCCGCCGCGGCCGCGGCTTGATCCGACTGGAATCCCACCCGGCCCATGCCGGTGTCCAGTTTGACGGCGATTTTCACCGCCCGGTTCTGCCGGACGGCTTCGGCGGAGAGCAGTTCGGCGGTCCGCATGTTCGCCACCGGCGCGATGATCCCGGCGGCGACGACCTCCGGGATCTCCTCCGGCGGCAGCAGTCCGAGGATCTGCACCGGCAGTCCGAGTTTTTGCAGTTCCAGCGCCTCGTCCAGCGTCGCCGCCGCGAACCGCTCCGCTCCGGCCGCTTTCAGCGCGGCTCCGATGCGGAGCGCCCCCAGATTGTAGGCGTCGTACTTGAGCACCGGCATCAGCCGGCAACTTCCGGCCGCCTGCCGGAGCCGGAGGAAATTCTCCGTCAACTGCCGCAGGGAAATGCGGTACACCACTCTGGCCATTGCAAACGTGTCTCCCCGTTGCCGAACCGCCTCACTTGGCGTATTCCACCGAGCGGGTCTCGCGGATGATGGTGACTTTGATCTGGCCGGGGTAGGTCATCTCCTTTTCGATCCGGCCGCAGATGTCCTTGGCCAGCATCTGGGCTTCGCCCTCGCTGATCTTCTCCGGCGTGACCACCACCCGGATCTCCCGTCCGGCCTGAAGCGCGAAGCAACTGTCCACGCCCGGAAACTCGTGGGCGATGGATTCCAGTTGTTCCAGCCGCTTCAGATACAACTCCGTGGTCTCGCTGCGGGCGCCCGGACGGGACGCGCTCAGCGTGTCGCAGATGTTGATGAGAATGTCGTAGAGGGATTCCGGTTCGATCTCGCCGTGGTGGGCGGCGACGGCGTGGATCACGTCTTTGGCCTCGTTGTACTTGCGCAGCACGTCGGCGCCGATCTGGGCATGGGGTCCTTCGACCTCGTGGTCGATGGCTTTGCCGAGGTCGTGGAAAAGACCGATGCGCTTGGCTTTTTTCTCATCCAGTCCCAGTTCGGCGGCGATGATGCCCATGAAGTAGGCCGCTTCCAGCGAGTGCTGCAGCACATTCTGGGAGAAACTGTACCGGTATTTCAGCCGCCCGAGCAGTTTCATGATCTGCGGCGGCACGCCGGGGATCCCGGTCTCCAGCACCGCGGCTTCGCCGACCTGAAAGAGGTCCTCGTCCAAATCTTTGCTGATCTTCTTGACCAGTTCCTCGATGCGGGTGGGGTGGATGCGGCCGTCGCCGATGAGTTTCTCCATCAGCCGCCGGGCCACTTCCTTGCGCACCGGGTCGAAGCAACTGATGACCACCGCTTCCGGGGTGTCGTCGATGAGGATGTTGACCCCGGTGGCGCTCTCGATCGCCCGGATGTTGCGTCCCTCCCGGCCGATGATCCGGCCCTTCATCTCGTCGTTGGGCAGCGGGATGGTGGTGGTGGTGCGCTCGTAGGTGCAGTCCGAAGCGTACCGCTGCATGGCGTAGGTCAAAATCCGCTTGGCCTCTTTTTCGCTGCGCTCCCGGGCCTCCTCCAGCACGTCGCGGACCAGCAGACCGGACTCGTTTTTCACTTCGTTTTTCAGTTTTTCCAGCAGGACCTCCCGGGCTTCGTCCCGGGAATAACCGCTGATGCGCTCCAGTTCGTCGATCTGGCGGGAGATGCCGCGGTTGAGTTCCTGCTCCCGGTTGGCGAGCCTCTCGCGCAACTGGGCGATCTCCGTCTCCTGCTTCTCCAGATTTTTCTGCTTGGCGTCCATGGAATCGGCGCGGCGGTCCAGCAGTTCCTCCCGCTGGGCCAGACGGCGTTCCACATTGGCCTGCTCCTTGCGGCGCTCCTTGAGTTCGGCGTCGCACTCCTCGCGCATTTTGATGGTCTCGCCTTTGGCGGAGATCCGGGCGTCCCGGAGCAGGTGTTCGGCTTCGCGTTCCGCGTCGGAACGGATCTTCTCGGCGCTGTTCCGGGCGGAATCGTGACGCAGACGCTGGATGACCAGCACCAGAATCAGCGTACCCGCGACCGAAGCGGCCACAGCGATCGCAAGATGGATCAAATTCATTTTTTCACTCCAATCTCCCTGTTCACTTCAACGACTTCCCGCTCGGTCACGACGATCCCCATGGGGATGTCGCGGGCCGTGCCGGGCAGTGCGCTGTCCGAGAGTTGGCAGGAGTAGATGACCGCCACCGGAGGGATTTTCACTCCGGAGAGCAGACGGTCATAGTAGCCGCCGCCGCGTCCCAGCCGGTGCCCCTGACGGTCGCAGGCGACCGCCGGCACCAGAAACAGCACCCGGGAAGTTACGAAGTCCGGGTCGGCCGCCGGCAGGGATGGCGACGGCTCCGGGATTCCGTATTTGCCCGGCAGCAAATCAAGCTCAAGATCCTTCACGGCAACCATCTCATACCCGCCGTCAAGCGCGTTGAAACGGGGCAGAAAAAGCCGCTTGCCTTTGAAGATCGGAGAAAGGTCGACTTCGGCGCCGTGGCGGATGAACGCCGCCACGCATTCGGCTTCCCGATAACAGCGCAGCGCGCTGAGATTGCGGCGGATGTCCGCGTCGTATCGCCGCCGGACCTCCGGGTCGAGTGAATTGCGCAAACCGGTGAACTTTTTGCGGAGCACCTGCTTGCCCGTCTCCACCGCCGAAACTGCCGTCATCTGCATTTTCTCCGGTGATTTCAAGTGGAGAACCCGGACCCCCGCCGCTCCGTCCGAAAATGTCCGCGCCGTTCCGCTCCCGCGGGCGGGAGTCTCCGGCGCTTTCCATCCCCCGGCGAACGATCAAACTCGCGGCGATCGCGGCGCGCCTCGCGGCGCACCTTCTCTTTCCGTCATCTCATCGCGTCTTTTCAGTCCTCCTGAAAAGTCGTCGGGCGGCAATCCGATTCTCGTCGCCGGGATCTCCCGGCACATCAAAATCATTATCTGTAAAAGCAAAAAATTGCTGCTTAGCCTAAATATAATGCGCTTTTTTCAAAATGAAAGCCGTTTGCAAAAAAAATCGGGAATTATTTGCTCCGGACGGGCGGCAAACGCGCCGCCGCGAGATCAAGTCCCGGCTCCGCCGCCGCCGGTCCGCTTTCCTTCGGATACTTTCTTTTGCCGCCGCCCCCTTTTTCGGCGATTGCCCGATTTTTCGTTCGACGCGGTCAACTCCCGGAGGTGAAGTTTTTTCGTGATTCACGACGTTTTTGCCGTCCGCGGCGGCGGCGCGGCTTGAAATTCGGAGCGAAGTGTGGTAAATTCAACGCCGGTCGGATCGTCCCGGCCGGATATCAAACAGGAAAGGTTGTCATGATGCTGAAAAAATGGTTCGTTCCGCTGTTCGTTCTGCCGCTGCTGCTCGGCGCCGCCGACCTCTATCTGGCCGGGGATTCCACCATGTGCGATTACGCGGCAAATCGCGCACCGCTGACCGGATGGGGCACCGCGCTCAAAGCGATGGTCAAGTCCGGGGTCAACGTGACCAATCTGGCCATGGGCGGCCGGAGCAGCAGGAGTTTCCTCACGGAGAAGCGCTGGGATAAGATCCTCGGCAACGCGAAGCCGGGGGATTTCGTCATCATCCAGTTCGGGCACAACGACGCTCATGCCGGAGCGAAGAACACCTACCGCCGCACCAGCGCGGACGAGACCTACAAACTCTATCTTAAGATCTACATCGCCGAAGCCCGGGCCAACGGTCTGATCCCGGTCCTCTGCTCCCAGACCGCGATCTGCAAGTTCGAGGCGGACGGCGCGGTGCGCGAACACGGAAGCGCGTACATCCGCGCCTGCCGGGACGTGGCCCGGGAGACCGGGTGCGATTTCGTGGACCTCAATCTCATCGCCCGGGAAAAACTTTCCGCCATGGGGCCGGATGCCGGACGGAAGTTGTACATGTTCCTCGCCCCCGGGGAGTTCCCCGCCTATCCGAAGGGCCGCGAGGACACCTGTCACCTGCGGGACGCGGGCGCGCTGTTCTACGCCCGGGAGTTCGTCGCTCAGGCCCGGGCGAAGAAATTGAAGATCGCGGAACTTTTTCAGTAGGACGGATCGCGGCGGATGAAAGAGATCGTCTGGGACCTGGAGGCCCTTTATCCCTCCGTCGGCGCATGGGAGGCGGATTTTGCGCAACTGCGGGGCAGGGCGGAGAAGTTCGCCGCCTTCAAGGGCAGACTGGCGGAATCCCCCGCCGTGCTCAAAGCGGCCATCGAAGTATCGGACGAGTTCGACCGACTGGCGGAAAAAGTTTACAGTTACGCCCACCTCCGGTCGGATGAGAATACTTCCGTCGGCGTCAACCGGGCCCGGGTGGACCGGGTCGGAGCCCTGCTGGCGGAACTGGCGCCGCTGGAGGCGTGGTTCGACCCGGAGATCATGGCCATCCCCGACGACCGGATGCGGGAACTGCTCAATGCCCCGGAACTGGCGTTCTACCGGCGGAGTCTGCTGGAACTGCTGCGGGAGAAACCCCATGTTCTGAGCGAAGCCGAGGAGCGGCTGATCGGTCTGCTGGGGGATGTGCTGGGCAACTCCGACGAGGCGTTCTCCACGCTCAACGACACCGATCTGGAGTTCGGCAAGATCCGGGACGGCGCGGGAAAACTCCGGGTGCTGGACCACAGTTCGTGGCACCGGTTCACGGAGGACCCGGACCGGGGGGTGCGGCGGCGGGCGTTCCGCAAACTCTACCGGCAGTACCGGCAATACCGGAATACTTTCGCCTGTACGCTGGACGGCACGGTCAAGCGTCACGTGACCATGGCGCGGGTGCGGCGCTACGATTCGGCGCTGGCCGCTTCGCTGAGCGCCGACAACGTGCCGGTCGCCATTTACGACAATCTCATCGCCGCCGTTCACGCCCATCTGCCGGCGTTGCACGAATACTTTGACCTGCGCTCGGAAGTGCTGGGGCTGTCCGATCTGAATATGTACGATCTCTACGCCCCGCTGCGGCCCGACTGCCGGAGGGAGTACGATTTCGCCGCCGGTTCCCGACTGGTGCGGGAAGCGCTGGCCCCGCTGGGCGCGGAGTACGGTTCTCTGCTGGAGAAGGCGTGGCGGGAAAGGTGGATCGACGCCGCGCCCCGCAAGGGCAAGCGTTCCGGCGCGTACTCCGGCGGCTGTTACGACTCCTACCCCTATGTGCTGATGAGTTACGACGGGACGCTGGATGACGTTTTCACGCTGGCGCACGAACTGGGGCACTCCATGCACAGTTATTTCTCCCGGACGCATCAGCATTTTCACTACGCCGACTACGCGATTTTCGTGGCGGAAGTGGCCAGCACCTGCAACGAACTGCTTCTTTCCGAGCATCTGCTGCAACTCAATCCCGACGATCACGCGTTCCGGGCCTATCTCTACGCGCATCTGGCCGACGGGATCCGGGCCACCATCTACCGGCAGACCATGTTCGCGGAGTTCGAGAAACTCATCCACGAGGCCAGCGCCGTCGGGACGCCGCTGACGGCGGATTTTCTGTGCGGCGAATACTACAAACTCAACGCGCTTTACCACGGTCCGGGCATCCGGGCGGATCGGGACATCGAACTGGAGTGGGCGCGGATCCCCCACTTCTACTACAATTTCTACGTCTACAAGTACGCCACCGGCATGTCCGCCGCGCTGCGGCTCTCCCGGGGACTGCTCTCCGGCGACCCGGCGAAACGCGACGCCTATCTCGGATTTCTCAAGGCGGGGGATTCCAAAGACGTGCTGGACATCATGCGCGACGCGGGTGTGGACCTCGCCACGCCGGAGCCGGTGGATTCCGCGCTGGAATTTTTCCGCACGGTGGTGTCGGCGCTGCGTCAGGAGTTGCAGTCGCTGTAATCCGGGATCGCCCGCATCCGGCCGTGTCGGTCGGAGAAAACGGTACTGCCGATGCCGTAAAGGTCCCGCAGATTTTCCGGAGTCGCCGCCTCCCGCGGCGGCGCGGCGAACCGGAACGCGCCCGCTTTGAGGCCGCAGACCATATCCGCCGCGCCCAATGCGAAATCCAGATCGTGGACCGCCATGACCACGGTCAGTCGCCGGGTCCGCCGCAGTTTCCGCAATGTAAGCAGCAGTTCGTTCCGGGCGGCGGCGTCCAGCGCGGCCTCCGGTTCGTCCAACAGCAGCAGTTCGGTCTCCTGAGCCAGCGCCCGGGCGAGGAAAGCCTTGCGCCGTTCACCGCCGGAAAGGGTGTCGATCCTCCGGTCGGCCAATGCGGCAAGTCCGGTCTCCGCCAGCGCCTGCCGTACCGCTTCCCGCGTCCGGGCGCGGCGGCCGCCGTGGGGGAAGCGGCCCAGCGCCGCCAGTTCCGCCACCGACATCTCCGGCGGCGCATACGGGTCCTGAAGCAGAATGGCGCACTTGCGGGCGATTTCCTTCCGGGACATGCCGGAGAGCGGGATGCCGTCGAAGCGCACTTCGCCGCCGGAGACCGGCAGGATGCCCGCCAGCGCCCGGAGCAAAGTGCTTTTGCCGCTGCCGTTGCCGCCGAGGATCAGTGTGACGCGCTCCTCCGGGAATTCCACGCTCACATCGTGGATGATCTCCCGCCCGGAGAGGCGGACGGCGAGGTGTTCCGTGCTCAGTTTCATCCTTCCTCCCGACGGTTCCGCAGCAGAAGAAACAGGAAAAACGCCGCTCCCGCCGCCGACAGGAACACCCCTGCGGGCAGTTCGTGGGGCGCGGCCGCGATCCTTCCCAGCCATTCGCCCAGCACGGTCAGCAATGCACCGGTCACGGCCGCCAGCGGCAGTTGTTTCCCGGCGGAGACCGCGCCCAGGGCGCGGGCGATGTGCGGCGCCATCAGCCCCACGAAGCCCAGCAATCCCGCCACCGAAACTGCCGAGGCCGCCGCCAGCGCCGCCAGTGCCAGCGCCGTCAGCCGGGCGGATTCCACCCGGATGCCGAGCGAGGCGGCGCTGGAGTCGTCCAGCGACAGGATCTCCAGACGCCGGGCCATGAGACCGGCGCCGAGAAAGGAGACCGCGAAAAACGGCAGGGAATGGCCGACTTCGGTGAAACTTTTGCCCGCCACGCCGCCCAGGGAAAATTCGAACACGCCGATCAGTTTTCCGGCGTTGAGCATCATCAACGTCGCGGTGAAGGCGCTGAAAAGCGTACTGACCGCGACCCCGGCCAGCACCAGTCGGGCCGGATCGAGCCCCCGCTTCCACGCGGCCAGATAGACCAGCGCCGCCGCCAGCAGCGCTCCGGCGAACGCGGCCGCGCCCAGCATCGCCGTGTATTCCGGCAGAAAAAAGATCAGCAGCATCCCGGCGCACCCGGCTCCCGAGGAGATGCCGATGATCTCCGGGGCGGCCAGATCGTTATGCAGGACCTTTTGCAGGATCACCCCCGACACGCCCAGCGCCGCGCCCGCCAGCAGCGCCAGCAGAATGCGGGGCAGCCGGACGTGGCGCAGAATGAAGACGGTGAAACTTTCGTCGTTCGGGACGAATACCCGCCATACCTCGGACCATGAAGCGTCCACCACGCCGCTTTTCAGCGCCAGCACGGCGCACAATCCGGTCAGCGCCGTCGTCACTCCCAGCGTGGTCGGGAAGTTCTTCATTCCCGGTGCGATCCGGTTCTCAAGCCCCGGAAACGGTAGTGGTGCGCCGGACGGAACGTCAGCAGCAGCACCTCCCGCGGGCAGTTGAGACGGAACGAACCCCGCCTCTCCCCCGCTCCGGCGGAGACCAGCATCTTCAGATGGGAGTTCCGCCGCTTGAACGCGCCCCGGAGGAAGTGGCGCCCGTATCGGCTGGGGCAGTACAGCGCGCCGAAAAACGGCAGGCGCACCTGTCCGCCGTGACAGTGCCCGCACAGGGCGACGTCGTACGACTGGAGGTCCAGACCGCTGTCCAGCGCGATGATCGTGTCCGGCGAATGGGCGACCAGCACCTCCGCGATCGGAGCGGACCCCGGTTTCACCAGCGCCGGGTCGCGTTTCTCCGGCAGTTCGCAGTCGCCGGAACTGATGTCGTCAATCCCGTGGAACCGTATCGCTCCGGCCCGGAACGCCTTGTTGCGCAGCAGCGTGATCCCGTGGTCGGCGTACAGTTTGTCCCAGAACTCCGGCTTCAGCCACCGCTTGCCTGTCTCCCAGTTGCCGGGCACCGCCACCGCCGTCGGCGCCAGCCGGCTCAGCCGTGTCAGCACCGCGGGAAGTTCGCCGATCCGGTCGGCGTCTTCCACGATGTCGCCGCCCAGCACCAGATAATCGGGGGAGGTTTCCGCGGCGATCCGCTCCAGCGCCTCCAGCATCCGCAGATTGCGGCCGCTCTCGTGCCAGTGCAGGTCGGAGAGAAACAGGATCTTGAGTCCGGCGACATCGGGAACCGGAGCCCTGACCACGCAACTGACCACCTTCAACTCCCGGCAGGAGTGTCGGCTCGTATGAAACAGGCGGTACTTCACCCAGTTCCCGATCCGGGACGGGTATTGGCGCATCACCGGGAAGTACTGTTCCAGCAGGTGTCTCATGCGTCGAGTTCCGCGACGAGTTCCGGCGGCAGTTTGCCTACCGCCAGAAGTTTGCCGTCCTTGCCGTCCGGTCCGGGGAAAGTATCGCCGACCTTGCGGTGCAGCAGCGCCTTGCCCAGCCGGGTGCGGTATGAGAGAAAGCGCCGGTCCGGGTCGCCGTCCCACGCGCCCAGCAGATAATAGGTCTCGGTCCGGCCGCCCATTTCCACCGTCACCGTGGAACCGATGACCGCGGTGTCGCTCACCTCCACCTGAGCCATCATCACCGGCTGGATGACCGCCAGTTCGCGTTCCAGTTCATTGCGGCGGCGGGTGAGGAACCGGCGCCGCTCCTTGGCGGCGTCGAACTCCGAATTTTCCCGGAAGTCGCCGTGGGCACGGGCTGTGGCGATGGCCTCCCGGTTCTCCGGGACCTGCACATTGATGATGTCGTCCAGTTCCCTGATGAGCGCCTGATGGGAATGCACACTGGTGTAGGTGCCCTCGAATTCCGGGGCGGCGAGGCCCGAATCCTGCCGGGATTTCCCGGCGTCGAGGATCTTCTGTCCCGCGCCGCTCTCCAGATATTCCTGGATCTCCTTGGACTGCCGCGCCAGTTTGACCAGCAGGCTCTGTCTTTCGCCGGAGTTGAGGAACAGCGCGCCCTGGATCATCGAACCGAACATCGCCGGACTGCCGTCCATCATAGCGATGAGGTGCGCCTGAAACGCCAGATCGTCCAGCAGCATGCCGTGCAGTTCCCGCCGGGCCGCGCCCCACGCTTTCGGAGGTTCCTCGGCGGAGAGAATGCGGAACACGTTGTCGGGATTCACCAACTCCAGCAGTTCCGGATTATTCCGTTTTTTCCGGTTCTTCCAGATCCACAGCAGGAGGTCTGCGCCGCAGCCGTGCCGGGAGGCGAGCATGTCGCACAGGGCCTCGTCGGAGATGTGGGCGCAGAGGTTGTTCAACGCCTTGAGGGGAAGTTTGAGCGCGCAGGCGGCGAGGTAGTCCTCGTCGAAAATCTCCGCCGCCGCCGCCGCGAGTTTCTCCAGCAGTTTGCTGCTGATCTCCCCCCAGACGGCGAATGCGGCGAAATCCGCCGCCGCCGGGTCCGCCGGGAAGAACGCGACCTTGCCGGTCAGCGCCGGAAAGAGGTCCTTGAGTTTGCCTTCCGGCATCCGGTCGGCGACCATGGCCAGCACTTCGGCCACGGTTTTGCTTTCCCGCTGGGCCGTAGCCGGATTGAGTTTGGTGAAAAACGCGGTCAGCGCGGCGATCTCGTCCGGGGCGAACTTGCCCGCTCCGGATTGCGCCTCGGCGGTCAACAGCAGTTGGACCTCCTTGATGCTCCGTCCGTCACAGGCCCGGCGGGTCCCCGGTCTGGCGGCGCCGGATTGTCCGCTCTGCGCCGTGCCGATGCTCCAGTAGCGTTCAAAGGCCGCGTCGTCCATGTTGCGGGCGCAGCCGCTGCGCGCCATGAGTTTCAGCCGGGATTCCGGGATGGCGGTCTGCCGGCGTTTCTCCACCGTCATGCGGAACAGCGCCGCCGAGATCGGCACGCCGCCGGCCACCACCAGCCGGGAAACATCCGGCCCGGAAGCGAGTACCGCCGCGTCCTTCAGCACGATTTCCAGCGGCACCGCGGCATTGCCGCCCACCTGGGCAAAGGGCATCATCGGCAGCGAGGCATTCATGCCGTCGATGGTCCCGGCCACCCCCCAGCGGCGGGAACCTTCCAGAAAGACCACCGCGCCGCTGCGGAGCGCCAGCAGCCGCTCCATCCGGGCCGCCACCTCCGCCGGGGGCAGATTTTCATCCCGCACTCCGGTGGCCTTGACCACCGGCGCCTGCGCCAGATACGGCGGCAGGGACTGTTTCACCGCCGCGATCAGCATTTTGCGGAAGTAGGGACGGTTCGGCATCCCCAGCGCGGCGATTTCCAGCACGAACTTCGCTTCCGGCGCGGACAGTCTGCGGTTTTCCCACTCCTCCCACAGCATTTCCATCCGGTCGGCGGCATCCGCGTCCGCCGCGCCGGTCAGGGCCCCCTTGAGCGCCGCGAGGCGCTCCGGGCGGGGCGCCTCGATCACCGCCAGAATCAGGTCTTCCAAATCGCTTTTTTCCATCATTATCGTCATTCCTCAGACATTGGGTTTTTCGAAGCGTCACGATTTCAGCCGGGCCAGCGCCGCGTCGATCCGGCGGAGCGATTCCGTCCGCCCCAGAATCTCCATGATCTCCCCCGGGCCGCCGGGCGTCACCGCGCGGCCGGAGACCGCGATCCGCGCCTGCCACATCGGCCGTCCGGCCTTGACTTCGCGCGCGGCGGCGAAATCCGTCAGCGCAAGGGAGATGTTTTCCGCCGTCCACGCGGTCAACCCGGCGAGAACGTTGCGGATTTCGGGCAGATCGGCCCGGGTGTTCTCCACGTCGGATTTGCTTTTTTTGTGGCAGAACAACGCCAAATCGAATTCCGGCAGTTCCCGGAGAAATCCGATCATTTCGGCGCATTCGCCCAGCACCTCCACCCGGCTCTGCAGCAGCGCGGCGATCCGGGGCCACGCCGGTTCCAGCGGCGTCCCGGTCACCCGGGCGAACGGCTTCGCCCGCCGTGCGAACTCCTCCGGGGGAAGATTTTGGATGTATTGGGAATTCATCCAGCGCAGTTTTCCGTAATCGAAGACCGCCGGGGACTTGTTCAGTCCCGACAACTTGAATGCCGCCGCCAGTTCGGACAGGGTGAAAAGTTCCCGGTCGCTTTTCGGCGACCATCCCAGCAGCGCGATGTAGTTGACCACCGCTTCCGGCAGATAGCCCTCGGCGACGAGGTTTTCAAAACTGACCGAACCGTGCCGCTTGGAGAGTTTGGAGACGTTGCCCTCCGCGTCCCGGCCCATGATGAGCGGCAGATGCACATACACGGGGATCTCCCAGCCGAACGCCCGGTAGAGCAGATTGTATTTCGGCGTGCTGGAGAGGTATTCCGAGCCCCGCACCACGTGCGTGATGCCCATCAGATGATCGTCGACGACATTGGCGAAGTTGTAGGTGGGCATGCCGTCCCGTTTGAGCAGGATCTGGTCGTCCAGCACCTTGTTTTCGATGGTGATCTCTCCGAATACCGTGTCGGTGAAGGTGCTGACGCCGGAGCGGTCGATTTTCTGCCGGATCACATGAGGCGAACCGGCGGCGGCCCGCCGGACCGCTTCCGCCGGGTCCATGCTCCGGCAGGCGCACACTTCCGCCGCGTCGTGAACGGTCTCCCCGTCATCCGGAGCATCGCATTTGTCGCAGAAGCAGTAGTACGCATCCCCGGAAGCGACCAGTTGTTCGGCGTATTTCCGGTAGAGGTCTTTGCGTTCGCTCTGGACGTACGGTCCGCAGCCGCCGTCCCGGTCCGGTCCTTCGTCGTGATCCAGTCCGGCGCTGGCCAGCGTGGCGTAGATCACCTCCACCGCGTTGGGAACGTAGCGGGCCTGATCGGTGTCCTCGATGCGCAGGATGAATTTCCCGTGTTCGGAGCGGGCCAGCAGCCACGCATACAGCGCGGTGCGCAGATTTCCCACATGCATGAACCCGGTGGGACTGGGGGCGAAACGGGTACGGACGGCGGACATGATCAAGTTCAGAACTCCAGATGCGTTATCAGATTTCCTGTATCACTGTAATATAACGCCGGAACCGCCTTTTTTCAACTTTTTTTCGGCGGTTTCGCGGAGGATGCGGCGTTTTTGCGCACCGGAGGCGCACGGCTGGAAACCGCGGTTTCCGGTCGGCTCCGACCGGTCCGGTATCACGGCAGCGGCATCGGGGTCATGGGATCGAGGATGCGTTCCGGGGAAAAGTCGATTCGCAGGGTGTTCAGACCGTGCAGTTCCAGTACGATGAGTTCGTTCCCCTCGGGTTTCAGAAGCGGGGCCGGCAGGTAGAGCGTCCGCTGAGGTCCGATGTTCCAGTACCGTCCCAGATTGAAGCCGTTGATCCAGACACAGCCCCGGACCCCGTCGGGGAAACGCATATAGGTGTCCCGGATTTCTCCGACATCGAACCGCGTCCGGTAAAAGCCGGGGACGCGGCACACTTCCGGGACGCGGGCGGAGAACTTCAATTTGCTCAGATCGTCCAGCGGCAGCGGACGGATCGTCCAGTCGCACAACTGCATGTCGTCGTCGCCTTTGGAGAAGCCGGTGATCCCCTTGCGTTCATTCTCCATTTCCAGTCCCCAGTTGATCCGGCCCATGTTTTCCACGAGGATCTCCAGCACCGAATTTTCCTCCCGCACGTCAAGGTCGACCGTCTGATCCCGGTCCTCGCGGTAGGTCGTGCCGACGGGTCTGCCGTTCAGCAGGGTGATCGCCCGGTCGCGCAGGTTGCGGAAAAAATATGTTCCGCTGTGGCAGGGATGGACCTTGGTCTCATAGTGGATGAATCCGAACGACTGGCCGAAAAATTCCATCGTTTCCGGCAGAGCGCGGCGCCGCGCCCGGGAGAGGACCGCAAGGGAATCGCGCAGCGGCACGAATTCCGCCAGGGTCACGCCCGGCAGAGCCGTTCCCTCCCGGGCGGGGGGGGAGGTCGGTCGTTCCGGGACGAAATTCCTCGATGACATTGCGGATCGCGGAATATTTGCCGCCGCAGTTTCCCCCCTCGTCCAGCACGCCGTCGACCTCGTAACTGGTCAGAAACGGCAGGTAATGTCCCTCGCTGTGATTGGCGCCGCTGGTGAAGCCGAAATTGGTGCCGCCGTGGAACATGTAGCAGTTGACGGAAGCCTTTTCCCTCATGATCTCCCGGATGTCCGCGGCGACCTCCTCGTCGCCGTGGTGCTGGGGTTTTACGCCCCAGCACCACGCTTTGCCGTTCCACAATTCCATGATGAAATGGGCATTGGCGAAACCGGTGTCCACGGAATCCAGCACCCGAAAGTTTTCTCCGGGATGGTTGCGGCAGTTGATCGTCGCGGGAAGTTCGGGGGATGTTCCGGCTTTCAGCATGGACCGGTCCGCGCAGTCGGAGGTGAAAAGTTGCACTTCGATCCCGTTCGCCCGGAAGATCCGGCACAGATGCGCGATGTATTTCCCGTCCGCCGCGTAACTGCCGTACTCGTTTTCGACCTGCATGGCGATCAGATTGCCGCCCCGGGTGCACTGCAGCGGAGCGAGCAGAGGAAGCGTCCGATCCAGGAATCTGCCCGCGTATTTCATGAAGACCCGGTTCTCGCAGCGCAGCCGGATGCCGTTTTTGCCCAGAAGCCAGCCGGGCATACCGCCCAGATTGCATTCGGAACAGATGTAAGGCCCGGGACGCACGATCGCCATCAGACCGACCGACGCGGCGGTTCGGAGAAATTTCACCACGTCAAGGTCGCCGGAAAAATCGAATTTCCCCTCCCTGAGTTCGTGCAGTTGAAGCCGCATCGCTTGAGTTTGACGAGCCGGTCTTCCCACTGTTCGGGCCGGGTGCGGAAGTAGTGGATCGCCCCGGAACGGATCTGCCCCGGCATTCCATTCAGCAGGACCCGGTTGTTTCGGATCGAAAAGTTCATGGCGGCTTCCCTCGGTGATTTTCTTTCCCCGATAATATAACTCCGGCGGCGGCGCGTTGCAATCCTTCCCCCCTCTTTTTTCGAGCGATCCATATCCCGTTTCCGGCGCCGCCCGCGCTGTTTTCTCACCTTTCCGGGAATCTGCGACTTTTTTCCGCCGCCATGCTTGACAAATCGCCTTTGTCGAAGTATATTTCACCTCATGCGATGCGTCTCCATCGTCTAGAGGCCTAGGACACCGGGTTTTCATCCCGGCAACACGGGTTCGACTCCCGTTGGAGATGCCATTTCCTTGACTTTCCGCGGGAAAAGAAGGAAAACAGGAAAAGCGGACAGCGTTACTCTCTTTTCCGAAAAGAAAGTACCCTGAGAAGGCGGGAAGCGGCGAAGGCGCCGCTCTTTTTTTTATCCGGATTTCCGGCGACGGACGATCCGGCAATCACCGTCTGAAATCGGGCAGCGGGACGGGTCAGAAACTTTTCGGCAGGTGGAAGTCCGGGCGGAACGCCCGGGTGGTTTCCAGCGAGATCACACCCTGTTCGTAGAGATTTTCCATGGATTTGTCCAACGTGATCATGCCGTCTTTCTGCGCGGTTTCCAGCACGGATTGGAGTTGGAAGGTTTTGCCTTCACGGATCAGACTTTGTACCGGCGGAGTGCCGATCATCACCTCGAAGGCGGCGATCATGCCGGTGTCGTTCACTTTCGGCAGCAGCCGCTGGGAGACTACGCCCAGCAGGACGCTGGCAAGTTGCTGGCGGATCTGGTTCTGCTGATGGCTGGGGAAGGAATCCACGATCCGATCCACCGTCTGAGGCGCGCTGTTGGTGTGAATGGTGGCGAACACCAGATGACCGGTTTCGGCGGCGGTGATGGCGGAAGCGATCGTCTCCAGGTCCCGCATTTCCCCCACCATGATGACGTCGGGGTCCTGCCGCAGGGCGTACTTGAGCGCGGAGGCGAAACTCAGCGTGTCGGCGTGCAGTTCCCGCTGTTCCACGACGGACATCCGGTTGGTGTGGATGTATTCGATGGGGTCCTCGATGGTGATGATCTTGGCGTTGCGGCGGCGGTTGATCTGATCCAGCAGACACGCCAGCGTGGTGGATTTACCGCTTCCGGTGGGACCGGTGACGAGGATCAGTCCCTGTTCCTTGGTGATCAGTTTCAGCAGGGAGGGGGGCAGGTTCAGGTTTTCCGGCGCGGGAATGACGGAATTGACGACCCGTGCGACACTGCCGAGGGCGCCGCGCTGAAAAAATGCGTTTACCCGGAACCGGGCGAATTGTTTTTCGTCCGTTTTCAGTCGGACGGAAAGGGCGAAATCCAGTTCCCGTTTCTCCTCCAGTTCCACGCGCTGCTGGGGCGAGATGACGCTGTACAGCAGTTTTTGGATATCGTCGCCGCTCAGAGGCGGCAGCGTCAACTGACGAAGCACACCGCTGATCCGGAGTATCGGCGGTGAATTGAGTGTCAAATGCAGATCGCTGGCATGATTCTCCAGCGCCGCCAGCAGCAGAAACTGCATGTCCAGACAACTGCCGTCGCCGACGTCGATGCTGTCGCCGTACTGACTGCTGAAACTTTCCACGCCCCGTTCCATGCCTTTGATCATCAGGTCGAATTCCGCCGGGTTGCTGACCGCGCGAAGCGCGTTTCCCAGCGAGATCTTCCCATCCTGATAAAGATGGAAGACGGCGCGGTTGAAAGGGATCATGCCGTCTGCCGCGCCTCGGCGCAGGGATTCCTCCACGTTGGCGTAACGGCGTTCCGCGATGGCCTTGCGCACGGTGGGAGTGTTGAGCAGTATCTCCACGGCGGGGATCATCCGGTCGGAATCCGCCCCGGGGATCAGCCGCTGGGAAAAGATCGCCAGCAGCGCCATGCTCAGGTCTTCCGCCGCCTGTTCCCGCAGTTGGGGAGGGTAAAGGTTGAGCAGGCGTTCCACCGACTGCACGGTGTCGGACGTATGGAGGGTGGAAATGACCAGATGTCCGGTGATGGCGGCATTGAGCGCCGCCTGCACGGTATCCAGGTCCCGCATTTCGCCAATGACGATCACATCGGGATTTTCCCGGAGGACCCCGCGCATGGCGACGGCGAAACCATCCGGTTCCGGGGCGACTTCCCGCTGGGAGATCAGCGCCGTGTCGTTGGTGTGCAGGTACTCCACAGGGTCTTCCAGCGTCAGGATATGGCGGGGCTGGGTACGGTTGATCCGGCGGATCATCGCCGCCAGCGTGGTGGATTTGCCGCTGCCGGTGGAGCCGGTGACGAGAATCAGGCCTCGGGGTTCCTGACACAGCCTTTCCATGATACGCGGCAGCGCAAGCGATTCAAAATCAAGACGATCCGCGGTGCGGATCGGTCGAACCGCCGCGGCGGCGCCGGTGACGGCGGTGTAGAAATTGAAACGGAACCGTTCCCCCGAGGGCAGGGACCACGCCGCATCCACCGCGCCGCCGGAAACGGCTTCCTTGCGGCCGGCTTCGGAGAGGATCCGGTCCCGGAACTCGATCAGTTCCGACGGGGAGATCGGCGGTCTGTCCTGCAGAAACGTGATCTCTCCCCGCAGCCGCAGTGCCGGAGATCGACCGGAAGTGAAAAAGATGTCCGAAGCGTCCAGTTCGTAAGCCTGCCGCAGAATCTCGTCGAAGTTACCCGCCATCGTTTGTACTCCTGTTGCTGTATGAAGGATTAACGTAACACCGGGGATACGTTTTTGCAAGCCGCGGCGAGTTCGTCGAACCGGTTTTTGCCGTTCCTGCGAGGCGCATTCCTCGCCGCTCCATACCTGTCCGTCGTTTCCCGTTTCCCGGGGGCGATCACTCGGAGACGAGTTTCAACTCGAACTCCACCGCGCCGCCCGGCGGAGCGGGAATCCGGGTCAGATTGGCCAGCAATGCCTCCGCGGAGGCATTCACCGCCGGATTGGGGCTGCGTTTGACGATCCGCTTGCTTTTCACCGCACCGGAAGAATCCACCGACAGTGCGATCGTCACCGCGGTCTGTTCGTCCACCAGCACTCCGGGCGGGCGGTCCCACCGTTCCTGGAGGTACGGGATCAGCGAAGCCCAATACTTCTCCTCATCGGCGGCGGCGCCTCCGGCGGGGGTGCGGTGGTCCGCTTTGCCGATCTTCTGTCCCCGGTCGCGGGAACCGATGGGCACGTTGCGGTTGAAGTTGCTTCCGCCCCGTGTCGTCGGGGGCGGCGTCCGGTTCGGGTCGAACTTGTCCCAACTGCTGTCGTGGTAGACTTCGGCGGGCTTGGGTTTCACCGGCGGCTTGACCGGTTTCTGCGGTTTTGCCGGTTTTTGCGGCTTGACCGGTTTCTGCGGTTTTGTCGGTTTCTGCGGTTTTGCCGGTTTTTGCGGCTTGACCGGTTTGGGCGTCGGCGGTTTGGGTTTGGGCGTCGCCGGTGTCGGCGGCGCGGGAGGCGCGGGCCGTTTTCTTTCCGGCGGACCGACTTCCGGGGCGTGCGAAGGCTCGAAACCGCCGAGTTTCACCCGGAAGGCGATCTCCTTTTTCGCCGTCTGTCTGCCCCGCAGATAGTTCCAGCCCAGCGGTCCGAGGATCAGCGCGCAGTGAACGCCCAGGATCACGCAGAAAAGGGTGAACTGCTTCCTTGTCCCGCCGGGATTCATTTGGGCGCGGACTCCGCCTGAGTTACCAGTGTCGCGTCCGCGAAACCGCAGGAACGCACCAGCGCCAGCAGTTCGATCACGCTTTTGTACGATTGTTCGCCGTCGCCGCGCACCAGCAGTTTCGGTTTGGGCGTGCGGGTGGACATCCCCCGCAGCCGCTCGGCCAGCGTCCGCCGGCTGACCACGTCCTTGTCCAGCATCAGCGTCCCGTCCCGGGTCAGCGTGACACTGACGAAGTTGTCCTGCGGCAGTTCGTCGGCGTTCATTTCCGGCGGTTCGATGCCGGTGCCGTACTCCATGAGCGGCATGGTGATCATAAAGGCGATCAGCAGGAGAAACGTCAAATCCAGCAGCGGCGTCACATTGATCTGGTCAATGGCCGCCATCGGGGTGCGGTTGCGTCGGCGCAGGGACATGATCCGGCCTCCTTACATCCCGCGGTCCCGGCGGTTTTTCTCCAGTTCCAACTGGGAGAGTTTGACGCACACCATGAACTGCTCCGCGAAGTTGTCCATCGTCACCGTCAGGTTGCGGATCGTTCCGGTCAGCAGATTGTACCCCACCAGCGACGGAATGGCCACCACCAGGCCCGCCACGGTGGTCAGCAGCGCGCCCGCCACCCCCGGCGCCAGCGCGGTGAAATCGGATTTCCCCGCCGCCGCGATGCCGCAGAACGCCATCATCACCCCCCAGACCGTGCCGAAAAGCCCGCAGAAGGGGCTGAGGCTCACCAGCGTGGCCAGAACGCCGATCCGGGTCTCCAGAGTCTTCAACTGGGAGGAAATTTCCCGTTCCAGCACCGCTTCCACCGCGTTGTACTGGGCTTCGGAGAGTTTGCACGGGGCGGGGATGCCATTCCTGCCGCCGGACATCGCCCCTCCCGATTCGTAGAATTCCAGCAGTTTTTCCATCCCGGCGTGGTAGATCGCCGCCGCCGGGCCGTCATTCGTCTCGGACTCCCGCAGCAGTTGCCGCGCCAGCATGTTGGTTTCCCCGTAATGCTGGAACAGCGCGATGAACCGGGCGCACAGCCGCCTGGCCCGGTACAGAGACCACGCCTTGTCCAGCATGACGGTCCAGGTGAGAATACTGCCGATGAGCAGCAGCAGAACAATGGCCTTGCCCACTGAATCGCTGTTCTGGTAAGCGTAGTAGACCCCCGGAGTCTGGGCGGCGGCGAAAAGGATGTGCGGCATGGACGGGTCCTCCCGGAAAAAATGGTGAATTTCTGCACTCGTGTACTTTCCAAAATATAGTCCCGGTGTTATATTACTGCAAGGGAAGAAAACGATATTTTCGGACAATTTTTTCGGAGTGTGAGATTATGGCAATTCTGCTCGGATTTGATATCGGCGGTACGAAACTCGGGATCGGACTCGGCACGGACAAGGGCGTGCTGCTCGGTTCCACCCGCCGGGACAACCGCAACACCGACCCCGCGGAAGTTCTCCCGTGGATGGCGGCGGAGGCGAGAAAACTTGTCGCCGCCGCCGGGATCGCCATGACCGACGTGGCCGCGTTCGGCATTTCCGCGCCGTTTCCCGCCGACGCCGCCCGGGGCATCATGACCAAACCCACCAACAACCCCCTCTGGCGCGATGTGCCGATCCTCGATTATCTCAAGAGCGAACTCGGCATTCCCGGTTGTTTCGAGAACGACGCCAACTGCGGCGCGCTGGCGGAGTGGTTCTTCGGCGCGGGCCTGGGCTGTACCGATATGATCTACCTCACTTTGAGTACCGGCATCGGCGGCGGGATCATCGCCGCCGGCCGCCTGATCCGCGGCGGGGCCGCCCTCAGCGCCGGAGAACTCGGCCACCTCTGCATCCAGTTGGATGGCCGCCCCTGCTCCTGCGGGATGCGCGGCTGTTACGAAGCCTACTGCGGCGGCGTCGCGCTGGCAAACCGGATGCGGGAGGAGATCGCGGACCATCCCGGATCCGTCCTCAACGAGATCTCCGGCGGCGATCCCGCGAAACTCGACATGATCGCACTGGAACAGGCCTTCCGCGCCGGAGATTCCTACGCCGTTTCCCTCTGGGATGAGATGACTACCCGCCACGCGCAGGCGTTCGGCGCGTTCATTCAGGCCTTCAACCCCCAGAAACTCGTCCTCGGCACCCTGGCCTGGGCCATCGGGGACATCTTCATCGACCCCATCCAAGCCAAACTGCCCGCTTTCTGCTGGAAGGAACCAAGAGAAGCCTGCGAAATCGTTCCCAGCGCCCTCCGCCGGGACATCGCCAGTTACGCCGGCATTGCCGCCGCTTTGAATTTCCTCCTGTTCCCGCAGGAATAACGCGGAGGCGGGGCGGGCAGCCCCGCCCCTGACGAAAAACGCCCTGCCGGTTTGCTCCGGCAGGGCGGCGGTCGGTTGCGAACCGTTTCGGTTTACAGCCCCAGATCGTCGGTATCGTCGTCGTAGTCGGGCGCTTTGCTGGCGCCGCTGGCGAACTTGCCGAAGTCCACTTCGGCAAGTTCCGGGTGTTCGTAGTCGAATTTCATGAATCGGTCTCCTTATGCCAGTTGTCTGCCGAATTTGATGCTGTCGGTCTCTTTGGTCAGGACGTAGGTCTCGCCG
>JALEMG010000015.1 GCA_022768375.1 Lentisphaeria bacterium
ATCAGGTTCTGGCGGCTGTCAAACGGCAAACGGAATAAAAGCGACCAACGGGAGCGGTTATGCCGGATTGCCGCTTGACTGACGACGGGTTCTGATGTATCTCGCTCTGATTTACCCACAAATTCCCGTGAAGACCCAAAAAAAGAAGCCCCGTTTTTCTTGAAAGGGGAGCGGGGCCGGGAATCATAACCAAACAAAGGATTTTTCAAAAATGCACCGTACTCTTTCCCTCGTTGTCATCCTCTGCACTCTGATGTCGCTGCTTCACCTCCGCGCCGCGGATCGGCAGCCCTCGGTGCGGGTTCCGTGTTTTGCCGATCCGCCGGAGTTGAAACTTGACGGCGTCCCCGACGAACCGTTCTGGCAGCAGGCCGGGAAAATCAGCGACTTCCGCCGCTTTCACGCCGTGGAGACCCCGGCGGAGGCGGCCACCACGGTCCGTCTCGCGCTGGATCGGCGCAATCTCTATCTCGCGCTGGAGTGCGACGAACCCCGGGGCATCGCCCTCGGCAATCCGACCGGTTCCCCGTGGAGCGGCGACAATGTGGAAATCTTTCTTGCTTCGCTGGCAGGGCACGACTGGTACCGTCAGATCGTCGTCGGACTGAACGGCAGGACCTACAACGAATTCATCACCGAGGCGGATTATCGGAAGGAAGTTCGCATCACGCCGCGCCGCTGGACGGCGGAAGTCGTCATCCCCCGGGAAAAACTGGGGAAATTCTCCGCCGACACCCTCCGTTTCAACATGCTGCGCAAGCGCGTCAACGCCGATGAGACCCAGACATGGGGCGACGTGATCTGGGCCCACGAGCCGAACCATTTCGGCGTACTGCATTTGTATGCCCCGGTCGGAGATGTGACGCACGGACCGCAGTTCGACTCAGTACCGGCGTCGGGCGCAGTCCGAACGGTCGGAGATGTGACGCACGGGCCGTGGCAGTTCGACGTTTCCGCCGACGCCGCCGGGATCGCATGGGAACACTCCGGGCGCGGGAACGGCACACTTTTCGTCCGCCGGGCCGGGACGGAAGCCTTCACGTCCCATCCGGCGCAGGACCGCGCCGCCGGGGATGCGACATACAGTCACGTCTTTCTGCGGGACCTTGCCCCCGATACGGTTTACGAGTACCACACCGGAGACCGCAAACTCCGCACGTTCCGCACGCTCGCTCCGGCTCCGGCGGATTTCTCCTTCAGCGTGATCACGGACGTCCACTGCCGCACCGGGCATCTGGCGGACCTCCTGAACCGCCCGGCTGTGCGGGACAGCGACATCGTTTTTCTGGTCGGGGACATGGTCACCGGGGTCACCGGCCCCGGCGTCTGCTACGACGGATTCCTCGACGCGGTGGTCAAAAACCGGCAGAAAGCCACCCTCTGCGTCCGGGGCAACCACGAATACCGGGGCAACGCGCCGGAAGCCTTTCTGGAACTGCTGAGTCCGCGAAACCGGACATCCTACACGGCATTCACCCATAAAGGCGTGTTCTTTCTCGTGCTGGACACCGGCGACGGCATCACGGACCCCGCCACGCCCTACGAGGAAACCCAGCGGGAGTGGCTGCGCAAAACGGTTGCCTCTCCGGAATTTTCCGCAGCGCAGTTCCGGGTCCTGCTGGCCCATCATCCGCTTCGCCATCAGGAGGAAGGCGGCGGTCTGGAGATCCTCCGGCTGTATCGGGCGATCCCCCCGGAAGCGGCGGCGAAAATCGACCTGATGGTCTCCGGCCACGTGCACTTTTACAGCCGCCAACTCTCCGGAAAAGCCGAACTGTACTCCCCCCACCCCGCCCGAAACGGCAAAATCATGACCGTCCTGCCGCCGTTTCCCGTGCTGACCTGCGACTTCAACGGCGCGGTCCTGGTGAAAAAGGACGCGGACAAACTGCTGGTCACGGCATGGGGCAAGGAGGGAAAAACGCTGGATCAACTCACCATCCCCCGGAAAATTGACGGGAATGGCCCTGCCCCGACGGAACGGAAAACCGGAAAGATGACGAAATGAAACTGGAAGGCGATTTTCTGCGGGAGGTCTCTTTCCCTCTCGGAGGGATCGGCGCCGGCTGCATCGGACTTGCCGGTACCGGCCGCCTCGTGGACTGGGAAATCTTCAATTCATCGGGGAAAGGGCGCTTCAACGGCGTGAGTCACTTCGCCGTGCGCATCGAGGAGAGCGGACGGGTGCGGGACTTCCGGCTGCTGCAGGGGGATCTCCCTACGCCGTATTCGGGGAGTTTCAACCCCGGGCAGACAACCGGGCACAGCGGTTTCGGATGGGGACCTCAGCCGAGCCTTCTTGCCGGCTGGGAACATTTCGAACACTGTGTTTTCGACGGAGAATTTCCGTTTGCGAAAATCACTTTTGCCGACGAAGCATTCCCCGGGAACGCTTCTCTTTTCGCGTGGAGTCCCTTTGTTCCCGGGGATTCGCTGTCGGCCTCTCTCCCCTGCGCGTGTTTCGAATTGACGATCGGAAATCCGACTTCGAAAACATGGGACTGCGCCGGGATCGGCGTGCTTTCCAATCCGTTCCCCGCCGGGATCAACCGTCTTTCCGGCAGTCGGCTGACGGTTTCCGGCGGCAGCAGCGAGTGGAACACCGGAGATTTGACGCTTCAGGTGCTGGAAAAGGATGAAGATTGTTCGGGGCAGGAGTATCTGTACCGGGGCGGCTGGTATGACGCGATGGAGATGTATCACAACGATGTGATGCGCGGCGGACGCTTCCGGAACCGGCACTACGATCAGGTCGTCACGACGGAGAACGGCGAACCGTGCGGAGACGCCGGTGTGCTGGCGGCGCATTTCTCCCTGGCCCCCGGAGAATCCCGGACGGTGACCTTTCTGCTCACCTGGAGCATCCCGCTCCGACGCAATACATGGACCCCCGATGTCGAGCAGTACCGAGTTCCCAACCGGTGGAAAAATTTTTACGCCACGGTTTGGAAAAATTCCGGAGAATCGGCGGATTTTCTTGCCGGCAACTATGTCTCTCTGCGGGCGAAAACGCAACGCTTTCACGACGATCTTTTTGCATCCACGCTGCCGCAAGCGATGCTGGACGGCATTTCCGGCAATCTTTCCACGCTCAAGACGCCCACCTGTCTCCGGCTTGAGGACGGTACGTTCTGGGGGTGGGAGGGGATCGGTCCTTTCTGGGGGTCCTGTCAGGGTTCCTGCCAGCACGTTTGGAATTATGCGCAGGCGCTTCCTTTTCTGTTTCCCGATCTGGAGCGCTCCATGCGGGAATCGCATTTGAAATACAATCTGACATCGAGCGGAGCCACCTGTTTCCGGGTCCCGCTGCCGCTCGGCATCAAAGCGGAGCAGTTTGACTTCAACGCCTGCGCGGACGGGCAGTTCGGTGAGATCATGAAGTTTTACCGTGACTGGAAACTCTGCGGGAATGACGCATGGCTGAAGCAGTGGTATCCGGCGTTAAAGCAAATGCTCGGTTACGCATGGTCCCCGGAAAATCCCGATCGCTGGGACCCGGAGCGGCGCGGGGTCCTCACCGGGCGCCAGCACCATACTCTGGATATGGAACTTTTCGGCCCCTCCAGTTGGCTCACGGGTCACTATCTGGGGGCTCTTGATGCGCTCTCGCGGATGGCGGAGACCGTGGGAGACCTTGATTTTGCCCGGACGTGCCGCGAACTTTTTGCCAAAGGGAAAAAATATTGTGATGAAACTCTTTTCAACGGAGAGTATTTCGGGCAGAAGATCGATCTTGCGGACCGTTCGGTCTGTGAAAAGTTCGCCGATGCGGAACATTACTGGAACGACGAGGCAAAGGAGTTGAAGTACCAGATCGGCTCCGGTTTGGAGATCGATTCCGTGGTGGCGGATTATTACGCCGGACTTTACGGTCTCAGCCGTATCTTCGATCCGGAAAAGACCCGTGCCACGCTCCGGGCGATCTATCGGTATAATTTTGTCCGGGAGATGCGGCGCGTATTCAATCCGTGGCGCAGTTTTTCACTCAACGATGAATCGGGGGTGATGATGTGCAGTTGGCCTCGCGGCGGGAAACCGAAAATTCCGCTGCCGTACAACAAAGAGACGATGAATGGTTTCGAGTGGACCTTTGCCGCGCATCTTGCGATGAACGGGATGTGCGCCGAGGCCGCCGAGATCGCGGAGGCCATCCGGATGCGCTATGACGGGCTTCGGCGCAATCCGTGGAACGAGATCGAATGCGGCAGCAACTATGCGCGCAGCATGGCCGCCTGCGGGCTGATCCAGGCGTGTTCCGGATTCTCTTTTGACGCGGGGAAAAAGGAACTTGGCTTCGCCCCGAAATTCCCCGAAAAAAACTTCGCCTCTTTTTGGAGTGTGGGGCGGGCCTGGGGCTTGATCCGGTTTTCAGAGACCGAAGTCGAATTCCGCGTTGACGGCGGTTCATTGGAATTGCGGCGTCTTTGGCTCCCTTGCGGATGTTTTACCATTGGGAAAACGATATCCGCGGGAGATGCTCCGCTGATTCTGAACGTTGACCGCGCGAAACGCAAAGGAACGGATGACCGCGGAACATGCCGTCGTGCCGACGCCGCCACTTGATTTTTTCCGTTTTCCCCTTATAGTAGTTGGTATAGGGCGGATTTTCGCCGTCGGGGGACATTTCGGAAAACAGAAAGGGAGGTGCAGCGATGAAAGGTTTTGCAATGCTTGGAATCGGCCGGACGGGATGGATCGAAAAACCCCGGCCGGCATGCGGCCCGCTGGATGCCGTTGTCCGCCCGCTGGCGGTAGCCCCGTGCACCTCGGATATCCACACGGTCTGGGAAGGAGCCCTCGGAGAGCGCACCGACATGATCCTCGGCCATGAGGCTTGCGGCATCGTGGAGGAAACCGGCGCGCTGGTCCGGGACTTCAAGCCCGGCGACCGGGTCATCGTTTCGGCGATCACCCCGGACTGGGGGGATCTGAATTCCCAGCGCGGTTTTCCCATGCACTCCACCGGAATGCTCGCCGGGTGGAAGTTTTCCAATTTCAAGGACGGGGTGTTCGGAGAATATTTCCACGTCAATGAAGCCGACGCCAACCTCGCGCGGCTGCCGGACGGCATGGACCCCGGAATAGGCGCCATGGTCTGCGACATGATGCCCACGGGATTTCATGCGGCGGAACTGGCGGATGTGCAGTTCGGCGACGACGTTGTCGTCATCGGCATCGGTCCGGTGGGTCTGATGGCCACAGCCGCGTGCGTCCTGCGGGGCGCGGCCAATGTCTACTGCGTCGGGACCCGGGCCAAATGCCGGGAAGTCGCCGCCGTTTACGGCGCCACGGGATTCCTCAGTTACAAGGACGGGGATCTGGCGGAACAGGTTCTGGATCTTACCGGCGGCAAAGGGGTGGACCGGGTCTGTATCGCCGGCGGCACGGTGGATACGTTCGACGCCGCCATCCGAATGCTGAAACCCGGCGGGGCCATCGGTTCGGTCAACTACCTCGGGGACGGGGACGCGGTGCAAATCCCCCGGGTCGAGTGGGGGTGCGGCATGAGCCACAAAACCATCCGGTGCGGACTGATGCCCGGCGGTCGGCTGCGCAGTGAAAAACTTGCGGCGCTCATCACCGCCGGAAGGATCGACCCCGGTCTGCTCATCACCCACCGGTATCACGGGATGGAGCACATGGAGGAGGCATTGCTGATGATGCGCTCCAAAGCCCCGGACCTCATCAAGCCGGTCGTTTACTGCGACTGACCGACAGCGGCCCTTTCCGACCGCCACCGCTACGGATCGCCGCTACGGGATCGGGTCCGCCGGTTTCGTCGTCGGAGTGAACGTCGAAGACGAACTTGAGGAAGACGAGGAGGACGGACGTCCCGCGCTCGCCCCCGTCGAGGAAGGACGCCCCGCCGTCGAGGTCTTCGTGGTCGTCGTGCCCGAGGGCGGACGAGAACCCGTCGTCGAACTTGAGGACGGGCGAGAACCCTGCGAGGTATTCGTGCGGGAACCGACGGTCACATCACGACCGATGGAATCGCTGTAATCGCTCGGACGCGAGCCCCGGCTGCTCGAACGGCCGTCCGAATTCGTCGAAGAAGACGGACGAGAACCTGCCGAAGTATTCGCGGGCGGGCGCGAACCCACCGTCACATCACGCCCGGGGGAACCGCTGTAATCGCTCGGACGCGCCGTATGCGAACTCGGCGGACGGGAACCCGCCGAGGAATTTGCGGGCGGACGACCGCCGCCCGTTCCCTTCGCAGGCGGACGCGAACCCTCGGCGTAATGCGTGGACGGACGCGACGGACGAGAGCCCTCGGTATCGCGCGGCGGCGGATTCTCCGGTCCGTGCGACGGCGGAGGCGCGGCATGTTTGGGCGATTCGGCAGGACGCCGGGACGGACGATGGGCATGGTGCGGTCCGTCATGCCCGTGAGATGAATAAGTACGGATCATCGGCGGCGGCCCGGGATCAGGCACCGTCACGATCACCGCCGGAGGCGGAGGCGGCGCGGCGGGGGCCGACTCCACCACGATCGTCTGAACGGGTTCCGGCGGCGGGGGAGCGGACGGCGCGGCGGGAGCCGGCTCTACCACGATGATCGGCGCGGGCGCGGGGGCGGAAGGCGGCGGGGGCGGAGGCGCGGACGCGGGCTCGGTCACCACCACCGGCGGCGGCGGGGGCGGAGGCGCGGACTGATACCCCTCCGGGTAATAGTTGTACTCCTCCGGGAAACATCCCGCCAGCAGAAACGCCGCTCCGATACCGGGGATCAGAATTCTTCTCATGAAACACCTCTTGATTCGTTGAAAAAGTTCCATTCCCGGATAATATAACCTTCGGGGCGGCGGAATGCAAATCATTCCCCGGGGCAATTGACAAAATCCGCCCGGGAAGCCGACTTCCGACGCCGCGACGGGAAACGGGACCTATGATTCCGGCGGCCCGGACCCGTCGGCTCTTTCCTTTTCGCCGGAACGGGAGCGCCGCCGCCGCAAAAGCGCCCGCACGACCGGCGGCCCCAGCAGCAGAATCAGCATCCCCGCAAGCAGGAATTGGAGGGGAGTCAGAAAATCCGTAACGATCCGGGCGAACTGCTCCGGGTGCTCCTCCGCCACGATCTTCAGTCCGGTCTCTACGCCGTCGCTGATCTTGTAAGCTGCCGTCACCGCGGCGGCGGAGAGACCGCCGGCCATGATCCGCTTCCAGTCGAACGCCCGCAGAAACTCCGTCCGGTGCCCGGATCTCAGGTACAGATCCCCCAGCAGTTTGCGCGTCTCCGCGGAATCGGCCTTGCGGGACAACCCCAGCAGACGGGAAATATCATCCGCCGGAGCCCGGGAAAGCGCCCGGGCCGCATCGTCTCCGAACGCGGCGACCGTCCGCGCCGCCAATCCGGGCACTTTGCTCTCCAGCGCCAGAAATTCCGGCCCAACCCGCCGTACCAGCGGCAGCAGTTCGTCGGCGTGCAAGGCCAAACTGCGCATCGCCCGGGCGTCGGCATGGCGGGCCAGTTTCCAAAATTCGGCGCCGTGCCTGGCGCCCTGCTCCAGTGCCTCCAGACCGCCGTGCCGGGTCAATTTCAGCGCATCGTCGCCGTACGTCGCCGCCGCCCGGCTCAACGCGGTCCGGGCCGCACAACGGGAAACCGGCGACAGCGGCCGGCGGCTGATTTTGGCGGCGGCTTCCACGGCTTCCCGCACCGCCCGATCGACCGGAGCGGCCGACGCGCCGATCGCCGGGATCAAGATCACGACCAACCACCCGAACTTCATCGCTCCTCCTCCGGCGGTTCGCCCGCCGCCGCCTCCGCCGTTTCCAGCATCCGGCGGGCAAGGCGCTCCGCCTCCGCCCGGGAATCCCGCCGATATGCGGCAATCGTCCGCGTCAGCGACTCCCGCAAGGCGGCGGGCAACTCCGCCTGAACCGCCCATATGTCCCGAATGCACCACGCGAATCCGACGACGGCGATCACATCGCCCACCGGCAGCGGACCGTCCACCAGCGGCGCGGCGGCGCTGCCCGCCGCCTTGCCCGCGGTCCGACCGGCGATCCGCATGAGCGCGGCCCGGGTCTGCCGCCAACACATCGCTTCCAGCGCGATCCCCGTTCCGGCCCAGACCCGGTCCGTCGTCAACTCCGTCACCCCGGCGGCAAAATCGTTCAGTCCCCGGGCCAGTCGTTCCCCAGCGGCGGCGGCAGGTTCCGTCTCCGGCCGGCGCGCCAGAGTTCGGGCGCAATCCGCCCGAAACTGATTGTCGCTCTCCCGCAGTCCGTGCCGGAAGCGCTCCAGACATTCCCGGATCGCCCGACTCCCCGCCGCGCACGGGGCGATCACCTCCGGCCCCAGCCGTTCCAGCAGAAATTCCCGGGTGCCGTCGCCGCCGCACACCTCATCCCGGGCCATGAGCCAGATTAATTTGCCGCAGGCGGCGAATCCGGCGAAATCCGCCGCCGCCTTTTCCGCATTGGCCTCGGCCGTCTGAAATTCCTCCGCCCCCGCCTGTGCAAGTTCGCATGAGAAACCCTGAAAGATTTCGCGGTTCCGCCGCCGGTACTCCGCATGCAACTCGGTGATCTCCCGCCGCAATGCCGCAAGTTCCGCCGCGGAGGGCGGCACGGGCCTCCGGTGACGCCGCCAGTGCCACTCCCCGATGACCGCCGCCGCCAGCATCACACCGAGCAGCACCGCCGCGCCGAAACGAAATTTCCGGCGGTTAATGCCGTTCGGCGCCGCTCCGTCCCGGGACTCCGATTTCTCCCCTTTCCGCGTCATGTTCCGCCTCCGTCCGGCTCAGGCGCGCAGCAACTCCCGCAGCCGGACCGTCAGCCGCCGCAGCGGAAGACCGACGATATTCTCCAACTCCCCGGAGAATCCGGCTACGATCATCTCCCCGCACTCCTGAATAGCGTAAGCGCCGGCTTTGTCCAGCACCTGCACCCGCCGCAGATATTCCCGGATCACCTCCGGGGTCAACTCCCGAAACGTCACCTGCGAAATCCCGCTCCAGCATTCCGCGAGGCCCCGGCCGACACACCGGAGGGCGACTCCGGTCACCACGTCATGGGTCCGCCCGGAAAATTCCCCCAGCATCCGGGTCGCGTCCGCCGCATCCGCCGGTTTGCCGATGGCACGCCCGGAAAAAACGATCATGGTATCGGCGCCGACGACCAGCGCGTCCGGGTGCCGCCGGGCGACCGCTTCGGCTTTGCGCGCCGCATTCTCCCGGGGCAGTTCGTACAGGTCCCCGGCGTCGGTCAGTTCCGCGACGCGGGCGGTTTCCACGGTGAAATCGAACCCGCATTGCCGCAGCAGCGCCTGACGGCGCGGCGATGCGGAGGCAAGGATCAACTCCATTCAGTTTTCCGCATCGGGCAGTTTTTCGGTCGTGTCCGCGTCCGCATCCGCCGCGACCGCGGTTTCCGGGCCGCCGGCGTACGCCTCGATTTTCAAATCGACCCGCACGATGTTGTCCAGTCCGAACACCGTGCGCATCCGGGATTTCACCGCGTCAGCCAGCGCGGTGTAGAGTTCCCGCGCCCCGGACTCGCCCATCTTGAACCGGCCCCGCACCTCGAAAATATACCCTTTCTTCCGGAGGTAGACCGCGATGCGGGTGATCTCCAACTGCGTGAACCCCGACAGCCCCTGCCGCAGCGCCTCCGTCACCGCCTTGAGCGAAACCGCGATATTGCCGCCGGGACCGGCAATAAAAAGAAACGCGCATTTTTTCCGCCGCCGGCAGATCGCAAACACCAGATGCACCAGCAGTACCAGCACGATGTACCCGGCCAGACCGCAGATCACTCCCCGGGAAAATTCACACTTCCACATCTCGCCGAACGCGCTGCCGGTGTAATCCAGATACTCTCCGATTTTTTCCCTCATGATCCGTTCCCTTTCCCTTGTGATATCGGTTTACTTCCTCCGATGACCGCGCCGGGGCACCGGCATTCCACTCACTGATTGAGTTCCTGCGCCTTGAGCACGGCGACGAACGCCTCCTGCGGGATATTCACCTGGCCGATGAGTTTCATCCGCTTCTTGCCCTCTTTCTGCTTCTCCAGCAACTTCCGCTTCCGGGTGATATCGCCGCCGTAGCACTTGGCCAGCACGTTTTTCCGCAACTGCCGGATGGTCTCCCGGGCGATGACCTTGCCGCCGATGGCCGCCTGGATCGCGATCTGGAACATCTGCGGCGGAATCGCCTCCTTGAGCCGTTCCGCGATCTGGCGGCCCCGTTCGTAGGCCATGTCGGTGTGGACGATGCTGCTGAATGCATCCACCGGTTCGCCGTTGACCATGATGTCCAGTTTGACCATTTTGCCCGCCCGGTATCCCGCCGGTTCGTAATCCATGCTGCCGTAACCCCGGGTGATGGACTTGAGTTTGTCATGAAAGTCGATCAGAATTTCATGCATCGGCATCTCCGCGGTGATGATGACGTGGTTGGCGTCCACGCTGACGGTGTCGGTGCAGAGCCCCCGCTTGCTCATGACCAGATTCATCACGTCTCCGATGTAGGAAGTGGGGATCATCAGGTGGCAGTTGATGACCGGTTCCTCGATACGGTCGATCCCGGAGGGATCGGGCAGATGGACCGGGTTGTCGATCTCCAGCATCTCCCCCGATTTCATGAACACATGATAGATCACCGACGGATAGGTGGCGAGAATATCCATATTGTACTCCCGCCGCAGCCGCTCCTGGATCACCTCCATATGCAGCAGTCCCAGAAATCCGCACCGGAACCCGAAACCCAGCGCGGCGGAACTCTCGGCCTGATAGAAGAACGCCGCGTCGTTGAGTTGGAGTTTGGCCATGCTCGCTTTCAACTGATCGTAGTCGGCGGTGTCGATGGGGTAAATGCCGCTGAAAACCATCGGCCGGACCTCCCGGAATCCGGGCAGCGGCTCGGCGCACGGCTCCTGCACGTTGGTGACGGTGTCGCCGATGCGGGTGTCGGAGGGGGACTTCAGGTTCGGAATGAAATACCCCACGCTGCCGGCATCCAGCGCGGCGTCCGGCTTCATATCCGGACTGAAGTGCCCCACTTCCTTGAGTTCGCTCTCGATCCCGTTGGCGAACAACCGGATGCGGGTCCCCCGCCGGAAGCAGCCCCGCTGGACCCGGACGAAATTCACCACGCCCCGGAACGTGTCGTACCGGGAGTCGAAAATCAGTGCCGCCGCGCCCCGATCCCCTTCCACCCGGGGCGGCGGCACCCTCTCGATCACTGCCTTCAGCAGTTCGGGGACCCCTTCGCCGGTCTTGCCGGAAACCAGCAGCGCCTCCTCCCGGGGCAGCGCGAGAACTTCCTCCATCTGCTCAAAGCACAGCGGCAGATTGGCGGCGGGCAGATCAATCTTGTTGATCACCGGGATCACTTTCAGTTTCTGCCGGAATGCCAGATTGACGTTGGCCACCGTCTGGGCCTGCACCCCCTGCGTGGCGTCGATGAGCAAAATCGCCCCCTCGCATGCGCTCAGGCTGCGGCTGACCTCGTAGGTGAAGTCGACGTGTCCCGGAGTGTCGATGAGATTGAGTTCGTAAACCGGTCCGCCGTCCGGGGAGTAACACATGCGCACGGGGTGGGATTTGATGGTGATCCCCCGCTCCCGCTCCAAGTCCATGCCGTCCAGCAACTGCTCCTGCAGATCCCGCTTCTCCACCGTGCCGGTGAGTTCCAGCATCCGGTCGGCCAGCGTGGATTTGCCGTGGTCGATGTGGGCGATGATGCAGAAGTTGCGGATGTATCGGAGTTCGGCCATGCGTTCATCCTTCGATCGTTTCGGTCATCACCCGCACCACGTTGCCGCCGATGATCTTGCGGATCTCGGCGTCGGTGAAGCCCCGCTGGACCAGCCCGACGGTGTACATCGGCCAGTTGAGGAAATTCACCGAATGGTACTGCTCCTCGCTCATCAGTTCATAACCCGCTCCGGGCCCGGGCCAGTACGATTCCCAGACCGGACGTCCCGGACGCCCCGGAAGCGCCGGACGCCCCGCGCCCAGCGAAACACCGTTGTCCGTCCCGATGGCCACGTGGTCCACCCCGAACTTCCGGGCGATGTACTCGATGTGATCCAGCATGGCATCCAGGTACATCGACCCCTGAAGAAACGGCGGATGGCCGCAGATGCCGACGAACCCGCCGGAATCCTTCACCGCGGCGATCGCCTCGTCGCATTTGGCGCGGTAATGCGTGGAAAAATGTCCCGCCACCGCGTGGCTGGCCACCACCGGTTTCCGGGAGACCCGCGCCGCCTCAATGCTGGTGCGCTGACCGCTGTGGGCCACGTCGGGGATCACTCCGACCCGGTTCATCTCCGCAATGACCGCCCGCCCGAAATCGCTCAGTCCGGCATCCGCGCTCTCCGCGCAGCCGTCGCCGATCAGATTGCGCCGGTTGTAGGTCAGATGCATCATGCGGACGCCCAGCCGGGCAAACACTTCGATGTAACCCAACGCCGTTTCCAGCGAGGTCAGCCGGGAGGGAAGCGGCACCCCGTTGGTGGTGAAATACATCGCCCGGCGTCCCCGCTCCCGGATGCCCGGCAGTTGACCGGGGAACACCGCCCGCTCGTAGAGATCGGGATGCCGGTCGATCATGAACGTATAGCAACTCAGCCGATTCAGCAGGACCTCGATGTCGTTGCCCTCCTGTCCGCTGTTCTGAAACACGGCGTCCACCCCGGAGAAATCCCACGCCTCACGCAACTGCCGCAGGATATCCGGGTCTTCAAAACTTTCCGCCGAACCGAACGCCTCTTTCGCCCAGTTCACCTCGTCGCGGTCGGCGCCGGCGGCGATCATCGCCTCGATCCGGGCCGACTGCCCGAACCGGCAGACGGGCATAAACCCGTAAGCGTCGAAAACCGGACTCTCCCGGTGCAGTTCCAATCCGTGCCGCAAATCCTTCTCGCTCGGGCGCAGTACGTTCAGCGCCGCCTGCCGGATCTTCCGCCATCTCGCTTCCATCGTCAACACCGCTCCGTTTCCGTTCAGGGAATGAGGTGAAAGGCTTGGACCAGTTCCGCGATCTGGTCGTCACCGATGGGTTTCATGCCGCCCAGCGCCGCGGCGCTGATGGTGGCTTTGGCGCTGTACTCGGCCACTTCCAGCCGGTCAAAGGATTCGATCAGCGTCCGCCCGACGGAGATCACCGCGTCGTTCTCGATGATGGCTACCGGGTAGCGCGGCGAAATCGTCCGCGCCACCTTGTCCACGCCGCGGAAGTGTTCCCCAAAGGGGAAAACCGGAACCTCCCGGAGCATGATGTAACTCTCCGGGATCACCCGGGGGTCGAACTTCTCATGGGAGACCGCGTACCCCATCAGGTACGGCGGCTGGGCGGCGATCACCGATTTCAATTCGGGCTGGGCGTCGAAAATCTCCTTGAAAAACCATGCCGCCTTGCTGAGCACCTTGCCGGATTCGTACCGCCTGCCCCGCACCAAAACCAAATCTTCCGGCGCCAGGCTGCCCCGGTCGATGCCGTAGGGGGAAACAAGAAACGATTCCGCGTCCAGCCGCACCGCGAACGCCCCTTCGGTACTGATGAAAAGCCGCTGCCGATAGGCCCGGTGGATCAGGTTCACCATCCGGGTGCGCAGTTCGATCTCCTTGCTGGTCCGACCGGAGACATCAAAGGGTTTGAATTCCGCGTTGCGGTCCAGCGCATGAAATTCGATCTCCGTCGGCGTCAGCGTATGCGGCGTGCCGAGACGCATGGCGTTGTTGATGAGCCGGGCGCAGAAGTCCAGCGTCTCGAACCGCTGGAACGCCTCCAGCAGCGTCGCCCCGGCGGTGCAGGCCCCGTGGTTCTCCAGCAGGATCGTGCTGTGCCCCTCGGCGAAGGCCTTCGCCACGCTTTTGCCCAGCGCTTCGCTGCCGGGAACCTCGTAAGGCGCGTACCCGACGATGCCGCAGACGTTCTTCGCCGCCGGGTAGATGGAGGTGTCGGGAATTTTGCCCGCCACACTGAACGATACCAGAGCGGGGGGGTGGGCGTGTAGGATCGCCTTCACGTCCGGCCGCATCTGATAGATCGCCTTGTGAAAGGGAAATTCACTGGAGGGCTTGTGCTTGCCCTCGATGGCGCCGTCGGGTTTGACCCGCACGATGTCGTCGCGGGTCAGCGCCCCCTTGTCCACTCCCCCGGGGCTGATCCAGATGTTGCCCTCGCCATCGAGAATGGAGAGATTGCCCCCGCTTGTGGTCGTCATCCCGTATCCGTAGATGCGGCGCATGATGTCCACGATCTGGTCTTTCGGATGGATGAACTCGTTGCTGTAACTCATGTTCCTGTTTTGCCTTTCCTCAAATCCGGCCGTGTGTCACATAATATAACCCGTTTTACGCTCAACTGCAATCCGATTCAGCCGATTTTTTCCGCCAGTTTCGCCCGCAGCGACGCCGCGATTTCGTCGGCCATGCCCTCCGGATACGCCAACTGCCGCCAGTTCCAGCGGAAGCCGTCTTCCGCTCCCCGGGGCACCACGTGCATATGCACATGCATCACCACCTGCCCGGCCACGGTGCCGTCGGCCAGATGCAGATTGTACCCGTCGTACTCCTCGCGCCGTTTGAGCAGGATCCCGATCCGACTGGCCACGGCGAACATCCGCCCGGCCGTCGCCTCCGGCACCGTCGAAGCGGACTGGTGGTGTTCTTTGGGAATGACCAGAACATGGCCGAAGTTGATGGGCGAAATGTCGAGAAACGCGCAGATCAGTTCGTCCTCGTAGATCTTGCGGGCCGGGATCTCCCCCCCGACGATTTTGCAGAAAATACAGTCGCTCATTTGTTTTTCCCCTTGAACAGTTTCATGATGGACTGCTGATCGCCGAACACGGTCAGTTGGTCGTCCTTCTCCAGTTTTGTTTCCGGCCCGATGGCCCGGTCGTTGATGCCGGATGCGTCCCGGATCACCAGGATGGTGATGTTGTACTTGTTGCGGAAATCCAACTCCCGCAGCGGGATCCCCGCCAGTTCCTCCGGCACCGTCACGTCCGCGATCGCCGAACCTTTGAATTCAAAAATATCCGCGATGTTGGCCAGCGACAGCCGCCGGGCCAGCCGCGTCGCCACATCCAGATCCACCTGGATCACCTCGTCCGCGCCCAGCCGGTAGAGGATCCTTTCCTGCAGCGGACTGCCGGATTTGACGATGACCTTTTTCGCCCCTTCCTGCTTCAGCAGCGTCAGCGCCAGCACCTGATCCTCGAAGTACGAACTCATCCCGAGGATCACCGCGTCGAATTTGGCCACGTTCAGTTCCCGGATCGTCTCCTCCGAACTCACATCGCCGATCACCGCGTCGGCCACCTTGTCCCGCATCTCCTCGATTTTGGCGGCGCTGCGGTCGCAGACCAGCACCGCGTGCCCCTCCCGGGCCAGCGCCAGCGCCAGTTTGGAACCGAACGACCCCATGCCGAAAACCGCGTAACTGTTTTTTGCCATGTGCTTACCTCAAACGTGATGATGTTTCAACTGACGATGACCCGTTCCTCCGGATAGCGCAAATGCCCCGGCTTTTCCCGGCCGACGAAAAACACGATGATCGACAGCGGACCGACCCGGCCGATGAACATGAATACCGCGATCAGCACCCGGCAGCCCGGCGTCAGCAGTCTCGTGGAATTGCCGGTGCTCAATCCGGTCCCGCTCAACGCCGAAACCACTTCAAACGCGCTGGGCAGACCGTCCAGCGCCGGAGAGAACGCATTGAGCATCAGCGCGCCGAACAGCGCCAGCAGCAGAAAGATCACCGTGATCGTGAACGCCCGCAGCACGCTCCGCCACGCAATGCTGCGGCGGGAAATGAGGACTTCTCCGTCGCCTTTGAACGAACTGATCAGCGCGGCGAAAACCACCGCCGCGGTACTGGTCTTGATCCCCCCGGCCGCGGACCCCGGCGAGCCGCCGATGAACATCAGCGCGATGACGATGATAATGCACGGCGGCGGCAGACCGCCCACATCCAGCGTGCTGTACCCCGCCGTCCGGGACGACACGGAGAGAAACATCGCATCGAATCCCCCCAGTTTCGGAGTGCCCGGCCCCTGCCCCGCCAGCCAAAGGACCGCCGCGCCGCACACCAGCAGAATGCCGCTGGTCCACAACACGATCCGGGAGTGCAGCCGCATCCGGTGATTGCGGTCCCGCACCATCTCCAGCAGATCGTAGATCACATAGATCCCCAGACCGCCCAGCACGATCAGCACCATCGACACCGCCTGCACGTACCTGCCGGCCTGCGCCATGCCGCCGGGCAGCGGGCCCATGCCGGAATTGCAGAAACTGCCCACGGAGTAGAACAGCGCGTACCACAGGGACTTCCAGCCGAATCCATTCCACAGAAATCCCGGCAGCATCAGCAGAAATCCCGCCGCCTCCGAGAGAAACGTGTAGACCGCGATGGTCCGGATCATCGATTCGGTGCAGCGCAGGGAGAACCTGTCGTTGAGGTTGTACATCACCAGCGTGTTGCTGAATGACAGCCCCCGCCCCAGCATCAGCAGGACCATGGCGCTCAGCGAAAGAATGCCGAAGCACCCCACCTGGATCAGCAGCAGCAGCAGCAGTTGCCCCGGAAAGGAAAACTCCGCCGTCGGCACCACCGCCAGTCCGTTCAGGCACACCGCGCTGCACGAGGTGAACAGCGCGTCAATGCAGGACAGCGTACCGCTTTTCAGCATACCGGGCAGCCGGAGCAGCAGCGCTCCGATCAGGATGATCAGGGCAAATGAGACCGGCAACTGACCGTTGCCGAATTTGAAAATTCTCAGCCGCATCGCGTCATCTCCGCGGCCTCACCAGGCCTCGGTCACATTGGCGACGATATTTTTGGCCGCGTCGTACATGGCCTGACGCATGCCGTTGATCCGGGACCCTTCAATGTCCGGCCCGGCGGAGAACGTGGACGAACCGCTGGTCCCGGCGTCGGCGACCAGCGGCTTCCCGCGCCCCGGCAGAATGACCGAATACTTCACCTCCACCGAACAATTCCATTCGTTGGCCTGATACTGGTCGTTGTTGGTACTCCAGTTCGACCCGGTGAGGGTCGCCCGCGTCACCCGGGCGTAAACAATGCAGTCCGCCTTGCTCAGCGACACCAGTTTCATCGTCCCGTCGGTGGTGAAGCACTCGCAGATCAAAGCCCGCATCTGAGCGGCGGCGTTGTAACTCAGCGTCTCGTTGATCACCGGCGCGACCGCCACCGTCTTGAGTTGCGGGTGGCCGATCGGACCGAGATCGTAGCCGCACCCGCCGAACAGCAGCGCCGCCGCCGCGACACAACAGGCAAAAACCGATTTCATTTCGCATCCTCCTTCCGGAGCAATTCTCCTTTGAGATCCGGGACCGGCCGCAGGTAATGGTGCCGACCGTCCATCGGAGAGATCAGCAGCAGTTCCGCATTGGCCGGAATGCTGTAACTGCGCAGATCCGGCATGCGCGCCTCCGGCCGGGCCGGGAAATTGCCGGGCAGATAGTTCTCGGACAATTCCGTCAGTTTCCGCTCCGCATCCGGCGCGCTGACGCTGTCCGGGAAGTCGCTCATCACTTTGGCCAGATAACGCTCCGACGCCTCGCTGCGGCCGTTTTTCCGGTAAAATTCCGCGATCTCGTAGAGGCGCACCGCCTGAATGTCCCGCGCCCGCGCCATGGCGTTGCGGGCGAATTCCGTCTCCGGCGCGTCGGGATACTGCTGGCAGAACTCCTTGAACTCCGCCACCGCCTCGTTGACCAGCCGGCTGTCCCCGTCGCCCCGTTTGGACAATTCGAACAGCCCGTTGGCCAGCGCAAGTTTGGCGTATTTGCACTCCGGGGATTTGGGGTGATTGCGCAGGATCTTGCGCAACTCCTCCAGCGACTTCATCGTCATGCCTTCAAATTCGTAGAACACCGCCAGATTCATGTGGGCGCCCGGGGCTTCCGGGGCGTAGGGCGCCCGCTTCAGCACGGCGGTATACACCTCTTCGGTCCGGTCCACGTCCTTGAGCCACGGTACCCAGCGGAACGCCCAGAACGCCGGTTCCCGCGTCCCGGTGCGGAACATCTCGGCGATCTCGAACTCCCGCTTGATCAGCGCGCGGCAGTCGGCGTACTCCGGAAACCGGTCCAGCACCTTTTCAATAGCCTGGAACTCCCGGTAGTACAGTTTGCACATCCGGTACGCGCCGATCTGAGCCAGCAGACTGTTGGCGCGGACGGCGGCGGTGTCGGCCATGAAGAAACTCTCCTCGAACTTCTTCGCGGCGTCGTAGTATTCGCCGGCGAGGTAAAGTTTGCGCCCTTCGCCGTAGATCGCTTCCGCGCCGCCGCCGGATTCGGCTCCGGTCAGCGTCAGCACCGCCGCGACCGCCACCGCCGACCACAGATGTTTTCCGGTTCCGATCATCGTTCTTCCGCTTACATGAGTTTCAATCCCGGCAGGTCCTGAATGTCGATCAGACCGGCGACCCGGCCGGACCCGTCGACGACCACCAGATCGTCCACCCGCCGCTTCTCCACCAGTTTGATCACTTCGACCACCTGGGCGTCGGCCTGAATACTGACCGGATTCGGGGTCATCAGGTCTCCCACGCGCTTGGTCAGCACCAGATCGTCGTCCGCCGCCCGGCGCCGAAAATCGCCGTCGGTGAAAATCCCCAGCAGACGCTTCTCCCCGTCGGCCACCACCGCCGCGCCGCTCCGGGCGTGGCTCATGGCGTACAGGGTCTCCCGCACCGTGGCCTCCGGCGCGACCAGCGCGATCTCGGCGGCCTTGCGCATGACGTCCCCGGCTTTCATGGTGACCATCCTGCCGATGGCGCCCCCGGGATGGCGGCGTCCGTAATCGGATTTGGTGAATCCGTGCTTGTTCAGCAGGACCATGGCCAGCGCGTCCCCCAGCACCAGCAGCGCGGTCGTCGTCGTCGTCGGCGCCAGATTGAAGGGACACGCCTCCCGGGGCACCGGCATCTCCAGCACGAAATCGCTCATTTTGCCCAGCGTGGAATTCCTGCTGGCGGTAACCGCCGCCAGTTCCACGCCCAGCCGCTTGGCCGGGGTCAGCACCACCAGCAGTTCCTCGGTCTCTCCGCTGTAACTCAGCGCCACCAGCAGATCGTTTTTCTGCAGAATACCCAAATCGCCGTGCCGCGCCTCCACCGGGTGCATGAAGACCGCCGGATTGCCCACGCTGGACAGTGTGGCGGCGATCTTGCGGCCGATGTAACCGGATTTGCCCACTCCGGTCAGCACGATCTTGCCGCCCGCGTCCACGGCGGCGGCGCAACGGTCGACCAGCGCCGCGAAACTCGGCCCCAGTTCGTCGCGCAGAGCGGTCACGCCCTCGATCTCGATGTCAAACACTTCCCGCGCCAGTTCCAGCGCGTCCCGCTTCTCACTCATCTCTCCCGATCTCCCGCTCATGCTTCCGGTCACAGCCGGCAGGCGCTGATTTCCATGACGATGATGCCGCGCCCGCCGATCCGGTACAGTTCGTCCATGACCGCGTTACACTCCCGGCGCCGGACCATCGACTTGACCGCGACCCAGTCCGCGTTGGCCAGCGGCGCAATGGTGGGCGCTTCGATCCCCGGCGTGATCCGGCACGCCTCGTCCAGACGGTCCCGGGGAATATCATACTCCACCATCACGTATTCGGCGGCGCGCATGATGCCCCGGAGCCGGGCGACGAGTTGCGCCATTTCCGGCAGTTCTCCCGCGGCGGCGTCACGCCCGATGAGCACCGCTTCGCTGTGCAGCATGGGTTCTCCGATGATCTCCAGTCCGGCCTCCCGGAGCGTGGCCCCGGAATCCACCACGTCGGCGATGGCGTCCGCCACGCCCAGCGCAATGGAAATCTCCACCGCCCCGTCCAGTTTGACGATCCGGCAGTCCAGACCGCGCCGATCCAACTCCTGCCGGAGCAGCGCGGGGTAACTGGTGGCGATGCGCAGCCCGTTGAGGTCCTCCGGCGCCAGATCCCGCTCTTTCGGCGCGGCGAAGCAGAACCGGGACCGCCCGAAGCCCAGCGGAAACAGCACCGCGACTTCCGCACCGCTGTCCCGCGCCAGGTCGATCCCGGTGATCCCCGCGTCGATGATGCCGCCGCCCACATAAAGGGCGATGTCCCGGGGACGGAGAAATACGAAGTCGATCCGGTTCTCCGCGTCGCGGATGACCAGTTCCCTGCCGCCGCGGGTACAGTGATAACCGGCCTTGCGGAGCAGTTCGACGGAGCCTTCGGAGAGCGAACCCTTGTTGGGGACCGCCAGTTTCAAATTGCCGCTGAAGTCTTTCATAGGTAACGGTAAATATCCTCCAATTCCAGTTTCCGGTCGATCATCATGACCTGCAGATGGTAGAGCAGTTGACTGATCTCCTCGGCGGTGCGTTCCCGCCCCTCGTACTCGGAGGCGATCCAGACTTCTCCGGCCTCCTCCGCGATCTTCTTGCCGATGAAATGGGTGCCTTTGGCCAGTTCCTTCACCGTCCCGGATGCGGGATCGGCGGCGGCGGCCTTGGCTTTCAGTTCCGCAAACAGCGCTTCAAACGTCTTCATACTTTCCAACACCATATTTTCCGTAACGTTCCGGTCCGCCCGGACGATCGCCGGGTATAATATAACCCCGCGGGGAACGGAAATCAATTCCCCGCGAAACCAAATGGCGGCAAATCGCCGCCGGGAACGCCGCGTTTCCGGAACGCCCGGCCGTGATGCGGCCGGTCACGGTTCCCGGGCGGCCTCGTCCAGCGCCTTGATCAGCGGATAGATGATGTATTCGATGATCCGGCGGCGGCCGGTCTTGATCTCCGCCTCCACCTCCATGCCGGGGACCAATCGGAAATTCTCCGGCAGATTGCGCATGGTCTCCAATCCGCCGAGGGAGATTTTGGCCCGGTAAAAGGTCATGCTGCGGGATTCCCCGCTGCCGGCGGCGGCGGCGGACGCCGCCGCGCCCCCCCGGTTGATGGTGTCTTCGGAGATGTTGCGCACCACGCCGTTGAGTGTGCCGTACTTCTGGAAGGGGAACGCCGACAACTTGATCCGCGCATCCGAACCGGGATGGACCTTGCCGATGTCCCGGGGTTCCACCGAAGCCTCGACCTCAAGATTGCCGTCGATGGGGACCAGCGTCAGCAGCGCCTCGGCCTCGCCCACCGCCGACCCCTCGGGAAAGGGCGCAATCTCGTGGACCACCGCCCGGCAGGGCGAACGCAATTCCACGAAACTCAGCATCGTGCTGGCCTGCTCCAACTGCTTGCGGTTGCTGTCCAGTTCCCGCCCGGCGGCCACCAGATTCTCGCTGATGGAGTTGCGCCACTCGTGGGTGAAACTGTCTTTGGAGGAAGCCACGCTCTCTTTCTGGTGCTCCAGTTCCAGCAGGTTGTTCTTGATGGTGTCGAGGTTGCCCTCCATCTCGATACGGGTGATCTGGATATTCCACAACTCCCGCAGCGTGACGGCTTTTTTCTCCTGAAGTTCCTCGTACATCTTCTCCAGTTTCCGCACCGTGGCCAGCCGGTCCTCCTGATTTTGCAGGCTGTCCTGCCGACTCTTGCGGGAGGCTTCGATCTGCTTGAGTTGTTCGTCGAAGTTGCGGATGCGGGACTCGTAGTAATCCTGCCGCTGCTTGTAAATGGCCACCTGCTCCTCCGTGACCGGAGTGTTTTCCGCTGGCTGATACGGCTTGCCGCTGAATTCGGCCATGAACCGGTCGTACCGGGCGCTCAGCACGGCGACCTCCTGCCGGATGCGCTCCACATCGGCCCGGTTGATGGTGGGATCGAATGTGACAAGCAACTGGTCTTTCTCCACCACGTCGCCGACCCGGACGAGGATCTTGCGGATCATGGAGGATTCCCGGGGCTTCATCACGATGTTCAGTTTGTCGCTGGTGATTTTTCCGGTGGCCTTGACCACCACGTCCACCTTGCTCAGCGACGCCCAGAGCACGGCCCCGAGGAAAAACGCCAGCGAGAAAATCACGCTGTATCTGGCCCACGGCGGCAGTTTCTCGTTCTTGATCTCGATGGCGTCGGGCAGAAAGGCGATCGCCTCCTCGGTGATTTTATTCGATTGCTGTTTCATGGTCTCAACCCTCCACTTCCATTTGCTGACGCCAGAAGTTGCGGTAGACGCCCGGCTGTTCCAGAAGTTGTTTGTGCGTGCCCAGCGAAGTCATTTCGCCATTCTCCAGCGTCAGGATCTGATCCGCGCCGCTGACGATGCTCAGACGGTGGGAAACGATGATGACGGTCCGGTCGCGGGCGATGGCCTTGAGGTTGTTGCGGATGAGTTGTTCGCTCTCCGGGTCCAGCGCGCTGGTCGCCTCGTCGAAAATCAGGATCGGCGGATTGGTCAGCAGCGCCCGGGCGATGGCCAGCCGCTGCCGCTGACCGCCGGAGAGGTTGACCGCGTTCTCCTCCAGCACCGTATCGTAGCCGCGGGTGGTCTGCTGGATGAATTCGTCGGCGCCGGCGAGTTTGGCGGCGTAGATCACCTCCTCCAGCGCGGCGTTGCGCTTGGTCATGGAGATGTTGTCCCGGATGGTGCCGCTGAAAAAGTAGTTGTCCTGCAGCACCACGCCGATACTGGAACGCAGATGGGATTTGTCGATCTCCCGGATGTCCACGCCGTCGATCTTGACCACGCCCTGCTGCACGTTGTACATTCCCTGAAGCAGTTTGGTCAGCGTGGATTTGCCCGAACCGGAACGCCCCACGATGCCGATGGTGCTGCCGGCGGGGATCCGCAGCGAGAAGTTGCGGATCACCTGCGGCAGATCCGGGCGGTACTGGAAGCCCACGTTCTCAAAGACCACTTCGCCCTTGAACTTGTTGCGCACGCCGCCCCCGGCGGGCTCCTCCGGAGTGTTCATCACCACGCCCAGCATCCGCACCGACAACGCGATCTGCTGGTATTCATGGATCAATCCCACCATGCGCACCAGCGGGCCGGTGACCCGGCCGGAGAGCATCTGAAACGCAATCAGCGCGCCGACGCTCAGCGTCCCGTCGAACACCATCAGCGCACCGACCCAGATGATGGCCACCACCATGAGCATTTCCAGCACCTGACTGATGCTTTTGGCGGCCATGGATATCTTGCCGACGCGGAAGTAGGATTTGATGGCGTAGGCGGTGGTGTCGTCCCAGTGCTTCTCCTCCACCGGTTCCAGCGCCAGGGACTTGACGGTGCGGATGCCGTGAATGGACTCCACCAGCATGCTCTGCCGCTTGCCTTCCGCCTGATACAACTCGTCCAGCCGCCGCTGAAAGGGTTTGATGAGCGAGGCGATGACCAGCGCCATCAGCGTGCTGAATCCCAGCACGATCAGCGTCAGCGGGACACTGTAAAAGAGCAGAAAGGGAATGAAGATGCAGAGCGCGAAAATATCCAGCAGCGTGAAGAACAGATTGCCGGACAGAAATCCCCGGATGCGCTCGGTCTGCTGCATGTGCTTGAGCAGCACCCCGGCGGGGATCTTCTCGAAAAAGTCGATGGGCAGCCGCATCATGTGCCGGAAGGTCTTCATCGCCGTGGAGATGTCGATCTTGTTGGTGGCGAAAAGCAGGAAGTAACTGCGCAGATATTCAAGAAATCCGTTGAACAGAATGGCGAAGAAAATGCCGATCCCGATCACGTTCAGCGTATTGTACGCCTGGTTGACCAGCACCTTGTCCACCACGATCTGAAAGAACAGCGGCACGACCAGCGACAGCACCGTGATCATGCAGACCGTCAGCGCGATCTGGGCGAAAATCCCCTTGAGTTTGATGAATTCCGGGATGAACCACCGCAGACCGAAGGGCTGTTTCTCGTCGGAGAGGTGGTAGGTCTTCTTAATGAGCACGAAAGTGCCGCTCATGACCTCGTTGTACTGCTCCTCGCTGAGAAACGAGAACGGCGAACCGTGTTCCCCGGGACGGGCGGGGTCGATGACCGCCAGACTCGGCGGCTCCTCCTTGGCCATGCGGCGCACGCCGGCGACGACCACGCGCTTGCCGTCCTTCTTGATGCCGATGAAGGGGAACGCCTGATTCATATTGAGCAGTTTGTCCCACGTCAACTGCTTCTTGGACGTCTTGAACTCGTAGGCCTGGGCGATGTCGATCAGCCGGGGCAGGTCCGGCTCGTCCGCGCCGATGGCATAGTCGTGCATCAACTGCCGCATGTCCATGCGGACCTGATGGTGCCGGGCGATGGTGGTCAGGCAGAAAATTCCGCTCTGGGCCACGCTGTCCACCTCCGCCAGCCGGGCGAAGTAGATCATCGCTTCGCCCGCGTGCTTGAGCAGTTCGGCGGTCTTGTAGGCGACCGGTTTCCCGCCGTTGTTGACCGAGGGATCGAAGCAGGCGACGCTCTCCTCGCAGAACTGACGCGCCCGGATCACCAGGATCCAGTTGCCGTTGGTCAGCGGCAGCAGTGCCGCGCCGGTCAGCCCAGCGCAGGCCTCGGAATTGCGCGGATCGACCCGCTCCGGACCGAGTTCAAATTTCTCCGCCAGCGCGAACAAAGTCCCGGAGGCGTCCTTGACGTACTTTTCGACCGTCTCTTTGTCCAGCACGGCGTCCAGATTGGTGTTGCTCCGGCACTGACCCAGCAGGGCCTTGAGACAGAGCAGACCGCTGATGGCGGTATTTGCTTCCATGATAGACTATTCTCCGAATGATTGATTTGCAGACACAAACGAACCGGTCCGGCGTTTCCGCATCCCGGGTCACGAAAAAGATTTGGATGGAAACACCCGACCAACTATTAAAATAGCACCATTTTTTCCAACTTGCAACTTGCCGCTGTGGAAAAAGTCGCTTTCATGCGCTATATTATCCGCGCGGAACGACATTGCGGCAATCTGTGCGCCGTCGGGAAGGTCAGGAAACGCGGGATGCCCCGTGCAAAACCGGATCTCCCGCGCCCGGCGGCGCCGCCGAAACCGGAATACAGGAAAGGAAATACGGCCATGCGAATGGAACTGCGCAGCGAACTGATCAAATCTCCCACCGGACATCATGCGGACGATTTCGCCCCCTATCTCGACACGTTTCTTCTCGACGGAGCCAAGCAGCCGCTGGGCGCGGTGCTGGTGCTTCCCGGCGGCGGCTACACCCACCGGGCGTACCATGAAGGCGACCCGGTGGCGCGGAAGTTCAACGAACTGGGTTTTCACGCCTTCGTCCTCCAGTACCGGGTCGCCCCCTACGTCGCGCCCGCGCCGCAGGAGGACGTGATCCGGGCGGTGAAACTCATCCGGGCCCGCGCGCAGGAGTGGGGGATCGGCAAACTGGCGGTGCTGGGATTCTCCGCCGGAGCCCATCTGGCGGCCTGCTCCGCGCTGCACTTCGAGGCCGACGGCGAACACAACGACGGCATCGACGACATCAGGGAACGCCCCGACGCGCTGATCCTCTGCTACCCGGTGATCGCGCTCTCCGAGCCTTTCGCCAACCGGGGCAGCGGCATCGCGCTCGTCGGCGGCGACGACCTCAAGGCGATGCGCAAATACGATCTGCATAAACTGGCGGACGAGAATACGCCGCCGACCTTTATTTGGCACACCGCCGACGACGCGGCGGTCCCGGTGCGCAACTCGACGGAGTTCGCCGAGGCGATGTGGCAGTGCGGCAACACCTGCGAACTGCACGTATTCCCCCACGGACCCCACGGCCGCGGTCTCGGATACGGCTTCCGGGACATCCGGGTGTGGCCGATTCTGGCGGCGGAATTTCTCACCGCCTCCGCCGGATTCACCCGGGCATAAGACAACGACCGCGAGAAAGGAGACCCACCCATGAAAACCCAGAAATCGGAGGCTGTCCTCAAGTTCGACGGCAGGGAGATCACCCTTCCCGTAATTATCGGCACCGAGGGCGACAAAGGTCTGGACATCTCCCGGATGCGCAAGGAGACCGGACTGGTCACCATCGACCCGGGTTTCGTCAACACCGCCAGTTGTTTCAGTCAGATCACCTACATCGACGGCGAAAAAGGCATCCTGCGCTACCGGGGATACCCGATCCAGGAACTGGCGGCGAAAGAGACGTTCGTGGATGTGGCCTATCTGCTGGTCCACGGCGCGCTGCCCACGGAAAAAGAACGGATGGACTTTTCCAGTCTGCTGAACCGCAACAGCCTGCTGCACGAGGATATGCGGCACTTTTTCGACAGTTTCCCGCAGGGCGCGCACCCGATGCACATTCTCTCCACTATGGTCAACGCGATGGCGGCGTTCTACCCCAACGTGGACGTGCACACCACGGCGCGCAACATCGAACACTCCTGCGCCCGGGTGATCTCCATCGTCCGCACCATCGCGGCATTCGCCTACAAAAAATCCATCGGCGAACCCATCGTTTATCCCCGGCACGACCTCTCGTACTGCGCGAACTTCCTCAACATGATGTTCGACTCCCCGGTGCGGCCCTACCACATCAGTCCGGAGGCGGTGCGGCTGCTCAACGTGCTGTTCATCGTCCACGCCGACCATGAGCAGAACTGTTCCACCACCGCGGTGCGCGCCATCGGCAGCGCGCAGGTCAATCTGTACGCCACCATCGCCGCCGGGATTTCCGCCCTCTCCGGCCCCCTGCACGGCGGGGCCAATCAGGCGGTGATCGAACAACTCCGCATGATCCAGGCCGACGGCGACATCGGCAAGTTCATCCGCAAGGCCAAGGACAAGGACGACCCCTTCCGGCTGATGGGCTTCGGGCACCGGGTCTACAAGGCCTACGACCCCCGGGCGGAAATCGTCCGCAACGAGTGCGAGAAGTACCTCGCGGCCACCGGGATCCACGACCCGCTGCTGGATCTGGCTCACCGGATCGAGGAGATCGCCCGGAACGACAGTTACTTCATCGAACGGAAACTCTACCCCAACGTGGACTTCTACACCGGCATCCTCTACCGGGCCATGGGCATTCCGGAGAATATGTTCACCGTAATGTTCGCGCTGGCGCGGCTGCCCGGCTGGGTCGCCCACTGGCGGGAGATGATCAGCGACACCACCAAGATCGTCCGGCCCCGGCAGATCTACGTCGGCCGCACCCTGCAAAAACTGGACGACGGCGCGGAACGGCTCCCGGCCGACCTGCTCGTCTGACTTCGGAGGCGCGGCGATGACCGTTATCCTGCTGTGGCTCCTGCTCGCACTGGACCTCGCGCTGCTGGGCGTACTGCTGCTGCGCCGGGAGCATCCCGTGAAAGCGGAACTGGACCGGATCGTCGAGCGGTGCGAATACGGCTTTGAAGCCATCCGCAGGGAGATCAACGAGAACTTCTCCCGGTCCCGGTTGGAGACGGTGCGGAGTTTCAACGCCCAGCAGGAAGTGATCAAAAGCGCCTTCACCGACTTCATGAAGTTCCTGCAGGAGTTCCGCGAGGCGGTGCGCCGGGCCGACGAGGAGGCCGGAACCAAACTGGGCGCCACGCTGCTGGCCTACGCCGACCGGGGGGAGAAGAAAAGTTCCGAACTGATCCGCACGCTGGACGAAAAGATCCGCGTCTTCCAGGAGACCACGACCACCCAGTTGGCCCGGAGCCGGGAACTGGTGGACGAGCGTCTCAAAACCATTCAGGAGGAGAACGCCCGGAAACTGGAGGAGATGAAAAAGACCGTGGACGACAAACTCCAGCAGTCGATGGAGAAGCACTTCAACGAATCGTTCCGGCTCATCAGCGAGCGGCTGGACGCCGTTCACAAGGGGCTGGGCGAAATGCATTCGCTGGCCGTGGGCGTCGGCGATCTGAAAAAAGTGCTCACCAACGTCAAGACCCGGGGCAACATCGGAGAGATCCAACTCTCGGCCCTGCTGGAGCAGTATCTGGCGCCGGACCAGTACGACACCAACGTCCGCACCGTGCCCAACTCCGCGGAGGTGGTGGAATTCGCCATCAAACTGCCGGGAACGAAGGACGGAGAACCGGTCTATCTGCCGGTGGACAGCAAGTTCCCGGTGGAGGATTATCAGCGGCTGCTGGAGTGCTACGAGAACTTCCCGCGCATGTCGCCGGAGGTAAAAAAGGCGCAGGAGAACTTCGCCCGCACCGTCCGCAAAGCCGCCGCCGACATCCGGGAAAAGTACGTCTACCCGCCCGCGACCACCGCGTTCGCGCTGATGTTCGTGCCCAGCGAAGGAATTTACGCGGAGATCCTGCGCATCCCCGGCCTGTTTGAAAAACTCCAGAGCGATCTGCAGATTTCCGTGACGGGACCGTCCAATCTGGTGGCGTTCCTCAATTCACTGCAGATGGGGTTCAAGACGCTGGCCATCGAGAAGCGTTCCAACGAGGTCTGGCAGATCCTCGGCGCGGTCAAAAGCGAATTCAGCAAGTTCGGCAGCGAAATGGACGCCACCCGGAAAAGTCTGGAATCCGTGGTCAACCATATCGAAAAGATCGGTACCCGTTCCCGGGCGATGGAGCGCAAACTCCGCGACGTGCAGGAACTGCCGGAAACCGCCGCCCCGGGACTGCCCGGAGACGCGGAAGACCTCACCCCTTAGCACGCCCGATCAAGTTGCGAGCGGGACGGCGGACGGCGGGATGAAATGCCGGGCGTTGGGCCGCTTGAGAGAGACAACCGCTCGCGGTTTTCTCTCTCAAACTCTCACTTTTCCCGGCATGGAGCAAATGGGGTTACGCAAGTTCCGGGGAAAGGCGTGCGGACGCGGGCGGATGTGGTTTCGTGAATTCCCGTTCATTTTTCGGCGCCTGCGCTTGACGGCCTGAGGCCGTCTGCGCTCGCGGCTTACTGCTCGTCCTCCGTTCACCGGCTTCGGATATTTCCTCGCCGCTGCGCTAACGCTGCCGCGTTGCGCAGTACGTTCACATGCGGACTGCGCGCTCGGCGGCAACCGCCTCGCATCCGCTTGCAAACCAAACGTTGGCGGTAGTTCGTTAGCGGTCAAGGGCGTACGGTCGGAGGGGGCCGCAATCATGGCAATACGGGTAACGGAGGCCATAGCAAAGACAAGTCCCCTGATTCGCCGGAAAAGGCGGGTCAGGGGCGCGGGATTTGCGGGGTTCGATCGGCAAAACGGT
>JALEMG010000061.1 GCA_022768375.1 Lentisphaeria bacterium
ACATGAGCGGCGGTTCTTTTTTTGCCCCGATAAGAAAAAAAGGAAACGACCCTCCCTTCACCGCGAAAGGAGATGGCGAGGGAAAACAACCGCAGTCCGCCGCCGCACGACCATTCCGCCGTTTGCAGACTGCCGAAAAAAGCACCCTGCTCGCGCTTCGCCGCCTCGTGGACAGGAGGTGTTCCTCCGCGTCTACAGGTTTTCCGTCTTATTGCCCTCCGTTTCCCACCGGAGCAGATGGTCGGTTTCCACACGGGCGAGCGAGGCGGCGATATTGCCGCGCAGTCCGGGGATCTCCGCCGCGAGTTGGTCGGTGAGCCGTCGGAAGCGGGCGCGGTCGCCGTTTTTCACCGTTGCCTCGTAGCGGCACTTGCCCCCGGTGCGGGGAAAATCCATCGCGGCGGCGACGGCGGCGATCAGGTCTTCCGGCACGAGGGCGAGCGGACGGATGACGACGGGGTGGGCCGGGTCTTCCGGCACGACCCGGGGTGCCATGGTGGTGATTCCCTGCCCTCGGCAGAGGCTCATGAAAAAACTGCTGATGACATCGTCAAGATGCTGGCCGAGAGCGAGTTTGCCGCAGTTCAGTTCTCCCGCCAGTTTGTAGAGCAGTCCCCGGCGCAACCGGGAACAGAGCATGCAGGGATGGTCCTCCATATTCTTGTCCGCGATGATGGCGGGGATATCCGCATGGACGGTGTGGTGTTCCCAGTTTCGGGAACGGCAGTAGTCCGCGATCTCCGCCGCGCCGAATTCGGGGAATCCCGGGTCGAATGTCGCGGCGGCGAAATCGAAGCGCACCGGCGCTTTCCGCCGCAGGTGATCCAGCAGCCGCAAAAGCACGAAACTGTCCTTGCCGCCGGACGCCCCGACCAGAATGCGGTCGCCGTCGGCGATGAGACGGTAGCGGACGACGGTATCTCCGGCGATCCGGCATAATTTTTTGAAATCGCTGTTCATGACGGGAGAAAAATATAATCCGCAACGGAAAAATTTGCAATCCTCCGCTTGAAAAAAACTCCTTTTCATGGTACTGTAACGCGAATCCATCCAATCGAACTTGGGAAAGTATGGGAGTACGATGAAAACACCCTTGCAAAGTCTGCTGGTCCGAGGTGGAAGCATCCGGGGCGGCGAAGTGACCGTTTCCGGCAACAAGAACGCGGTTCTGCCCATGATCGCGGCGCTGCTGCTCACCGATGAGGAGGTGATCCTGCACAACGTCCCGGACATTCTGGATGTCCGCACCATGTTGGACATCGCCGGGACGCTGGGAGCGGAATTCACCTTTGAACGCAATACGCTTCGTTTCCGGTGTCCCGATGTGAAAACGACGTCGGTGACGCGGGAACTGGCGGCGCGGAACCGCACCAGCATTCTGTTTGCGGCGCCGCTGCTGGCCCGGTGCGGCCGGGCGGAATTGTACCCGCCCGGGGGCGATGTCATCGGGCGGCGGCGGCTGGACGGGCACTTCTACGGGCTGAACAAACTGGGCGCGGAGATGGGGGCAGACACCCAGGTCTACACCTTTCACGCTCCCCGGGGGCTGGTCGGGCGGGAGTTGTTTCTGGACGAGGCCAGCGTCACCGCCACCGAACAGATCCTTATTGCCGCCGCCGCCGCCAAAGGCCGCACCACGCTGTACAACGCCGCCTGCGAACCCCATGTCCGGGACCTGGCCGAGTTGCTCAACGCCATGGGCGCGCGCATCACCGGCGCGGGCAGCAACACCGTGACCGTGGACGGCGCGGAGAAACTGCACGGCGCGGAGCACACCGTAACGGGGGACCACATCGAAGCGGGAAGTTTTCTGGCGCTTGCCGCCGCCACCGGTACGGAGATCACCGTCCGGGGCACCACGCTGCGCCACTACTGGATGCTGCACCGGGTGTGGGAAAAACTGGGGCTCAAGGTGGAACTTTACAACGACCGGCTCTTTTTCCGGGGCGGTCAGGAGGGGCGGATCACGCCGGATTTCGGCGGGCACATCCCGCAGGTTTCCGACGGCCCGTGGCCGCAGTACCCCTCGGACATGATGAGTTGCACCATCGTGGCGGCCACCCAGTGCCGGGGGACGGTGATGTTCTTCGAGAAAATGTTCGAGAGCCGCATTTACTTCGTGGACCGGCTCATCAGCATGGGGGCCAACGCCATTGTCTGCGACCCGCACCGGGTGGTCATCACCGGGCGCAGTCAACTTCACGGCACCGCGCTCTCCAGCCCGGACATCCGGGCGGGCATGGCTCTGGTCATCGCGGCGTTCTGCGCCGAAGGCGAGAGCCGGATCGACCGGGCGGATGTGATCTACCGGGGATACGAGCACCTGCCGGAGAAACTGCGGGCGCTGGGCGCGGACGTGGAAGAACTATGAATCCCGGCGTTCCCGTCAACGAAGCCCCGCTGGTTTCCAAACCCTGCCGCGCTCTCGTCGCCGGGGTCTGCATGCTCGGCGGCATGCTCTACGCCGCGTCGCTGCCCCCGTGGAATTGGGGCTTCACGATCCTGGCGTCGCTTTGGCCGCTTTTTTTCGTTGCCCGGCGGTACCCGTGGCGCTTCCGGCTGCTGTGCGGCTGGCTGTGGGGGTGCGCGTGGGCGGTCTTCGCCTTTCAGTTTCTCCGGGAAATTTTCTGGCTTCTGCCTTATCTGATGATGCCGGTGATCGCGGTCTGGGGCGGAGTTTACACACTGGCTCTCGGCTGGTTTTCCCGGAAACTGGATCGTCTGCCAGCACCGTGGCGGGAAGTGCTGTTCACGCTGACGGCGGCGGCGCTTTTCACCGTGCTGGAGTGGACGCGGAGCAGACTTTTCGTCTGGAACGACTTCAGCGTCACCATGTGGCGGTATCCGCTGGCAATGCGGATCGCCGCGCTCACCGGGCGGTACGGCGTGACCTTTCTGCTGGCTGTGGGCGGCGCCGGTCTTTACGCGCTGGGCCGGAAGAAGGCCGGGCTTCCCGCCGCCGCCGTCGCGCTGGCGCTGTGGCTGGCGGCGCTGGGATACGGGGGGGCGAAACTGAGCGCGCCGAAGACCTTCCGGGACCCGGTGACGTTCCGGGCGGCGCTGCTGCAGGGCGATCTGCCCCAGATGCGCCGGGCGACGCTCACGGAGGTCAACCGGGCGATCGCCGTCTACGCGGAACTGGCGCGGCGGATGCTCGCGGAACGCCCGGACGCGGTCTTTTTCCCGGAATGCGCCGTGCCGGTGCCCCTGCGGGGAGCGTCGTATGCGGCGGAAGCGTACCGCCGCTCCCTCTCCCCTCTGCTCGGCACCCCGCTGCTGATCGGAACGCTGGATTTCGCTCCCGACGGTTCGGGGGGGATGACCAACGGCGCGCTGCTCATCGACCGGGAGGGCCGGGTCGCCGGGAAGTACGACAAGTTTCACCGGGTCCCCTTCGGAGAATACGTGCCGTTCCGGGAATATCTGCCGGAGGCTCTGATCCGCGTGTTCGACATGGGCCGCGATCTCGTCGCCGGGACCGATCTGCATCCGCTTGAAGTCGTTCCCGGGGTCCGGGTCGGCTGCGCCATCTGCTACGAGGGGGTTTTTTCCTACGTCGCCGCCGGATTTGCCCGCAATCACGCCAACGTGCTGGCGGCGCTCTCCAACGACGTCTGGTATCCCGCAAGCAGCGAACCGGAACAGCATCTGGCCAACGCGGTGATGCGCTGTGTGGAAACCGGCCTGCCCATGATCCGCTGCGGCAACAACGGCGGTTCCGGGGTGGTGACGCCGGAGGGCCGGTTCACCCGGTACGTCGGCACTCCCGCGCCCCGGCCGGAACTGCTCCGGGAAGCGGCGGCGGGCGTCGTGGAAGTGACGCTGGAGCGATTTCCGGAACCGACGGGGTTCGTCCGGTTCGGCGACTGGTTCGTCCATCTCTGCCTCCTTTTTCTCGCTCTGGAGGCGCTCCGGCTCGCGGTGCGGCGTCCTTAAGCGCGTGTGCGAGCGCGCGCGCCCTGAAAATATGGGTAAAAAACCCCGGTGAGAACTTGATTTTCACCCGCCCGGGGTGTATTGTATCGGTATGCATTGACAAAACATGAGATCCACCATGAAAAGAAGGAATTTCAATGAGCGGCAATCCTGAAATCGACAACCGGGCGGGCGAATACAGCGCCAGCAAGATCACCGTGCTGGAGGGCCTCGAAGCCGTCCGGGTACGTCCTTCCATGTACATCGGCGACACCGGGGAGCGCGGTCTGCACCATCTGGTTTACGAGGTGGTCGACAACTCCATCGACGAGGCGCTGGCCGGATTCGCAAGCGAGATCAAGGTCACCATCTGTCCGGACAACTCCATCACCGTGGAGGACGACGGGCGGGGCATCCCGGTGGATATGCACGAGGGCGAACACAAACCCGCGGTGGAAGTGGTGCTGACCGTGCTTCACGCCGGAGGGAAGTTCGATCACAACAGTTACAAGGTCTCCGGCGGGCTTCACGGCGTCGGCGTCTCCTGCGTCAATGCGCTCAGCGACTGGCTCAACGTCGAGGTGTGCCGGGACGGGAAGCGTTACGCCATCGGTTTCGAACGCGGCATCACCACCCGGCCGCTTGAGGAGATCGGCGCCGCCGACCGGCGGGGCACCAAAGTGAGTTTCAAGCCGGACGGCACCATCTTTCACACCACCGTCTACGTCTGGCAGACGCTGGCCAACCGGCTCCGGGAACTGGCCTTCCTCAACCGGGGCATCCGCATCTCCCTCAAGGACGAACGGGAGATCGTGGACGGTCAGCCCCGGTTCGAGGAGTTCTATTTCGAAGGCGGCATCCGGGAGTTCGTCGCCATGCTGAACCACGACAAGGCGGTCCTCAACCCGGAAGTCCTCTACTTTCACCGGGAACGGGACGGCATCGACGTGGAAGTGGCCATGCAGTACATCGACGGCGTCACCGAGCAGATCCTGGCCTACACCAACAACATCAACACCATCGACGGCGGCACCCATCTGTCCGGATTCCTCTCCTCGCTGACCCGGACCATCAACCACTACGGCCACGAGTACATGCCCAAGGAGTTCGGAGACAAGGACGTCAAGCAGGCCAACGTCCGCGAGGGCCTCTCCGCCGTCATCAGCGTCAAGGTGCCCGATCCCCAGTTCGAGGGGCAGACCAAGACCAAACTTGGCAATCCCGAAGTGAGCGGCATCGTCGGCGCCGTCATCAGCGAGGAGTTGGGGGCGTTTCTGGAGGAACACCCGGACATCGCCAAGCGGATCGTCGGCAACGCCATGCTCGCGTTGCAGGCGGCGGAAGCGGCCCGCAAAGCCCGGGAGAGCGTCCGCAAAAAGGGCGCGGGCTTCATCAAGGGAAAACTGACCGACTGCTCCGACCCCGACCCGGAGAAGCGCGAACTCTACATCGTGGAGGGCGATTCGGCCGGCGGTTCGGCCAAGCAGGGCCGGGACAGCCGCTTTCAGGCGATCCTGCCCATCCGGGGCAAACTGCTCAACGTGGAAAAGGTCCGGCTGGACCGGGTGTTCGACAACAAGGAGATCCAGTCCCTTTTCTACGCCATCGGCTGCGGCGCGGGGGAGGAGTTCGACGTGAGCAAGGCCCGGTATCAGCGCGTGGTCATCATGACCGATGCCGATGTGGACGGTTCTCACATCCGCACGCTGCTGCTGACGTTTTTCTTCCGGCAGATGAAGCCGCTGCTGGAGGCCGGTTACGTCTACATCGCCAAGCCGCCGCTCTACCGGGTGAGCAAGGGCAAGAAATTCAGTTACATCGACACCGAGGACCAACTCAACCGCTATCTGGTGGAACTGGGGCTGGAGGATATCACGGTCCGGCGGGACGGGCGGGAACTTGCCGTGGACGAGGTGCGTTCGCTCATCGCCCTCTACAACCGGGCGGCGCAGGCGGGCAACGGTCTCTCCCGGTGCGGGCTGGAGGCGGCGGATTATTTCGCGGTGGTCCGGGAGGACGGCCGCTGTCCCACCGCCCACATCACGGTGCATGAGCATGACGGCACCACATCGTCGGTTTTCGCTTATTCCGGACAGGAGCGGCAGGAGATCGCCGCCGCCGCGGCGGAAAGGCTGCGCGCCGGCGGCGCCATGGCCGAGGAGGATATCGCCCGCCGCATCGACACGGTGGAAATTTTCGAGGCGGAGAACTGCGTCGGCATCGTGGCGGATCTGGCCGCGCACGGCCTGACCCCGAATCAGATTTTCACCGGCGCGGGGACGGAACTTTTCCGGGTGTCGGGAAAGGACGGCAGGAACGAAAAGCCCGTCAACTCCCTCCGGGAACTGTTTCTGGCCATCCGCACCAGCGGTCAGAGCGGCAGCGGACTGCGCATCAACCGTTACAAAGGTCTCGGTGAAATGAATGCCGAACAGTTGTGGGAGACCACCATGGACCCCAATACCCGGACGATGATCCGCGTGACCATGGAGGACGCCATCAACGCCGACCGCATCTTCAATCTGCTGATGGGCGACGTGGTGGAGCCCCGGCGGGACTACATCGAGAAATACGCCGACAAGGTCAAGGACCTGGACATCTGACCGGCGGCCCAATCGTTTACTCAGGAGGAAATCATGGCGGAAAAGGACATCATCGCGGTCGATAAGGAAAAAAGTCTGCTGCTGGCCATCCAGCAGATCGAGAAGGAGTTCGGCAAGGGCGCCATCATGCGGCTGGGCGGGGACGCGCGGGTCAGCGACGTGCCGGTGATCAGCACCGGCAGCATGGCGCTGGACATCGCGCTGGGGGTCTACGGACTGCCCCGGGGGAGGATCGTGGAGATTTTCGGACCGGAGTCCAGCGGCAAAACCACCCTCTGCCTCCATGTGATCGCCAATGCGCAGGCCGCCGGCGGCAATGCCGCCATCATCGACGTGGAACATGCGCTGGACCCGGCCTATGCGCAGAAGATCGGCGTGGACGTGGACAAACTGGTGGTTTCCCAGCCGGACTGCGGCGAGGACGCCCTCAACATCGCGGACACGCTGATCCGGAGCAATTCGCTGGACGTGCTGGTGGTCGATTCGGTGGCGGCGCTGGTTCCCCGGGCCGAGATCGAGGGGCAGATGGGGGATTCCCATGTTGGGCTGCAGGCCCGGCTGATGTCCCAGGCCCTGCGCAAACTCACCGGCGCGGCCAGCAAGAGCAAGACCTGCGTCATTTTCACCAACCAGATCCGGGAAAAGATCGGCGTCATGTACGGGAACCCGGAGACGACCCCCGGCGGCAACGCGCTGAAGTTCTACGCTTCGGTGCGCATGGACATCCGCAAGTCCACCGCGATCAAGATCGGCGACACGGTGGTGGGCAACCGGGCCCGGGTCAAGGTCATCAAGAACAAGATGGCGCCGCCTTTCAAGGTGGCGGAATTCGACATCATGTACAACGAAGGGATCAGCAGGACCGGTTCCATCCTCGATGTGGCCGCGGACATGGGCATCGTGGAGAAGCGGGGTTCGTGGTTCAGTTTTGAGGGCGAGCAGTTGGGACAGGGCCGGGACCAGACCAAGGAAGTTCTGGCCAACGACCCGGCGTTGCAGCAGCGCATCAACGACAAAATCAGGGAAAAAATCGCCGCTGACCGGGCGGCGGCCGCGCCGAAAAAGCCCGCCGCCGACGTTCCGGCGGCCGAGTGAGAGAGCCGCGGTCCGGAATTGCCGTCAACGTGAAGAAGTTTCTGACACCGATCTGCGCCGCCGCGCTGCTGGCGGTATTGCCGCTGGGCGCCGATGAACGCTCCGAGCACAAATTGGCCGACGCCGCGCTGGCGGCGGGCGATTACGCCAACGCCATCAGCGGTTACCGGAGCGCCATGCGTCTGGCGGATCAGGCGGACGATCCCGACGCGTGGGCGGCGGCCGCGCTGAAACTGGGCGACGCCTGCCTGCGGGACGGGGACCTGACCGGAGCCAACGCGGTGTACGCGGAATTCCGGCGGCGGCATCCGCTGCGTTCCGCCGGGATATTGCCCGGCAATCTGCTGGCGGCGGAGGGGAAGTACGCCGAGGCGGAGCAGTTCTTTCTCGCGCTGGCCGAGGGAAGTCCGGAACTGGCCGACGCCGCGCGGTTCAGCCGGGGCATGACCCGGCTGCGGGCGGGAGACGCGGCCGGGGCGCGGGAGATATTCGTTCTGCTGGGGCACGGGGATTCGCCGTGGGCGAAGCAGGGGCGGCTGGAAGCAATTTACGCCCTGATCCGCATGGGCCGGTCCGCCGATGCGCTGGCCGAGTTGGGCGCGATCCAGGCGGCGGAGCGCGACGGCCAGTGGACGCTGCTTCGATATCTGGCGGAAGCGTATTCCGGCAAGACCGGGGAGTTCAAAAAGCAGTTCGCGGAATTTCTGGACCGGCAGCCGCCCCGGCCGCAGTTGCGGACGCTGGAACTGCTCTCCGTGGCGGCGTCCGCGGCGGTTCGGCATCAGGATTACGATTTCGCCGTCCAGTGTCTCGGCACCGCCCGGGAACTGGCGGCGGACGAGACGGTCAAGCGCGATCTGTGGCGGCGGCTGATCAATGTTTACGCGGACCGGTTTCCCGACCGGGCGGCGGAGGAGGCGCGCGGTTACGTCCGGCGGTTCCCGAATGCCCCGGACCGGGGGGCGGTGCTGAATGCCGCGGGCAGACTGCTGGCCGGCAAGAAGCGGACGGCGGAGGCGTGGCGGATTTTTACCTCGGTGGCCCGGGACGGGTCCTTCCCTCAAGCGGACCGGCTGGCGGCCGCCGCCGAAGCGGTGGCCGCCGGGGGCAAGTACGGTTCCAAGACCGATCCGACGGAGTTCTACCGGATGCTGGGAGAGAGTTCCGATACCGCGCGGGAACGGGCCGAGTGGCGGACCCGGTTCGCCGCGTTTCTGGAACGAAGCGGCCGCCGGGCCGACGCCAAACGGGAATATCTGGCCGCACTGCGGGCCGCGCCGGTTCAGGATCGGGAGAAACTGCACTTCACCTTGCTGAATTATTTCATCCGGACCGGGGATGAGCCGGGGATCCGCAAGGAGGCGGACTACCTCAGCGGTTCGGCGGAGCCGCGCTATCAGGCCACCGCCAAATTTGAACTGGGCAAACTGGCGGAACGGGCCGGCAAATTCGCGGACGCCCGCAAGTTTTACCGGGAGGCCGGGAAAGTGTCCGGCTGGGACCTGACCCGGGAGTCCCGGTTCCAGTCGGCGCTGATGACGCTGAAAATGAAGGATTTTGCCGCCGCGGGCAGGGAGTTTGCGGATTTTGCCGCCGCGAACGGGGATTCGGTCATGGCCCCCGGCGCATTGTACCACGCGATCGAAGCGTGGCGGGCCGCGGGCAGGGAAGCGGAGGCCCGTCAGGCGGCGGAGCAGTTGAGGACCCGCTACCCCAAGAGCGAAGCCCGGGCGTTTTACGCCCTCGGTGAAGCGTACGAACGCGGCGTCGGCGGCGATCTGGCCGGAGCCATTGCGGAGTTGGAGCAGTTGGAGGAGGATTTCAGCGCACTGCCGGTGAGCGCCGAGATCGCGCTGCAAAAGGCGGAGTTCATGGAACGCAAGGGGGCGCTGGACGACGCCGTCCGGGAGTTCCGCGAGATTCTGAACGACCGCCGAAGTGTCCCGGCGATCGCCGCCGAGAGCGCACTGCGTCTCGGCGAGATCCTGTTTCGCCGGGGGGATGAAAAGCAGGCGAAGGAGATGTTTCTCAAAAGCGCGGCGCTGAATCCGGGCGGGCTTTTTGCCGACGTCGCCGTCGGGCGGGCGGTGGATTGCGATCTGGTGCGCAACGTTCCCCCCGACCCGGTGCAGTTCCGCGAGAGCATCGCCCGGTGCGAGCAACTGGCCGCCGCGACCCGTTATCCTCAGGTCCGGCTGCAGGCGCTTTACAAACTGGGACTGTGCCGTGAAAAGGCCGGCGATTACCCGGAGGCGGTCGCCGCCTATGAGAAACTGCTCTACGCTGCCGGGGAGATCGTCGCCCAGGGCGCCGCGCCCGAACCTCAGTGGTGCGTCCGGGGGGCGGAGGCGGCGCTGGATATTCTGGCGCGGCACCGGCTGCCGGGAGCAAGGGCGCGGGGCGCGCGGATCATCCGGCTCCTGACGGAACTTCGACTGCCGGGCGTCTCCGGCGCGGAGATGCGGAAGAAATTTCGAGAACAATTCAGATAAGCAGGGAGAAAAGGGGAAATGCTGTTTTGGGAACTCATGAATGAAGGCGGTCCGGTCATGTGGATCATTCTGATCTGCGCGCTGCTGGCTCTGTTCATTTTTCTGGAGAAGGTGTTTCAGTTTCACCGGGACGAGATCAGCGTGCGGGAGTTGCTGAGGGGACTTTTCAACGTACTCCAGCGGGAGGGGATCGTCGAGGCGCTGACGCTGTGCGACAACACCCCCGGACCGGTGGCGAAACTGCTCAGCGCGGGGATATTGGCGCGGCAGCGCGGCGACGCGGACATCCGTTCCGCCATCGACGACGCGGCGCTGGAGGAACTGCCGAAACTGGAGCGCAATATCGCCCTGCTGGGGACGATCTCCAACATCCTGCCCCTGCTGGGGCTGCTGGGGACCGTGCTGGGCATGCTCCATGCGTTCGAGACCATTCAGGCCAGCGAATACTTCTCCGCCGGGGACATCGGCGCGCCGCTGGCGCAGGCGCTGCTGACCACCGCCGCCGGACTGACCGCCGCGATCCCCTGCCGGGTCGGATACAACTACCTGACCGGACGGATCGAGTCCATGACGCTGGATATGGAGAAAGCCGCGCTGGAACTGACCGGATTCTTTGAGCGCAAAGCGGCGGCTGCGAACGCCGGGGGGACGGAGCGATGACCGCCCGCATCGGCGCACTGGGGGCCCGGCGGTACCGAACCCGGCTGAAGGGGCTGTCCGGGTCCGCCGGATTCATCGCGCTGGCCGATCTGTTCTTTCTGCTGTTGTTTTTCATTCTGATGGCCAGTTCGGTGGTGCGGATCTCCGGCATCCGGGTCAATCTGCCCCGGGCCCATGTGCCGCAGGCCGCCGGGCTGGGCAAGGCGATCGTCACCATCGCTCCGCCGGCCGAACCGGGGGCGCCGTGCCGCATCTACTTCCGGGACCGGCAGATGGACGAGAACCAGTTGCGCAACGAGTTGCTCACGTCGTCTCCCCGGGAAAGGGTGCTGGTCATCCGGGCGGATCAGGATGTGCCGTCCGGGGTCCTGAGCGAGATCATGGCCATCGCCGAGAGCGCGAAAATGGAAACCTTCATCGCGGTGAGCACCCCGGAGGCCCGCCCGGAGATGCGCTTTGAATAAGCGGAAATACCCCTTTCGCCGCGGCCGCGGCCGCAACTGGCTCCCGTACGCGCAGGCGCTCCTGACGGTGCTGGCGGTGACGGCGGCGCTGGTGTGGCTTTTTGAATACCGCCATGAGGCCCCGGTGAAAAAGGAGCAGAACGCCGTGCTGAGCCGGATCGTGCCCGGGGAACATCGGGAGTTCATCCGGCAGTTGGACTTGCGGGACCCGGCCCGGGTGTTCGGCGTTTCCGGCGGCGGATTCGCCGCGTTGCGTCCGGGGAGGACGCTTCGGCGGGAATTTGCGGCGCTCCTGCCTCCGGAATCCCCGTCGCCGACGGTGCCGGGGGCATTCCGCAAACTTACGGAATATGCTTTTCCGGTATCCCCCCGGCAACCCGTCCCGCTCGCGGCGAAGCGGCGGGCGCCGCTGCCGGGGCGGACGGTGATCGCGCCTTCCGGCGAGATCATCCGGCTGGAGATCCCGGCGGGTCGCTCCGCCGCCGTCCGGGGTGACACTGTGCTCATGATCTCCGGTAGCGGCACGCTGCGGCGGTATCGGGTGGTGAATTCCGGCGGTGACGCCGCCGCCGACCGGCGGGCGGGCCGGGCGCTGCTGGACGCCGGAGTCGCCGACGGGCTCTACACCGTCGTATGGGGCGGGATCGGGGAGGAACGGAAATGATCGCCATCGGATTCTCCGACTTTTTCGCTTTGCTGTTGAGCGCGGGCATGCTTTATCTCGCGTGGCTGTGGTTCCGGGAGTCTTCCCGGCAGAAGCGCAACGCATGGCAGGTGAGCAACAGCCGGCTGTTTCACTGCAACAACTGCCATCACCACTTCGTGCCGCGCACTCCGGTCAGCCTCTGCCGCTGTCCCCGGTGCAACACGGTGTGTATCCGCCGCCGATCCGATCTGCTGATCGATTCGCCGCGCCGGGGAGGGGAGCAATGAACCGGCGCGAAGCGGCGGCCCTGCTGCTGCTGGCGGCGGGGCTGTCCGGCTGTCTGCCGCCGGGAGAGCCGCCGCCGGGCAATGTGACGGAAAATCCGGAGATGGTCCTCCTCACCCGGGACGAGGTGCGCGAACGCATGATCACGGAACTTGCTTCCGCGTTGCTGATGCACGCTCCGGGCGCGGCGGTGTCGCTGACCGCCGACGCCGTCTCCGCCGGGGAGATGCGCCGCGTCTGGACGGAATGCGTGAAACTTACCGGCAATCCGGCGGCGGAAGTCGCCCGGTGGAATGTGGATTCCCGTTACGACGGTCCCTCGTGGCAGGTGGAATTGCGTCACGACGGGCGGACGGTCCGCCGGATCGCGCTGCCCCGGCGTCCGTGAATCAGAGCAGTTTGCGGACGGCGGACAGGATATCCTCCGGCTCCGCCATGCGGCCGGGACCGTCCGCGCCGCAGGCCACATGCCCGGAGACGGGGCCGACGAAATTCACGCCCCGACCGCGCAGGGTCGCCGCGTTGTCCTGACAGGCCGGGTGCGTCCACATGCCGGGATTCATCGCCGGGGCCAGCAGGAGCGGGCCGTGATAGGCGGCGGCGAAGGTGCTCAGGGCGTCATCCGCGATGCCGTGGGCAAGTTTCGCCATGAAGTTCGCCGTGGCCGGGGCCACCACCGCCAGCGCGGCCTCCCCGGCCAGATCCACGTGCCGGGGCCGCCAGTCGGCATCCTCCGCCCACAGCGAAGTCAGCACCGGCCGCCGGGAGAGCGTGCGGAACGTGAGGGGGGTCACGAAACGGCAGGCGTTTTCGGTCATCACCACCTGCACCGGAAATTCCCGGGCCAGCATACTGCACAACTCGGCCGCTTTGAACGCGGCGATCCCGCCGGTCACGCCCAGCACGACAAGGCGATTCTCACTCATGCGAACAACTCCCCGGTGATGTTGGCCGTCCGCAGCCGGGCGGCGCGGAAAACGGCGGTCAGTTCCGTCGCGGCGGCGTCCAGATCACCGTTGACGACGAGATAATCGTACAATCGGAAAAAACCGAGTTCCCGGAGCGCGCCGTCCAGCCGCAACTGCAACTGTTCGGCGGTCTCCGAATTGCGGCCCCGCAGCCGGGCCTCCAGCGTCGCGGGATCGGGCGGCGCGATGATGACGAACTGGACCGCCGCCGCGATCAGCGGATCGTGAGCCGCCGCCTCCCGAATCTGCCGCGCGCCCTGCACGTCGATGTCGAGGATCACCTGTTCGCCCCGCCGGACGCGGTCGACGACCTCGCTGCGCAGCGTGCCGTACCGGTGCCGGAAAACCTGCGCGTGTTCCAGAAATTCGCCCCGCTCCAGTTTGCGGACGAACTCCGCTTCTTCCAGAAAATAGTAATCTCTGCCGTGTTCCTCGCCCGCCCGGGGTTCCCGGGTGGTGCAGGAAACGGAAAACCGCAGGTCGGGCAGTTCCTCCCGCACCCGTTTGATCAGCGTGGACTTGCCTACCCCGCTGGGGCCGGAGACCACGATCAGACTGCCGAATCTTTGCATACCGCACCCGTTTGTTTCAAGTTTTGTCCGGCACGGGACGGGACATTGCCCGATCTTTCCGCCGATGCCGTCCGTTTTCGCCCCCCGGCACACTCGTTTTCCCAGCCGGGGAAGTTCCATTTCAGCGGGAAGGCGCGGCACTGTTCCGGTTTGACCGGTTCGATGGCGCACCCGGCGAGCCCGTCGGGACCCGTGACCAGATATTCGCATTCGCCGTTGGATTTTTCCCTCAGCGAGAGGTGCCGCCGGTCGGGGGTGATCTCCGTGTGCCGTTCCAGAAACTCCTCCACCGGCACGGCGAGATACCCTGCGATGGCGTCCACTTCGTCCGGGGCGAGTTTCACCGCTCCCGGCCAGCGGCAGCAGTTGCCGCACCGGACGCAGGCGAAGTCCTCCATGATCAGCGGTTGAAACTGTCGAACGTCAGATCGTCGCGCCGAATGTCGATCAGGAACCAGCCCAGCACGAAGTCCGCCCATTCCACCGGGTGGATGTAGAGATCGCCGTCGATGATGAACCCCAGCGAACCGCCGATAGCCCAGAAGTCCCGCGGCCCCTCGAAGAAATCGTACACCCGCATCTCCGGCGTGGGCACCCCGGCGCGGCATTCCACGAATTTGTCCACCAGCAGCGAGCCCTGCCGCACATAGAACTCCTCCTCGCCGATGAAGATGAACGACCAGTACCAGCCGTCCTCCACGCCGATGCCGTACTGCCGGTTGTAGTTTTTGTAAAGTTTCCAGGTGGTCGCGCTGTATCCGGCGCCCACGTCGACCAGCCGGGTGCCCATCAACCGGGCTTCGATCACCGGCCCGACGCCGAGGGAGACGCTGAACATGTCGAATGCGTCCAGGATCCGGTTGGGCAGATAGAGGGCGAGTTTCTCTCCCCAGTTGATCTCCTCCTCCGCCCGGACGCCGAACACCGCGAAACAGACCGTCAGGACCGCAAAAAACTTTTTCATGGCGCAATTTCCTTTCTGCAAAAAAAGCCACCGCCGCACTTGCACGGATATAAACTAACCGCGCTGCGCGGTTTTTTCAAGCCCTCCGACGGAATTTCGCCGCATCTTTTTGGTTTTCCGGGAGAAAACATTGACTTTCCCGCGCTCAGGCGTTATATTAACCCGAATCGTGCGGCAAGAGCAGTTCCATATTGTCAGGAAGGAATTTTCAATGGCGTTCAAGAACATCTCCAATCAGGTGGATTTCCCCGCGATGGAGGCGGAGATCCTCAAGTTCTGGGAGGAAAACCATACGTTTCAGAAGTCGCTGGATCGGCGCCGGGGCGGGGACGAGTTCGTTTTCTACGACGGTCCGCCGTTCGCCACCGGTCTGCCCCACTACGGGCATCTGCTGGCCGGGACCATCAAGGATGTGGTGCCCCGCTACCAGACCATGCGCGGCAAGTACGTCGCCCGCCGCTTCGGATGGGACACCCACGGTCTGCCCATCGAGGCGCTGGCGCAGGACGCGCTGGGCATCAGCGGCGCGCACGAGATCCGCGAGTTCGGCGTGGACAAGTTCAACGAACAGTGCCGCTCCATGGTGCTGCGGTACGTTGACGAATGGCGCAAGACCGTCTCCCGCATGGGCCGCTGGGTGGACTTCGACCACGATTACAAGACGATGAATCCGGACTACATGGAGTCCATCTGGTGGGTTTTCAAACAGTTGTGGGATCAGGGGAGGATCTACAAGTCCTACCGGATCATGCCGTATTCCTGGAAACTGTCCACGCCGCTGTCCAACTTCGAGGCCGGCAGCAACTACAAGGAGGTGCAGGACCCGGCGGTGACGGTCCGGGTGAAAGTGACCTCCGGCGCCGACCCCGCGTGGGGCGAAACCTGCCTGCTCGTCTGGACGACGACCCCGTGGACGCTCCCGGAGAATCTGGCCATCTGCGCCGGGGCGGAGGTGGAGTATGCCGTCGTCCGCGACCTCACCGATCCCGCGAGGACCTGTTATGTCATGGCCGCGGCCCGGGTGAACACCCTTTTCCGCAAGCCGGAGGATTTTGAAGTGGTCGCTTCGCTCAGGGGCCGCGATCTGAAAGGGTGGACCTACGAGCCGCTTTTCCCCTACTACGCGAAACTGCGGGCCGAGGGGTGCTTCACCGTGCTCAACGACGATTACGTCAGCACGGACGACGGCGTGGGACTGGTGCATATCGCCCCGGCCTACGGCGAGGACGACTTCCGGGTCTGCCGCGAGGCCGGCATCACCGCCATCGTCGATCCGCTGGACGCCTCGTGCAACTTCACCTCCGAGGTGCCGGAGTACGCCGGACGCTTCTGCAAGGAGTGCGACAAGGACATCATCCGCCGATTGAAAGCCGAGGGGAAACTGGTCCATCAGTCCGTCATCACCCACAGTTATCCTTTCTGCGACCGTACCGACACTCCGCTGATCTACCGGGCCATCGAAGCGTGGTACGTCAAGGTCGAGGACCTGCATGAAAGACTGGCCGCCAACAACGAACAGGTCCGCTGGCAGCCCGATTATGTCGGCGGCAAGCGGTTCACCAACTGGCTGCTCAACGCCCGGGACTGGAACATCAGCCGCAACCGGTTCTGGGGTTCCTGCATCCCGGTGTGGATCAACGACGCCGACCCGGAAGACCGGATCTGCGTCGGCAGCGTGGCGGAACTGGAAGCGCTCTCCGGCGTCAAAGTCACCGATCTGCATAAGCACTTCATCGACCGGATCGTCATTCGCCGGGACGGAAAGACCTATCACCGGACCCCGGAGGTGCTGGACTGCTGGTTTGAATCCGGGTCCATGCCCTACGCGCAGGAACACTATCCGTTTGAGAACAAGGAGCACTTCGAGCGGAACTTCCCCGCGGACTTCATCGCCGAGGGTCTGGATCAGACCCGGGGCTGGTTCTACACGCTGATGGTGCTGGGAACGTGCCTTTTCGACAAATCGCCCTACCGCAACGTGGTGGTCAACGGGCTGGTGCTGGCCGAGGACGGCCGCAAGATGTCCAAGCGGCTGAAGAACTATCCCGACCCCAACGACGTGATCGACCGGTGCGGCGCCGACGCGCTGCGGCTCTTTATGCTGGGCAGTCAGGTGGTGCGGGCCGAGGACCTCAAATTTTCCGAAGCCGGGGTGAAGGAGATTCTGCGCGGCGTGATGATCCCCATGTGGAATGCGCTGGTGTTTTTCACCACCTACGCCAATGTGGACGGCTACGAGCCCGGTCCCGGCGAAGTGAAAATGCCGGAACATCCGGCCAACGTGCTGGACCGCTGGATTTTAAGTTCCGCGTCCCAGATGGTGGAGGAGATCCGGTTCGAGATGGACCAGTACAATCTGCAGAAGGCGGCCACGCGGTTCAGCAAGTTCATCGACGATCTGACCAACTGGTACATCCGCCGCAGCCGCCGGCGGTTCTGGAAAAGCGATTCGGACGCCGACAAGCGCGAAGCGTATCAGACGTTGCACTACGTCCTGCTGCTTTTCGCAAAAACGGCGGCGCCATTCATCCCGTTCACCACCGAGGCGATCTACCAGGCGATCCGGACCCCGGAAATGCCGGAGTCGGTCCACCTCTGCGACTACCCGGAACCGGACGACTGCCGGGACGAATATCTGGAGAAGCAGATGGCGCTGACCATGACCGCCGTTTCTCAGGGGCGGTTCCTGCGGACGGCGAACAATCTGAAAGTCCGGCAGCCGCTGGCCCGGGCGATCCTCGCGCTGCCGGACGCGTCCGCGCTGGAGATGCTGAAGGGTACGGCGCAGATCATCGCGGACGAACTCAACGTGAAGCAGGTGGATTTCTGCGCCGACGAGGAGCAGTTGGTCAAGCGTTCCTGCAAGGCGAACTTCAAGGCGCTGGGAGCGAAACTGGGCAAGGATATGAAAGCCGCCGCCGCCCGGATCTCCGCGCTGACCTCCGCGGAGATCGGCGCCATTCTCGCGGGGAAGCCGCTGAAGATCGCTCTGACCGGGGGCGGCGTCGCCGCCGTTACCGCCGACGATCTCATCATCAACCGGGAGGAGCGGCCGGGACTGGTCGCGTCCAGCGAAAACGGCGTCACCATCGCGCTGGAGACCGCTCTTACGCCGGAACTGGAGGACGAGGGCATGGCCCGGGAGACCGTCAGCAAACTGCAGAATCTCCGCAAGGAAATGCGTCTGGAGGTCACCGACCGCATCCGGGTCACCTACCGCGCTTCCGGCGCGGCGGCCCGGGCTTTGGAGACCTACCGCGAGGTCATTGCCGGCGAAGTGCTGGCCGAGGAGTTCGCGCCGGGCGCGGGGGCGACGGAACTGGATATCAACGGCGCGTCCGTGGGCGTGACCGTGGTCAAAGCCTGAACGATGAAGCGGCCGCACCATTTCGCTCTGTTTGTCGCGGTTGCGCTGGTGCTGATCGCGGCGGCGGCGGTGCTGCTGTTTTTCGTCCGGCGACGGGAGGTTCGGCCGTTGCGGACGCAGTTCCCGGCGATGGGGACGGTCTGCGCCGTTTCCGTCTACGGCGGCGAAGCGGAACTGCACACCGCGTTCGCCGTCGGCAAAGCGGAGTTCGACCGGGTCGAGGCCGCCTGTTCCCTTTACCGTCCCGACAGCGAACTGTCCCGGCTCAACGCCGCCGCCGGACAGGGGGAATTCCTCTGTTCCGAGGCGATGTGGCACCTCATTCTGCGGGCGGAACGGGCGTATGGGGAGAGCGGCGGAGAATTCGACATCACCGTCAAGCCGCTGATGGACCTGTGGGGTTTCTATCGCAAGCGGGGCGACCGGCCGCCGACGGCGGAGGAGATTCGGGCGACGCTGGCGAAAGTGGGGTTCGACAAACTGATTCTGGACCGTCGGCGGCGGAGCATCCGTTTCAAGGTCCCGGGCATGGCGCTGGATCTGGGCGGCATCGCCAAAGGTTACGCGGCGGATCTGGCCGCCGCCGCCATGGTGCGGTGCGGGATCACCGCCGGCGTCGTGGATTTAGGCGGAAATCTGCGGTTTCTGCCGCACCCGCCGCCGGGACGAAGTTCCTACCGCGTGGCCATCCGCGATCCCCGCGACCCCGGCGGGACGCTGCCGGAACTGCTGGAGGTCCGTCCGGGCCGGGCGGTATCCACCTCCGGCGACTATGAACGGTTCATCGTACTGGGCGGCAGACGTTACGGGCATATCATCTCTCCGAAAACCGGGATACCCGGCGGAGGTCCGGCGGCGAGCGTGGTCGCGGACACCGCGCTGGATGCGGATGTTTTCTCCACCAGTTGCATGCTGGGCGGCCCTCCGGCCGCGGAGAAACTGCGGCAACTTCACCCCGGCATCCAGGTGGTTTTCGCGCCCGGAGCCGAAGAAACGGAACGACCGCTTCTCTCGCGGGGAAAGAGGTGAGAAACAAGAAAGGGCGACGGCGGAAGGGGAAGGCGGTTGACCGCGCGGATTGAAAAATCAGGCGGTGTTTCGAACAGAGCAAAAAAAAGAAAGCAGGTGTTTGATCTCGCGGCCACACGATGTACAGTAAGCCCAAAAGAGGACCCGATGCAAAGATTGTTCCGAGAAGAACCTGCTTTCTGGCGCTCAATATAACCCCGGAATGGAAATTTTTCAAGTCGGAACGGTCTTCGGGGTTGATTTTTACGGCAAAACGGTTATTTTTTCATTGCCGTGTGTGAAACTCCGAACGATCCCGTTCCCTCTGAAAAGGGAGCGGGTTCGGGAGAGGAAAAACTTCTTTTCACCAAGAAAGGATGCATCATGACCGAAGTGAAAATCCTCATGCTGCCGGGGTGCGGCGAGTTGTTTCCGGCCAAAGCCCATCCGGACGATGCCGCCTGGGATCTCCGGGCGCGTACCGATATGGAACTGCCGCCCGGCCGGAGCGTCGCGGTGCCGGCGGGATTCAAGATGGAACTGCCGCCGGGATTCGAGGCCCAGATCCGCCCCCGCAGCGGGCTGGCGCTCAAGCACGACATCATGCTGACCAACTCCCCCGGCACCATCGACGCCGGATTTCGGGGGGAAGTGGCGGTCATCATGTACAACGGCGGACGGGAACCCTTCCCGGTCCGCCGGGGCGACCGCATCGCCCAGATGGTCGTCTGCGCGCTGCCGGAGGTCACGCTGACGGCGTCGGCGGAACTCTCCGGTTCCGGTCGGGGCGAGGGCGGCTTCGGCAGTACCGGACGCCGGTGACCGGACGATATGGAAAGGCTCTGTACCAAAAGAGGAGTGAAAAATAAAAAATCTGCCACCGGCGGCTTCGCCGGACGTGGTCCAGCGGCGGAACGCTGGTCGCCGCTTGATGCGGCGAAATCTCAGCGAAGCGTTCAGGTCGGCGCAGGCCGACACCTCCCGCCGGGAGCGATGTCCCGGAAAATTTTTCCGGGACGGTTGAGCGGGCGGCGGCTTACTTCTTTTCTCGCGGGAAAAGAAGTAAGACAAGAAAAGGCGACTACGTTACTTTCTTTTGCCGACAAAAGAAAGTAACCAAAGAAAACGTGGGAAATGCAAACCGGACCGGCGACAACGGAGTCGGGCCTCAGTTTCGCGGCGGCACGTTGCCGCTCTCGCGGGAAAAGAAGTAAGACAAGAAAAGGCGACTACGTTACTTTCTTTTGCCGACAAAAGAAAGTAACCAAAGAAAACGTGGGAAATGCAAACCGGACCGGCGACAACGGAGCCGGGCCTCAGTTTCGCGGCGGCACGTTGCCGCTCTCGCGGGAAAAGAAGTAAGACAAGAAAAGGCGACTACATTACTTTCTTTTGACGTCCAAAGAAAGTAACCAAAGAAAACGTGGGAAATGCAAACCGGACCGGCGACAACGGAGCCGGGCCTCAGTTTCGCGGCGGCACGTTGCCGCCCGGACCGGCGACAACAGAGCCGGGAGGCGGCTAACCGCGCGGATTGAAAAATCAGGTAATGTTTGTGGGAACTCCCAATCAACCCCAGGAAAGGAAAAACATCATGAAACCCGTCACACTCTCCATTCTCTGCCTTTTGAGCGCGGCGCTTTCCGCCGCCGACCTCGCACTGCCCGCGCCGCGGAAAAGCGGCGGCATGACGCTGGCCGAAGCGCTCAATACCCGGCACACCGTGCGCCGCTTCGCCGAACGTCAGGTGACGTTGCCGGAGTTGTCCGCCGTGCTGTGGATGGCCAACGGCGTCAACCGGCCCGACGGCAAACGCACCGCGCCCAGCGCCCGCAACCGACAGGAGATCATGATCTATGTCACCACGGCCGACGGGACGTATCTCTACGACGCTCCGGCCCACGCGCTGAAGGAAGTGACGAAAACCGACCTGCGTGCCGCCGCGGGCGGATTTCCGGCGCCCTGCTATCTCATTCTGGTCGCCGACACGCGGAAGCAGACCCAGCGGGACTTCGCGCTGATCGATTCCGGGTACGTCAGCCAGAATATCTATCTGGCCGCCCGGTCACTGGGTCTGGGCACCTGCGCCATGGCCCGCATCGCGGACCGCGACACCCTGCGGCGGGAACTGGCCCTCGGCGAAAATCTCCTGCTGCTGGTCCATCCGCTGGGAACTCCGGCAAAATAATCGGATCTTTCCCTTGAGTTCCGGATTTTTTGCATTATGTTGTCTTTTCGGAATGCGGGACCTTTAATTTTTTCAGGAGGAAAGAGCGCATGGAATCGAAAGAACTGGAACAACTGCAGCAGGAGGTCCGGCAGGCCGCCGCGCCGCTGCAACTGCTGCGGCAGGAGATCGGCCGGATCGTGGCCGGGCAGAAAGAGTTGGTGGACCGGCTGCTGCTGGCGCTGATCTCCGACGGACACGTCCTGCTGGAGGGGGTCCCCGGTCTGGCCAAGACGCTGACGGTCAAAACGCTGGCACAGGCGCTGGACGGAAGTTTTTCGCGGCTGCAGTTCACGCCGGATCTGCTTCCGGCGGATGTGATCGGCACCCGGATCTACAATGCCGCCACCGGAGAATTTTCCACCCGGATCGGACCGGTGGCCGCCAATATCGTGCTGGCCGACGAGATCAACCGCGCTCCGGCCAAAGTCCAGAGCGCGCTGCTGGAAGCGATGCAGGAGAAGCAGTTGACCATCGGCGGGGAGAGGTTCCCCCTGCCGGAACCGTTTCTGGTCATGGCCACGCAGAATCCCATCGAGCAGGAGGGGACCTACCCCCTGCCGGAAGCGCAGTTGGACCGGTTCATGTTCAAACTCAAGGTCGATTATCCGGCCCGGAGCGAGGAACGGGAGGTCATCGACCGGATGGCCCATCCCGCCCCGCCGCCGGAAGCCATGCGCGTTGCCGCGCTGGAGGACATCATGAAAGCGCGGCGGTTGGCGGACCGCATCTATCTGGACGGCAAGGTGATCGAGTACATCCTCGATCTGGTGATCGCCACCCGGCCGGGATGCCGTCGGGAATTGTCCGCCCGGCAGCAGGATGTGGATTTGTCGGGCCAGACGCCGCTGATCGCATTCGGCGCGTCGCCCCGGGCGTCCATCGCGCTGGCCACGGGCGCGAAGGCGCTGGCCATGCTCCGGGAAAGGGCGTATGTTCTGCCGCAGGACGTCAAGGACATCGCGCACGACGTACTGCGGCACCGGCTGGTGCTCTCCTACGAGGCCGAAGCGGAGAATGTCGATGCCGACGCGCTGATTTCCGGCATTCTGGAAAATCTTCGGACCCCGTAGCGGAGGCGGATCATGCTTCCGGTGGAACTGGCCCGGCAGATTCGACTGCTGGAGATCCGCACCGACCATCTGGTCGAGGAGATCACCGGCGGGGCCTACCGCAGTGTTTTCAAGGGGCGCGGGATCGAATTCGACGAGGTGCGCGAATACACCGTCGAGGACGATGTCCGCGGCATCGACTGGAATGTTTCCGCCCGCATGGGTACGCCGTATGTGAAAAAGTTCGTGGAGGAACGCGAACTGGTAGTGATGCTGGCGGTGGACCTTTCCGCTTCCGGCGACTTCGGCGCGGCGGAAAAGAGCAAGCGGCGCACCGCGGCGGAACTGGCGGCGCTGCTGGCCTTCAGCGCCGGAAAAAACGGCGACAAGGTGGGGCTGCTGCTTTTCACCGACCGGATCGAACTCTACCTGCCGCCCCGTTCCGGGCGCAAACACGCATTGCGGATGATCCGGGAACTGCTGGCCTTCGAACCACGGAGCCGGGGCACCGATATCGACGGCGCGCTGCGGGAGACCGCGAGGCTGATGAAAAAGCGGGGGGTGGTGTTTCTGCTGAGCGACTTGATCGCGCCGGAGAAGTTCGCCGCGTCGCTGCGGCTGCTCCGCTCCCGGCAGGACGTGATCGCGTTGGAATTGCTGGACCCGGTGGAGGAGGATTTTCCGCTGGCGTGCCCGGTGACGGTGGAGGACGCCGAGACCGGGGAATTGGTGGAGTATTCCGGCGACCGCGCCGGCGTCAACGCCGCGTTGCGTGCGGCGGAAGCGGCCAAGTCCGACGTCTGCCGGCAGGCGAAAGTCGACCGGATCCCGGTGGAGTGTTCCGCGGACGTGCTCAAGCCGCTGATCGGATTTTTCGCGGAACGCAAGCGGCGGATGAGGTGAAGCGATGTTCAGAAAACTGTTGATCCGGGGGATATCGGTTCTGGCGCTCTGCGCGGCGCTGGTCTGGCTGTCCGGAGTCGCGGCGGCCCTGCTCGCGCCGGGGCCGGTCCGGGTCCCGGAACGAGCGGAGATCGCGGCGCCGACGCCGCTTCAGCCCGGGGACACCGTCACCGCGGTTGCGAGGGTCTCCCTGCCGGCCGATCTGCGGATCGCGGCGCCGGAACTCACCGGAAACGGCATCATCCCGCTGACCGTGGAGTGCCGTTGCGCCGCGTGGCGCTGGAACCGCCGGGAGTGGGACCTCGTCGCAAAATTCCGGGTGCTGAAAACCGGAAAGATTTCCGGTCTGGCGCTGAAATTCTCCGTGCGGAAACCGTTTTCGGCCCGCAAACTGCCGGAACACGCCGTTGCTTTGCCGGAGATCGCCGCCGAACTGGATGCCGGGCTTGTTCCCGGCGCCGAACTGCTGCTGGCCGACGCGGTGCCGCGGCCGGATGCCGGAGGATTCGGCCGGCGGCATTGGTTCTGGCTGATCCCGGTACTGCTTCTGATCGCGGCGGCCGCGGTGTTCCACTTCCGCCGCCGCAGGAAGAAGGAGTTGCCGCCGTGGGCGCGGGCGCTGGCGGCGATCGCGCGGCTGCGGCGGGAGGCCGAGCGCCGGGAATTCGTGCCGGAAGCGGGATTTGCCCGGCTGTGCGAAATCGTGCGCGACGACTTGGAACTCCGCTTTCAACTGCCCGCGCCCCGCCGGACCACGCAGGAGTTCATGGCGGCCCTGCGGGACGAACCGGCGCTCCCGGAGGAGGAGCGGAACTTCCTCCGCCGGTTTCTCGCGGCGGCGGACCTGATCAAATTTGCCAAAGCCAGCGCGGACCGCGCCGCGTTCGAGGAGGCGGCGCGCCGGGCGGAGGAACTGATCCGCGCCACGGCGGAAAAGGAGGAACGCCGATGATCCAGTTCATGCATCCGTGGTTTTTACTGCTGCTTCTTCTGGTCCCCGCGGCGGCGGCGGCGATGGGATTCATGCCCCGTCCGTCGGTGACGGTCTCCGGCGTCGCGCCGTTCCGCGCGGCGGCGAAGCGCCGCCGCTTCCTCTCCTTGCCGCAACTCTGCGTCCTGACGGCGCTGACGCTGACCGTGCTGGCGCTGGCCCGTCCCCGCACCCCGGAGGGAACGCGCAAGATCCGCGCCCGGGGCGTGGACATCGTGCTGGCGCTGGACATGTCGGGGTCCATGGAGTCGTTCGATCGGCCGCACGGCATGAGCGAGGACGAATTCGTCCGCAAACTGCAGAGCGGCGCCATCGGCAGCCGGCTGGAGACGGCCAAGCGGGAGATCCGCCGGTTCATCAAGGAGCGTCCCAACGACCGGATCGGTCTGATCGGCTTCGCGGACCTGGCGTACAGTTTCGTGCCGCCCACGCTGGACCACGCGCTGCTGCTGGAGCGGCTGGATTCCCTCAAGGCGGGGGAACTGGGCAGCGCCACCGGGATCGCCTCTCCCATCGGCAGCGCGGTGCGGCGGCTGAAGGATTCCGCCTCGCCCCGCCGGGTGGTGGTCCTTTTCACCGACGGCGAAAATACCGCCGAGAACCGGCTGACGCCGCAGGCGGCGGCGGAAACGGCCAAAGAGTTTCAGGTCATCATTCACACCGTCGGCATCGGCGGCAACAACGCCTACGCGGTGATTTCGTCGCCCTTCGGCCGCAGTCTGAGCCGGGTCGGAAACGATCTGGACGAGAAACTGCTCCGGGAATTGGCCGCCATGACCGGGGGGACGTACTTCCCCGCCGCCGACGCCTCCGGCATGCGCCGGGTCATGACGGAGATCAACCGTCTGGAACGCACCGACCACACCGCACCGCAGAGTGCCGTCTACCGGGAGCACGCGCCCGCGCTGGCGCTGGCGGCCGCGGCGGTGCTTTTATTCGGAGTCTTCCTCTACGCGCTGGGCCGTCCCCGCCTGCCCTGAGCGGGGGATTCAGAGGTCGAACGCCGTTTCCGGGGCAAATTCCGTCAGCACGATCCCGGCCAGATACAGCGAACCGGAAACGATCACCCGGCGCGGTCCGGCGAGGGCCCGACGCACCGCTTCTTTCGGGTCGGATGCGGCGGCTGCCGGGATGCCGCGCGCCAGTTCGAGGAGCGCCTCCGGCGTGAAGGTCTCCCGCCCCGGGGTGTCCACCGAGGTGAAAATGAAGTTGTCCGCGATCTCCCGCAGGTACGGCAGACAGTTCTCCGCGTGCTTGTCTCCGAACGCGGCGTAGACGACGGTGAATCTCTCGCGCGGGAACCGTTCGCGGACCGCTTCGGTCAGCGCCCGGACGCCGTCGGGATTGTGCCCGCCGTCCACGATCAGCCGGGGCGTGATCTGCTGGAACCTCGCGGGCCAGCGGACGCGGGCCAGCGCCGCCAGCGCGGTGTCCATGTCGAAGCCCCATTTCGGGGCGAAGTAACGCAGGGTCTCGTAAACGATGCGGAAGTTCTCCCGCTGCATTTTCCCCGGCAGGCCCAGCACGATGCGGCGGCCGTCGTAGGTGAAACCCGTTTCTCCCGGACCCTCCGCCGCCGGGATCTCCGCGCGGGGCGGGAAGACCGGACAGGCCAACTCCGCCGCCCTGCGGCGGATGACCGCCGCCGCTTCCGGGGGCAGTACGCCGTGAAAGAGGGGGATGCCCGGCTTGAGGATGCCCGCCTTTTCCCCGGCGATGGCGCCGAGGGTGTCGCCGAGATGCTTCTGGTGGTCCAGCGCGATATTGGTGATGACGGCGGCTTCGGGCGTGACCATGTTGGTGGCGTCCAGCCGTCCGCCCATGCCGGTCTCCCAGATGACGACATCGGTCCCGGCCTCCGCGAAAATCAGCATGGCCAGCACGGTGGCGAATTCGAAGTAGGTGCAGTGTCCATCTCCGGCGGCGGCGGCCAGTTTCGCGCCCAGACGGTCGAACATTTCACGCCCGACCGCCCTGCCGTTGATCCGAAACCGCTCCCGGATGTCGATGAGGTGGGGCGAGGAGTAGAACCCGGTGACGAATCCGCACTCCCGGAACGCCCGTTCCAGCATCGCCCCGGTGGAACCCTTGCCGTTGGTCCCGGCCAGATGGATGAACCGCAGTCGCTTCCAGGGATCGCCCGCTTTGGCGGCCAGTTCGGTCACCGCCTCCAGCCCGAGCCGGATGCCGAACATGTCCAGCGACTCGAAATAAGCCCCGGTGTCAAACATGATGCTCCGCCGTCGTTTCCCCCGGGTCAGCGCAGCGCGCAGGGGGACCACGCCGGGTCGTAGAGTTTCGCCCCGGTGCGCAGCAGCAGCCGTTCCCGGCCGGTCAGGGTATCGACGATCCACAGTTCGGAGCGGCCGTTGACCGTGCGTTTGCAGACCACCTGCCGGTTGTCCGCCGCCCACTCCGGGGATTCCCAGTTGCCGCCGCCTTTGGTGACGACCCGGCTTTCGCCGCTGTTGAGGTCGTGGACCGCCAGCACATAGTTGCCGGTCGAGCGCAGCCGGGAGGCGTAGGCGATCTTGCCGTCCCGGTTCCACGCGGGTGTGACCGCGTCCACCCCGCCGTCGATTACGGGAAGCATCGTTTCGCCGCCGCCGCGGGCGTCGATGATGAAAATGCGCGGCACGCCCCGGCGGTCGCTGACGAAGGCCAGACGCCGACCGTCCGGGCTCCAGCAGGGCGACGCTTCCACCGCGATGCCTCTGGTCAGCCGCCGCAGTTCCTTGTGGTGCAGCCCCTGCACGAAAAGGTCCACCTGATGATCCGGGCTGAGGATCACCGCCAGATACCTGCCGTCCGGCGATACGGCCGCGCCGGTGTTGATGCCCCGGAACGAGGAGACGATCCGGCTCCGGCGTGGTTTGGCCAGCGTGGTCTCCACGACGTCGATCCCGGCGACGTTGTACTTGGAGAAGCAGAGGGTGCGTCCGTCCGGACTCCAGCAGGGTTCCACGTTGAGGGTGCGGTAGTTGGTGATCTGTTCGACGTTGCGGCCGTCGATGTCGCAGAGAAAAATGTTGCGCACGCCCGGCGAAGTTTCCGCGCCGAACGCGATGCGGGAGTGACAGAATCCCCGCACTTTCAACTGCGCGAAAACGTGTTCGATCACCGTGTCCACCACGGTTTTCGCGGTGCTTCGCGGGTCGGAATTCCGCTTCAGGCGCCACGAGCCGGCCGGTTTCCCGCCCCGGGACAACCGCACCGTATCCGGGGACACCCTGAGTTCGTAGTCCGCCTCCCGCCCCGCCGGGGCCGGGTCGAACCAGCCGCAGACGGCGAGAATGTTGCGCACCTCCGCATTCAGCGCGGCGTCGGCGCCGCCGGAAAAGGCGATCGTGGGGTTGACTTCCGCTTTTTTCCGGACCTCGACGACCCGGCCGGACAAATCGCCCGCGGCGGCCAGCAGCAGCACGGCGGCGATCACGAAACGTTTCAACATGGCAACTCCTTTCAGATCCCCCTTTCCCGGGCCCTCGCCCTTTTCGGGAAAAGCGGGGTGCTTTTTTCTACGCAGGATTAAAAGATAACCCGGGTTCAGTAATTTTTCAATGCCTTTTCCAGTTCGGCAAGCAAAAAATCCGCATCCGCGTCCGTGGTCCCCGGTCCGAAACTCAACCGCAGCGCCCGGTACGCCTCGTTGCGGGAACAGCCCACGGCCAGCAGCGCCGCGCTGGGCGTATTGCTTTCGGCGCGGCAGGCGCTGCCCGGCGCGGCATAGATCCCCGCCTCCGACAGCGCCCGCACGATGACGGCGGACTGCTGATGGGGCAGCAGCAGATCAAGAATGTACGGAGAGGTCGCCGCCGTTTCGGGCAGCGTGGGGCGGACCCCCCACGCCGCGGCGCGGGCGACGATCCGGCGCCGCAGAACCGTCAGCCGCTGAAATTCGCGCTCCCTCCGGCTCTCCGCGATCTCGGCGGCCCGGACCAGTGCCAGCGCCAGCGGGACGGAGACCCGCCCGGCGGCGTAGGCTTCGGAACGGAACTTCGCGGCGTGATCGAGGATCTTATCCGCAAAGCGGCCGCGGGCATTGAGGATGGCCGCCGCGCCGCCGGGCGCGCCGAACTTGACCCCGCTGATCACCCAGACATCGGCACCGGGGAAAAGCGGCAATTTGCCCGCCGCCTGCACCGCGTCCGTCATCCGGCAGGCCCCGGGCGCGGCGGCGAACAGCGTTTCCAGGTCCTGAATGACGCCCAGTTCGCTCTGCACCTGATGCAGAAACACCGCGTCGAACGCGCGCTCCTCCGGCACCGGCCGGATGCGGCCGTCCCGCTCCGCCGGCCAGACCGCGCAGTACGGTCTGACGCGGAAGTTCGCCGTCAGCGCCGGGTGTTCCAGCGCCGAGATCGCCGTCCGGTCGAATCCCGGGACCGCCGCCAGCATCCGAAAGAGGTCCGTGGCCGAAGCCCCCCAGAGCACCGGATCGTCCGCGCTGCCGGTCAACAGCCGGGCGAGACGGGCTTCCGCCTCTCCGAGTTGCCGCCGTTCCCGGTAGGCCATGGCGTGGATCGCCTCCTGATTGGCGTAGCACTCCCGCAGTTTCGCCGCGTAAAACTCCAGCACCTCCGGGTCCGGCGGCATGGCCGCCGCGCAATCCAGATAAACGTCCCGCATCGTACTTCCGATCTCCCTGTTCCCCGCCGTGTCAAAAGATATCCCAGCGGACCGGATTTGTCAAGTTTCCCGTTGAAAAAATCGCGGTTCGGTGCTATAATATACGGATGATCATACATGGGAATTTTTTATCGTGAATCAGAGTGAGGAAAAACCGCGTCGGAACGACGCGCTCCGGCTTTTCATTCCGCTGCTGCTGATCTATGCGGCCAGTTACTTTCAGCGGACCGCGCTGCCGGGGACGATTTTCAACGAACTGCAGCGGGACATGTCGCTCGACGCGGTGCGGGTCGCGTCCGTCGGCGCGGCGTTCGTCTACGCCTACAGTCTGCCGCAGTTGGCGGCGGGCATGTTCATCGACCGCTACTGCGGGTCGCGGGTGGTGGTCTTCGGCGGGCTGGTGTTCGTCGCCGGGGCGCTGTGGATGCCCTTCTGCACCTCGTTCCCGATGCTGTGCCTGAGCCGGGCGCTCACCGGGCTGGGGGCCAGCACCATGTATTTGAGCCTGGTCAAGGAGACGGACCGGTTGTTCGGCCGTCAGCGGTACGCGCTGATGATCGGCATTGCCTACTTCTGCGGCTATGGCGGCGGACTGTGCGGGAAACTCCCCTTCGCCGTGCTGTGCCAGTACTTCCCGTGGCGGCAGGTGATGCTCGGAGCGGGGATGCTCGCGCTGGTCTTCTATCTGGCGTTTCTCGTCGCCAAAGCCGGAGTGCCGATGCCGCCGGTGCCGGAGCGGAAGTTCTCCTTCGCACCCCTCCGGCACACGCTGACCAACGGCTACACCTGGCTGGTGAACTTCTGCGCGGCGGTGAATTTCAGCGTCTATTTCACCATTCAGACGGTGTTCGGAGAGAAATTTCTCATGGACTTCCCGAAAATGAAGCCGACGACCGCCGCCGGAGTGACGTTCGCCATGACACTGGTCTGCATGTTCGTCATGCTGAATACCCGGACCATGTTTCAATTCACCGGCAACCGCCGCCGCCCGCTGCTTATCGGGGCGGCCGGACTGTGTTTCGTCAATTCACTGCTGATGACCTGCGGCATTCTGTTCCGTCTGCCGGGGTGGTTTTTCGTGATCGTCTATCTGGGGTTCGCCGTGGGTGCGGGCGCGCCGCCGCTTTTCACCATGGTGATGCAGGAACTCAATTCCCGGGACGGCCTCACCCAGACCACCGCGCTGGGCAACATGCTGGGGTATCTGGCCGTGGCGGTTTTCGCTCCCGTCGCCGGCGGGGTGCTGCGGCAGATCGGCGGGAGAATGTCCGACGGCGTCATGATCTATTCGCAGACGGCGTATCTCACGGTGTTTGCGGCGGTGACGGTCATCGCCGCCCTTTCGCTGGGCGCGGCGTTTCTCCTGCCGGAGACCCGGGGGCACTATCTGCGTCTGCACAGTGAATAAGAGTTTCGATCCGCAAATCGCAAGGAGGATTTCATTATGTACAGAATAGGATTCGCACAGGAGATCATCACCCCGCCCGCGGGGGTCGGTCTGGCCGGCTACATGAACAAGCGGCCCAACGTCGGCATGTACGACGATCTTTACGTCAAGGCGCTGATCTTCGATTCGGACGGCAGCCGGTGCGGACTGCTGACGTTCGACCTCTGCTCCGTGTGCGAGGCGCTGTTCAAGGAATTGAAGCGGCGGATTACCGAAAAATTCGGCGCCGGATTTCACGACCGGCTGATCATCTGCGCCACCCATACCCATACCGGGCCGGAATTTCGCGGCGACGGTCTGGAAAATGACGAAAGGGTGCGGTACGCTTTCGAGGAGACGGCCGCCGCCGCGGTGCGGGCGCTGGAGCGGGCGGTGATGAACCTGCTGCCGGGCGAGATTGAGGTCGGGACCGTTTACAACAATCCCTTCGGCTTCGTCCGCCGCTACTGGATGAAAAGCGGCGCGATCGTCACCAATCCCGGCTGGTGCAATCCCGAGATCGACCGGCCGGAGAGCGACTTCGACCGCACCATCGGCATTCTCAAGGTCATTCAGAACGGCCGGCCTGCCGCGCTGGTCTGCAATATCGTCAACCACGGTGACACCATCGGAGGCGATCTGGTCTCCGCCGACTGGTACGGGTGCCTCGCCCGGGCGGTCCAGCACGAATTGAAGTGCGGTCTGCCGGTCATCGTCATCGACGATGCTTCCGGCGACGTCAACCACTTCGACTTCCACCAGAAGATCGGCCAGACCAGCATCAAAGAGGCCAACCGCATCGGCCGGGGCTACGCCGCCATCGTGCTGGACGCGCTGGACAAATTGGAGAAACTGCCGGACGGAGAGATCACCGTCGGCGAGACCGCGGTGACCATTCCCCACCGCAAACTCACGCCGGAGGAGGTGGCCGAGGCCGAGCATATCCTGCAAACCGTGCCGGACATTCCCAAGGAAGGCGATTTCGAAAGTCAGGACCTGGCCAACAAGGTCCCGGCGGCACTGCGTTATTTCGCCCAGCGCGCGCTGGACTGCCACACCAAGAGCGTGGATTCCCACGAAGGGCGGATCACCGCGCTGAAATTCGGCAAAACGCTGGCGATCGTTTCCCTGCCGGGCGAGCCTTTCAACGGCATCAGCCGGGCGATCAAGGCGCAGTCGCCGTTCCGGTACACGTTCGTCGCGTCCCTGGCGCAGTCGGTCTCCGGTTACGTCCCGATGAAAGAGTGCTTCCCCCGGGGCGGTTACGAAGTCATGCCCGCGGTCGATTCCCCGTCGCCGGAGGCGGCGCAGGCGCTGATCGACGCGGCGGTGAAGACTCTGTGAGGGGCGGCGATGGAGCACAGGGTCATTTATCTGGACAACAACGCCACCACCCGGGTCGCGCCCGAAGTGGTCGAGGCGATGCTTCCCTATTTCGGCGAGTTGTACGGCAATCCGTCCAGCATTCACCGCTTCGGCGGTCAGGTCGCCGCGCATATCGAAGCGGCCCGGCGGCAGGTGGCGGAACTGCTGGGCGCGGAGTACCGGGATCGGGACGGCAACGCCACGGAGATCATATTCACCAGTTGCGGGACCGAGGGCGACAACGCGGCCATCCACGCGGCGCTGCGAGCGCTGCCGGAACGCCGCAAGATCGTCACCACCGCGGTGGAGCATCCGGCGGTGCTCCACTACTGCGAGGAACTGGCCGCCCGGGACTTCATCGTGGAAAAAGTCCCGGTGGACGGCCGGGGACGGCTGGACATGGAAAAACTGGCCGCCGCCGTGGATGACAACACCGCCGTGGTCTCGGCCATGTGGGGCAACAACGAAACGGGAACGATCTTTCCGGTGAAGGAGATCGCGGCCGTCGCCCATGCCCGGGGCGCATATTTCCACACCGACGCGGTGCAGGCCGCCGGCAAGGTGCCGGTGAATGCGGCGGAGTGCGGGGCGGATTTCCTCAGCATCTCCGGCCACAAACTCCATGCGCCCAAAGGCGTGGGGGCGCTCTACATCCGGCGGGGGATCCCCTTTGCTCCGCTGATCTGCGGCGGCCATCAGGAAAGGATGCGGCGGGGCGGCACCGAAAATGTGGCTTCCATCATCGGACTGGGCAAAGCCTGCGAACTGGCCCGCTCCGGTCTGGAGGCGGAAAACCGCCAATTGCGCGCGCTGCGGGACGGCTTCGAGGCCAAACTGCTGGCGACGATCCCCCGCATCCGCGTCAACGGGGATCTGGAGAACCGTCTGCCGGGAACCAGTTCCGTCAGTTTCGAGTGCATCGAGGGCGAAAGCATCCTGATGCTGCTGGATGTTTTCGGTATTTGCGCCAGCAGCGGCTCGGCCTGCACCACGGGCAGTCTGGAACCTTCCCACGTCCTCCGGGCCATGGGGATCCCGTACAGCGCGGCCCACGGGACGGTGCGGTTCAGCCTTTCCCGCTACAACACGGAGGAAGAACTGGACTTCGTGGCGGAGAAACTGCCGCCGATTATCGCCCGATTGCGGGAAATATCCCCTTACTGGAAGGCGTGATCATGACCGGGTCGCGGGCATTGCAGTTCCCCCGCCGGTGGGAGTTCCGGCTGTTCGTTTACGCCGGGGCGCTGGAGACGACCGAGGCGGAGTTGCGGACGCTGGGCGCGGCGGCGGGCGTGGAGTTCGCGCTGACCCGGGGGGAGAGTTCCGCCGGCGGCAAGTACCGGACCGTCCGGGCGGAGTGCGGGGTCGAATCGCTGGAACAGGCTCGGGAACTGGCCGCGAAAATGGGGGAACTGCCGGGCGTGAGATTCATGGTCTGACCGGATCCGGCGGCGTTTCCGGGGTGAAAATCGTTTTTTTTCGCAAAAAAAACGCATTCCGGATTTGACAACTTGCGGTTCGGTGTGTAGATTTTATATGTGTGCATTGTGTTTGAAGCGAAAAACGGGTATGCGGGGCATATCAACTAAATCAAGGTGCAGTGTTAAATGAAAGTAGCCAACATCATTCTCAGTGTGCTGGTGCTCATCGCAGCGGCGGTCAGTGCGGTATTCTCCTACTTCCTCTACGAGAAGCGTGTGGCGCTGGTAGGCGGCTGGGCGCAGTTGTCCGACGCGGTCCACGCCAGCGCCGTGACGATGGATAAAGGCAGCGGCACCTCTGCCGCCAAGGAGTTGACCTCGGAGAAACTCTCCCATAAGACGTATGCTTCCGACCGCATGAATAAAACCCTCTCCGGGCTGCAGAAGCAGAGCAGGGCGCTGGTCGCCCAGCGGGACGCGCTGGCCGAGGCGCTGGCCGAGGTGGGCCGCCGGAACAACGCCGGAGTCAACGCGGCGGATCTGAAGTCGTTCAGTTCGTATGACGAACAGTTGGATAAGGTCAAGCGTGCCGCGGCCGCCACCATCGACAACCGCAACCGGATCTACAGCGCGCTGCGCCGGATCATCGACGTGGATGTCAGCAAACTCAACCGGGGCGATGCTTCCGGGCTTGAGCCGGTGGATTACGCGGTCCGGGCCCGCGACGGTTACAGGAACGCCCTCAACAGCATTGCCGGGAGGGTCGGCGCTTCCCGGATGAGCAGCGACGCCAACAGCACCCGGGAGGGACAGGCGGTCTACAGCGCGGTCAACCGGAAACTCGGCGAGGTGGACGAGATCCGTCGGCAACTCGACACCGCCAGCCGGACCATCTATCAGCAGAAGAACACCATCGCGGAGCGGGATAAGAAGATCGTCGAGATCAACCGCACCGTGGCGGACCGGGATTATCAGATCAAGGAACTCAAACGCGCCCTCGGCATCGCTCCGGAGGAGCCGTTCGCCCTGTGGAAGAAGGGTTCCAAAGAGGCTCGCGTCCACCTGACCGGCAAGGTCACCAAGGTTTCCGGGGAGTACGGTTACATCGTGATCGACCTCGGTTCCGACAGCGTGGTCTACCAGCAGGCCGGCAACAAGCAGGTCGACATCAACCTCGGGCTGGAGTCCGGCGTGGAATTGGCCGTGGTGCGCGGAGACGAGGATGAGTTCGTCGCGGCGGTGACGCTGGACAAGGTGGGGGAGAAGGAATCCACCGCCAACATCCCGATGGACAAAGTCGGCGCGATCAAGGTCGGCGACAAGATCATTTACAAGGCGGCCAAGTAAGTCGGAGGGTCCGTTATGCTTGTCAAATTCTATACCGGCATCGTTATCGCCGCGCTGATCGCGGTGGCAGCGACCATCACGTTTCAGGTGATGGAGATGAATGCCTACTCCCTTTTCGAGACGCTGACGAAGTGAAAAAGGATCGATTCAGGATTTCCGCCGTTGTCATTGCGACAGCGGCGTTTTTGTATGCCGCGCTGAGTGCCGGATGCACCGAATTGGAGCGAAACGGCATGAGTCCCATCCCTCAGAACTCTCCCGGTGCGTGGGAACTCAATCCCTACGGGGAAATGATCGGCAACTGAAGCCGTCAACTCAGCCCTGTTGGAGTCGCCGGGCGAGCGGAACGGGGTCGTCGTCCTGCGTCAGCGGGGCCAGGATCAGCGCCATGCGGAAGCGTCCGGCGGCGATGGGACCGTCCTCCGCCGTTCGGCAGACGAACTCAACGCGAGCGGATTCGTCCGGCGAAGTCCGCACGATCAGCGGCATCCCGGCGGAGGCGGCGAGCAGTCCCGCCCCGTGAGCGTCGGTCCAGGCGGCGAAATCGGTGCGGCCCGCGGGGGCGTCCGATTCGGAGAATCCCGACGGCGCGGCGGAGAAGTACCGGGCGCGCGTCAGTCCCGCTTCCGGGGTGAATCCCACCGCCAACTGCGGGATCCCGGCGAAGGAATCCGGGACCACGAACTCGAATTCGCAGCGGATGGCCCCGGCAGTCAGCGGGGTGAAACGCTGGGTGAATTCCAGTTCATCCCAATCCATTCGGCGCGGCAGGATCAACGCGTGACATTCCACGCAATCCGGGGTCGCGCCGAAACGGTCGGGACTGACCCGCATTCGGGGCAGTTCCGCGAGCGATTCCGGCAGTTCCTTTTCGGAGCGCCACAGTTGCATCCGCATGGCGGACGCGATCAGCGGAACGCCCTTGTGCCGCAGTTCCCGCAGCCCGGAGGCGGTAACGACCGCCGCCAGTTTGCCGCCGGAGATGATGGCCTGCGTCGCGTCGGACCGGATCCCGACGGTGTGTTCCGGTCCCGGCGGAAACGGTTTTCGGCGGTAGGTCGGCAGGGGAAACGTCCAGGACACGACACGGGGACCGGCATTCAGCGAGACATGCAGTTCGATGCGTTCGCCCGGATAAGTCGGAGGGATGTCCACCGAGAGCGGAATTTCGCGGCGTTCTCCCGCCGCCGGTGCGCCGCACCGGAATGATCCTCCGGCGGCGCGGCGGCCGTCGAGGGTCAGCATCCAACTCCCGTTCAGTTCCGGCAAGGCGGCCGCCGCGCACACGGCGATGCGGCCGGTCAGCGCGTCAAGCAGTACGACATCCGCGAGATCCGGGTTCATTCCCTGTTCTCCAGCAGGACTACCGCGGCGGCGGCGATGCCCTCGCCGCGCCCGGTGAACCCCAGTTTTTCCGTGGTGGTGAATTTGACCGAGACCCGGTCCAATTCCCAGCCGGCGATCTCCGCGATCCGGCGGCGCATCGCTTCCCGATAGGGGGCGAGTTTCGGTTTCTGGGCGATGATGGTGAGGTCGCAGTTCATGAGTCGGGCGGCGGCAAGTTTCGGCAGTCTCAGCACCCGGCGAAGCAGTTCCGCGCTGTCCGCGCCCCGGTATGCCGGGTCGGTGTCCGGGAAGTGCATCCCGATGTCGCCCAGCGCCGCCGCGCCGAGCAGCGCGTCCATGAGCGCGTGCAGGGCGACATCCGCGTCGCTGTGGCCCAGCAGACCCGCGTCGGCGGGGATTTTCACTCCACAGAGCACGAGTTCCCGGTCCGGGGCGAAACGATGCACGTCGAACCCTTCGCCGATCCGCATTTCCATGATGACTCCTCCCGCGCCCGCTTCCCGTATGCAGGGAAGGCGGGAACCGCTTCGTTATCCGGCCGGACGAAGCCGGGTCTCGGCTTCGTCGGCGGGGTGTGATCAGCGGCCCGCAAACGCGGTGCGATCACTTCTTGATCTGGGCTTTGATGCGCTCCCGCACCCGGGCCAGATAGGCTTTGCGGCGGTTGCGTTTCTCGATCTTGTTATGCTGCTGTCCCATTTTTTCTCCTTCCACGCGTTTCCGCGATGTAAAAATTTCCGACAAGTTGTAAATATAACCGCTCAAGGGTGAAAAATCAAATCCGAAAGCCGGGAAGCGCGGGGATTCGCGGGGTATTTCGGCAAAATGTGGGGAAAAGGCTTGATAAAGCGCCGCTTCGGGTGTATCTTTTCTGCCGGTATCGGAAGGAAAGACGCAATGGCGATGAAACGATTTCTGCTGTGGGTGCTGCTGACGCTGACGATCGGCGTACAGGCTTACGCCGACCGCTTCCCGGACGCGGCGGTGATCCTCCTCAAAGACCGGGAATACACCCGCTATGAGGCCGACGGGACCTCCGAGACGGTGGACGAGTGTTCCTATCGGATCATGAACTACGCCGGACTGCTGGAGATGCGCCAACTGGAGATGGGGTTCAACTCCGCTTACGGGACGCTGGAGGTCACCGGTCTGGCGATCACCAAACCCGACGGGAGACGGATCGAACCGGACCCGGGGGCGCTGACGAAAATCGGCATCGACCCGGAACAGATGAACTCCCGGATCTACGATCCCGCTCACCGGCAGTTGGTGCTGCGCGTCCCCGATCTGGAGGTCGGAGACACACTGGAGGTCGTCACCCGGCGGCGCACGGTGAAAGCCCGGATCCCCGGCGAATGGAGCGACATCTGCGTCCTGCAGGCGGATTTCCCGATCCTGGATTACGAATACACCGTGGACGCGCCGGAGGGCAAACCGCTGCGCTCCATCGCGGTCAAGGACGGGATCCCCGGCACGCTGGATTTCACCGAACGCCGCGCGGACGGCCGCATTCTCTACCACTGGACAGCGCGCGAAGTGCCGCAGGCATTCCCGGAACCGGCGATGCCGACGCTTCATACTTGCTGTCAGCGGGTTTTGGTCAGCACGGTGAAGGAGTGGCGGGATATCTCCCGCTGGTATGATCGGCTCTGCGCTCCCCGGCTGGCCGCGGTCAACGACGCCATGCGGCGGAAAGTCGCGGAACTTACCGCCGGGAAGAAGACGGAGACCGAGCGGATCGACGCGCTGTTCCGCTTCGTTTCGCAGGAGGTCCGGTACACCGGGATCACCGACGAGGAGCAGGCTCCGGGGTACGAGCCTCACGACGCCGCATCGACGTTCGACCGCGGCCACGGGGTCTGCCGGGACAAGGCGGCGCTGCTCGCGGCCATGCTCCGACTGGCCGGGACGGAAGCCCACATGGTGCTGTTCATGGCCGGGACGCCCAAGGACGCCGAAGTCCCCAACATCTATTTCAACCACGCCATCGTCGCCGCCGTGATCGGCGGAGAGTACGTGCTGATGGACCCGACTTCCGAAACGGTGAGCGAATGGTTTCCCTCCTATCTGGCCGGTGAGAGTTATCTGGTGGCCCGGCCGGAGGGTGAAACGCTCCGCACCGCGCCGCCGACCCCGGCGGAGAAGAACCTGCTCGCCATTGCCACCGACGCGGCGCTGGACGCCTCCGGGGAGTTGACCGGACGGATCGACGCGAGTTTCACCGGATTCTATGATCAGGCCTACCGGAGCGCGTTTGCCGAATGGAGCGGTGCGGAGATCCGGAACTTTTTCACCGCCCGGCTCCGCCGCGAACTGCCCGGAGCGCGGCTCAAGTCCGTTGTCGTCCGCCCGGAGGCGATCCGGGACATGAGCCGTCCGCTGGAGGTCTCGCTGGAGTTTTCCGCCCCCGCTCCCGCCGGGGAACTGCCCGGGGTGCGGCTCCCGGCGCTGCCGCAACTGGCGCGAAGTCTTGGGCTGCTGGATTCACTGTATCAGGCCGCCGCGCTGAACCGGAGGCGTTTCCCGCTGCGGACGATGCCCCGGGCGGTACGGGAGCAACTCACGCTTCATCTGCCGGATACCGAAAAGGCCGCCGCGCTGCCGGAGAGCGTCCGGTGCGAGCGCGAGGGGGTGTTCCGGTTCCGGTCCGACTGGCGGCGGGACGGACGCGCGGTGACGATGGAGAGCCGTTTCGCCATCGATGCCATGCGCGTCGCTCCGGCGGATTATCCGGCGCTGAAGGAGGCTTTGGCCCAAGTCGCCGCCGCCGGTCGCGCTCTGCCGTTGCTGGCGCCGGAATTGACTTCGGCGGACGCGGATTCGCTGCTGCTGGAGCATCGGGAGACATGCACGGTCCACGATGCCCGCGCCTGGGATGTGACGACCGCGGTCAGGCGAAAAATCCTCAATTACGCCGGGGTCGCCGCGCACGCGGAGTTGCGTGTGCCTTATCTTGACGGGGTGGATACGGTGGAGATCCGGGGAAGCGTCACCGCGCCGGACGGCACGAAAACCGAACTTTCCGCCAAAGAACTGAACCGCATGGACGCTCCCGGCGCGGCGGCGATGCCCCGCTACCCCCGGCTCAAGATCGCCGTGGCCAGTTTTCCCGGAGTGAAGATCGGCAGCGTGGTGGAGTATATCGTGGTCCGGCAGTACCGGAAGCGGGCGGGATTCCGGCATCGATTCCTCTTCCGCACCCATACTCCGGCCCGGCTGCGGGAGATCACGTTCGCCGGCGATTTGCGGCAGGTGCGGTGGGATTTGCCCGCGGACCCCGCGGTGCGGAGACGCGAGGAGCGGACCGCGACCGGTTCGACCCTCACGTTCACCGCCGTCGATCAGCCGGCCATTCGCCGGGAGGCCGGAGCGCCCCCTCTGGCGGATTTCGCGCCCGGGGTGCTGGCGGCGGCCGCGCCCGATCACGCCGCGTGGACGCGGGCTTTGAACGCCCAGGTCGCGGCGGCGGATGTCCGGGTCGCGGAAACGGCCCGGGAGATCACCGCCGGAAAGAGCGATCTGGCGGCGGCGGACGCGATCCGCAAATATGTTTCCGCCCGGGTCCGGGCGGTGGACTATCCGCTGGAGTTTCAACTTCCCGACCGTTTGTCCGCGCCGCAGGCAACGCTGGCCGACGGCTACGGTTCCTCCGCGGACCGGGCGATCCTGCTGGCGGCGCTGCTGAAAGCGGCGGGGATCCGGTACGAGTTCGTCTTTGCCGCCGACCGGGTGGATTTGACCGGACGGCCGCTTGCGCCGGAGTGGACCTCCGTCCTGCTGGCCCTGCCGGAACATCCGGGATACTTCCTCAACGCCATCGGACTGCACGGCGCGCTGGGAGCGGTTCGCGGCGCGGGACGTCCGCTGCTGAACAGTGCCGGGATGCGGGAAGTGCTGACCCCGGCCCGGCCCGACGGGGTCTCGCTCCGGGGCGCGATGACCATTCGGCCCGACGGGGACGTGACGGCGACGCTGGTTCGGGAGTACCGGGGCAATGATTTTGAAGGCGAGGCGGAGCGGTTTGCCCGGTTCACCGCGGAGACGCGGCGGCGGCACTTTGAAGCGCTGGCATCCGCGGTCGCGCCCGATGCGGAGATCGTTTCGGCGGCGGCGGATTTTTCCGGTTATCCGGGGCGGGTGACGTTGAAGTTGCGCCTGCCCGGATACGCCCGGCGCGGCGGGGATTTCGTCCGCTGTCCTTTGCCGGGATTCGGGATGCTCCGGCGCGCCGCCGCGACCCCCGGGGCCCGGCGGAAACTGCCGTACCATTCGCACGCGGCGGAGCGGAGTTGCGAGTACACGGTGACGTTTCCGGAAACATGGCGTCTGCGCTCCCCGGACGCGGGCGAACCGGGGTCCGCCCGGGGGCGGGCGGTCATCCGGCGGCAATTTACCGCGCCGGAGAAAATTCTGACCCCCGGAGAGTATGAAAAACGAATGGCAACGGACCGTTATTTCGGGTCCCCCGCCGTTGAATCGCTGTTGTTTACCGTCAAGTGAGGTGAGAGCATGGAATTGAAAATTTTGCCGGTGGGCCCGTTCGCCGTGAACTGCGCGCTGGTGTTCATGCCGGAGACGGCGGAACTTTTCATCGTCGATCCCGGCGCGGAAGCGGAGAAGGTCGTTGCCGCCGCCCGGAAGTTCCCCTTCGCCGCCGCGAGGATCCTGCTGACCCACGCCCATGTGGACCACATCTCGGGCGTCGGCGCCGTGGCCCGGGCGCTGGGGGTGAAGCAGGCGGAGTTGAATCCGGGGGATTTCGCCATCTACCATTCGCCGGACAACGCTATCGAACCGTACTATGCCGCGCCGGCCGATCTGCCGCCGGTCGTGCCGATCGCTCCGATCTCCCGCTGTACCGTGCTGGAGTTGCCGGGGCACTCTCCCGGCGGCAGCGGGTTCCTTTTCGCGGACGGGGCGGAGAAATTTCTGCTGGCGGGGGACACGATTTTCTGCGGCTCCATCGGTCGCACCGATCTGCCCGGCGGCGATTACACCACGCTGATGAAGTCGATCACCGAAAAGATTCTCACCCTGCCGCCGGAACTGACCGTTTATCCCGGTCACGGCGGAGAGACCACCGTGGCCTTTGAACGCAAACACAATCCGTATCTGGCGGAATAGGGGAAACACCATGTCCGAAGCAAAGATCATTTCCAACACCCGCATGCACGGCGACTACTTCCGGGCGGTGTTCGACGCGCCGGAAGCGGCGGCGGGGGCCCGTCCGGGGCAGTTCGTTCACGTGCGGATCGACCGGCGGGGCGACCACATCCTGCGCCGTCCTTTCAGCATCCACAACGCGGAAAACGGCCGGATCACGCTGATCTACAAAGTCGTGGGCGCCGGGACCGCCAATCTGTCGCATCTGCCCGCGGGCAGTGTCTGCGACATGCTCGGTCCGTGCGGCAGGGGATTCTCCGCGCCCGCGCCGGACGTGCTGCCGGTGGCGGTCTGCGGCGGCTACGGCGCGGCGGCCACGTATATGCTGACCCGGTTCGGCGGGGGGGTGCTGCTGCTGGGCGCCCGGAGCCGGGCCGATCTGCTGCTGACCGACGAGTACGCCGCCGCCGGGTTCGAGGTGCGGATCGCCACGGATGACGGCTCCGCCGGGATCCGGGGCCGGGTGACGGACCTCATCGCCCCGCTGACGGCGGAACATCCGGGGCGGAAGTTGTTCTTCTACGCCTGCGGGCCGCATCCGATGCTCATGGCGCTGGCCAAACTGATGCGGACCAACGGCTGGGACGGCGAACTGAGCGTCGATCAGATCATGTGCTGCGGCGTCGGCGCCTGCTTCGGCTGCGTGGTCAAGGTCAACGACCCGGCCCGGCCCGGCGAATGGATGTACGCCCGCAGTTGCACCGACGGACCGGTGTTCCGACTGGCCGACGTTTACACGGAGTGAAGGAAAAATGGCGAATCTGCAAGTCGATTTCGGCAAATTTCAATTGCCCAACCCGGTGATGACCGCTTCCGGCACCTTCGGGTACGGCATGGAATACGCCAACTTTTACGATATTTCCCGCCTCGGCGCGGTGGTGGTCAAAGGCATTCGCATGGTCCCGTCCGACGGCAATCCCACCCCCCGGGTGGCGGAGGTCACGGGGGGGATGCTCAACGCCATCGGACTTCAGGGGCCCGGGGTGGAGAAGTTTCTTCATGACGAACATTATTTGCCCGGACTGCGCCGCACCGGAGCGCGGGTGATCGTCAACATCTGGGGCAAAACCCCCGAGGAGTACGCGGAAGTGGCCGCGAAACTGGAAGCGGAAGCGGCCGCCGACCTCACCGCGCTGGAGATCAACATCTCCTGTCCCAACGTCAAGGCGGGAGGCGCGGCGTTCGGCACCGATCCGAAACTGGCGGAACAGGTCATCTCCGCCGTGAGAAACGCGACGAAACTGCCGCTGATCACCAAACTCAGTCCCAATGTCACCAGCATCGCGGAATTCGCCCGCATCGCCGAAAGTTGCGGCAGTGACGCGGTTTCCCTCATCAACACGCTGGCGGCCATGGCCATCGACATCGAGACCCGCCGTCCGAAACTGGCCAACGTCACCGGCGGCCTCTCCGGTCCGGCGGTGAAGCCGGTGGCGGTGAAAATGGTGCGCGACGTGTACCGAGCGGTGAAAATTCCCATCATCGGCATGGGCGGCATCGTCTGCGGCGCGGACGCGGTGGAGTTTCTCCTCGCCGGGGCGTCGGCGGTGGCGGTGGGGACGGCCAATTTCGTCGATCCCGCTGCTCCGCTGGAGGTCATCGACTTTATCGACGCCTATCTGGACCGCCACGGCTTTGCTTCGGTGAAAGACCTGGTCGGCGCGCTGGAGTGCTGACCAAGTCGTCGGCCGCCGCGCAAGGAAAGAAAAACCGCCGGGAAACGGCTGTTTCCCTGCGGACGAATGTTACTTCCCGGCGAAAAAGCGGATGAGCCGGGCCGCGTGCTCCGCGCACGCTTCCACCACCGGGTCGAAGAACTTGTCCACCGGCAGGAATTTCCCGTCCAGTTTCTCCAGTTCCTTCCGACAACTTTTCAGATAGGTGTCCTGATATTCGGTGGCGATGTTGACTTTGGCGATGCCCGCCTGAATCGCCCGGCGCACGTCCGCCAGCGGCGTCCCGGAACCCCCGTGAAGCACCAGCGGCACCTCCGGAAGCGCTTCCGCGATGGCCCGGCACCGGTCGATGTCCAGTTTGGGCGCCTGCTTGTAGTAACCGTGGGCCGTGCCGATGGAAACGGCCAGCGCGTCCACCCCGGTCGCCCGGGCGAATTCCACCGCTTCGGAGACATCGGTCAGCGCGGTGTCGTCGCCCTGCGCCACATGCCCGATCTCCCCCTCCGCCGAGGCCCCGAAATTCCTGGCGTATTGCGCGCAGAACGCGGTGTCCCGGATGTTTTCGGCCAGAGGCGAGCGGGAACCGTCGTACATGACCGAGGTGCAGCCCCACGCCAGCGCGTCCTTGACCTGCCGGATCGTGTTGCCGTGGTCCAGGTGGACCGCCACCGGCAGCGCGGAACGATGGGCCAGCCGGTGCAGCATGCCGATGAGGTCGCAGGCTTTTTCGGAGTCGAAAAGCCGCATGTACATCTGGATGATGACCGGCTGCCGTTCCCGCTCCGCGGCCATCAGCACGGCCCGGGCGGTCTCGTAATTGGCGACGTTGAACGCCCCCACCGCCCGGTGTTCCCCGCGGGCGGCGGCGAGCATTTCGCGCATGTCGACCAGTGCCATCACAGCACCCCGGCGGTCAGTTCTTCCAGCGTCACCACCTGAAGCGAGGTGTATTTCGCAAGGCAGAGTTTCGTGTAGGGCGACGCGGTGACGATCCGGTCCGCGGCCGGATCGTCCGCCTGTTTTTCGACGTAGGCGGCCAGTTTTTTCACCAGTTCCGGATAGAGTTTCGGCAGTACCACCGCACCCTCGCCGCAGGTGAAGGACTCCTGCTGATCCGGCACGCCCAGCCAGTCGCGGTCGGCGCCGAAGTGCTGTTCCTCCGCGCCGAGACGCTTCAGCAGTTCGTGGGGGAAGGGCAGATCGTTGTAGTTCCGCAGGTAGTCGCTCTCCAGATAGTAGAGTTTGCCCGCCGCCCGGGTCGTCGGCAGATCCAGCGTCAGCAGGTATTCCGAGGTGTGCATGACCGTCGCCGGCAGATCGATCCCGAATGCTTTCGCATCGTTTTTCAGCGCTTCATACGCGGCCGGGTTGGAGACCACCAGCGTTTTCGCGCCGGTCCCGCGCACCACGGCGGCGAATTTCTCCAGCGCCTGTTTCGCGTCGTCGGCAAAGCCCAGCACCTTGAGGGCGCGGCCGATGCATCCGCCGCGCACCGCGACGTAGTTTTTCCCGGCCTTCCTCATGATCGCGTCGAAAACCCCGTCGATTTTCGCTTCGGCGGTGTAGGGATCGACGAAATAAAGCACGTCGCCGCTCCCGGAGACCTGCCATGTTTCGCCGGAGATCAGTTCCTCCCGGAGCGCCCGGACGGCGGCGGGCGCGAAGCCCTTTGCCACGACGTCGGTGCGGGCGGCGATGAGCAACGCGTTTTCATCGTAATGATTGACGCAGTGGTGCGCGCAGTTCCGGCTCAGGTCGGCGCGGTAGAGCATGTCGATGTACTCCGGATTGCTCCACCACTCGGGGTGCATCATCGCACCGTAGATCATGACGGCGCGGACACGGGGCGTGTCCGCCTCGGTGAATGTGACGTTGCCGACGGCCGAAAGGTGACGGCACATGAAGCAGAAGCGACAGTTTTTGACTGCATCGAGACAATTGTCAATATTCATGATCAGAGTCCTTTGAAACCCATCTTGCCGGGATTCATGATGTTGTTGGGGTCAAGTTGTTTTTTGATTCCTTCGAGGACCGGCATGGCCGGGCCGTACAGGTCTTTCACGAAGCGGCCGAGTTTCAGTCCGACGCCGTGATGTTCGTTGATGACGCCGCCGTTGGCGATGGCCGCGCGGATCGCCAGATCCCAGACGCGGTTGTAGAGCGCCGCGGCTTCGCGGGGGTCTTTCGGCACGTCCTTCTCCTCGAAAATGAACCGGGCGTAGAGCATGCATCCCCACTCGTACCAGTGGGAGAAGTGTCCGATGAACCGGGCCTGCGGGAAGTTTTCCCGGACCACGTTCTTCATGCCCCAGTAGACGTTTTCGATGTCGGAGAACGTCGCCACCGTATCCAGCGTCCCGAACGCCTGCGGAATGTGGAACATGAAGCCGGGATAGAAGAATTTGTACTTGTTTTTCCACCAGTCCATGCCGCCCTGACTGCCGTAGTCCTCGCCGTGGAACTGTTCTTCCATGATCTGCCGCGCGTACTTCATCTGCAGATCGACAATCTCTTTCCGCCCGTCGAATCCGAAGACCAGATAGGCGCCCTTGTCCAGCGTCTTGCCGAAAACCTTGCTGACGTAGGTCAGCGTTTCGGTTTCATCGTAGAGCCGCATCGCGCAGGGCTGGAGACGGCTGCGCATCAATTCGGCGCCCGCGCTCATCGCGGTGTGGAAATCGGGAAACACGTAAGCCCGGAATTCCCGCGCTTCCGGCATCGGGTGGATCTTGAGCGTCACTTCGGTAATGACTCCCAGCGTCCCTTCGCTGCCGAGGAAAAGCATCGTGAGGTCCGGTCCCGACGCATGGCGCGGCACGGGAAGCGTCCGGATGATCTCTCCGGTGGGCGTCACCACTTCCAGCGACATGACCATGTCTTCGATCTTGCCGTACTTCGTGGAGAGCACCCCGGTGCCCCGGTGCGCGAGAAAGCCGCCGATGGTGGCGCAGGCGATCGACGCCGGCAGATGCATGGTCGAAACGCCATGCTTGTTGCACTGCCACTCCAGATGCCGGGCGATGATGCCGGTCTGACAGGTGACGGTGAGCGCCGTTTTGTCGATTTTGACGATCTTATTCATCCGCTTCATGTCGAGGATGATCCCCTCGTAGACCGGCAGCGCGCCGCCCTGCGAACCGGAACCGCCGCCCCACGGCGTCACCGGGATGCGGTACTGATTGGCGATTTTCATGACTTTGGCCACATCCTCGGCGCTGCCGGGATGGACGATGAAGTCCGGCTTCGGCGTTTCCATGCCGCGGTCGTGCCACATTTCGGGGATCCAGTAGTAGTCGATGGAGTGCCCGAGGCGGTCGTCATCGCAGGTGCAGACGTACTCCGCTCCGATGGCATCGGTCAATTCCGTACGAATCATTTCGTACATGTAACTGCTCTTTTTTACCAGCATTGGCAATTTCCTCCTTGTTTGGGGTTTTCGTTACGAGTTGGTTGTCATTTGATAAACGGGTGCGAGCACGTCGTGGATCTTGCGGTAGATTCGGAACTGTTCCCGGTAGAATCCATGCCGCTCCGGATCGGGTTCCAACTCCCGCTCCACGTGCAGACACCGCCGCACCGCCGTCACGCTGTCCGGGAACATCCCGATCCCGGTCCCGGCCAGCAGCGCCGTGCCGAACGACGCGTCCGCCGGTGTCGGGACCTGCACCGGCAGGCCGAAAACATCGGTCACGATCGTGCTCCACAGCGCGCCGCGGGCGCCGCCGCCGATGAGAAAAATCCGCTTGACCGGCAGACCCGCCCGGTCGATCTGGCCCTTGCAGTCCAGCAGGGAGTACGCCACTCCCTCCAGCACCGCCCGGATGAAGTCGCCTCGCCCCGAGGCGATGGAGACCCCGGTGAAACTCGCCCGCAGTTTCGGGTCCCAGTACGGCGAACGCTCCCCCTGCAAGTAGGGATGGAACATCACCCCGTTGGCCCCCGGCGGCGACTGCGCGGCCAGTTCGTTCATTTCCGTGAATGCCGACCGGCCGTCTCCGGACGCTATGCCCAGCAGGTCGCGGAACCAGCGGTGACAGCGGGCGGCGGCGTTGGTGGCGGATACCGAATACCACATCCCCGGGACCACATGGGAATAGGTCAGCATGCCCGGGTCGGGGTGGGGTTCGGCGGTCATGACGTTGACGTTGCCGGCGGTGGCGAGTTTGACGATGCAGTCGCCGGGGGCGATGGCGCCGGCGCCGTAATCCTCCGCCGCCGAATCGGAAGTGCCGCAGATCACGGGAGTCCCCGCCGGAATACCCGTGTCCCGCGCCGCTTCCGCCGTGACCGAACCGGTCCGGTCGGTCGGAGAAACCAGTTCCGGCAACTGCTCCGGCGTCAGGCCTCCCAGCGCGGCGAGTTCCGGCGACCACCGCTGATTTTTCATGTCGAAAAACAGCGTTCCCTGCGCTTCGATGCGGTCCGTGACCGCGACGCCGGTGACCAGATATCGGACGTAATCCTTGACGAAAAGGACGTGCCTGGTCCGGTCCGGGATGTCGGGTTCATGGTTCTTCAGCCACAGCATCTGCGGCAGCGTCCAGGTGGGCGCGGGCATCTGGTATGCGGTGGCGAAGATCCGTTCGCCCCAGTGCGTTCTCAGCCAGTCGCACTCCGCCTGACTGCGCTGGTCGGTCCACATGATGGTCTTGCGCACCGGGCGCATGGCTCCGTCCAGCAGCACCGCGTTATGGGTGGACCCGTCGAATGCCAGCGCCGCCGTGCGTTTCAGGTCCACGCCCCGCTCCCGCAGCATCCTCAGCGCGGCGCACATGGCGCGGTACCAGTCGGCGGGGTCCTGCTCCGACCACCCGGGACGGGCGTACTCGGTGGGATACTCCACCGCGGCTTCGCCGGCGACGCGTCCGTCCGGGGTGACGGCGGTGACTTTGCACCCGCCGGTGCCGAAATCAATGCCCAGCAGAATCGGTTCCGGCATGGTTCACTTCACCCACGCGTGGACCGGGTCCTTGGCGGAGATCAGTCCCCGGTTGACCCGCCCGCACATCGTCCAGAGGTAGTACATCCGATACCCCGGCGCGCCGCAGAGGGGATGGTATCCCCGGGCGATGGCCACGGTGTCGTTGTTTTTGACGGTGTAGGTCTCGTCGATCGCCCCGTCCGGCGTGTAGACTTTCTGAATGCCGAAGCCTTGCGCCGGGTTGAACCGGTAGAAGTACGTTTCCTCCATGTCGATCTCCTCCGGGAGATTGTCATAGTCGTGCCGGTGCGGGGGATATCCCGACCAGTTGCCCGAGGGGATCATGCCTTCTCCGATGTAGAAGTGTTCGGAGTCGAAAGTCTCGTCCAGCATGATGGTCGCCGCCCGGGTGAAGTTGTCCCGTCCGATGGAGATGGTCCGGGTCATTTCCGGGGTGATCAGCGCGGGGCGCGCCGTGTCGCGGGAAGCCGGGGATTCGTTGACCGCGAAGTCGCAGTCCGTGAGCGCGGTGAGGACGTATTCCGTCCGCCGGGGCAGGTAGAGGGTATGGGGTTTGCCGGAGAAAACGTCCTTGCGGCCGCCCACTTCCGCGAATTTCCAGTCCTTCCCCGCCGCGGAGAACTTGCCGCCCAGCGTCACCAGCGCGACTTCAAATTCCCCGGTGCTGCCGGAGTAAACGCTGCCCGCCGCCAGTTGGACGATGCCGAATCGGGTCAGCGCCATGTCGTATTCGCCCAGGTCGAACACGCGGTTGTACCCCTGACGCGGGGCGAGGTGAATCAAAAGTTCCGCCATGATGTTGTTCCTTTCCGTCCGATCACCGGACCACTGTGGTTTCGATTTCCCAGGCCCGCCCGAGGGCGAGCAGTTCTTCCGTCAAATCGCCGTAGGCCATGGAGAAGTGATGCTCCCAGCCGCGGTTGAGCAGTTCGTCGCGCAACGCGGCGCATCCGGCATCGAACTTCACTTTCAGCGGGTTGCCCCGGACGAAAAGGTCGGTGTCGACCCCTTCGCCGGGAACGATCAGCAGCCGGAAATCTCCGCCGTCCCGGGTCTCCCCCAACCGGGCAAAAGTCACCCGGCCGGGTTTCAGCGGAAATTCGCAGACGCAGCCCTTGACGCCGCCGCCGCCCACCGTGGAACTGCGCCGGAGCATCGGCGTGAATTTCGGACGGCACAGCGAACACGGCGCCGCGCCGCAGTGCCACGCCGTGCCGTGATCCCCGGACAGGTCGATCAGGTCGCAGAAAAACGTCGGCTGTCCGCTCAACTCCCGCATGGCGGTCAGCGTCACCGCCGCGTAAACGTCGCCCTCGCACACCGTCGTCAGGCCGTGGTTGTTCAGGTGGCCGATGGTGGAACAGAGGGTGATGCCGTACATTTCGTCGGCGATGACCTCGGGCCAGCAGCGCAGCGTGATCGCACCGAGCATGTCCCGCTTTGCGATCTTCCGCAATGCGGCAAAGAGCGCGGCGTTTTTGGCCCGGTGAAGCGGGGACGGGGCGTCGGTCCCGTGAAGTTCGGCTTCCTGCGACAACAACCGCTCCGCGGCGGAGACTTCCTCCTCCGGCAGATCCCGCGCGATGCTCACCGCTTCCAGCATGGTCAGCGGGATGACCTCCGGCCCGATCCGGTTGCGCAGCAGCATTTCATCGTAGTCCGAAGTGAAAAATCCCGGGACCCGTCCGCCGACGGAGCCGATGCGCAGTTCCCGGAGCATGGCCAGCACCCGGGTCACCCGGACGGCCCGTTCCAGTTGCCGCGCGGTGTCTTCGCCGGCGATGTCGCCGTGGACGTTGAAGTACGGGATGTGCAGTTTGTAGAGAATGTGGGAATTCATATTCGCCGCGCAGAAGGAGTTGGCCCGGAGCCGGCCTCCGCCGGGCGGCGGTTCCGGAATGGACCACAGCACCACCGGGACGTGGAGCGCGTTGGCGAAACGCGGCAGCACCACCCCCAGCGCGAAGGAGAGCAGATGCGCCACCACCAGATCCGCGCCGGTTTCCCGACAGCGCTCCAGTTCCGCCATGGCGGACGGTTCGTCCTCGATCATTTTTTCTCCGCCGATCACCGTGATGCCCGGCAGGGCGGCGAGAAATTCCCTCGCCTCCGCCCGGGCCCGTTCCAGTTCCGGGTTGCTCCAGTTGGTCTTGGTCAGCGGCAGGTAGACGATTTTCAGTTTCCGTTCCATGAAGTTCCTCCGGTTATGCGGTATGATGTTTCAGAAATTCGTTCACTTCCTCCCGGCCGGGGATGCCGGTCCGCCCGCCGAGTTTGGCGCACTTGAGCGCGGCCACCGCCGAGGCGAAACGCATGCTCTCCCGCAGGTTCCCGGTCTCCACATACCGGATGCCGAATCCGGTGTGGTAGACGTCGCCCGCGCCGGTGGTGTCCACCACTTTGGCGATGCGGAACGCCGGACAGCGCAGGATCGTCCCCTCCGGCGTCAGGACCATCGAACCGGCTTCCCCCATGGTCACGCCGGTGACTTCGGCGCCGACGGTCCCCATTTTGCGCAGGGCTTTTTCCAGATCGTTTTCTCCGGTCAACTGCCGGGCGAACTCCTCCGAGGCGACGAGGATGTCCACGTCCGAAAGCAGTTCCTTCACGCCCTCCCGCAGCGTTCCGGCGTCCAGACTGACCGGGACGTGATGCCGCCGCGCCAGTTTCGCCGCCGCCCGCGCCGCCGCGATCTGGTGTCCGTCCAGGTGCAGCAGCCGGGCCTGAACGATCCGTTCCTCCGGGATCTCCTCCGGGGCCAACTCCGGCAGATCGCCCCGGGTCCACGCCACGCTTCGCTTGCCGGTGGGTTCCTCCACCCAGCAGTAGGCCACGGGCGAGGATTTGCCGGGCCGAACTTTCATTGCCGCCGTGTCCACGCGCTCCGCCGCGAAGTCGTTCAGGATCTTTTTCCCCGGGTCGTCATCGCCCACGGTGCCGACCATGGCCGCCGTCCACCCCAGCCGAGCCGCCGCCACGGTCGAGGTCGCCGCCGGGCCGCCCCCCTGCACCAGATGCTCCAGCATCTGCACTTTGCTGTCCAGCGGGATGCGCGGCACCACCGAAAGATAGTCGTTGCTGCAGAATCCCAATCCGACAAAGTCGATTTTTTTCATCATGTCCGCTCCCCATTGCACTTGCCGACAACACGGAATATAGCACCGCAGTTCCGGGATGACAAGGAGAGCGCGATGAGAAAAAACGAAAAAAAATGAGCAAAAAAGAGATTTTTTCAGAAAAGATCATCCTGAATGAGAAAATCCGCTTGCATCGACGGCGGATGCGGGATATATTTTCCCCCCGGCGGCCGAACCCGGGGAGGAAACATGAAAAACGTCCGTTCGTATGCGATCATCGACTATCTGAAAGAGAAGCGGTACTGTTCCATTCCGGAACTGCGGGAGAAATTCAAAGTCTCCAACGCCACGATCCACCGGGACATCGCCGCGCTGGTCCAGCGGGGAGTGGTCCAGAAGGTCCGGGGCGGCGTCGCGCTGGGCGTGCGGACCCGGGAGGAACCCGGCCCCGGGTCGTTCATGGAGCGGCTGAACTGGAACCGCCGGGCCAAGCAGACCATCGCGGACGCGGCGCTGCGGCATATTCACGAGGGCGATATTCTGTTCCTGGACTCCTCGTCCACCGTCTGCCAACTGGCGGAAAAACTTCCCGATTCCACCTTCGCCAGTCTGACCATCGTGACCAACGCGGTGTCGATCATCCGGAAATTTCATTCGTTTCCGCTTCATTATGTGCTGATCGGGCTGGGCGGCGGCTACGACCCGCAGTTGAACTCCTTTCTCGGGCAGTCCACGATCCGGGAACTGGAGCAACTCTCCATCTCCAAAGCGTTCGTCTCCGCGTTCGGCCTCTGCGACGACCGGGTCACGACCAACCATGAGAAGCACTTCACGCTCCTCATGACGCTGATGAACGTGGCGGAGCAGAAATTCCTGCTGCTCGACCGGTCCAAACTCGACCGCAAAGGATTGTTTCGCTTCGCTACGAAAAACATGTTCGACGCGGTGATCACGGATTGAACGGCGGCGGGATAAAGGGCAGGCGTTTTTTGTCAGGGGCGTGGATATTTCCCGGAACCATGCCGGATCGTCACTGAAAGCCGCATTTTTATTCGTACGTCAATTTGCAATATCCGGATCCGGCGGTTATATTCGGTTCCCGCAGGAGAGGATGGCGTTTATGGAATTGCGGCCGGGCGCCCGGAGAACCAAAGGGATGAGATGACGAAGAATGTGGTCCTGACATCGGAACGCGTGTTCGAGAGCGACAAATTGCCGATCCGGGTGCGCTACACGGAATCAAGTTCGGAATTGGGGTTTCACTCCCACGAATTCACCGAGATCGCCATCATGTTTCACGGGGAAGCCACGTACCGCACCGAATTCGGTTCGGAGCGGTTGCGCGAGGGCGACGTGGTGGTGATCCCCGCGGGAGCGCCGCACTGCTACGCGGACGAGTGCGACAAACAGTTAATGAATATCATGTTCATCTTTAACAAACTGCCGATCCCTTTCCGGGAGATTTACCACCATCCCGGATTTTCCGCGCTGTTCGTCATCCATCCCGATTATTACCGCAAACATCGGTTTTATCCGAGATTCACCCTGCCGGAAGCCATTGCCGTCGAGTTGAAAACGATTCTTTCCCGGGCATGGAGCATTCAGCAGGCGAAGCGGAGTTGCTACAATCTGTACGTTTTCGGTGCGTTCTGTCAGGCCATTCCGCTGTTGCTGACCGGTTACAATGCGGACGGCGACACTTCGGCGGCGGAGAATCAGGCTTCCGTCGCCGGCTGTCTGGACTACATCGGCCGGCATTTTCGGGAAAAAATGAGTCTGGACGCGCTGGCCGGCTACGCCAACATGTCGACGTCCACGTTTCTGCGGCATTTCCGGCTGGCGACCGGAACGACGCCGGTAGGATACATCCAGCGTCTGAGACTGCGCTATGCGGCGGAGGAATTGCTGCACGGCGGGCGGAACATGATCGATATCGCGCAGGATTCCGGATTTACGGACGGGAACTATTTTGCCCGGGTGTTCCGCCGGGAATTCGGTCAGACACCGGGCGAGTACCGCCGGGAGAAACAGCGGAATCAGCGCCGTTTGAGATGAATTCTACGCGCCGGTTCTGAATGCCTCGAGTTTCGCTCCCCACGAGATCCGGTGCTGGTCGGGGGTAAGCCCGTCCACGATCTTCAACCGCAGAAAGTTGTGCCCGGCTCTGACCCGGACCGGAAACCATAGGGGCGCCGTCATTTCACCGGAATTCGGCGGCTCCACCGTCAGCGCTTTTTCGCCGTTGATCCATCCGATGCAGCCGTCGCTGACGCTCAGCGCCAGCACCGCTTCCCCCGCCCGGTCCGAAAAGAATCGGATTTGCAGATAAGTCAGGACGTTTTCCTCCGTGTGAAAGTGGGAGATCAGGTCGAAATACCCGTCGCCGCCGCACTGGATGACATCGCCGCTGCGGTCCCACAACTCCCAGTCGTTTATGGATTCCGGCTCAAAGACCTGCTCGTCCATGGGCAATTTTTCGTTGTAGGGATAGACCGCGGACGTTTTGGCGGTCAGGACCGGCAGCATGATCCGTTCCGTCGCGTCCGGGAAGGCGGTCTGCCGCAGCAGAGTACCGCCGTAGGGGACAAGTTCGAGCGTTTTTTCTCCGCCGATCCGGTAAAACAGCGGCAACGGCGGCGTGTAGCGGCCATCGGACAATTCGTCGAATCCGGTGACTTCCCGGGCGGAAACCGTTATTTTCACCGGGGGATGTTCCAGCGGGTATTTGCCGTGATGTTCCGGTTCTTCGGTCACAGAGAGCCGGGTGTTGTCCGGCAAGGCGAAATTCCACCGGCCCGAGGGATACAGGCTCCGGGCGGAAAACCGGTCGCCGCCGCATTCCCATTCCGTCCGGCAGGGAACTTCCAGCGCGTAGACCAGCGGACCGCGTTCGACCCATCGCCACTGGCGGTCCCGCTCCAACGCCGCCGTCATCGGCAGCGTAAGAAGCAGTTCCTCGCCGTCGTTCCACGATTCTTCGATCCGGAACATCGTTCCCGAAGCGACCGGGACGGTCCGGCCGCGAAACGTCAGTCGCGGGTCCCGGCTCCACGAAGGAATACGGATCGTCAGCGGGAACGGGGTCTGCTGTGCTCCGTGGATACGAAAGACGATCCTTTCGTCGTAGGGATACCGGGTGTCCTCCTCGATCCGGATCCGCCGCCCGTGCCGGAAGAAGGTGTATTCGGAACCGCCGAGCAAGACCGCGACCGGGGAGCCGTCGGGCGCGCTCATCCACATCCGTCCGGCGTAATTCGGCATCGCCCGGTGAATGTTGCCGGGGCAGCACTGGGCGAAATGGTCCGGGCGGTACTGGCGCAGCGGGGAGAATCCGCGCATGAACAGGGTGTGGTTGGAAAACGGCGTCGCCACGACCTGATTCGGCGCGGAAAAATATTGAAGATTGGTGAAGTCCTTGGTGACCGCACCCGGCAGGGCGTTGAAAATGATCTTCTCGATCCGATCCGCGTATTCCACCTTGCCCGTGGCCATGAAGAAGAATCCCAGCGTCCAGGTGAAATCGGAAATGACACAACTCTCGTACCCCTGCAGAGGGTCCTTCCCCTGCCCGTATTCGCAGGCGCTGGGCAGCCCCGGAATCTGCTCGTGCCGGGCCAGAACCGTTTGCAGGGCGTTTTCCGCATCCGCCAGCAACGTCCCGTCCCCCGTGTAGAGATAGAGCAGCACCGGTAACTTGAGTTCCTCGCTCAGCGTGACTCCGTGAAGTGAAAGACACCGGTCGCCGCGCAGTCGGCTCCGGTTCAGTTCCCCGTTCCGGTCCTGCGTCCGAAGAAAACGGTCGTGAAGTTCGTACACCCGGCACGCTTTGCGGATCAGCGCCTCGTCGCCGGTCCAGTCGGCAACGGCGAGCATTCCCTCGATGGCGGTCACATTCCGGAACACTTCCCCCAGTTCCGCCTCGGGGACCGCGTGGTAATGCCGGCGCAGTTTTTCGACCGCATCGAACTCGTCGCACCCGTCCGCCGCCTCCACATACGCCCGGATCGCCCGGAAGAACACGGCAAACGGCCACTCGCTGTTCAACCCGTAGTTCCGCAATCCCAGCCGTCCCGTTTTCCCGCAGTGCGCGAAAAACGCCCGGGCCTGCCGTCGGAAGATGTTGATGAGCGGCGCGTCCTCCATCAGCAGTCCCAGACGGACTATCCCGTCCAGCAGATAGGAGATCTGTTCATAGGGCCACCACGTGTTGTCCGCCGGCGGCGGCAGCGGACGCCCCCGGTATTCGTGCTCCTTGAACTGAATGTCGCGGATGCCCTCCCACATCGCGGTATCGAAAGGGTAGCCCTGCCGGGTATGATTGCCGGACAGTCCGCTTTGCTGTCGGGTCAGGAAATCCCGGATGAATCCACCCGGGCGGATTGATTTCAGCGATTCCTCCCGACACATGCCACAATAAAATTTCGATTTGTCCATTCCGGTTTCCTTCCCTTTGTCCGACAGTTTCGACCCATGCCCGCGTTTCCGCCGCCTTCCCGTCCGCCTCATAATTTATCCCTGCGAAACGGGAATGTCCAGTCCCGGCGATCTTTCGGAACGGAGATTGTTCCCGTTTTGACGATATCGTGCTATAAATTGACGATATCGTGCTTGCGAAACGGTAGCGCTCCGAGTATATTTATTAACGGATTCGGCGGGGAAAGGTTTCTTTTTCCGTGACGATTCCGTGAACTTCAGCATGGAGAACAAGATGGCGAAAATCGTATTGGTCGGGTCAGGTGGAGTTATTTTCTCCCAAAATTTTATGAAGGATTTTCTGATGTCGGACGCGCTGGCCGATTCGACGCTGACGCTGATGGATATTGACCCCGGACGGCTGGCCAACGCGGTGAAAATCTATCGTATGCTGGCGGCGGCGCTGCACCGCGAAGAACGCAAAATGGAGAGCACGACCAACCTGGATGCCGCACTGCGCCATGCGGATTTTGTGCTGACGATCTTTCGCTCCGGGACACTGGAACACCAGCGGATCGAATATGAGATCCCGGCGAAGTACGGTGTGAAACTGACCGTTGCCGACACCATGGGACCGGGAGGGATCTTCCGGGGGCTGCGTACCTTGAACGCCCTGTTCAAAGTGGAGGACACCATGGAGCGGCTCTGCCCGGGGGCGGTGCTGCTCAATTATGTCAATCCGATGTCCATCAATACGATCGCCCTGTCCGCACGGGCGAAGACGGTGAAAGTTTTCGGCCTGTGTCACAGCGTACAGAGCCTGCGCGAAACCCTGGCGAAATGGCTTGAAGTTCCGGAGGCGGAACTGGAATACACCGTCGCCGGAGTCAATCATCTTGCTTTCGCCCTTAAACTTGCGCACCGGGGGCGGGATCTCTACCCCCGTCTGCGGGGACTCATCGACGATCCGGATATCTACAACCAGCAGAAAGTCCAGTTTGAAATTCTGCGGCACTTCGGCTACTACCCCACGGAAGGCAGCGGGCACAACAGCGAATATCTGCCGTATTTTCGCAAACGGGACGATCTGCTGAAAAAATTCTGCGGGGTCACCTGGGAACTGCCGGATGACGACATCCGATGGTCCGCCGTCCAGTCCGGCGAGCCGGGGGCTTCGGTGGAGTGCTGCCGGCTGCTGCAACAGCGGAATGAACGGAACATCCGGGCCTATCTGGACGGAACGAAAAAAATCGACCTTCGTCCCAGCCGCGAATACGGGATGCGCATTATCGAAGCGATGCTGTCCAACACAATGATTCAGGCCAATCTGAATCTGATCAACCACGGATTGATCGAAAATCTGCCTTCCGCCGCCGCGGTGGAGGTCCCCTGCCTGATCGACGGCAGCGGGGTCCATCCCTGTCAGGTCCGGGATTTTCCGGAGCATCTGGCGGCGCTGGACCGGGGCATGATCGGCGCGCAGTTGCTGGCCGCCCGCGGCGCGCTGAGCGAGCGGCGTGAGGACATTTTTCATGCGCTGGCGGTGGACCCGATCACGGCGGCGGTATTGTCGCTTGATGAGATCAAGGCGATGAGCGAGGAGATGTTCGATGCGCTGGCGGACCAGATCGCGGACGGATTCAAGAGGAAATGATTGATTTACTGCAAGTCGAATATTGGGACCGCGACGCGGTGATCGCGCCGTCGTCGCCCCGTTTCTCATGGCGCTGTGATGTGGTCCAGCGGGATTTCCGGCTCATGATTTTTTCCGAAAACGGGGAATTGTTTCATGATACCGGCACCGTCGTGTCGGATGACGATTCTTTGATCTACTCCGGCCCGGCGCTTCAAAGCGACGCGGAATACCGCTGGAAGATCTCGGTGAACGGCGGAAGGGAGACGGCGGAGCAGACATTCCGCACCGCGCCGGAATTTACCGCCGGACAATGGGTTTGTGAACATCCGGGCCGGGAGGGGCAGCATGACCGGGTGGCGGTGTTCCGCCGGGATTTTGATCTGACGGAACTGCCGAGGCGGGCGTATCTTCACATCACTGCGCTGGGATTGTATCGGGTCGAGATCAACGGCCGCCGGGTGGGGGATTCGTATCTCACTCCCGGATGGACGGATTATTTTCACCGGGTGCCGTTTCAGTCATACCGCGTCGGAGAACTGCTGCGCCCGGGGCGGAATCGCATTGAGGCGGTTCTGGCGTGCGGCTGGTATTGTTCCCGAATCGCGACCATGTGGCTGACTCCGGATGAAACGTACGGGGACACGCCGGCGGTGCGCTTTGAATTGCGGGGCGAAGTCGCCGGGGTCCGGCGGGTTCTGGCGGCGTCGGATGAAGCCTGTCAGGTCTCCGTCGACGGTCCGATCCGCAAATCGGACATTTACGACGGCGAGGAGGTCGATTTTACCGTGCGCTGGCACGATTTCCGGCCCTGCCGGATCGCGGCGCGCGAGGTCGCGGTATTTCCGACCACCACCCCGGCGGTACGGGGGGTTCGGCGCATTGCTCCGGTCGGCATCCGAACAACGAGCGAAGGGCGCTGCATCGTCGATTTCGGGGTCAATATCGCGGGGAAGGAGGAATTGGACCTGACGTTGGCCGAAGGAGAGACCATCCGGGTCACCCATGCTGAAGTTTTGAAGGAGGATGGCGATGTCTACACGGAAAATCTGCGCAGCGCCGTTGCCCGGAGCGTCTTTACCGGCGACGGCACCCGTCGTCGCTTCTCCGTGGAATTCACCTTTTTCGGATTTCGCTACATTGCCATCGACGGTCTGCGTTCGGAACTTCGTCCCGAAATGGTGACGGCACTGCAAATGCACACCCCGCTGCGGGAAACCGGTTCGTTCCGTTGTTCCAACGAGTTGCTGAATCAACTGTTCCGCAACATCGTCAACAGCCAGCGGTGCAACTATATCGACGTGCCGATCGACTGTCCCCAGCGGGATGAACGCCGTCCGTGGCTGGGCGACGCGCAGGTATTCATGCCGACGGCGGCGTACAACTTTGACGTCGCGGCCTTTCTGCGCCGCTGGCTGGAGGATGTGGACCTCTGCCGGAACGAATGGGGCGAATATCCGCCGTATGCGCCGTTTCACTCGAAGAAAAAGAATTTCAAGGCCGGAGCGGGCTGGGCCGATGCCGGGATCATCTGCCCGGCGGAACTTTACCGCTACTACGGCGACCGTCGCTTCCTGGAGGCGCATTACGACGCGATGCGGACCTACATGATGCGGCAGTTGGAGACCTCCGACAACTTCATCCGCTGTGTGGACATCTATCGGGACTGGCTCAATCTGGGCGCCGACACCCCGCCGGAATTGATCTGCACGGCGTACTTCGCCTGCGACGCGCGGCTGATGTCCCGGATCGCCGAGGTGCTGGAAAAACCGGAGGACGCGAAATTTTTTGCATCGCTTTATGAGGACATCTGCGCCGCATACCGCGGGAAATTCATCAATAATGCCGGCAAATTGACCGTCGTCACTCAGACGGCGGCCGTGCTGAGTCTGGATTTCGGCATTCTGCGCGGCAAAGATGCGGAGAGAGCGGTGGAGATGCTGCGCAACGACATCGTCAATCACCGGGGAGTCCACCTCTCCACCGGTTTTCTGGGGACGCCGCGGCTGCTCCATGTGCTGGCCGAGCATGGGCAGGAGGATCTGGCATTTCGGCTGCTGGAACAGACCTCTTATCCGTCGTGGCTGTATTCGGTGCTCCACGGCGCGACCACCACATGGGAACGCTGGAACAGTTGGGCGGAATTCGACGGCTTTGCGGACAGCAGCATGAACTCCTTCAATCATTACGCCTACGGCGCGGTGGGAGAGTTTCTGTTCCGTTATGTGGGCGGGATCGCGCCGGTGTGGGAATTTCCCGGTATGAAAAAAGTGCTGATCTCGCCGCATCCCGGCGGGACGCTGACATTTGCGGAAACGGTTTACGATTCCCGTCGGGGCCGGATCAAAGTCGCGTGGCAAAGGGAGGAACAAAAGATCGTGTACCGGATTTCCATCCCCGCCAACGTGATCGGCATTTTGGACATTGCCGGGATGGAACGGCGGGAAGTCGAATCCGGAGAATACGAGTTCGCAATTCAAAACAAAGGAGGAAGGTGATGTTCCGAAAAAAAGAACCGTTTCTGGCCGCGCTGCTGGCCGTTCCGCTGCTGGTTCATGCGGCAATTGAGATGGAGGTCCGGGAGGAAACGGCGCCGAATCTGCTGAAAAATCCGGGCTTTGCCGACTTGCGGCGTCCCAGATACCTGCCCGAGTACTGGACGTTCGAGAACTGTTCCCGCAAGGCAGGTTTCGAATACAATTTTCCGAATGGAGAAGCCTATCTTTTTACGTCGGGACGGCTTTTCGGCTACCTTGTCCAAAGCGGAATTCCGGTCGAGGAGGGCAAGACCTATTATGTCGGCGCCAAGGTGAAACTGACCACCACCACGCTGCTGTGGATCGCGACCCCGGACTACCGGGACAATCTCGATCAACAGAATCATCCCCGCAGCAACACCAATTTTTTCGCCTGCCTGATGCGGCCGGAGCAGGGGAAGGAACTTTTTGCCGAACTGCGGTACTTCATCCGGCCGGAATTGCTTCGCCCCTTCGGCGCGGATGAGTGGAACGATTGCGATTCCGAGTTCACCGTTCCGGTCGGCAAGGGGGTTAAAACCTACACCTACCGCATCGGCAGTCTTGGCGGCGCCGAGGGATGGATCCGGGTCAAGGAGCCGGTTTTCCGACTGGCGGAACGCCGGGTACACCTGACCATTCGCGGCCGGGGCGTCGCGTCGCTGTGTCTGCACCGCGACAACGGCGTGGTCATTCGGCGTTATCCCCTGGACGAAGCGGCGGAGGTGCAGGAAATCGACCTGATCCTGCCTTCGACGATCAAATCCTACTATGTGGAAGTGTCAACGCTTGAAAACGGCAAAATCCGGAGGAGTTTATGATGAGATTTCCGGCGATCATCGCGGCGGCGGCGTCCGCACTTGTTCTGGCGGCGGCCCCGGCGGAATTCGTTTTGTCCGGAGCCAACGTCCGGGTCATCGATGCCCGAAACGGCAAGGTTCTTGAAGGGCGGATGCAAAATGGAAGATTCACCCGCGAGGGGCTGACAATCAATATGGACACCGGGCCCAAAGGGAACTTCACACTGGGAAAGTTGACCTTTGCCGTGACCGGCAACGAACCGTTGCTGCTGGAGGTGGAGGTTTCCCTCCCCCACGCGCCGACGGAGAATTTCTATGACGGCAATCGGGCCCTCCGCCCCAAAAGCGGAGTGGAACGCCGGACCATGCTGGATACATTCCCGCTGGCCGCGGCATGGGACCGGGAACGTGGCGCGGCCATCGGCATTGCTCCGACCACGGTGGCGTCGTATCTGCACAGTTCTCTGGACCCAGCATCCGGCAAATTCACCTACCGTACCCATGTGGTGGCGGATGGTCGGCGGCGTCAGACCGTGGATATTCTGGTCGGGGACTTTGACCCCGAGTTCGGCCACTGGCAGGCGCTGGAGCATTACTACGACGCCTACCCGGAGTTCTTCCGTCCCCATCCCGGAGTGGACGAACGCATCTACGGGGTCATGGGGTATTTCGTTTCCGCTCACAAAACCCGGGATCTGGAGATCAACAGCGGGCGGCATTTCGCATTGGATCTGGAGTGGACCTACGCTCCCTTTGTGGAGGCGGGCAACTGGTACACGGATCGGGAAGACTGGCGTCCGGGCGACGTCTGCACCAACTACGATGCGACCCGCAAACACCGGGCGGTGACGTGGGACGAGTACCACGCCGCCCGGGTGAAGCAGTTCGAATCGGGCGACCGGCAGGCGGCGATGTTCCACTATCTGCTGGTCAAGAGCATCAACGCCGGGATCGCGCAAAAGTACGACGACGCTATAAGCCGGGACGAGACGGGACGCCCCTGCGTCCCCGACGGCATGCACCAACTCCTGTGGGAGACCGGCAAAACCGCCGCGGTGTTCCCGTACGGTTCCAAATTGCGGGAACTTTTGGAGCGGGAAATTGCCCAGATCGTCGCCAACTACAAGGTGTCGGGATTTTCCTTTGACATGGTCAATTACAATCTGGACAGTTACGCGCCTTCCCAGATCGAATACGCGGAGGGAAGGGATTTCGACCGTAAGTTTCAGGTGTTCACGCCGGACACGGTCATTCCGATTCCGTTCGCTCAGTACATCCACACGCTGAAGCGGGACGGCAAGACGATGGGGGTGTTTGCAAACTTCGCATTCAACCGCATGGCCGCTCACACCGCCTTCGCCGTGGACGGCGCGATGATCGAATGTCCGCCGGACATCGCGCTCGGAGGAACCAAAACGCTGCGGGTCCTCATGGGCCAGAAGCCGCTGTCGTTTTTCCTCGGATTCGGGATCAAATTTCACAACAAGGCGATCCGCTGGAGCGACGTCAACTCTCCCGAAAGATCCCGGGAAGTGATGGAGGGGCTGGCGCAGTTCATGCTGTTCAACTGTCTGCGGTACGGTTATTCGCCGATGAACTGGAATCTGGAATACAAAGACCGGACCTATTTCCAGCCTTATCTGCCGCTGATCCTGCGGTTGAAAAAAGCCGGCTGGCGGCCGGTCTCGGCGGTACGGACCATCCCGGCCGAGGTCCCGTTTTGGTTCGGGCGTTTCGGGAAGGGTGACGAAACGATCATTACGATCACCAACCCGGACCGGCGGCCGGTCTCGGCGAAATTTTCCATCGTCAAAAAACATCTCGGCCCGGGCGGACTGAGACCGGAAGTCCTGTGGGGCGACGCGGTCCGATTCACCGACAACGGGGAGACGATCGACTTCGTGTACACGCTGCCGCCGAAAGGGATTCTCGCCATCGGCATGAAAGACGCCCCGCGTCAGCCGCGGACCCGCGTGATCGGAGATCCGGCGGCCATCGCCAATCTCTTTACCCCGGAAGACGCCGTGGCGGGGCGTGTTCCGGCTGTGGTGGACGAGCCGGAATTGAAGGTCCTGTACGACTTCATCGACCGTTACTATCCGTATGTGGCCGCGGCCCGGAAACACACGGGCAAACCCTTTTCCCGGGAACCCGGATTTCTGGACCCCGCGTTCAACGACATCTGGCGGATGCCGCTGGTCGGTTCCGGAACTCTGCTTTCGGGACGCCGAATCGTCATCGCCACCGCCGGGAGACTGCCGGAATTGCGGGCGGATACGGCGGATCTGCCGTCCGGCGACGGTCTGATCAAACTGGCGGGAGAGACATTGTATCTCACGGGGGACACCCCCGCGGCGGTGCGGCGGGCGGTCATGAGTTATCTTGAGATATTGGATGATGTCGAGGTCGGACGAACCTCAAAAACCAAATAAAGGGGGAATTGGATCATGAAAAAACGTTTCTTCACCAAAATCGAACTCATCGCGGTGACGGTTGTCGCCTCGGTTCTGGCGGCGCTGGCCGTTCCCTGCGCGTTGCGGGGCGGCGACCGCGGCCGGGCGGCTTCGTGCACCGAACGGCTCAATGCGTGCGGCAAAGCCTACGCGCAGATGGCCGGAGACCATGACGGCCGGATCCTGCTTTCCGGCCCCGGGGGCGGACTATGGTACACCATGCTGGGCGGCTGGGCTGATGCGGAGAACTTCCGGGTGCTGGGGCGGGAAAATGTCATCCAGCATGAATCCCAGCGTCGGTATTTCGGGCTGAACTACCTGCCGGCGGATAAATTTCTGGAGACATTCCGTTGTCCGGACCAGCCCTTCGGCCCCGGGGAGGCCCGCTACACGCAGGTTTACGGGGCGGGGCTGAATTACAGCCACGGTTCACAGGGGATCACCGATGTGTTGAAACTGACGGTGGACGGCGGCAACTTCTTCGGGTACAATACGGCGAAAGCGTCTCATCCGGACAAGCGTTTCCTGCTGACCGACTCCGGTTATGCCGCCAAGAAGATTCAGCGGGGGGACATCAACTGGCACGGAACGCAGACCGGCTTCATGACCCGTCACGGCGACAGGGCGAATCTGCTGTTTCTGGACGGTCATGTCGCACCGTTGGACGGCGACGGCATCGCGGACAATCTCAGCGCGTGTTCCGGACGCCGGGACGTTCAGGCCTGCGTTATCGACGGGAACTGGCAGGTTCGGCGATTTTCCCTGATCCGTAAAAAAGGGAGGTGAAAATGAGCCAGGAGCACGCATTCCGGAGATCCCGATTTTTCACGCTGATCGAATTGCTGGTGGTCATCGCCATCATCGCGATTCTGGCGGCGATGCTGTTGCCGGCACTGCAGAACGCCCGGGAAAGGGCCCGGGCCGCCAACTGCATCAATCTGCTCAATCAGAACGGTAAGGCGATGACACAGATGTCCAACGACCATGACGGCAAGGTTTTTCTGCGCGGCGGGGATCGGTTGTGGTACACCATGCTGAGCGGCTGGGCCGACGCGGACGCATTCAAAATCCTCGGCTCGGAGGCGGCGATCTCCGACCCGGATCAGCGGAAGTACTTCGGACAGGGCTACATGCCGACGGATCTGACGCTGGATTCCTTCCGCTGTCCGTCGCAGGCGGTCAACACCCAGTACAACGGCTGGGAACAGGTCTTCGGCTCGGGGCTGAACACCTCTCACGGCGAACAGCATGTGACCGACGTGACCACCGATACCGTGAACGGCGGGAAATTCATCGGCTACAAACTGGGCAGCATCAGCAAACCGTCCCAACGTATTCTGCTGGCGGATTCCGGTTACATCGCACAAAAAGCCCAGCGGGGCGACATGAACTGGCACGGCAGTCAGACCGGTTTCGCGGCTTATCACAACAGCCGGGTCAACATTCTGTTCGCGGACGGTCATGTCGGCACACTTGGCGGGGCGGAGGTCGGTCAGACTTTGGGCAAGTACGCCCGCAACGACTATTTCGCGCTGGTGATCGACCGCAACTGGGTCGGGACCCGGTACCCGCTGCAGCAGTGAGTGAAATTTGAACGAGCAGTTATAAAATAGAGGAGGATTGATCATGAGTGAGTATTCCAGTTCGCGAATTTATTCGTCCGTAAGCGGCATCACCGTGGTGACGGTGAATGACGACATTTTCACCGGGGAATATATCGGCACGGCGTTGCCGGCGACGCTTTCGGGCGATGCGGCGGCGGATCGGATTTCTTCAACGGGCCACTCGGCGCTCAATGCCGGACACTACGGCATCAAAGATTCGCTGTTTTCCGGCAATCTGTGCGCGTCCGCGGGCGGCGCGCTGCGCAACGACGGTACCGGTCTGACGATCTCCGGGACCACATTCACCGGCGGAAGTTCCGGCTCGCTGGGCGGAGCAATCTACACCAGCGGCAGTCCGGTCACGATCTCGGATTCGAAGTTTGTCGGCAATATTTCCGCCAAAGCGGGCGGAGCGATCTATCACGGCGGTCCCAATCTGCTGACGATCAAGGATTCTCTGTTCCAAAACAACTGTGGCAACAACGAGAATTCCGGCGACGGCGCCGGAGCGGTCAATGTCGCTTCCGGCGGCGTGGAGATCAGCGGCAGCACATTTTGCGGCAACACCAGCGCCATCGCCCGGGGCGCGGTGTACGTCGGCGCCGGAGTTACGGCGAAAATCACCGATACCCTGTTCAGCGGCAACACCTGTGCCACGGACAAAGGGTGGCAGGCGGCGGGGCTTTTCACCCGCGGTCAGGTCGAACTGAGCGGGGTGACGTTCAGCGATGCCGCCATCAGCGTTTTTGCCACGAGCGCGGCGGCGGTGACCGTCAAGGGACGGATCACGCTGGGCAGCGCGGCCTCCCGGATCTGGGTCCAGCCCGGCGGCACCTATGTCATCGACGGCGACAGTTTCCTGACCGGCGGGAGCAACGTGGCTCAGGCGGTCGACGCCGTGGGATTCTCCTCGTCGTGGAATGTCGCCGCCGCCCCCACGACCGACACGGACAAATACCAACTCTTTTATCATAACAACGACCTTTATGTTGCGGCGAAGGATGCG
>JALEMG010000010.1 GCA_022768375.1 Lentisphaeria bacterium
TGAACAGGAAAATAAATCTGACTATCAGAAAATCGTTCGGATTTCGGACGCTCAAAATTGCAAAAGTGTGCTTATATCACCAGCTTGGCGAACTCCCAGAACCGGAGTTCGCCCACAAATTCTGGTGAAGATGCGAAAAAAAAAACGTTATATTATCCCGAAATTGGGCAAGAAAAAAGCGACCCGCGGCGGCGCGGAAGGTGTGGAACGGATCATTCGACATGGAGGATCGCCCGGCGTCGCGTACAACACGGACCGGTCCCGCTTTGGGATGAGGCGGACCGCGTAAAAGGAGGGAATCAGCGAAAAATCAAGCAAAATGTCGGATTTGTCAGGCGCGAAGTTCTGAAAAATGAATCGAAACGCATGGTAGCAACATTGAAAATCTCACTCGAAGATTGAAAAACGGCAACATTCGGGATTTCCGTCAAAAACGGTTATTGACAAAAATTCCCGCGTTGAATGAAGGAAAAGAAGAAAAATGTTGAAAAGAATCGCTGTCTCCGTTCTGAATGTGGTGTTGGTTCTGGTGGTGACCGGATGTTCGCTCTTCGCTCCCAAAGATCAGATGATCTCCATCAACGGCGAACCCGCCGGCGCCAGAGTTATGGTCAATGGCAACGTGGTGACCGTGCCCGGAACCATCTCCGTGAAGCGCAACAAAAATGTGCACATCATGGTCACGAAGCCGGGGTATCATCCTTACTCCATCACCACCGGGTATACGCTGAGCCAGTTCGGTATTCTCGACCTCATCGGGACGTTTGTTTTCCTCGTGCCGGTCGTCGGTCTGATCACCCCGGGCGCGTACGAACTTGATCAGGATACGTTCTACTACGCGCTGACCCCGGAAGGCAAGTAAGCGCATTCCGTCCGTCGCAAATCCGACGCCATGCGGGGCATGAGGCTTCGCATGGCGTTGTGCTGTCTTTGCGGGGGAGGACTCCGCCCAGGATTTGCAACCGGTCCGCTTCGATGCTATATTAGTCCGGTGTCCGCGCAAAAATCCGGAACGCGGACCTGAATCCGGGAATGCAGACAGAATGATCACAGTCAAAGAGATCGCCCGCATGGCGGGAGTTTCCGCCAAGACCGCGGAACGGGCGCTGTCCGGCGTCACCAAAGACAAGCGGCGGGACGCCCGGGAACGGGCCGAGCGGGTGCGTCGGATCGCCGCCGCCAACGGGTATCGTCCCAGCGAACTGGCGTTGTCGCTGCGGCGGGGCAGTATCCGGACTGTGGGATTTCTGGTGGACGTGCTGACCGACCAGTTTTTGGCGGCGGCGGTGGAGACCGCCATGGACGAGGCGGCCAAGTCCGACTTCCGGGTGGCGCTGCGGGTCGCCCGCTTCTCCCCGGAGCAGACGGAGGAAGCGCTGCAGGCGTTTCTGGCTTCCGGCGTGGATGGCATCATCACTTCATGCTCTTCCGCGCAACTGCCGGCGCAACTGATGGCGTCTCTGGTTCAGCGGAAATTTCCCGTTTTCTCGCTGTGCGGCCGCAGTGAATACGAAATTTCCTCCGCCGGCGCGGATTACGGTTCGGCCCTGCCGGATGCGGTGCGCTGTCTGGCGGCGAGGGGCCATCGGCGGGTGAGTTGCTGCATGTTCACCGGCAAAACGGCGGACAACGCGGCCGCCCGGCGGATTTTTCTGGCCGGATGCGAAGCGTGCGGCGTGACCCCGGATTTCCGGGTCCACACCCGTCGGGAGCAGGCGGCGGAACTGGCGGAGGAAGCGACGGAGGCGCTGATCCTTTACGGCAAATATTCCATGCGCATCTATCTCGACCGATGCGCGGAGTTGCACCGGAAGCCGGATGTCATCGGCATTTACAACGAGTGGACGCTGGCGGCGGCCCAGCCTTTCGAGTTGTGCGGGATCATTCTGGAGAATGCCGAGGCCGCGGTGCGCGGCGCGGTGCGGCAGGTTTTGGACGAAGTGTCCGGCGCACCGGTGCGGCATCTGACCTTTCCGGCGCGGTTCGTGCCGGAGGAGGAGTTCCACCGCCTGAAGGTGGTGAATCTGGCCAACCAGCGCCTCGCGGCCCGGGGAGAAGCGTGACCGGCCGCCCCGGGGTTCCCGCATCCCGGGATTACCGGCCGCGTTGAAGTTCCGCCACCCGGCGGCGCAGTGCGGTCATGGCGGCGGCGGGATCGTCCAACCCCAGCACGGATTGCTCCAGCGGGCAGAGACCGTCCATTTTGCCATTGAGGATGCGGGGGACGATTTTGGTTCCCGAGACGGCGATGCCGTGCCGTTTCAGCAGGGCGATGGCGTCTTCGCTGATGAGTTCGCCGTGGGCGGCTTTCGCTCCGCCGGAGATGATGATGAATCCGGCGGCCCGGCCGATGACTTTGTCCACCACCGTGGCGTCCCTGAGTGTTTCCGGCCGGGCGGTATACAGATTGAGCAGGGGGCTGACGCCGCGGCCGCGTTCGACGGCGGCGATCCGGCCGTCTTTGACGGCGACGCATTCGGCCTGCCCGGAGGTGATGAGTTTCCGCGCCTCGGCGACGGCGGATTCCTGCGGTGCGGGAGAGACGCAGCCGGCGACGGCGGCCAGCAGCGTCGAGACACATCCGCAAAGTACAGTTTTTGCCAAAACACTACTGTTTTGCCATGTCACAAACATCGCAATTCCTCCCTGTTATTGGAATGGGGGCGGTTTTTGTTCCCGCCATCGGGAAAAAGGAACAAATCGCCAGTCGGTTGAGCATTTCGGGACGAATAACGGTATGTCGCCCAGTCTGGAGCATAATTTTCGTCCGCCTGATTACCCCACATTACCCAGTTGGGACGCGCGCCTCGTGCAAACATTTCCAAGTAGGCGCCCTCACTGCACGTTTCTATGATGTCATAGACCTCATCCGGCTTTCTTGAGTGTTCCCTTTTCATGCTTCTGATGATGTTGACCTGACGGCGCGCGGGTGCGAGCGTCCTGTTACTGTCTCCCCGTATGCCGAATAGAAGAATCTCCGTTACATTTCTGAAGTAGAAACCCACTCCGCGCCCATCGGGATAGCCGTCTTTTCGGACTTTTTCCCAAATCAAGTTGGTCTTGTACTCAAAGCCCCATGCCCTCATGACTTCAAGTCCTTCCGGAAGAAGTGCATTAGGAACCCAAAGATACAAGTGGCACCGTTCCTCGGCAACCGTTTGAACGGGAATTTTCTTTATGTCATCCAAACACAGCGTTGGATATCTGTTAAGTCTTTTATGTTCGGGAGCGACCTTTCCCGTTCGGTTGTTGAATTGCCAAGGAGGATCTGCCAAAATCGTCCTGAATTTCCTTTGGGCGCAAACCTGACAGAAACTGGCGATGGTCTCCTCAATGGAAATCTTACTTTTCATGGTCTGCCTCCACAATGCATCTTGGGGTGATTCCGATCGCTAAAATGGGACAACCGCCATGTCGTCTGGAGTCAAGACGGGGCAGCAGTTTTCCCATCCATGTTGTACTTGCGCCATATTTCGGCATGATGCCGAGTTTCCTGAACACCCGATTGAGCGATTCGGAACGGGTGACAATGATTCCGACGCTGATAATGTCGCATTCATAGTAGGTGCGCATTGCGAACAAGTCCCTATCGAAAGTCTGGTCTTTGCTGTTCCACTCAACGTCCATGGCAATTCTGCCCTTGACGAAGTCAATGTTGTGTCCGTCGATATAGTTGGGGATCGTTTTTCTGTCGGATGGAGTTTCCGAAAAAACACCCTTTCGCCCCTGACGCGGAAAAAACTTTATCAGCAGATCTCCCGAAATGCGGATTTCTTTCCAACCTTTTGGATCAAGAATTCTGGAAAACTTTGGAGGAATGGGAGACTCGTTGCCGCCGGCTTTAAGAATGTCGTCTTCGGAAATCGTCAGCCCGTCTAGCGTATCGACAATTTCCGCCAACTCATTGGCGAAAGATTGGGATAAAATCTCTGCCGCGTGGTTGTAATTGAAGACTTCAAATTTTTCCAATATTTCTGCCGGGATCCACTTGCTTAAATCTTTGTTGTCGGTCTGTTCCGCATTCATTCTTTCTACCTCAGAAGTAGTTTTTAAAAAAGTTCATTGTCGCCGCGCACCGTTTCGTCCAGACCGAGTTTGCGCCATGCTTTGGGCGTGGCCACCCGGCCCCGGCTGGTACGGACGATGTATCCGTGCTGGATGAGAAAAGGTTCGTAGACGTCCTCCAGCGAGGATTCGTCCTCGCCGGTGGAGACGGCGATGTTCTTCAGTCCCACCGGGCCGCCCCGGAAGTTGTTGATGATGACCTCCAGAATGCGAATGTCCATCTCGTCCAGACCGTCCCGGTCGATCTGCAGCATTTCCAGCGCGTCGGCGGCCACCGGTCCGGTGATGACCGAATCGGCCTTGATCTGCGCGTAGTCCCGGGCGCGCCGGAGCAGGTTGTTGGCGATCCGGGGCGTGCCCCGACAGCGGGACGCGATCTGCATGGCGCCGTCGTCGTCGATCGGGACATCGAGGATATCCGCCGAGCGGCGGATGATCTGCACCAGACTGTCGCGGTCGTAGTAGTCCAGACGCATGTTCAGTCCGAAGCGCGCCCGCAGGGGCGCGGAGATCATGCCCAGCCGGGTGGTGGCGCCGATCAGGGTGAATTTCGGAATGTTGAGCCGTACCGAACGGGCTCCGGCGCCCTGTTCCAGCATGATGTCGATGAAAAAATCCTCCATGGCGCTGTAGAGATACTCCTCCACCGTGGCGCTGAGGCGGTGGATTTCGTCGATAAAGAGCACGTCGCCCGGTTCCAGCGAAGTGAGCAGACCGGCCAGATCGCCGGGTTTCTCGATGGCGGGGCCGCTGGAACTTTTCAGTTTCGTGCCCCGTTCGTTGGCGATGATGTAGGCCAGCGTGGTCTTGCCCAGCCCGGGCGGTCCGCAGAGCAGGATGTGGTCGAGGGCTTCGTCCCGCTCTTTGGCGGCGCGGACGAAAAGTTCCAACTGCTCCTTGACCCGGTTCTGACCGGGGAATTCCGCGAAGGTCGGGGGCCGCAGACAGGATTCCCTGGCCGGGTCCCGGCGGTTCAAGGTCGAGGTGATGAAGCGTTCCGGCATAATTTGATTTGAAAAAATGATAAAAAAACTTGTTTTTGACCCCATGTCGTGTTACTTTAATAAAGATAACGCGATTTGTGGCAAATTACCAGTTGCGAACCCGGAAAAGCCGGAACTTTTTTCGGAAAAACGGTTCCCGGGGGAGCAGGGACAAAGGAAGGAGAAGTTTCATGTTCGACTGCAAACTGGCCAAAAAGACCGCGGATACCATCCGGGTCCTCTCCGCGGAAGCGATTCAGAAAGCCAAATCCGGGCACCCCGGCATGCCGCTGGGCTGTGCCGACTACGCCGCCGTGCTCTGGAGCAAGTACCTCCGGCACAATCCGGCCAAACCCGGCTGGATCGGGCGGGACCGCTTCATCCTCTCCGCCGGCCACGGTTCCATGCTGATCTACAGTCTGCTGCATCTTTTCGACTACGGTCTGGAGATGGAGGAACTGAAAAACTTCCGTCAGTGGGGCAGTCTGACCCCGGGCCACCCGGAATTCGGTCACACCGACGGGGTGGACATCACCACCGGTCCGCTGGGCAGCGGGTTCGCTTCGGCGGTGGGCATGTCCATCGCCAACCGGTACTTCGCCGCCCGCACGGGGCTGGACAAGACCGATTTCTTCGCCAATAAAATTTTCGTCATCTCCGGCGACGGGTGCATGATGGAGGGCGCCACCAGTGAAGCCGCTTCGCTGGCCGGGACGCTGAAACTGGACGATCTGGTGGTCTTCTACGACGACAACGAGATATCCATCGAGGGCAGCACCGATCTGGCGTTCACCGAGGATGTGGCCGCCCGGTTCGCCGCCTACAACTGGCGGGTCATTCATCTGGACAACGCCAACGACATCGCCAAGTGCGACGCGGCGCTGGCCGAGGCGGTCAAGTCCGACGGGCGGCCGACCATCATCGTGGGCAAGACCCAGATCGGATTCGGCGCGCCCAACAAGCAGGGCAAGGCGTCCGCGCACGGCGAGCCGCTGGGCGACGAGGAGATCGCGGCGCTGCGGGCCAATCTGAACTACACCGCCGCGCCCTTTACCGTGGCGGACGACGTGAAAGCCTACTGTGCCGCCTGCGTCGCGGACAGCAAGGCCAAAGCCGCCGCGTGGGACAAGGCGTATGAGGCGTTCCGCGCCGCCGATCCCGCCGCCGCGGAACTCATCGACCGCTATCTCAACCACACCGTGCCGGAGAACATCCTCGAGGAACTGCTCAAGGTCGCGCCGGTGGACAAGCCCGTCGCTTCCCGCGCCAGCAGCGGCACGATCCTTCAGAAGGCGGCGGAACTGGTTCCGGCTCTTTTCGGCGGCGCCGCCGACCTCGCTCCCTCCACCAAGAGCGACATCAAGGGCGAGACCGGATTCGCTCCGGGCAACTGGGGCGGCCGCAATCTGCACTTCGGCGTGCGGGAACTGGCCATGGGCATGGCCGCCAACGGCATGGCGCTGAACGGAACGGCGATCCCGTACAGTTCCACGTTCTTCGTATTCTCCGATTACATGAAACCGGCGATCCGGCTGGCGGCGATCCAGCATCTGCACGAGATCTATATTTTCACGCACGACTCCTTCTACGTCGGCGAGGACGGGCCCACCCACGAGCCGATCGAGCAGATCGCCATGCTGCGGAGCATCCCCGGCGTGACCGTGATCCGTCCGGCGGAAGCCCACGAAGTGGCGGGCGCGTGGGCCGCCGCGCTGCAGGCCGACGGCCCGGTGGCGCTGCTGCTCACCCGGCAGAACCTCAACCCCTACGACGCGGAGACCGCGAAAAAAGTGGACGTCGCCAAAGGCGCGTTCGTGGTGGACGACGAACCGGACTTCGATCTGATTCTGCTGGCCACCGGTTCGGAGGTCAATCTGGCGCTGGACGCGGCCAAACTGCTGCGTGCCGAGGGGGTCAAGGTCCGGGTGGTCTCCATGCCGTCCCAGGAACTTTTCCTCCAGCAGGATTTCGACTATCAGGAGGAGGTTCTGCCCAGTTACTGCGGCGCGGTGGTCTCCATCGAGGCCGCCAGCACCTTCGGCTGGGAGCGGTTCGTCGGGCTGGAGGGGCTGACCATCGGTCTGGATCATTTCGGTTCCTCCGCGCCGTACAAGGTGCTGGCCGAGAAGTTCGGCTTCACCCCGCAGGGCATCGTGGAGCAGATCAAGGATTACTTCAGTTGCGACGACGAGGGCTGCGACTGCGGCGAGCACGGCTGTGACTGCGACTGCGGCGAACACGGCTGCGACTGCGGCAAGTGACCGCCATCCGGCGGAAATTCGGGCGCAGGGGGCGGCAAGCGGTCCTTCTGCGCCCGCTGTCTTGAGAATTTGAAGCATCGGGAGGTTGCAAGTGTCAGGGATTTTCAAAGCATACGATATCCGGGGGATCTACCCCGCCGAGATCAACGCCGACGTCGCTTATGCGATCGGGCGGGCGTTCATCGCGTTCACCGGAGCGAAAAAAGTGGTGGTCGCCCGGGATATGCGGCCCCATTCGGAGCCGCTGTTTTCCGGACTGAGCCGGGGGATCACCGACCAGGGAGCGGATGTGATCGACCTCGGACTGGCGTCCACGCCCCAGAGTTATTTCGCCAACGGGCGGCTCAAGGCGGACGGCAGCGTGATGATCACCGCCAGTCACAACCCCGGAGAATGGAACGGCATGAAACTCTGCCGCGCCGACGCGGTGCCCATCAGCGGCGTCACCGGGATCATGGACATCCAGAAAATCGCGGAAGCGCGGAGTTGGCCGGAATCTCCGGTCAAGGGCCGGATTTCCGGGTATGACATCCGGGACGAATACGGGGCGTTTCTCCGGAGTTTCGCCAAACTGGACCGGAAACTCAAGGTGGTGGTGGATTACGCCAACGCGATGGGGTTGTACGAGATCGCGGGCATCCGGGAACTTTTCGACATTGTGCCGCTGTACGATACGCTGGACGGCACGTTCCCCAATCACGAAGCCAATCCCCTGCACACCGATACCCTGAATGCGATACGCGCGAAGGTCCGGGAGGTCAAGGCGGATTTCGGCGCGGCATTCGACGGCGACGCGGACCGGTGCGGCTTCATCGACGATTTGGGAGAGATCATTCCCATGGACCTCTTTACCGCGCTGATCGCGCAGGACATTCTTTCCCGGGGACCGGCGACGATCCTCTACGACCTGCGGAGCAGCCGGGCGGTGAAAGAGTGCATCGAGGCCAACGGCGGAAAGGCGATTCAGTGCCGGGTGGGACACGCCTTCATCAAGAACCAGATGCGGGAGAACGACGCGGTGTTCGCCGGGGAGTTGTCGGGACATTATTACTTCAAGCAGAACTGCACCGCCGAGTCCCAGGGGCTGGCGATGATCATGCTGGCGAACCTGATCTGCGCGAAAAAGCGCCCGGTGCACGAGTTGGTCGCTCCGTTGCGGAAGTATTTCTCCAGCGGGGAAATCAATTCCAAAGTCGCGGACGTGGCGCCGATCCTCGACGCGCTGCGCAGGAAGTACGCCGACGGTCACATGTTCGAACTGGACGGTATTTCCAGCGAATACGACCGCTGGTGGTTCAACGTCCGCGCTTCCAACACCGAGCCGCTGCTGCGGCTGATCGTGGAGGCGGATACTCCGGAACTGATGGCCGCCAAACGGGATGAACTGCTGAAGATCATCCGCAACTGACATGGCGGAATATCTGGACATCTACGACGCGTCCGGTCGGTGTGTCGGCCGGGCGCCGCGGTCGGAGTGCCACGGCAACCCGGCGCTGCTGCACCGTACCGCCCATGTGGTGGTCGTCCACCCGGAAACCGGGGCGATACTGCTTCAGAAGCGGTCGCAAAGCAAGGATATCCAGCCGGGCAGGTGGGACACCGCCGTGGGCGGACATCTGGATTGCGGCGAGAGTTACGAGCAGGCGGCGGCGCGGGAACTGCGCGAGGAGTTGGGGATTTCCGGAAAACTGGAATACCTTTTCGACAGTGTGATCCGCAACGCGATCGAGTCCGAGGACACGAGGGTGTTCGGGCTGAAAAGCGCCGGGCCGTTCGCTTTCGACCCGGCGGAGATCGACGCGGTGCGTTTCTGGAGCCGGGAGGAACTGGCGGACCCGGCGGCGCGGCGGGAGTTCACGCCGAATCTGATTGAGGAACTGGATCAACTGCGGCGGATGCCCGGCTGGTATCCGAAAGAGTAGGGAGGAAACGATGAAGCAAGTTGCGATTCTGATGGGCAGCAAGAGCGATCTGGAGATCGTGCGGGCGGCGTTTGACGTGCTGGACGAGTTCGGCGTGGGGTTCGAGGCTCGGATATTGTCGGCGCACCGGACGCCGGAGGAGGCGGCGGCGTTCGCGGCTTCCGCGGCGGATCGCGGATACAAGGTGGTGATCTGCGCGGCGGGCATGGCGGCGCATCTGGGCGGCGTGGTGGCCGGGCACACGACCTTGCCGGTGGTGGGGGTCCCGATGGTCTCCGAACCGTTCAAGGCGCAGGATTCGCTGCTGTCCATCGTGCAGATGCCGCCGGGAGTGCCGGTGGCGGCGGTGACGGCGGGCAAGGCCGGGGCGAAAAACGCCGCGCTGTTCGCGGTGGAGATCCTGGCGACGGCGGACGCCGCGCTGGCGGAGAAACTGCGGGCGTTCCGCGCCCGGCAGAAGGAACAGGTGCTGGCCGCCGACGCCGAACTGCAACGGGAACTGGCGGAGCGGAAATCCCGGTAGCGCGGGAAAAAAAAGGAAAATATTTCCACAGTCCGCTTGTAAAATTCCGGTAACACCGCTATATTAAGGAATCGTTATCCGTGAAAAGCGGTTTCCGGTGGGTCGGTAGCTCAGTCGGTAGAGCATCGCCCTTTTAAGGCGGTGGTCCCGGGTTCGAATCCCGGCCGACTCACCATATTTACGGGAAAATTCGATTTGTTTAACGATAGAGCGAGGTCGAGGAAATGAGCAAAGTCTGTGCCATCTGCGGCAAAACCAAGGGCAACGGCGGCTGCATCACCCGCAAGGGTCTGGCCAAGAAAGCCGGCGGGATCGGTATGCATGTCGTGAAAAACGTCAAGCGCAAGTTCGAAGTCAATCTGCAGAACGTCAAGATCAACGAGGACGGTACCGTCAAGACCGTCAAGATGTGCGCCGCGTGCATCCGCACCGGCAACTTCACCAAGGCTTGACCGTTTCAAGAGAGTGACGTGCGAGGGCAGAATCAGTGGATTTTGTCCTCGTTTGTTTTAGGCTGGAACGAATATCCGCGGTCTGAGAGGATTTGATTCGATCCGCAGGGCCGATTCAGAAAGGACGGGACGATGATGCTGGGGTTGGGGGACGGTTGGATCGTGGCGGCGGTGCTGGGCTGCGTCGCCGCGGCGGTTTTCGGCGTGGTCTACGGCGCGGTGCTCTGGAATCGCGGGGGTGACCGATGATCCCTTTCGCTGCGATGGAGAATCTGCTCAACACCACCGCCATGGGCGCGCTGCTGCTGCTCTATGTGCTGATGATTTCCTATCTGGGATTCCGCGGGTACCGCAAGACCCGGAACAGCAGTGATTATCTGGTGGCCGGACGTTCGGCCAATCCCTTTGCCATGGCCATGAGTTACGGGGCGGCATTCATCAGCACGTCGGCGCTGGTGGGATTCGGCGGGATCGCCGGGCAGTTCGGCATGGGGCTGATGTGGCTGGTTTTCATGAACATCGCGTTCGGCGTGATCGTCGCATTCATCTGGTTCGGCAAGCGGACGCGGCGGATCGGTGTGGCGCTGGATGCCCGGACGTTTCCGGAATTCATCGGCCGCCGGTTTCAGAGTTCCCGGATGCAGTATTTCATTGCGGCGGTGATTTTCTGTTTCATTCCGCTGTATTCGAGCGTGGTGCTGATCAGCGGGGCGAGGTTTCTGCAGGAAGTGATGTCTCTGCCGTACACCTGGGTGCTGGGGATTTTCGCGGTGGTGGTGGCGGTGTATGTGATCTTCGGCGGTCTGCGGGGGGTGATGTACGTCGATGCGCTGATCGGGAGCATCATGGTCGGCGGCATGCTGCTGCTGCTGGTGCTGTGTTACGTCAAACTGGGCGGGGTCGTCTCCGCGCATCAGGCTCTGACCGACATGGCGAAACTGGCGGCGGAACGGCTGCCGCGGGAGTTCGCGCTGGGACACCGGGGCTGGACGGTCATGCCGGAATTCAATTCGGTGTGGTGGTGGACGCTGGTTTCCAGTCTGATGTTGGGCGTGGGGATCGGCGCGCTGGCCCAGCCGCAGTTGGCGGTGCGGTTCATGACGGTGAAAAGCGACCGGGAACTGCACCGGGCGGTGATGGTGGGGTCGTTCTTCATCCTCTGCACCGCGGGGGCGGCGTACATGATCGGCGCTCTCTCCAACGTGTTCTTTTTCCGCGACCACGGGAAACTGGCCATCGAAGTCGCCAAAGGCAACCCCGATCTCATCATCCCGATCTACATTCATGAAGCCCTGCCGCCGCTGGTACTGTATGTTTTTGCGCTGACGATGCTGTCGGCGGCGATGTCCACGCTGTCCAGCCTGTTTCATGTGACCGGCAGTTCCATCGGATACGATATCTGCGGCAAACTGCGGCGGGACGGCGAAAGCACCGCCATCACCCGGGCGGGGGTGGGATTCGGGATCGTGCTGAGTGTGATTTTCGCGCTGATTCTGCCGCCGGGGATCGTGGCCCGGGGCACGGCGATCTTTTTCGGGGTCTGCGCGGCGGCGTTTCTGCCGGCTTACGCGGCGGCGATCTACTGGAAGCGGGCGACCCGCGCCGGGGTATGGTGTTCCATCGTGGTGGGGGCGGGCGTCTCCATATTCGGACTGCTGTTCCTGCACCGCAAGGAAGCGGTCATGCTGGGGATCTGCAAGTACCTCTGCGGCAAGACGGAATTGATCCAGGCGCATCCGTGGCCCTTCGTGGACCCTTTCGTCTACGCGTTGCCGCTGTCGCTGATCACGCTGGTGGCGGTGAGTCTGTTCAGCGCGCCGCCCGACGAAACGCATCTGCGCCGGTGCTTTGAGGCACGGGACCTCTGACGGGGGGGGGGAGCGATGAGTTTCGGTGCGTTTTTCCTCATTCTGCTGTCGGTATTTCTCCATGCGGGGTGGAATTTCCTCAGCAAAGCCCATCGTCCTTCGGCCGCGTTCTATCTGCTGGTCAACGCGGTCCCGGCGGTGCTGCTGCTGCCGTTCGCGGGATTCGCGGAGATCGAATGGACGGCGCTGGGGTGGAAGTTCTGGCTCGCGTTTGCCGGCAGTTGGTTCGGCGAGGTGCTGTACGCGATCGGGTTGTTCCGGGCCTACCGGAAGCAGGATATTTCCGTGGCGTATCCGCTGGTCCGGGCGCTGCCGGTGCTGATGGTGGCCGCCGTTACGATGATCTTCCGACTGGGCGAAATGCCCGGGATGACAGCGTGGATCGGTTTCGTGGTGGTCGTCGTCGGCTGTGTGATCCTGCCGCAGCAAAGTTGGGGCAAAGTGGATTGGCGGGGACTGCTGTCCGCGATTTGCGGGCCGATCCTGCTGGCGGCGGCGGGCACCACCGCCTACACGGTGATGGACAGTACGGCGACGGGCATTCTGCGGGAGCACTCGCTGTCCGGGCGGGTGGTGACGCTGTGCGCGTTTTTCGGCGTGATGGAAGTCGCGATCTCGGCGGCGCTGGCGGGGATCGTCCTGACTTCGCGGCGGGAACGGCTGGAGTTGTCCCGCAATCTCCTCACGCCGTGGGCGTACTTGAGCGGAGTGTTTTCCGCGCTGGCGTATCTGCTGGTGCTGGCGGCGATGGGAATGGTGAGCAATGTGAGTTTTCTGCAGGCGTTCCGGCAGATGAGTTTGCCGCTGGGGGTGGCTGCCGGGGTGGTCTTTCTGCACGAAAAACTTTCCGCGACCAAAGTGTTCGGCACGGTCATGATCGTCGCCGGACTGATCCTCTCCGTCCTGTAAATGCTCGTCCGGGCAGGTTGTAAAATCCCGGAAGCATGGTATATTATCTCTCTGACAGGACTGTGTGAATGAATTCCGCCTTTTCGGAAAGATTTCGCGGATTCGGGAGAGTTGTTATCCAATGAGGTAAAACGGATATGAGCAAAAAATCAGTGGACCCGGCGGCGGAAGCGGCGGCGGCCGTCGGAGGGGAGCCGGATATCCCGGCGGCCTCGGAACCGCCGGTCGGGGCTGAAGTGGAGCAACTGAAAGCGGAACTGGCGGAACAGCAGGCGAAGTTTCTCTATCTTCAGGCGGAGTACCAGAATTTCCGGAAACGGACGGCCCGGGATCTCGGCGACGTTCGCAGTCAGACGGTGGCCGGGACGCTGATGCCGTTCCTGAGCGTGGCCGATTATTTGGCCATGGCGGGCGCGGCGGCGGCGCAGTCCGACAATCTGGAGGCGCTGAAGCAGGGGCTGACCATGATCGTGGCCGAATTTGACAAGGCTTTGGACGAGATGGGGGTGCGCAGATTTTCCGCCGTGGGCGAGAAGTTCGACCCCTCCCTTCACGATGCGGTGGGGCGGGAAGCCTCCGAAACCGTGCCGGAGGGGGTCGTCATCAGCGAGTGGAACTGCGGTTACCGGCTCGGGGATAAACTTTTGCGTCCGGCCCGGGTGATGGTGTCGTCCGGGCGTCCGGTTCCGGCGGCGGAGACTCCGGGAAGCGAGGCGTGATCATGGCGGATTTTTATGAAACACTCGGGGTGGGCAAGAACGCCACCGCCGAGGAGATCAAGAAGGCGTACCGCAAACTGGCGATCAAGTACCACCCGGACAAGAATCCGGGCAACAAGGAAGCGGAGGAGAAGTTCAAGGAAGTTTCCGCCGCATACGAGACGCTGAGCAACCCCGAGAAACGGCAGCAGTACGACCAGTTTGGGCACGAAGCCTACACTCGGAGCGGCGGCGGCGGCGGTGCCGGCGGTTTCAATTACCAGCAGGCGCAGGATATTTTCAACCAGTTCTTCGGGGGAGGGGGCGGTTTCGGTTTCGAAGATCTTTTCGGCGGCGGGCGGCGGGTCAATCCCAACGGGCCCCGGCGGGGGGAGGACCTGCGCTACGATCTGGACATCGACTTTGAAGATGCCATGTACGGTGTCGATCAGAAGATCAATCTTACCCGTCTTGAGGTGTGCGACAAGTGCGCCGGGAGCGGGTGCGAGGCCGGCAGCGGCAAAAAGACGTGTCCCCGGTGCAAGGGGAGCGGTACGCTCAACATGTCGCAGGGATTTTTCAGTGTCCGGCAGAGTTGCCCCAACTGCGGCGGCACCGGGCAGGTGATCGAGAAACCGTGTGCCAAGTGCCGGGGGCGGGGGCGGGTGCAGGTGTCGTCGCCGCTGCAGATCCACATTCCGGCGGGGGTGGACACCGGTTCCCAACTGCGGGTCCCCGGCAAAGGCGGCGCGGGTCTGCGCGGCGGCGCGGCGGGCGATCTGTACGTGGTGATCCGGGTGCGGGAGAGCGATGTCTTCATGCGGGAGGGCGGCGATCTGCTCTGCGAGGTGCCGGTCTCCTTCGCTACGGCGGCGGTCGGCGGCGAAGTGGATGTGCCGACGATCTCCGGCCGGACCAAGATCCGGGTCCCCGCGGGGACCCAGAGCGACACGATCCTGCGGCTCAAAGGCAAGGGTGCGCCGTCGCTGCGCGGCAGCGGCCGGGGGGACCTGCACATCCGCATTCTGGTGGAGACGCCGTCCGGGTTGTCCGCGGAACAGCAGGAACTGCTGAAAAAATTCGACGCTTCGCTTACGGACAGGAACCGTCGGAAGCAGACGGAATTCGCGTCGCGGGCCAAGCGCTTTCTGAAAGGCGAATGACCTCATGCCGCGTCAGGACCCCAAAGATCCCACGCTGGCGACCAACCGCAAGGCGTTTCACGACTACAATGTGCTGGAGCGGATCGAAGCGGGCATTCAGTTGGTGGGGACCGAGGTGAAAAGTTGCCGGGCCCGGGCGATCCAACTGCAGGAGGGGTTCGTCAAGATCGAGAACGGGCAGGCGCTGCTCTACAATGTGCACATCGCCGGGTACGATTTCGGCAACCGCTTCAACCACAGTGCGAAACAGGTGCGGCGGTTGCTGCTGCACAAGCGGGAGATCCTCAAACTTGCCCAGTGGCTCGGCACGAAAGGCGGCACCATCGTGCCGTTGCGGTTTTTTCTGCGCAAGGGACTGGTGAAAGTGGAGATCGCCTACTGCCAGGGCAAGACCCACGCCGACCAGCGGGAGACGCTCCGGCGGCGGGAGACGGAGAAGGAGATGCGCCGCGCGGTTCGGAAGGGATGATGAAAGCAACGGCGGAGACAGGGTTGTCATGGACGCGGAGTCTGGCGGCGGCATGCTGGCTGGGCGCCGCGTTTTTGGCTTTGCCGCTGGCGTTCGCCCGGCTGGGCGGAGGCCGGATGCCGCTGTTCGGCACGGCGGAATTCGTCACGGTTCCGGTCATGGGGATCATGGCGCTGGCGGCGGTCTGGGCTTTTGCCGACCGGACGATCTACCGGCGGGACCCTCGCTGGCGGCTGCTGGCGGTCATGCAGGCGGCGATCACGCTGTTGACGTTGTGGCACTGGTCTCGCGGGATGATCACCTGGCGCGGCGCGGCGGGGGCGGGATTTCTGATTCTGGCGCCGGTGGCGGGCGCGGCGCTGAAACCGGAGTTGGAACGCATCCTGCCCGTCGCGGCGGCGCTTGGCGCCGGATTGATGCTGTGGAGCGGGCTGACCAGTGAGAACTTCACCGGGCTGACCGGCAACTGGAACTGGACTCAGGCTTTGCTGGCCGCCTTGATCCCGGGCGCGTTTTTCCGGGCCGGGAAGTGGCGTCTGCCGCTCGGAATCGCGGCGGAGGTCCTGATTTTCGGCTGGATCGGGTGGAAATACCCGGGACAACTCTCCCGGACGGTGGTGATCGCCATGCCGCTGGCGGCGCTGCTGTTGTGGGGGCGGCGGAAACTTCGTCCCCACAACCCGACCGCGTGGCTGACGGCGGCATTCCTGTTTCTGGCGGCGGTGTTTCTGGCGGTGGTTTTTGCCGCGGACTGGGCCGACAGCCGGTTTCAACTCTGGAAGGGGGCGGAGAATTTGATGACATCGGTCGGCTGGGCGACCGGATACGGGATGGGGCAGTTCGGCAACCGTGTTGCGCCGTTGATCCCGGAACTGTATTTTTTTACCCCGTTCGCGGCATCGTGGCATCCGCACCCGCACAACGAATTATTGCATCTGCTGACCGCATACGGGGCGGCCGGGGGTGGATTTCTGCTGGCGCTGATCTATGCCGCGCTGGGTCGCCGGGCAAGGAGCGACCGGGAACTGCTGGCACAGTGGGTGTTTCTGCTGCTGCTGCTCTGCGGACAGACCGATGTCGTCTGCGCCACGGTCTGCGGCGGGGGATGGGCGCTGACCTGCGCCGGGATCGCCGCCGGACCGCGCCGCCCGCGCTCCTCCGCCGCGCCGGGACCGGGGCGGACCATCCCGGCGGTTCTGCTGGTGCTGGCGGGTGCGTTTCTGGCGGTGAATCACTTCGCCGCCCGGCTGGATTATCGGCGGGCGCAACTGGCGCTGATCGGCGGCGACGATATCCGTGCCGCGCGTTTGCACCTGCGCGCCGCCGCCGTGAGGGAGGACGACCCGGAGGTGCTGTACGATCTGGCGGAACTGGAACTGATCCGGTTCAACGCCCCGGAGTCGGCGGAAAACCTCCTGCGCCGACTGGCGGCGGGGGGACGGGAAAACTACCGGCACGCCCAGCGTCTGCTGGCATTGGCGTCGGCGCGGCGGGGAGATTACCCGGCGGCGCTGGCGGCGTTGCGCCGGGAGCGGAAAAACTTCCCTTTCAGCGCCATCAACGCCCGACTGCATCTTGCCCTGCTGACCGCCGCGGGCGCCCCGGAAGCGGAGATCAGGTACGCCCGGGCGGAACTGACGGCGTTGTGCGTTGTACGCGGCATGAGTTTGGAACAGGCGGCGCTGCTGACCCCGGCGGCGGACGACCGGCCGTTATCGCCGCAATTTGCGGGGCGCGACTGAGTTGTCCGCGGGGCGGGCCCGCGTCAGCAGGTCCTCCAGATCGGCGGCGGTACCCAGTGCGGACGCGGCGGCCCGGAGCGAAGCGGGGAATCCCCGGCCCTTCAGGTAGTCGTGGACGATCTTCCGGGCCTGCTTCATCGCGGAAACTTCGCCGTAGAGCGCGATCATCTCTCCGACGTGAAACCGTACCATCTCCCGCCACTCCGCCAGCGTCGGCGGTTCGACATGTTCGCCGGACAACTCGCCGAACAGCCACGGATTGCCCATCGCGCCCTGCGCCAGCATCACCTGCGAACAGCCGGTCTCCCGCCGCATGAGACGGTATGTTTCCGCGGAATTGACCCCGCCGTTGGCGATGACCTGCACCTGCGGAAAGGCTTCCCGGACCGCCCGGATGACGGCGAAACTCACCGCCCCGGTGTAGAAGTGTTCCCATGTCCGGCCGTGGACGGTCAGCGCCGTGGCGCCCAGTTCCACCAGTCCGGCGCAAAGGTCCAGCGTCGGCGCCGGATCGACGGCATCCAGAATTCGGAGTTTGGCGGTGAGTTGGAAACGGCTTTCGGCGGCGAGAACGGCAAAACAGCGGTGGGCATGGGCGATTCGCCGGCCCAATGCCGCGCCCGCGCCTTTTTTGACCACTTTGGGTACCGGACAGCCGAGGTTGAAGTCCAGCAACGTCAGGTCGAAGTCATTGAGTTTGGCACAGGCCCGCCGGAGCAGTTCCTCCTCCGCGCCCACCAATTGCGCGGCGAAGAAATCCTCCTCCTCTCCCCGCCGGAGCAGAAGTTCCCCGCGGCCGTTGGCGTAGGCCAGACTGGCGGCGTCCACCATTTCGGTGAAGGCGTAACGGCACCCGCCCCTCCGGGCGGCCCGCCGGTAGGCCAGATCGGTGAAGCCGGACAGCGGCGCCAGAATCAGGGCTTCATCCGGATAGCGGAAGATTTCGGTCATCAGAAAAGTTCTTTGCGCTGACGGCGGACTTCCTCCGTGGCCTGCGCGGTCAATTCCGACAGCATCTCGTCCTGTTTCTCCGGCGTCAGGGCCAGAAAACAGCCCATGAGTTCGTTTTCCTGCCGGGAAAGACTGGTGAAGGCCGTGGGGGGCGCCGGAGCGCCCGGCACCGCCGACTGAAACCGGGTGACGATCCGTTTTTTCTCCGCGTCGCCGAAAATCGCGAACTCGTCGAGCAGGACTTTCTGTTCGCTTTTCATTTCCACCAATTCCGCATGGCGGCGGTACGGCGCGCCGATGCGCGGCGGAGGGACTTTCAGCGGTTCCGGGCCCTCAAGGAACGGTTTGAGCAGAGGATAGATTTTGTCCCACGACTCCTTGCGGATATTTTTGGCCTGCCGGTCAATATAACGGCGAAGCAGTTCCAGCCGGATGCCGTTGAGACGGGAGATATCCTCGAAGGACAACGGGTCGGTACAGCGGTCGATCGCGTCCTGCAACTCCTGATTGAAATTGATCTCGGGTTTGTTTTTCTGCTCTGACATGGGTCGATTCTCCATTATTGTTCCGCTCCGGAATCCAGAGTTTCCGCCAGGCGCATCAGGCGCCGCCACACGGTTTCCTCCCAGTGTTTCTCCGTGTGCAGAAAACTGACGATCCGTCGGCAGGAATCCGGCCGGTCCAGCATGAACGTCCGGATCCGACCGTCGTTAAAGAGTACGTGAAACCGGTCCGGATGCCGGGACGGGTGGGAAACGGCCAGCGGCAGGTCCGCCTGCGCGGCATGTCCGAAGTAGACGATCTTGCAGTTGGCCGCATCCGGCTTCCCGGCGGGGTCCCGACGCAGCGCGGCGGGGATTTCGCCGTTGAAACACTCCCGCAGTCCCGGCATCCCGGGTTTGGCGGAGGGCTGTTTGACTTTGCCGAGCAGTTCCAGCGCCTCCACGCAGTCGCACGGAGGCTCCGATTGGGTCTGCGCCGGAGCGGGGGCGCGGTCCGGCGTGCCGTCCTCCTCCCGGGGGGCGTTGAGCAGTTTGGCCGCGCCCCGGAACAGGAGTTCCAGCACCCCGCAGTCGCCGTTGCCGGCGATCAGCATGCCGTCCTCGGCGCGGGAGACCGTGACGAGGGCCGGAAGCGCTCCGGCGGCGCCGGGGCCGACCCCGGTCAGTTCGTCGGTCAGCGAGAATCCGCGATCCTGATAGGCGGCGAAGCACACCCGCTCCGGCAGCGCCCGCAGCAACGTGGCGAAGTCCGACCGGTCACGCATTTTCGGCCGGTCCGCCGAAGTGAAAAACTTTTCCGCCTGCGGCGAACTAAAAATCGTCACCCCGTGATCCCGGATCGCCTGTCGGGACCCGGGAAACAGGGCCAGCCGTTCCGGTTCCGGCAGACGGCGCAGCACTCCGCCGTTGTCGGGCAGTTCCAGCATGAAATCGCTCTCCCCCCGGCCGGGGAGCGTGACCTGAACGAATTTCCAGGTGCCGCGCAGGTCTTTGAAAATCTCCCGCAGCGGAAAATTCTCCGCCAGTTCCAGCGCGAGGTTTTCGCCCCAGTTGCCGGCTTGCTTCAGCGCTTCCAGTACCGCGTCCGGATCGAGCGCGGCGGCGGCGGCGAAGTCCGTTTCCCGCGGCAGCGCGCCCAGAAATTCCGGCAGATCCAGCGGGTTGTCCGGGAGGAAGAACCCGTTCAGCGCGCCCGGTTCCTCCCCGGGCAGGGCCAGAAACGCCCGGGAGTGGATGTAATCCTGACCGTACCGGTTGCCGGTCAGCGTCTTGGTGCTCCAGCCCGCGCCCCGGAGCCGGTCGAGCCCCGCCAGTTGGATCAGCAGTTTCGCCGTGACGAACCGCCGCTGGAGCGCCAGTTTCCGGGGATGGGAGATGTCTTCGCGTTCCCAGAGGTCGCGCTCCCAGTTTTCCAGCGTCCGGGCGCAGGCGGCCCGGGCTTCCGCCCCGGAGAAAACGGCGTATTCCCGGCCGTCCCGGTGCAGATGGGCGCTGACGGCGCGGAACGAATCCCGCTCCGCCGCCGTGCCGCACGGACCGCCTCCGCCGCAGCCGGCCAGCACAAGCGCGGTCAGCAGCGGGAAAAGGCCGGTACGGAGCGCTTTCATATTCCGCTTCAGAGCAGTTCCGCGATCTGCACCGCGTTGAGCGCGGCGCCTTTGAGCAGTTGGTCGCCGGAGACGAACATCTCCAGCCCGCGCCGGTCGCTCCGGGAGATGTCCTGCCGGATGCGGCCGACGAGCACGTCGTACTTCTCCGTGGCGTCCACCGGCATGGGATAGCGTTTCGCCGCCGGATCGTCCACCACCTGAACTCCGGGCGAAGCGCTCAGGATAGCCCGGGCCTCGTCGGGGGTGATGTCCTCGGCGAACTCCAGATTCAGCGATTCGCTGTGGGCGCGCAGCGCCGGGATGCGGACGCTGGTGCAACTGATCGGCAGGTCCGGGCAGTGCAGCATTTTGCGCGACTCGTTGACCATCTTGAGTTCCTCTTTCGTATAACCGTTGTCCATGAAAGAGTCGATGTGGGGAATGAGGTTGAAGGCGATCCGGTGGGCGAAAGCCTTCGGCGCGATCGGTTCGCCGTTGAGCACCTGCCGGGTCTGTTCGATCAGTTCGGCCATGCCCTTCGCCCCCGCGCCGGAAGCGGCCTGATAGGTGGAGGCGATGAGGCGGCGAAGTTTTTTCGCCCGGTGCAGCGGAGCGACGGCCACCAGCATGATGGCGGTGGTGCAGTTGGGGTTGGCAATGACGCCGTGATGACGGGCGACATCCTCCGGGTTGACTTCCGGCACCACCAGCGGCACGTCGTCGTCCATGCGGAACGCGCTGGAGTTGTCGATCATCACCGCACCGGCGTCGACGACGAATTTGCGGTACTCGCGGGAGATGTCGCTTCCGGCACTGAACAGCGCGATATCCACGCCCTTGAACGAATCCGGCGTCATCTCCTCGATGACCACGGTCTCTCCGCGGAAGGTCGCGGTCTTGCCGGCGGAGCGGGCGGACGCGAGCAGTTTGAGATTTTTCACCGGGAAATGACGCTTCTCCAGCGTTTTGAGCATTTCCACACCCACCGCGCCGGTGGCGCCGGCGATTGCGACATTGAATTCCTTGGACATGACTTGCACTTTCCTTCAATTTTGGCTCCGTGTCGCGGAGCGGATTGACAACTCGCACGATAATATACATTTTGTGTTTGCAAAATGCAATGAAAAGGATTATATTTTACCGTATTTTTCCGAAGTTGCAGAATGGATAACGCGATGGATTACATCAATTTCGACCTTCAGGTCATGGACGCCTCCGCCGTGGCGGAACTGCTGGCGTATCACGACCGGCGCTACTGGGAACTCAACGCGCCGCTGATCTCCGACGCCCGTTACGACGAGATCACCCGGCGGCTGAGGGAATTGGCGCCGGATCACCCGCTGCTGCGGCGGCTGAACACCCCCCGTGTCGCGGGCGACGGCAAGGTCCGCCATGCCGAGCCCATGCTTTCGCTGGACAAGGCCTATTCGCTGGAGGAACTGCTGGAATGGGCGCGCAAATACGCCCGTTCCGGGGAGGAGGAACTGCTGGTGGAGCCGAAGTACGACGGCATTTCCGCCAGTTTCGACGGCCGTGTCCTCGCCACCCGGGGCGACGGGGAGACCGGCGAAGACATCTCCGGGAAACTGCCGCTGATCGAACTGGAGGCCCCCGGCTACACCGGTCCGGCGGACCGCCCCGCCCGGGGCGAGATCGTGATTCGGGACGACGATTTCCGCACCCTCTACGCCCATATCCGCAAAAAGGACGGCGGCGTCTACAAAAATTCCCGCAACGCCGTCGCCGGGATCATGACCCTCAAAGATATCTCCGAGATGATCGCGCAAAAGGCGAAACTTACGCTCGTGGACTACAATCTTGTCTCCATCCCGGTGACGGTGGACGCACTCGCCGGCCGCTGGGAGGAGTTGAAGACCCGATTGGCCGGACTGCCTTACCCCATGGACGGCATCGTGCTGAAGTTCGCGGACACGGCTTTCCGGCGGTCGCTGGGCAATACCGCCCACCACCCCCGGGGAGAGATCGCCTACAAATTCACCAACCGCAGCGCCGCGACGAAACTGCTGGGCGTGGAGTGGAGTTTCGGCAAGAACTGCCTCACCCCGGTGGCCCTGCTGGAACCGGTGGAACTCTCCGGTATCACCATCAAGCGGGCGTCACTGCACAACGCCCAGAACCTCGTGGACATGGACCTGATGATCGGAGACGGCGTGACGGTGGAGCGGGCCGGGGACGTGATCCCTTTCATCGCCTCCCGGACGCCCGGCGCCGAGCGGCGGACGCCTTTCATTGCCGACTGTCCCGCCTGCGGCTCATCCCTGGTGCGCCGGGGACCGGAACTCTGCTGTCCCAATTCGGACTGCCCCGGTTCCGGTCTGCAACTGCTGGCGGCGGCCGTCCGCAATCTGGGCATTGAGCGGCTGGGGGAACCCACGGTGGCCAAACTGATGCGTCACTGCGGGGTCCGGCATCTGCGGGATATTTTCAACCTGACGGCGGGGGAATTGCTGCGTTTGGAGGGATTCGGGCCGAAAAGCGCGGCCAATCTGCTGGCGGAGATCCGGAAAGCGCGGACGGTGGACGATTTTCAACTGCTGGCCGCGCTCAACATCCCCAACGTGGGGGCGAACATCGCCAAATTACTGCTGGCCGCGCATCCCTTTGCGGAATTGCGGCGCTGTGACGCCGCGCAACTGGCGGAGATCCCCGGCATCGGACCGGAACGGGCCGCCGCCGTCGCCGCCGCCATGCGGGACCGGGCGGAGGAACTGGACGAACTGCTCTCCGCCGTCCAACTGCGTCACGACGGGAGCGCGTCGGACCGACCGACCGTCTGTTTCACCGGCAAGATGCCGGAGAAGCGTTCCTTTTACGAGAAATTGGCTTCGGAACGGGGGTATCAGCCGGTGGACGCGGTCAGTTCCTCGCTGACACTGCTGGTGGCGGCGGATGTCGCCGAGGAGAGTTCCAAACTGCGCAACGCCCGCAAATTCGGCGTGAAGATCGTCCCGCTGGCGGAATTTCTCGCGGAAACGGAAACCGCCGGAGCGTCCGGGGACGCTTCCGGCGGCGCGTTCGCGGACCTGCCGCTGTTTTCGTGACGCCTACTTGACTTCGGTCAGCGTTATCTCGTCCACCAGCACCGTGTCGCCGTCTCCCAGCGAAGTGCTGCGGACGTACAACTGGAATTTATCCGCTTCGATGCGGGGGATGAAGGTCGTCTGATACTCCTTCCACTCCGGGTTGTCCAGCGCGACGGCAAAACCGTCGTAGACGATGGTCACATTGTCCATGTCGCTCTCGCGCACCTGAATGACGACCTGCTTGCCCGCGGTCTCCTTCAGTCCGGCTTTGACGCGGGCGGAAAGCCGATACTTCTTGCCGGCGGTCAGCGGCGGAAGTTCCTGCGTCAGCGTGAGGAATTTGGCGTAGCGGTTGGCCGGATCGCCGTTGACGCTCAGACTCCGGTTTGCGGTCGCCGCGTCATCGACGATGGCGAACGGCGCGGTCTGGGCCCGGCCGACGGCGGTTTTCCACGGTTTCAGATTCGGCGCTTCAAAATCGCCGTTCTGAACCAGATTTTCCGCCGCGCCGGGACGAACCGGCAGTTCGGTCAGACTGAGGTCGTCCACCGCGGCGCGGTCTTCCTCGGTGAAATTGGCGGAGATGACGTAGAGCATGAACTTCGCCGCGTTGGGCGCCGGGCGGAATTTCGCCGCGTACCGGCGGACGCCGCTCTGGTTCAGATCGACGGTGATCCCGGAATAAAGGATCGTCTTGCCGGTGTCGTCGGCCTGCCGGACCCTGATCTGCAGATACTTTTTCGTCGGGTCCTTCACCTCGGTTTCCGCCGCGGCGGTGAGCAGGTATTCCCGTCCCGGGGTCAGCGTGGGCAGCGCCTGGACCAGCGAGACGAAACTGTTGTACCTGGCCTCCGGGTTGCCGGAGATCAGCAGTTTGCCGTCGCGGAAAGTGTGAAACTTTCTGCCGCCGGTGTACTGCGGCGAACGCCACTCGACCCCCTCGCGGGAGAAGTCGCCGTTTTTGATCAGATTTTCCGCTCCGGAGACCGCGCCGAGCACTCCGGCAACCAGCAGAATCCACGCTTGTTTTTTCATCATGACCTCGCTTTCCTATTGTTCCGGTTTGCCGATGTATTCCATGTAGCGGCGGTACAGATTGCGCGCCGACAGGTACGGGGAGTTGGGACTGAGAAAGTGCGGCGCCTCAAAGGTGATGAGTTTCTCCACATAAGGCTGCACCACCTCCATTTTGTAGCGCATTTTCATCCATTCGATCGGGGGGAACTTCCACGGCATGTCCCGGTCGAATGTCTCCACGTTGGACCAGTAGGCCACCCCGTGCTTCTGAAACACCTCCGCCGTGGCCTTCACGTAATCCGGCAGTTCCCGGAAGTCGGTGTGCCCGTCCATGAAGGCGTAGGCCCCGATCAGTCCTTCCATGTAGTCCAACTGATAGTCGAAGTGCTTGGCGTGCACCTCCGGCGGCACCGGATAGTCCGGGATGTATTTGCGGCCGCAGTAGCGGGGCGAAGCGAGGATCGGGCGTGCTTTTTTGTCCGCTTCGCGGATGTGCAGACAGAGCGGCTTCCAGATCTTGTGAGGGTGAAATCTCAGACTGCCCTCGAAACTCATGTACCAGCCGTGGAAGGCCGGGTGGTCTCCGTAGCGGGCCAGCAGTTCGTCGATGAAGTCGATATTCACCGCCGCTTCGCTCTCCCAGTCGTTGACGGCGGAGTGTCTGACCGATTCGTACAGTCCCATGTAGAGTTTCAGACCGGTCCGCTGCGCGTGACGGAGCATGATCTCGATGAGGTCCGGCGATTCGTAGAGGGTCGGTTTGATCACCTCGCTGTCGAACATGGCGTGGTCCTTGAATCCCGCCCGGATGATGATGACCGAATCCATCCCCATATGTCGGAACGTGTCGAACTCCCGCGCCCAGTCGGACTCGGTGAAGTTGCTGCTGGGAATATCCCATGCGATGCCGTCGACGAAGGTTCCGGAAATGATTTTCATGTTTCGCTCCTTCCCATATCCCGAATTTCTCCCGCCGCGATTAATATAATCGCGGAACGCCGGTTCGGGAATGGATGATTTCGTCAAAACATGTCTGTATACGCCGGAAACGCCGCTTGCCGCGTCACTTCTCTCCGGCGGGCCGGTGCGCGTAATCGAAATCCAGCGCTTCCAGCAGGACCCGGGCCAGCACCGTCGCCCCGATGAGGTTGGGATGGACCCGGTCCCACGCGATCATGCCGCTGTACCGGTGGGCCAGTATCCGGTCAAAGGCAACTTGCGTGTCCGCCAGCAGCGTTCCGTATTCCCGGGCCGTGCGCCGGACGATCTCCCCGTACTCGTCCACCCGGCGGCGCATCGGGTCGTTACGGTTCGGTTCGAGGAAGAACGGGGTCATGAGAACCATGCCGCCGGACAGTTGCGGCAGGGTGCGGGCGACCAGTTCCCGGAGCGTGCTTTCGTACTCCTCCGGCGGAACGTGGTTGAACGGCTTGTGCGGCGAATCGAACTGCCTCCAGACATCGTTGATGCCGATCATCAGTCCGACCCAGTCCGGGCGATGGGCGAGCACGTCGCGTTCCCAGCGTTCCTTGAGCGCCCGGATGTTGTTGCCGCTGTCGCCCGTATTGGTCACCCGGATCAGCCTCTCCGGGTAGCAGGCGTTGAGCAGGCCGCAGACCGCCCGCGGATAGCCGTGGCCCAGTTGCTCCGCGAATCCCTCCGACGGCGTGCCCTGCGGGGAACGGATGCGTCCCATGTCCGTGACGGAATCTCCGACCAGCATCAGATGTTGTCCCGATTTGATTTTCATTGTCATGAATTCTCCCGTTGTGATGGTTCGGGGCATAATGTATCGCGCCCGGCCGCGTTTGGCAAGCCGGAAATGGAATTTTTCCGCGTCCGCCGCCCGCCCGCCGGAGCGGAAATCACCATGAATATCGAAATCTCACCGCTCCGGTTGCTTTTTTCACCCGGTCATGTATATTATGCGGGGCGGGGAGCCCGCCGTTCCGCCGCGGGGGGGGACGGGAAACGCAAAGGAGGATGCCGATTTTGAAAAATCTGCTGGGATTTTCCGCCGCCGGTGAAGTCACCGGGGAATCCATTCTGTTCCGGCGCGGCGAACCGGGAATGCTGTTGTGCGCTCCGGAGCGCATTCTCCGGGTCTATTCGCCGCTGACCGGGGAGGTTTTCACCCCCGGTTGCGATTACGAGTGGGAACCGGGGCGGCGGACGGTGTTCCGGCCCGCCGGGTCCCGGATGCCGGAGGCGGAGTGGGTGATGACCCCGCCCGGCACGCCCGGGGTGGTCGTCTATCCCGGGAAAAACTGCACGGTCATGCCCCGCGGCCGCAACGGGATGCTGATCCGGCTCGGCCCGCCGAACTGGTACGCGTCGCACCGGGTGGAGGTGGATTACCTCACCCGGGAGGCGCTGCCGTCCCTGCCGGAACCGGCCCGCCGTCCGGAGCGGTTCATCGCCAAACTCCGCCGTCGGGAAAAGGTCGTCGTTTCCGTGGTGGGCGACAGCATCACCGTCGGCTGGAATTCCACCGCCGTGGTTCAGTGTCCGCCTTTCGCTCCGCCGTACATCGAGCGGACGGTCGCGGACCTGCGGGAGAGTTTCGGCGGCGAAATCGTTCTGCACAACCACGCGATCAGCGGGACCGGGACCGCCAAGGCGATGGAACTGCGCGACCGGTGGGGCGCGGACCACGCCGATCTGCTGGTCATCGCCTACGGAATGAACGATCTGTCCAGTCGCCAACCGGCGGAGTACGCCCGGATGATCACGGAGATCATTCAGGCGAAAAAGGCGCTGGACCCGGAGTCGGAGATATTGCTGGTAGCCTCCATGCCCCGCAATCCGGACTGGGAACCGGAACTTTACATTCCCCACGGGGAATACGCCGGAGTCCTGCACGGCATCGCCGCGGCGCGGGAGGATACTTCCGTGGCCGATGTGCATGCCCTGTGGTGCGCGATCCAGGCGCGCAAGAGTTACTACGACCTGACCGGCAACGGGGTCAACCACGCCAACGACTACGGGCACCGCATCTACGCCGCCGCAGTGCGCAACTGCTTCCCGGAGAAGTGACGGAAGGTCAGGCGGCGCAGAGTTTGAGCGTCAACTGCTCCAGCAGGATGCGGGGGTCTCCGCCGCCGGAGACGAGGGCGCGCCCGGTGTCGCGGATCAGCGTCAGTTTGGCCGCGATGGACGCCCCGGAGAACCGGCAGGCGCTTTCGCACATTTTATAGGCCCGGAAGGGGTGGACTTTCAGCAGCGGATTGTCCGGGTACCGGGCCCGCGTACTTTCGTCCAGATGGTCGAACGTGGCGGGGCGGGCGTTGCGCACCCCCAACTCCTGCATGGCCATGCGGACGCTCAGGTGCCGCTGGTAACTGTTGGCCAGCAGGGAAAGCAGTTTGATCTCCAGTCCCGGCTCGCTCCGGGAGGTAAGTTGGGACAACCCGGCCAGCGCCGCCGCCCGGTCGCCGTTCTGGACCGCTTCCGTGTACTCCCAGATCACCGCCTCGGCGGTGCGGCTGACGATGGCGCGGCAGTCCGCGAGGGTGATTTCCGGGGCGTTCCCGACGTAGCAGAGCAGTTTTTCCAGTTCGCTTGCCAGCGTGCCGGAATCGCCGCCGATGACCTCGGTCAGATACTGCGCGGCGTCGCCGGCGAGGCGTTTGCCGCCGGTGCGGGCGAATTCCGCCAGCACCCCCCGGCGGCTTTCCGCGAAGTTCCGGTCGGAACTGCGGGCCGCGGCGAGAATTTCCGCGTGCGCGCCGTTTTTGATCCAGTTTTTGAACACGGTCTTGCGCTTGTCCAGCCCGGGACCGTCGATGAGGACGGAAACCTCCTCCGGCAGCGGCGCGGCCAGCAGTTCCGCGATCTCCACGGCTCCGCGTTTGCTCCCGCTGAAGTAATCCAGGTCCGGGTGGTGGCGCAGCCATACCACCTTGCACGGACTTAAGAAGGGCGGCGTGCGCACCGCGTCGATGAAGCGGGCGGCCATGTCGTCGGGTTTCAGTTCCGGCTGGTCGCAGGGGATCACCTCGGCGCATTCGGCGTTTTCCGGTTCGTCCTCCCCGGTCAGCATGGCGGCGGTCTCCCGCGCCCGCTGTTTCCGGGCGAAATCGTCGTCGCCGGAGATCAGGTAGATCGCGCCCATGGGTCATTGCACCATCAGATTGAGCATTTTCTCCGTGGCGGCCACGGCGGCCAGCAACTGGTCGGAATCCACCCCGGCGGTCACATACTCCTTGCCGTTGCAACTCCACGAGATCGTGGTTTCCACCAGCGCGTCGGTCCGGCCCCCGGGGGGAATGCGTTCCTGATAGTCCACAAGTTTCGGCATGGTCAGCCCGAACTCCCGGAGGCATTTTTTCAGCGCCTTGACGAAGGCGTCGTATCCACCGTCGCCCCGGGCTTTGGCTTCGGTCCGGCGGCCGTTGAATTCGATCTCCACCCGGGATTTCGCCACGCCGTGCAGTTTGGTGTCGAAGTCGGCCGCGGTGATCCGCAGGACCTTGTTGAGCGGAGTTTTCTTCACCCCGGACACGATGTAGGGCAGATCGGCGGCGGAGACGGCTTTTTTCTTGTCGCCGAGACGGACGATCTCCGCCAGCAGGTGCTGTTTCTGTTCCCCGGTCAGTCCGGCGTCCAGTCCCATCTCCTCCAGATTGCGTTCGATGGAGGCCAGACCCGCCAGTTTGCCCAGCGCGTAATCCCGGCGGCGGCCGAACCGCTCCGGGCGGAGTTGATTCATGTAAAGTTCGCCCTTGCGGTCGCCGTCGGCGTGGACGCCGCAGGTCTGGGTGTAGACGTCGCTGCCCACCACGGGCATATTCCACGGACAGCGTTTGCCGGAAATCGCCTGAATGAACATGGAAGCGTGCTGCAGTTCCTTCTCCGCCACTTTGGTCCGGCGGTCGGTGAAGTCATGCACCGCCACCACCAGTTGCGCCAGCGGCTGGTTCCCGGCGCGTTCGCCGAGGCCGTTGATGGTGGTGTGGACCCCCGCCGCGCCGGCGCGCACCGCGGCCAGGCTGTTGGCCGTCACCATGCCGTAATCGTTGTGTCCGTGAAAGTCGAAGTGCGTCTCCGGGAACGCCGCCAGCATCCACTCCATGTACCGCGCGGTGTCCGCCGGCTGGAGGATGCCGAGCGTGTCCGCCAGCATCACCCGGCGGACCGGATGCTGCAGAACGCTTTTCAACAGTTCGCAGAGGTAGGGGAAATCGTGCTTCACTCCGGAGGACCACGCCTCCAGATAGAGGTTGACGGTCATGCCGGATTCGACGGCGGCGGCCACCTCCCGGGTCACGTCGTCGATGTGTTTCCGGGGGGATTTGTGCAGTTGGAGTTGACAGTGCTCCGGCGAACCTTTGGCCAGAAAGTTGATGACCCGTCCGCCGCACTCCCGCACCCACTGCGCGGACTTGCCGCCGTCGATGAAACCGAGGACCTCCAGCCGGTCGGCGAAACCGTGCGGCTCCGCCCAGTTGACGATCTCCCGCACCGCGCCGGCTTCTCCGGCGGAGACTCCGGCGCTGGCGATCTCCAGCCGGTCGACGTGAAGCCGGGAGAGCAGCATCCGGACGACGTCCAGTTTTTCCTGCGGGGAAAAACTCACGCCCGGCGTCTGCTCCCCGTCCCGCAGTGTGGTATCGAGGATCTCTACATGGGAATTGTTTTTCATCATGAAGATAATATACGGTCACCCCGGGGATTTTTCAATCGCCGGGGACGGACTGCGGCGCATTTTCCGGAAAATTCCCTTCCCGCGGGCGCGGACCGTCCTCGGGATGAAGCGGTTCGCCCCGGGGCCTACTGATTTGCGAGGGATTTCTTTTTGGCGATCTTGCTCCGGGCCACGGCACTGGTCTCCATGTCTCCCAACTGGATGCGGATGCGGCGGATGTTTTCCCGGCACTCCGGGATCTTGACCTTTTCAAAGAGGTTGACCCGCTGGCTGGTGGTGGTCAGTTCCGCCAGCAGCAACTGGTACTGCCGCTCCAGAATCTTGCCCTCCGCCCGGAGCGAGAGCGACTCCTTGAGCGCCGCCACGCAGTCGTCGGTGTGCCACGGAGTGGTCAGCAGATCCCACCGGACGGGGGCGAACTTCACCCCCTCGAAGACGGGAATGGTGATTCCCGCGATATTGGTGACGGAAGTGACGATGGATTCCACCCGGACCAGCGCGGTGAACCGCTCCGCCTCCTCCGGGACGCTGAAAAAAATCAGTACCCCGGCCAGATTCTCCAGCGCGGCCCGCCGCGCCTGTCGGTTCGCGGTGAGTTTTTCCAGACTTTGCCGCACCTCCTGCTGAAGTTGCTGTTTTTTCAACTGAAGCGTCGGCAGGAACCGCAGAAACTGCTTCAGCGCGTCCTGCTGGTGCTTCTGTTCGGTTTTGGTATACTTGATCTTGGCCATTATTTTTTCCAGTACTGGTCGATGAGGTCGGTTTTGATGCCGACTTCATTGCGGTCGAAGCAGTCGGAGAGGATTTCCCAGCCCAGGTCCAGCGCGTCCTCCAGCGGGATGTTGACCGAAAGGTCCATCATCTCCGTCTCGAACCGCTTGCCGTACTTGAGCAGTTTTTCGTCCCACGCCGACATGCGGAAGCCCATGGACTGCTTCTCCAGCGTGCCGCGGTAGTCGGAAAAGAGCCGGATCATGGCGTCCATGATGGCCCGGTGATCGGAACGGGTGCGGCCGTTGACCTGCTGCTTGAGCCGGGAGAGGGAGCCGAACGGCTCGATGCGGCCGTTTTTCAGATAGAACTGTCCTTCGGTGATGTAGCCGGTGTTGTCCGGCACCGGGTGGGTCACGTCGTCTCCGGGCATGGTGGTCACCGCCAGAATGGTGATGCTGCCCGCGCCGTCGAAGTCCACCGCCTTTTCATACCGTCCGGCCAACTGGCTGTAGAGGTCGCCCGGGTAGCCCCGGGTGGCGGGGATCTGTTCCATCGTGACGGCGATCTCCTTGAGCGCGTCGGCGAAGTTGGTCATGTCGGTGAGCAGGACCAGCACCCGTTTGCCCTTGAGCGCGTAGGATTCGGCCACGGCCAGCGACATGTCCGGCACCAGCAGACACTCCACCACCGGGTCGGCGGCGGTGTGAATGAACATCACGGTGCGGCCCAGCGCTCCGTGCTCGTCCAGCGTCCGCTTGAAAATGAGGTAATCGTCGTATTTCAGCCCCATGCCGCCGAGGACGATCACGTCCACCTCGGCCTGCAGCGCGATGCGGGCGAGCAGTTCGTTGTAGGGCTCGCCCGCCACGGAGAAGATCGGCAGTTTCTGGGATTCCACCAGCGTGTTGAATACGTCGATCATCGGGATGTTGGTCCGGATCATATTCCGGGGAATGATCCGCTTGGCGGGGTTGACCGACGGCGTTCCGATGGGGGTGGGATCGTCGTCCACCGCGGGCTTGCCGTCCCGGGGCAGGCCCCGGCCGTTGAACACCCTGCCCAGCAGGGCGTCGGAGCCGGACACGGTCATCTCCCGGCCCAGAAAGCGGATCTGGTCGCCGGTGCTGATGCCCCGGCTGCCGGCGAACACCTGCAGAGAGACCTCCTTGCCGTCCAGCCGGATGACCTGCGCCAGGGAGGTGCCGCGGGCGGAGGTGACTTCCGCCAGTTCGTTGTAACCGGCGCCTTCGGCCTCGACGGTGATGACGTTGCCGGAGATCCGGATGATCTTGTGGTATACCTTACGCATGGTGTTTGCTCTCCTCGGCGATTTTATCGTTGATCTTCCGGCTCAGCGCGGTGTATTCCGCCGTGTCCAGCGCCAGATAGTTGCGGTCGGTGAAAAGTTGGCGGAGTTCCAGAAAGAACCGGCGCGCCGTCTCCTTGTCCGGAAACTCGAATTCGTGTTTCAGCACGCCGCTCACATCGGCGAACATCCGCTTCTGCCGCGCGGCGTCGGTGGCGCCGTCCACGGCGTCGAAGGTGTTCTGCTGCAGATAAGTGTAGTCCAGAAACTCGCTTTTGAGGTAGACGATGAAGTCCTCGATGGCGGTGCCCTCCTCGCCGATGACCTTCATCATCTGGCTGACCTCCGCGCCGCGCCGGAGGATGGACCGGGCGAAATCCAGATCGTCCTGATCGACCACGCTGGCGTATTTGCTCCAACTGTCCAGCGGGTGAATGGCCGGATAGCGGCGGGCGTCGGAGCGTTCCCGGGAAAGACCGAGAAAGGCTCCGACCACTTTCAGCGTCGCCTGCGTCACCGGTTCCTCGAAGTTGCCTCCGGCGGGGGAAACCGAACCGCCGATGGTCACCGAACCGGTTTCGCCGGTGCGGAGCCGGACCAGTCCGGCCCGTTCGTAGAACCCGGCGATCCGCGACTCCAGATAGGCCGGGAACGCCTCCTCCCCGGGGATCTCCTCCAGACGCCCGGACATCTCCCGCAGCGCCTGCGCCCAGCGGCTGGTGGAGTCGGCCAGCAACAGCGTGTTCAGTCCCATCTGCCGGTAGTATTCCGCCAGCGTGACGGCGGTGTAGACGCTGGCTTCCCGGGCGGAGACCGGCATGCTGCTGGTGTTGCAGATGATGATGGAACGGTCCATCAGCGACCGGCCGGTGCGCGGATCGTTGAGTTCGGGGTATTCCCGCAGGATCTCCACCACTTCCCCGGCCCGCTCGCCGCAGGCGGCGATGACCACAACGTCGGCTTCCGCGTTCTGGCTGATGGCGTGCTGGAGCACGGTTTTGCCCGCGCCGAAAGGCCCGGGCGTGCAGAACGTCCCGCCGGTGGCCACCGGAAAGAAGGTGTCGATGGTCCGCTGGCAGGTGATGAGCGTCTTCTCCGGCAGCAGTTTCTCCGCGTAGTCGGTGATGGGAATTTTCACCGGCCAGAACTGGGTCATGGTGATCTTATGGGTGTCGCCGGTGTCGTCGGCGACGACGGCCATGGTGTCATCGATGGAGTATTCCCCCGCGGCGGCGACTTCCCGAACGATATATTCGCCCTGCCAGCGCAGCGGCACCATGATGTAATGCCGGACGGCGCCCTCCATGACGAATCCGATCCGGTCGCCGGGGCGGACCGTCGCCCCCGGTTCGGCCAGCGGCGTGAACCGCCACTTCGCCTCCCGGTCCAGCGCCCGCAGATAGACGCCGCGCTGGAGAAAGAACCCGGACTGCTCCGCCAGAAGCGGCAGGGGGTTCTGCAGTCCGTCGTAGACCTGGGTCAGGAGGCCCGGGCCCAGTTCGATGCTGAGCAGATCGCCGGTGAACTCCACCAGGTCTCCGACCTTGAGGCCGCTGGTGCTCTCGAACACCTGCAGATCGGCGCGGTTGCCCCGGACCCGGATGACTTCGCACTTGATCCGTGCCGTGCCGACGGCGGCGTAGGCGACCTCGTTCTGCATGACCTGATGGGAATATTCAACGGTGATCATATTGCCGTTGACGCCGACGATCGGCTCGACGATCTTTTCCTGCTCCATATTGCTGATTTCTCCTGCGGGGAATGTTGGGTTACGCCAGATAATCGGCGCTGAGTTTTTCCAGCGCCCGTTCGAAGTTTTCCCGGGCCCGCGTCTCGTCGCGTCCGGTGTATTTCTGCAGCATCTTCAGCCGCATCCGATAGATGCCGAGGTGTTCCAAGTCCATTTCGTGGCCGGTTTCCAAGTCGTCCAGTTTGCGCCATAACAGCGCGTCGGTGAGCGTTTCCCTCTCCGCGGGAGCGGCGGCGGCCAGCGAACTCAAGGCGAAGTCGATCTCGCCGGCGAACTCCTCCGGCTCGGGAAACGCGCAGGCGAGATCCAGCCGTTCCGCCCGGATCCGGGCCGAACGGAAGGCCAGATAATCGGTGAAGCGGCGCATGGCCCTCTGCCCGGGAAGTTCTCCCGCGCTCAGTCGGGCGAACGCCGTTTCGCTCATGTTGTCCCGGGCCAGTTCGTCGAACTCCTCCGGGGTCATTCCCGGGGCGTGTCCCGGCGTCAGCGTCGGCAGTACGGCGGTGAGGTACGGATAGATCATCGGTCCGCCCTGAAGATCGCGGCGAGGGTTTCGCCGAGGTAGGAATCCAGAATGCCGGAGAGCGCTTCGTCGGTGAAGTCGAAGTAGCATTTGCCGCCGTCGAAGGAGACTTCCACTCCGGACGCGATGGATTTTGCCCCGAGGATCTCCGGGGCCGTTTTCAGCGAATCGGCCAGCGCCTGACGCAGTGCGGCGTCGAGGGCGGGAACGTCCCGGACCGCGGTGCGGACGGAGACCTCATTGTCCGGTCCGGCGGCAAAAGCGGCGCAGAGTTCCCGGATGATCCCGGCGGTGAATTCCGGGCTCAGCGCCCGGGCCGTGCTGTCGCCGACGGCGGCCTCCAGACGGGAACGCAGTTCGCTGCGCAACTGCAGCAGGATGTCCCGCCGGGCCTGCCGAAGGGAGGAGAGGGTTTTCTCATGGAGCGCGGCATTGGCTTTTTCGGCTTCGGCGCGGATGGCGGCGGCGGCTTTTTCGGCTTCGGCGCGGATGGCTTCGGCCTCGGCGCGGGCGGCGGCGAGGATTTTCTCCCGTTCCGCCTCGGCCTTCTGAATGCCGTCGTGGTTGATTTTTTCCAAAAGACTCTGCAGTTCCTCGGCCATGGCCCTCTTTCCTTCCCTGATATGGCGGGTGTTCCCGGCATGTTTGATCGCAACGGACTATTGCCGTATAAAATAACCCCGTTTGCCGTTTTTTTCAAGTTTTCGAAAAAATTGGAACGCAAACTTGTTTTCCGCCGTTCCTTCGGTTATATTATCTCCTGTGAACCGGCTAACCGAAGGAGGTGACTTGTCATGGATGAACTTACGCAGAAAATCACGGCCCGGCTGGAGGAACTTCGCAGTTGTCTGCAGGCGGACGGCGGCGATCTGGAGATCGTCGGCATTTCGGGCAAGCAGGTGAGTTTGCGGCTGCGCGGCGCCTGCGGCTGCTGTCCCCACGCCACCATGACCATCAAAGATGGTCTGGAACGGATTCTCCGGGAGGAGATCGATCCGGAGATCACGCTGGAACGGGTGATGTAAGTCTCGGCCCGGTGAAAAGGTTCGTCACCGTCGCGTTGCATCACGAGGTCCTGCCGGTCTGGGCGGAGTACCGCCGGAGCCGGAGTTCTGCACCGGAAGTCCTGACCCTGGATTTTCACACCGATGTGCTGAGTTGTCTCCGGCGGGGCGTCCCCGCGCCGGACGGCGCGGGGTGGCGCGACCCGGCGGCGGTGGAAGCGGCGGTGCGGGTCCTGCATCACGACGAACACCTCGACTGGGCGCTGCGCGGCGGATTGATCCGCCGCGCGGTCGTGGCCGCATTCGCGCCCTGTACGGTGCCGCCGGAGCATCCGGGATTGACGGTGCGCCGGTTTCCCGGAGTGCCGGAGTTGACGGAATTGCTCAACGATCCGGAACTTTTTCGGGAGTGCGCGGCACGGGTGCTGACGGACCGGGTGCTGACGGCGGTACTGCCGGAGGGACTGCCGGAACCGGGGTTCATTCTGGACATCGACTGCGATGTCGCGCCGTGTCGTCGGGCGCTGGAATTTGAAACGCACGAGGTTTTGGACGCGCTGATCCGCCGGGCCGGGCTGGTCACGTTGTCCCGGGAGGACGATTGGGTCCGGGTGCTGAGGCCGCCCGGGGAGGAGTTGACCGGAGCGGAGATCGCCCGGATTTTGGAGAAATATGGAACTCATGCTGTTTCTGCGTCGGATCGCTAAAATCGTTCTGCTGCTGCTCTGGAGTCTGTTGCTGATGCTGCCGGCGGCGCTGTCGCTTTGCTTCCTGCACTACTGGCCGCGGGTGCGGCGGGGGGCGGAATGGGCGCGCGTCTGGACCCGCGGCGCGGCTTGGATCACGGGAGTCAACGTGGTCCGGCACGGCGAACTGCCCGCCGCATCCGGGTGTCTGCTCGTTTCCAATCATCTGGGATACCTGGATGTGCTGGCGCACGGTTCGCTGTTCCCGATCCGGTTCGCACCGAAAGCGGAGATCCGGCACTGGTTCTTTTTCGGGCCGCTGGTCGCGCTGGGCATGCCGGTGTGGATCGACCGGAAATCGCCCCGCAAGGCGGAGCGGTACGCCGCGGAGTTTCGGGAGACGCTGGCCCACGGCGTTCCGCTGCTGGTCTATCCCGAGGGGACCAGCAGTGACGGCAAACACGGTCTGTTGCCGTTCAAATCCACTCCGTTCGCGGCGCTGCCGGAAGACGGCAGGATTTTGCCGATGGTGGGGTTTTACCGGGAAACTCCGGCGGATTCCGCCCCGGGAGCGTGGTTCGGGGACGTGCCGTTCCCGGCGCACGTCTGGGGGGTGCTGGGTCTGCGGGAGATTCGGATCGATGTGTTTGTCCTGCCGGAAATGCGGCCGCTGCCCGGCGAAGGACGCAAGGAGTTGGCACAGCGGGTGCGCACGGCCATGATGGAGGAGTATGATCGACATGAAGGACTGGTGTGAAGCATGGTTGGCCGCGTTGACGCGGGCTTGGACGAAGCAGATGGATATTCCCCTGCCGGAACGCTGGAGCGCGGCCGGACGGCGCGGAGATGTCCGGGAAGCCGCTGCTTTTCCCGTGCTGGGCTGGCTGTGCGGCGCGGCGGCGGTGATTCCGGCGATTCTGACGGCGATGGTGTTCAACCGTTTTGCCGGGGCGTTCGTTTACGCGCTGACGGCCTGGATATTGCTCACCCTCCGGGATTCCGGGCGGAGCGACGGTATGATCGCTGCGTTGAGCGCGGAATTCATGCCCGGAGAATCCCTGCCGTGGAACGTGATCGTGCCCGTGGCGCTGATGATCGGTCGGTTTGCCCTGCTGATGCTGATGTTTCAGAGCGGCAACGCCTGGCATCTGCCGCTCGTTTGCGCCGGAATTTTCACCATGGAGGCGCTGCTGACGCTGGACGGCGGCTTCGATCCGCCGCTGTTGAATGATTCGCGGGAAGCCCGGGCGCGGCTGGGGATCGCCGTCGCGGTGCTGACGTTGATCTCCTTTCTGCTCTGCAGGGTCCCGACGGCGCTGGGAGCCGCGGCGTTCGCGGTGCTGTGGCTGAGTTTTCAGCGGCGCGGCGAACGGGACGGCATCACGCTCGCGCAGGTGAGTTTGGCCGGCGGCGTCGCCGGATGGGTCCTGTTGCTGGCGGGACTGCTGGCCCTTTGACTTACTTCTTTTCTCGCGGGAAAAGAAGTAAGACAAGAAAAGGCGACTGCGTTACTTTCTTTTGCCGACAAAAGAAAGTAACCAAAGAAAACGTGTGACTGCAAATGAGCCGGGGGACAACGGGGGCGGTCCATGATTTCGCGGCGGCACGTTTGCCGCTCTTTTCCCGCGGGAAAAGAAGTAAGACAAGAAAAGGCGATTGCGTTACTTTCTTTTGCCGATCAAAAGAAAGTAACCAAAGAAAACCTGGGACGGCTGACCGCTTCGGCGGGAAAATCGGACAATGTTTCGCACGGACCCTTTGAAAAATCCGCTTCGGCAAAGTATATTAACCGAAATCACAGCACCAAATCAAAAATCAGAGGTTCAGACAATGGCGACGTTACTGCCTTTTCACGGCCTGCTGCCGACCCCCGAACGGGCGGCGGAGGTCTCCGCGGTCCCCTATGATGTGGTCAACAGCGCCGAGGCGGCGGAATTGGCCGCGGGCAAGCCTTATTCCTTTCTCCATGTCTCCCGCCCGGAGATCGATCTGGAGCCGGGTATCGACCTGCACGACGACCGCGTCTACGCTCAGGCCAAAGCCGCCTTTGACCGGATCTGCGCCGAGGCGCCCCTGACCGAGGACCCCGGCAAACACCTCTACGTCTACCGGCTCATCATGAAAGGCCGCAGTCAGACCGGCGTCATCGGCGCCGCCAGCGCCGCCGAGTACAACGCCGGGATCATCAAGAAGCACGAGAAGACCCGGCAGGACAAGGAGGACGACCGCACCCGGCATGTGATGACCCTGCGTTCCCACACCGGCCCGGCGTTTTTTACCTACCGCGCCGTTCCCCGCATCAACGAACTGGTCCGGGCCGAATGCGGCAAGCCGGCGCTGTTTGATTTCACTTCGCCCGACGGCATTCGGCACACGGTCTGGCGGATGGACGAGGCGGCCAGTCGGCGCCTCGCGGAGTATTTTGCTTCCGACGTGCCGGTCTTTTACATCGCCGATGGCCACCACCGCAGCGCGGCGGCGGCCCGGACCGCCGCGGAATGCGCTCCCCACAATCCCCGTCACAACGGGACGGAGGAGTACAACTTCTTTCTCACGGTGGCCTTCCCCGACAGCGAACTTGCCATCATGCCCTACAATCGGGCGGTGAAAACCCTCAACGGTCTGGATGAAGCGGGGGTTCTCGCCGCGCTGGACCGGGAATTCACCGTCAGCGCCTGCGCCGACGGCGAAGTCGCCCGGCCCGGAGAATTCAAGTTCTATTTGAACGGTCAATGGCGTCTGGCGGTGCCGAAGTTCGATATCGCCCGATTCGACGAGATCGGCCGACTGGACGCCAGTTGGCTGCAGGACCGGGTCCTCGCCCCGATCCTCGGCATCGCCGACCCCCGGACCAGCACCGGGATAGACTTCATCGGCGGCATCCGGGGTACGAAGGAACTGGTGCGTCTGGTGGATTCCGGCAGTCACGCGATCGCGTTTTCGCTCCACGCCGTAACGCTGGAACAACTGATGGCCATTGCCGACGCCGGCAAGATCATGCCGCCGAAATCCACCTGGTTCGAGCCGAAATTGCGGGACGGACTGGTCTCCCACAACTTCTGAATTTGGGCCGCGGATCGGAAAAGTTCGTCAAAAATGCCGTCGATTGCTTGCATTTTCGTAAATCGGGTGTATTTTAACTGAATGTCGTATGTGATGTTGCAGAATTTTGAATAAGGAGATCGTATCATGGCACATAAAAAAGGACAGTCCAGCAGCCGCAACGGCCGCGACAGTCAGCCGAAGTTTCTCGGCGTCAAAGCGTACAGCAGTGAATTCGTTACCGCCGGGTCCATCATCGTCCGGCAGCGCGGCACCCGGTTCCGTCCCGGCAATAACGTCGGCTGCGGACGGGATTTCACTCTCTTTGCCCTGTGCGACGGGACTGTCGAATTCGTCAGTTCCCAGCGCAAGGTCAATGTGATCCCCGCGCAGTAAGGTCGGGCGGCGCCCGCGGGCGCGCTCGCGTTTTACGGCAGCAGTTCGAGATTCCCGGTACGCAGTGATGAGTTCCGGGAATTTTTTTGCGGAGGTGCAGTCATGTTTGTGGATAAAACCGAGATCGTGGTCAAAAGCGGCGACGGCGGCGGCGGATGCTGCAGTTTCCGCCGGGAAAAATATGTTCCGAAAGGCGGGCCGGACGGCGGCGACGGCGGGAACGGCGGTGACGTGATTCTGGAAAGCACCACCGGCGAACAGAACCTCAACAGTCTGATCTATCGCCGCCGCTACGTCGCGGCAAGCGGTCCGGCGGGGCAGGGCGCGGATAAGCACGGTCGCAACGCCGATCCCGTGGTGGTCAAAGTGCCGGTCGGCACTGTGGTCCGCGATGCCGCAACCGGAGAGGTCCTCGCGGATCTGGATGTTCCGGGCGCCCGGGTGATCGTCGCCCGCGGCGGTCGGGGCGGCCGGGGCAATGCCCGCTTCGCCACCAGCACCAACCGCGCCCCGCGGTACAAGGAACCCGGGACCCCCGGCGAAGAAAAAACTCTGGAACTGGAACTGAAACTGATCGCGGACGCCGGACTTGTCGGTTATCCCAACGCCGGGAAATCCACGCTGCTGACCCGTATTTCCGGCGCCCGCCCCAAAGTCGCGGCTTATCCTTTCACCACTTTGCATCCGGTGGTCGGCGTGGTTGAATACCCCGACTACCATCGGCTGACCGTGGCGGATATTCCCGGATTGATCGACGGCGCCCATGCCAATGTCGGTCTCGGGCACGAGTTCCTCCGCCATATCGAAAGAACCAAAGTCCTGATCTACGTTCTGGATATGGCGGGTGTGGACGGCCGCACCCCGTGGGAGGATTTCGCCGGTCTGCAAAAGGAACTCGAACTTTACAAGCCCGGCCTCTCCTCCCGCCCCGCTCTCATCGCGGCCAATAAGATGGACCTGTCCGCCGCCGCCGAAAATCTGCGCAAATTCAAAGCCGAACTCGGCGCCGCCGCTCCTCCCATCCACGAAATCTCCGCCGACACCGGTGACCTCGGCTCCCTCCCCACCTCCCTCCGTTTACTTCTTTTCTCGCAGGAAAAGAAGTAAAACAAGAAAAGGCGACCGCGTTACTTTCTTTTGGCCGCAAAAGAAAGTAACCAAAGAAAACGGTATGACCGCCACCGGACCGGCGACAACGGAGCCGGGCCTCAGTTTCGCGGCGGCACGTTGCCGCTCTTTTCTCGCAGGAAAAGAAGTGAAACAAGAAAAGGCGACTGCGTTACTTTCTTTTGGCCGCAAAAGAAAGTAACCAAAGAAAACGTATGACCGCCACCGGACCGGCGACAACGGAGCCGGGCCTCAGTTTCGCGGCGGCACGTTGCCGTTCTTTTCTCGCAGGAAAAGAAGTGAAACAAGAAAAGGCGACCGCGTTACTTTCTTTTGCGGTCAAAAGAAAGTAACCAAAGAAAACTCTGCCCCGCAGTTGGAACTGCAGGGCGTTGCTCTGCGGACTGCGGGAAAAGATGGCAACCGCCTCGCATCTGTTTGCGAACCAAGCGTTGGCGGGCCGCCGCGCGACCAACGGGAGCGCGAGACGCGCGGAGGCGGAGCCGACGCGCAGGGGGGGCCGGGGGTGTTCTCCCCCGGAGCGGCAAGTGCGGTCAAAGCGTGAAAACTCTTTTCCGCAGAAAAGCGGGAAAAGTTTTCACAGATTTGGCCGCGGAGTTGTCCGGAGCCGACATCCGCAGATCGCCGAAAGAGACCTCGGGGTGCAGGGCCTTAAGCCCTGCCGGGGGCGAGGGTGTCGGGGGAGGGGCGAGCAGCCCCGCCCCTGACAAAAAGACGCCTCGCTTTGCGTCCCTCCGCTTCCGCTTCTTACTGCTTTTTACCGCATCAGTTTGCGCAATTCCGCCAGAATGGTATCCGCGACGATCCGGTTGCCCGCGGCGTTGGGGTGGTTGCTGTCGCTCCACAAATCCCGGCGGCCTTTGGGGAGGATGCCGCGCTGCATATTCGGGACGTAGCCGCAGTGGTATTTTTCGACCAATTGTTTTTCGATCGCGGCGATGCCGCGGGCGTACTGTTCCAGCGGCAGTCCGGCGCGGTTCAGGTCGGACCTCTCGTCGGACGGGGAATATTCCTCGCCGAAACAACTGATGAGCAGGATTTGCGCTCCCGTTGCGCCGCATCGGGCGACGATGGTCTCGTAATCGCGTTTCAACTCGGTCAGTGTGCGTTTGCGCTGCCAGTAGTCATTGGCTCCCAGGCCGATGATCACGTATCGGGGGCGCCATTTCAGCACATCGGTGTCCAGTCTGGCGAGGCCGCCGCCGATGGTGTCGCCGCCCTTGCCGCTGTTGATGATCCGGTATTCCGGCAGGGATTGCCGGAGCATGTCGGAATATCGGCCGCCTTCGCCGCCGCAGGAGGTGAGGCTGTCTCCGAAGCAGACGATCCGGGGCGGTTCTCCCGCGTCGGCGACACCCAGCATGAGCGCGGCGGCGGCGATGCCGAGGTGTTTTCTCAGGCATCGCCGAACCGATGTTTTCATCGGCTTTGCATCCGAAACGCGGCGGCTGTCGGCGTTCTCCGGCATCACTCGACCTCGTCCAGCGACCATTTGCCTTTGGCGCCCCATCCCTCGTAGATCCACTTGCCGTCGGTGAAGTCCGGGAATGCCACCGGCATGCCGCCCATGGCGATGGATTGTTCGCTGAGGCAGGTAATGCTCATCCACGCCGCGCAGTCGTAGACGTCGATCGGCGGAGCGGTGCGCGTCCGCACCGCGTCGAAAAACGCCTGCAGAATCAATCCGTCCATACCGCCGTGTCCGCCGATAAGTTGTTCGCGGTACGTCTGCCAGATGGGGTGGTCGTACTTTTCGTAAACCTCCTCCACCGGAGTCCAGTCATGGACGGTGTAGGGATTACCCGCCACGTCGATCTCCTCCCGGGTGGTGCTGATGCCTTCGATGAAAACGGATTTCGTGTCCTCCAGAAACAGTCCTTTCGTTCCCTGGACCCGAAAATCCCGGCTGTACGGACGGGGCAGGGACACGCTGTGGGTCATCGTAACGGTCTCGCCGTTGGCGCACTTGATGACGGTGGTGACCACATCGCCCTCGGCGTAGAATACCTTGCCGCGGCCGGAACGTTCCGCTTCTTTCATGAATCCGCGGGCTTTGCTGGCCATGGAGGTCAGGGTCATGAATCGGTTGCCCCGGTTGATGCGGAGAATTTTGGCCACCGGCCCGATGCCGTGGGTGGGATAGAGTTCGCCGCAGCGTTTGAAATTATGTTCCTCCCGCTCCTGGCGATTGCCGTCCTTGCGGGCCATTTCCGACAGGTCGTGCTCGTAGCCGCAAGTGCAATGGATCAATTCTCCGAACAACCCTTTGCGGGCGAGGTTGAGGCAAAGCAGTTCGTTGCGGCCGTAGCAGCAGTTTTCCAGCATCATGCAGGAGACCCCGGTGGACTCGGCGGCCCGGACCAGATGCCACAACTCGTCCAGCGACGAGGCGCCGCCGACTTCGATCCCGGCGTATTTGCCGTGCTGCATGGCTTCCTCGGCGATGCGCAGATGACTGTTCCACGAGGTCGGAATCAGGACCGCGTCGACCTTGTCCGAAGCGATCAGCGCCCGGTAATCGGTGAATGCTTCCGGCCGCGGGTAGTCATGCGCTTTCATGATCTCCTGAATCCGGGCGATCCGTTCCGGCTTGACGTCGCAGATCGCGGTGACTTGGGCCTCGCCGCGGTCGAAGCAGAACAGCGTTGCCAGCAGGGTTTCCGCCCGGGCGCCCAGGCCGATGATTCCGACATTGACAGTTTTTTGTTTCATCATGATCTCCTCGTTTGTATTGAAGGTTGGAATTTCACTCATTGCAATCCGACCAGTTTGCGGCGAGAAACCGCCGGTGCAGTTCCTTGTCCTGATACGGGTCGGCCGCGCCGGGGACCAGTTCCGGCGCCGGGTAGTTGGACCGGACCTCCCGCAACCGGACCTGCCGGTTCTCCGGGGCGCAACGGAATACGACCCGCCACGTCCGACAGCCGATGGTCCATTGCCCGTCCGGCTCCGGCGTCAGCCGTTTCCGGGCCGGGTCCAGCGGCGACCGGCTCAACTGCACTCGGCAGAAATTCTCCAAATCCAGATCCGACCGCGTCCGGATGAATTCCGCCTGTTTTCGGAACCGCGCCGCCGCCGTGACTTCCCACGGTTCGCCGTCCGGCGTCTTCCGCCATCCGACGGCGGCGAAGGGGAACGCGTCCGCTTCGGGAATATACGGCTTGAGGTCCAGCACCGGGGTGCCATCCAGCATGTCGATGCCGCGCACATGCAGTTTCCGCCGCTCCACCCGGACCAACTGCACACAACTTAATCCGATGGGATTGGGACGGTACGGCGACCGGGTGGCGTACACACTGCGGCAGATGCCGTGTTCCGGAATCGGCGGCCGGACTTTCGGTTTCCATGGCCGGTCCGCATTCAAATGGAAACAGAAAATCACCCAGATCCGATCGAATCCGGCCAAATCCGCTACCGCGTCTCCGCCGTACTCCGGCAGCAACTCGATCACGCCGTCCCCGCCGCCGAAGACTCCCTGCCGCGGGGATTCAAACCGGTAGTGACGGGAGGAACGCACCACTGCGATGGGACGAAAGGAAATGGGATCCATATTTCCGCCGATAAGGAAAACCCCGGTCTGTCAACCGGGGCCGAACGCTTCCGAGTCACATGTTCCGGGAGAATTCCGGGATCCCGTTGTTCTCCACTTTGGGGTTGATCGCCGAACCGTCCGGCTTGATCAGCCGGCAGGTCATGAAGACCAGCAGGTGGTTCTTCTGGGAGTTCACGTACTTGCTCTGGAAAAACCGCCCGATGAAGGGGATATCGCCCAGAATCGGCACTTTGTCGTCGATGCTCTTGCTCAGGTCCTGCGTTACGCCGCCGATGAGCACCGTCTCGCCGTCTTTCACCGTCACGATGGTTTTGATGGTCCGGTCGGTGAAGATCGGCTTCTTGATGTACTCGCCGTCGTCGTCATCACCGCCGCTGCGGGTATCCACCACCATCCAGCCCGCGAACTGGATGATCGGAATATTGATCGGAACCTCGATCAGATCGCCTTTCGCTTTGGGCGTGATCTCGAACCAGACGCCGAGTTTCTGCTCGTCCTCCAGCGACGGCTGGGGGGTCGGCACTTCGATGCGGAAGTTTTCATTCGACTCGCTGTCGATGTTTTCCCAATCCTTCGGGTAGTAGTGAGTCTCGCTCATGTCGATTTTTGCGGTGGTGCCCGACAGCGTCGTGACCCGGGGCGAGTACAGCACATCGGTGGAATCCGCCCAGTCCAGCGCGTACATGCTCACGGACAGGAAGTTTTTCCGGTCGTACCACATGAACTGGTAGGTGGCGTCATCCTCCTGCCCCGGAGCGGTGGCCGCGGAAGTCACCGGGCTGGTGAGTTCATACTTCTGACCGCTTTGGGCGTTGCCGTCGAAGCGGTCGCTCTGATCCGGGCTGTAATGCCGCAGCAGTTCGTTGGTGTTCATCACTCCGGTGTAGCCTTTGCTGTTGAACCGGCTGTAGGCCCAGTTGAAGCCGAGTTCATCCAGATCGTTCTGATTGACTTCGATGAACTTGAACATCACCTGCACCATCGGTTCGCTGTCCCGCATGCTCTCCAGCACATAGCCGACCTTTTTCAGGTTCTCGGGGGTATTGCACACCACCACGTGGTTGCGGGCGCGGATGATCTGCACGGAGGTCCCTTCGCCGAAGGGGATGCCCTGACTGACGAAAAGGTTTTTCAGGGACTCGGGCTTGTCCTGAGTTTTCAGCGCATAGGAGAAGTGCCGGACTTCCATTTCCTCCAGCGGCACTCCGCTGGGCGCGACCAGCACCGCGTTGCTGCCGATTTTGAAGGAGAGGATACCGCCTTTCTGCAGGTCCTCCAGCAGATCATATACCGAACGGCGTTCGATGGAGAGGCCTTTCAGCGTCGGCTCATCCTGACCGGGGGCGACCGGCACGCTGCGGACCACGAAGTTCACGCCCCGCCGCTCCGGGTCGTACCGGCGGCAGTCCCGGGAGATGTCCTGCATCAACTGGCTGAACGTGATGTCATTGTCCTCGATCGTCAGCCGGGGAATGATGATCGACTTGAGTTTTTTCTCCAGCGGCGACTCCGCGACTTTGGCCACCGGCTGGTCAAGTTGATTCTCCGGCTCGCCCACCGGGGCGTCCGGGACGATGGGGATCGTGGAGTCCCACTCGACCTTGGCGATCATCCGGCGCGCCGTGGCGTTGGACCGGATTTTCGCATCCTTGCGGATCCGGTTGTAGACGCCCTCCAGATTCTTGATCCCCTCGGCGTTGAAGGGGTCCAGCAGCAGCACCTCCTCGAATTTCCGCTTGGCCTGCGTCAATTCGTCCCGACCGGCCAGCGTCCGGCCCTGTTCCAGCAGCCGCTGGATGTTGTACTCCTGCACGCTGTTATTCGGAAGCAGTTTGCCCATGGAACTGTTTTCCCGGTTCAGCGCCGCGTTGCGTCTCGTCTCATAGAACGCGATCTTTTTCGCCAGTTCGTCCCGCTTTTCCGGGCAGTACTTCTGGGCTTCGCGGCAGGTGTTGACCGCCGCTTCAAAGTCGTTGCTGGTGGCCTGATCGTCGGCCTTTTTCATCGCATCGTCGGCCTTTTGCAGATAGCACTCCTTGATCCGCTTCCGGCACATTTCGATGCGGTCCTTGAACCTCTCGCCGCTCTGCACCGGTTCCAGCAGTTTGATTACCTCGCGGTATCCCTGGATCGCCGCGTCGAAATCGCGGGCGAAGGCTTTCCGGTTGGCTTCCTTCATCTTGACGCCGCTCTCGAAATACAACTGCTGACGGCCGACATCCACCCGCCGGGTCAGATTGTCCGAGGTCCCCGCCGCCGGCGTCTCCGCCGCCTGCGGTTCCGCAGCCAGCATTACCGCACCCAGAATCATGCCGGGTGCCAGAAACATCATTTTCTTATTCATGTTTTTCATCCTCCGGCATCAGGTTAACGGCCGATTTCCGGCTTGCCGAAATTCGACTCCATCCGCCGAATCGGGACCCCGGAACTGTCCATGAGTTTCGCTGTAACGAATACCAGCATATTGCGCCGGTTTGACGTTTCGGAATGCGACTGGAAAAGCCGCCCGATGAAGGGGATGTCCGCCAAAATCGGGATTTTGTCCAGCCGGGATTCCGCGAGGCTGTCGGACAAGCCTCCCAGCACCAGCGTTTCGCCGTGGTAAACGTCCACCTGCACATCCAGCGACCGTGTGGCGATGACCGGACGCCAGATCTTCAGTCCGTAGTAACTCTCGTCCGGGCTGATTCTGCCCTGACGATAGACCAGCACGTTCATGGTGTACTCGTCCTTGCCGATGTAACTGGTGATCTTCGGGCTGATGTTGAGCCGGATGGTCCGGTTGTCCTCCAGCACCGTCGGCGTCACGGTGAAAACCGTGCCCATCGTCTGGGATTCCCCGAATGTCGGGGTCGGCAGCGTCAGCGTGTAGGCGTAACCGTTGTCGCCGTCGCTGTCCTCGATCTCGATCTCCAGATCATCCCAACTCTCCGGGAAATAATACCGCTTGCCCATGGTCACGGTGGCGGTCTGCCCGCTGTTGACCAGCACTTTCGGCGCAGAGATCATTTCGGTGCGGTCGCTGCGGTCCAGCGCGTTGATGGTCAGCGACAGATTGAGCCGCACCTCCGAACCGAACGGCTTCATGGAGCCGATGATGTCCGGGAAGATGTTCAGATTCTGGATCAGCCGGGAATCCACTCCGCTCAGAGCGTTGCCCAGCATGGAGAGCATCGCGGCCTGTCCGGCGGACTCGCTGTAATTGGTATTGGACCCGGGACCGGCCAGCCAGCCGGTGCGGTTGCCCTTGGAGTCGTAACCGAAGTCGTGGATCGTATTCAGCGACCAGTTGAAGCCCAACTCCTCCATGTCGCTTTCCTGCAATTCGATGCTCTTGACCTCGACCTGAACCATCGGCTTGTCTTCGTTGAGTTCCTGCAGGATCTCCGCCAGGCGGCGCTGATTGTCCAGCGTATTGGTCATCAGCACCTTGCCGCCGAAGAAACTGATGCTGCTGCCTTCGGGGAACTTGACCCCGTAGAGCCCGAAGAATTTTTTCAGCGCGTCGGGCGAGAGGGAATCCACCTGCGCGTCCCCGCCGCCGGACGGCGCCGCGCCGCCCTCGTCATCCGAACTTGCCGGAGTTGCCGCCGGGGCCTCGTCCACGCCTTTTTCGTAGTTGTCCACCAGCCGGGTCACCCCGGGAGAGATGTCGTACCGCGCGACCTCCATCCCGCTGACGAAGCCCAGTTTCACCCGGTCGTCCTGCACGGTATAGGTCAGCCCGGTCAGGTAGCAGATGTAGTTCAGCAGTTCGCGGAGGGAGACGTTGTCCACGCTCAGCGTGACGAGAATGTCGTTCCCCTGTTGCTGGGCGGCGGTACCCTGCTGTCCGGCGGAAGCAGCGGCACGGGCCGTTCCGCCCGCCGGAGTTGCATCCGGTCCGGCTGCCGGTTCCTCCGCCGGCATTTCGGCCGCGGCCTTTTTCTCCGCCTCCGTTTCACCCTTTCTCGCGCTGTCGAAGTCGATCACCACTCCTTTCTTGTCCACCGTGTCGTAGTTCGCGTTGCGGCGGAGGAACTGGATCACCGCGGTGATCTCGGTCTGGTCAAACCGCACCATCGGAAAAATGATCCGATCGAGTTTCGACTGAATGCCGTGGTCGTCGGCGGATTTGACGATGCTGTCGACTTTGGTGCTGGTCTGGACCTCCCGCGGGAACACCGGTTCCACCCACTGCCACGCCTCTTTCGCCAGAATCCCGGCGTTGTCGGCCTGACGGCGGCGGTATCCGTAGATGTAGTAGTTTTTATAGATCTCATTGGCCAACTGGGCCGCTTCCGCGTTGTAGGGATTCAGCACGAAGATTTCTTCGACCTTGGCTCCAGCCTCCTCGAATTTCTTGTTCTGGAGCAGTGTCCGGACCGAGGCCAGCAACACCTTGATGTCCTGCTCCCGTTTGGCCAACTGGGGGTCGATTTTCTCCGGATCGCCCGCACTGCGGATCTCCGCCGCCCGGCTGCGGCTCTGGGCCGCCGAAATCAGGTCGTTGGCGCGGGAGGTCAACTCCTCGCACTTCTCCTTGGCCAGCGTCGCGGACCGGATCGCCTCGGTGTAATCGGCGTTGGCATACGCCTCCTCCGCTTCGGACAGCAGTTTTTTGCCGTACTCCAACTGCATATCGCGGAGGCGATCGGAGAATTCGTTCAGCCGCCGTTTCGCTTTCCAACTGTCCACGCTTTCGGACTGCAGTTTCAGGATCTCCACCACTTCGCCTTTAAGGATGTTGATGGCCTCGTCGTACTTGCCCGCGGCGGCGAGTTTGTCCGCTTCCGCGGCCCGGGCGTCCTGACGGGCGAAGTCCTTTTCCACACTCTGCTCATGCCGTGCGGAAGGTCCCGTCGCCGTCGGAGTTTCCGCCGCCGCAACGCCGAGGACCACCGCCATGCAGACGGCCAGCGGGCACACGATCAAGTTTGATTTTTCCATTCGCCTGATTTCCTTCTGAGATATTGGATTCTCTTGATAAATTTCCCTGTCACCGACCGTCACCGGAATCCGGCGCCGTCCATTTCATCCCGCCCCCGGTCCTTTCTGGCCACCGCACGGGCGCTGGAGGGGATTTTGCCCTCGGCGGTGATCTCGATTCGCGGACGTTCGCCGTTCTCATCCGGGCGTACGCCCAGATCGACGATCTTCACAATACGCTTCTCCACATCGACTTCCTTGAGTTGATACCGTCCGGCGGTACGGTCGCGGCGGAGATTCTCCACCCCGATGCCGCCGACGTAAACGATGTCGTTGATCCGCAGGGCGTACTCCATTCCCTCGGGGTATCCCACATCCTCCAGCACCGGACGCTTATCCGAAGAATACGCCGGCTGGGCGATGGTCATGGTCAGTTTGTCCGGCTGGCGGGCGGAACCGCCCTCGTGGATCACTTCCGTCAGAAAAACTTTCGTCTTGTCCTGCGTTCTCGTTGCTTCGCCGCCGCCGAGGTTGCCCTCGACTTTCACCTGTTCGAACTGGCGCACCACATCGTCGATCCGGTATTCCCGGGATTCGATCTCCACGCTCTCCCCGATCCGGCAGAAAAGGCTCACCACCTTGCCCTTGATCCGGCGGTGCGGCGTATTGAACTGCAGATCCCACTGCTTCTTGTCCGTCACGCCGTTATCCGTGATCGCCATGAATTTGATCGGCAGTTCGATCTGCTTCACATCCTTCAGACGCAGCCGCCACCAGTACGGCGGATGGCTCGCGGGATTGGTGGGATCGAACCCGTTGGCGATTTCGATGTAGTTGGAGAACCCGTCATTGTCGTTGTCGTACAGCGCGTCGCTGGGATCATCGGGATTGAGGGAATATTTCTGTTCCAGATCGTTGGGGATGCCGTCGCCGTCGCGGTCCTGCTCGGACTTGATGCCGACGTACATTTTTTTCCGCTCCTGCGGGGCGGGCAATTCGTGATGGCAGACCGGACAGGACCGCTTCACGTCCTTGGAGGAGAAGTTGTCCAGCGGGATCAGTTTGATGTTGTCGGATTTCAGCGGATCATTGCAGTACGGACAGATCGCGATGGGGAACACATGCACCAGATCGCTGAACCCGGCGATATTGCTCTGCGGATCGCGGGACGCGCCGTCGTTCCAGACCAGTTTCGTGTCCTTCCACATGTATTCCGGGTCGAACATCTTGTCCTTGTCGTTGACCATTTCATGATCCGCCTCGCGCTTGGGCAACTGCAGATCCTTTTCCGAAATCTCCTGCGTCCGGCCGATGATGCCCTGAACCATGAACATCAGCGCGATGAACAGGACAAACAGACCCAGCAGGATCACTTTTTCATAATGCCGCTTCAAAAAATCCATGATCGTCTCTCTCCGGAAAAGCCGTTACTGATTCGGTTGCAGGACCACATAGTCGATATCCAGATACGCCGTGCATTCCGGTTCTCCGCCGATGCGGATCATCCCGTAATCCGACCGCTGATGCGGCGGCAGCGCGGCCTCCCGCTCCGCGATCTGACGCTGAACCTCATCATCTTTTCTGACATCCCGAATTTCCGGTCCCGGTTCGGGACGGCGTCCTCCCCGGCGGCTCCGGCGGCGGACCTGCGGTTCCTCCCGCAACTCCTCGCGTTCCGGATTCTGAAGCGCGCCGGGAGACCCTTGATCCATAATCGCCGCCGCGCCGTCCTCCCGGGCGTAGAGGCAGAGACACCGCACCACATAGGTCCGGTTGTCCTTGTTGGCCTGGTCAAAGGCGCGTAACGCGGCCCGAATCGACTCCATCGTGCCGGTGAAAACCACCGTGTAGTGATAGACATGGAAACTGCCGACCTGCTCAAACGATCCCTCAAGATTGAGGTTCCCCTCCCGTCCCCGGACGCCCTCCTCCCCGGACGCGGAGGTGCGGAGCACCACCTGCTGCAGCATTTTTGCTTTGGCATTGCCGAGTCGGGTGACGATATCCCCGAATACATCCCAATGGAAAAGCGCCATGCCGTAATCCTTCATCGGCAATGCGTTACCGGTGGTCCCGCCGACGAATACCAGCGCCTGCGGGCCGAGGTCGATCTTGCGCTCGGAGGCGTTGCGGACGATGGCCGCCACCACGTCATCCACGTACTGCTGCATTGCCCTCAGATCGTCGCCGGTCCGCCGGGGAAGCCCCAGCGCGATCAGCAGCATCGGGACCCGGGTATAGTTGTTCACCGGCTCGCAGGTGAGCGTTCTCACCGCCCGCGCGAATGCCGCCACCGCCTCGTTCCAGTTACCCTCCGGGAAGAGCCGCATGTTGCGGGGCATGAACTCGTTGAGGGTGGCCAGCGACAATTTCGCCTCCTCGCTCTTGCCGTATTCCTCGCAGTATTTGTCGAACCGGGAGCGGAAGAACTCCACGAACTCGTCCTGCGTGAATTTGCGGATCTTGAGCGGAACCGCCTTCGTACCCGCTTCCGGGTCGGCCTCGACGCCGGTGCCCGGCTCTTTGTACCGCTCCTTCTCCTCCTCGCTCAGCGCGGTGATCAGCGGGGGCTGCAGGACCTTGAAGAATTCGTCCAGCGCCGGCTGCATCGGAGACTTGAACTGCTTGCGCAGCCCCTCGGCGGCTTTTTTGTAGATCTCCACGTCGTGGCGGATGCGCTTTTCGTTTTCCGCGCCCGGGCTCGGTTTCTGCCGCAGGAGCGTCCGGATGCGTGCCCGGGCCTTGTCGGTCCGATCCCAGTAGGCGTTCCAGTCCAGAATCAGAATGACCACATACACCAGCAATCCCAGCGCGATCACTCCGGCCGCGCCGAGGATCATGAACATCGGGAGGTTTCGCTTGATCACTTTCTTATCCACAGTCACACCTCCCGTTATTTCTTGAGCGCTTCTTTGAGCGTCAGAATGACTTCAAAACAAGTCAAATTGCTGTTGCGGGCGATTTCCAGCCGGGGGACCTGCAGATTCGGCTCGAACAGGCTGGATTTCCGCACCCGGCTGATGAATTCATCGAAAAGATTGCGGTTGTCGTCAAGGTTCAGCGTGTATCCGGTCAGAGCGATATTCTTCACTTCGCGCAGGGCGTTGACCGACTCCGGTGTCTGGTGCTTCCCCTTTGTCTCGCCGCGCCGACCGGGATCGGGCTCGTCACCGCCGTTGTTCTCGCCGCTCTGGACCGCCGGTTCCAGGGAAACCAGCCACATCCGGTCCGGCATCATCTCCTGGATCGCGTTGAGCACATCGGTGAATTTGCCGCGGTCCCGCAGGAACTGCGCGGATTCATCGTACTGACCGCGCCAGGAATTCAGTTCCCCGGCCACGGAGTTGATCTTCTTCACCTCGCCGTCTGCCCGGCGCACATCCTCCTCTACACGGGCGACCCGCTCCTTCTCGAAATTCAACTCCTTGCTGACGCCGACGGCGCTGATGATGAGACAGCAGATCAACGCGGCGGCGGAAGCGTAGAAATACGGCTTCCTGGCGTTGAGTTCCAACTGTTTGCGGATCGACCGCGGCAGCAGGGAAATATCCACCGGCAGCGTACCGATGTTGCGCAGCGCCGCGCCGATCAGACTTTGAGACATGGAAGCCACATTCTGCAGCGCGCCCAGATCGACGCTCGGATTGATCCCGATCAGGCCGAATGTGTTGAGATACTCCACGGGGAGCCGCAGTTTTTCCTGAAAGAAATCTGTGGTGTACTGCATGGTGCTGCCGCCGCCGGCCAGCAGCACCCGCGTCGGAGCGTTACCTCCGTGCTGGGCGCGCCACACGCTGACGGAACGGCTGATCTCTCCGTGCAGCCGGGTCATGGTGTTGCGGGCCAGTTTGGAGATCGTCGCCGCCAGTTCGGAATCCGGTTCGTCGTACGCCCCGCCGAGGGCGACGAAACCGACCCGACGCTTCAAATCCTCCGCTTCGGATTCGGGGACCCCGAACTCCCGGGCGACCTGGGCGGTCACGGAGTCGCCGCCCATCGGGATGTTGCGCATGAAGATCCGCCGCCGGTCCGCGATCATCAAACTGCTGGTCCGGGAACCGATGTCCAGCACCAGCACACATTCGTCATCCCGAATCTGGGAGACCACCGCGGCGTTGAACAGCGCCAGCGGCGCCAGTTCCACCGAGAGCAGTTTCTGTCCCGCATTCTCAATGACGTCGGTGTAGCACACCACGTCCTCGCTTTTCATCGCGACGAACAGGGCTTCGTACTCCTCGTTGGTGACAGCGACGTTTTCCACGGTGCCGTCTTCCTGTTCGACGGCGCGGGTCTCCTCCCAGCGATGGTGGAGCAACTGATAGCCCCACTCCACTTCGTCCATGGAGTAGGGGACCGCCTGCGAAGCCTCGAATTCGATCAGTCGGGAAACCGTGGCGCTGCTGCCCAGCATCGGCGGCAGTTTGCTCAGACGCTGAAACGAGTTTCCGGCGGAAAGCAGCAGCCGCACCTCCGTGGCGGTGAATCCGCCTTCGCCGAGCATTTCGAGGTAGTTGCGTTCGAAACAGGCGCCGTCGCTCTCCCCGTCAAGTTTTTCCACTCTCCGGAACCGGAAGCCGGTCAACTGGATACCGCCGGAAGCCGGAAAGATGAACTCCGCCATCTTCAGACTGCTGCCGCCGACATCAACCGCCAGGATCTTTCTCTCTTTCGCCATACGTTGTTTCCAAAAGTTATCGCGGTCTCACCCAATATCATCTGCGGGAGCGAGCCTCCGGCCTCACTCCTTTTCGCCACCCTCTTTTTTCCGGTCGTCCTCCCAGTCGAAGTTGTCCGGAGCCAGCAGCGCCCACGGCGAACGGGCCCGGGACAGCACCGCGTCCCGGATATCCAACTGCTTGGGCACCCCCTTGAGCATCTGGTCGAAACTCTGTTTCTTCTCGGCGGGCGTCGTGCCGGGGACATTGCAGTAAGCGGTGGCCAGTACCTTGCCTTTTGCCGACATCACCAACTCCACATGGAAGAAATTCTTGTTGACGCTCCGCCCGCCGGGAGCGCAGTACCGGTCCAGCAGCCGGGCGGGAACGAACATCAGCGCGAGGTGTTTCGACCCGTCCCGCTTGACCGACTGGAACACCGTGTCTCCGGTGAAAACTCCCAGCACCGGCTTGCCTCCTTTGGAGACGATCCCGGTCTCGAACAGCACCCGGGTCTGCAGTTTCACATCGTCCAGCCAGCCGGGGAACGTCACCGAGGGGCCGCCCTTGCGCAGCCGATACTCCGGCACGAAGGTTTTGCTCAGTTCCGGGGTGTACTCGATTCTAAGCATCAGCCACTTGCTGACGGAGGGGTTCTTGGGGGAGAATGCGGAGTGGTTGCGGTACGAAACGTCGGGAGCCGCCGTCATTTCCGCGTCGACCGTCATCTTGCGGATGATCGGCTCCTCCGCGGCGGAAAGCGCGATCCCCCCCGCCAACGCCGTCACTGCCAGCAACATCAACTTCCCCGTCATCGTTCCACCTTTCGGAAAATTCACTTCTGCGCCGGCGGAACCGCCGGGACCGGCGCCGGAGCCGCCCCCGCTTCCGGAGCCGCCGCCGCCTTTGCCGCCGGAAGCGCCTCCTGAGCCGCCTGTTTGTCGAGTTCCTCGCGGACCCCGTCCCCGCCGCTGTTCATCCCGTGGCCGATGAAAGCCGCCAGCGCCAGCGCGATGATGAAAAAAATCGTCGTCATGATGACGGTGGTCTTGGTCAGGTGGCTCCCGGCCTTGCCGCCGAAAACCGATTCGCCGATGCCGCCGAACGCCGCTCCCATGCCGCCGGATTTGGACGGCTGAATGAGAATCAGCGCGATCAGCAGCAGCGAGACCACGAAGATCATCACGTAGAGAAAAACCGTTGTAATTGCCATTGTCGACCTCGATCTTTCCGGAACGGCCCTCCGCCGCGCCGGACCGGTTGAGTTATTTGCCCAGCGCTTCGCGGATCAGCGCGGCGAATTCCCCCGCTTTCAGCGCGGCTCCGCCGATCAGCCCGCCGTCGATATCCTTCTGCGCGACCAGTTCCCGGGCGTTGGCGGACTTCATGCTGCCGCCGTACTGGATGCGGACCTTTTCCGCGACCTCGGTCCCGAACATCGCCGCCAACTCTCCGCGGATGTGGGCGTGGGCGGCCTCCGCGATCTCCGGAGTGGCGGTCTTGCCGGTGCCGATGGCCCACACCGGCTCGTAGGCGACCACGATGCCGGCCATTTCCTCGCCGGTGATCCCGGCGAATCCGCCCCGGATCTGGGTGGAAAGGACCGCTTCGGTCCGGTTCGCCTCGCGCTCGGCGAGCAGTTCTCCGACGCAGACGATGGGTTTGAGGCCGTACTTCAGCGCGGCCTTGAGCCGGGCGTTGACCGTGGCGTCGGTCTCTCCAAAGTACTGCCGCCGCTCGCTGTGGCCGATGATCACGTACTCCACGCCGGAAGTTTTGAGCATGTCGCCGGAGATCTCCCCGGTGAACGCCCCGTTGTCGGCCCAGTGGATATTCTGCGCGCCGACCTTGATCGGAGTTCCCTTTGCCGCCTCGACCACCGCCGCGATGGTGGTGAACGGCGGACAGACCACCACATCGACTTCTCCGCAGCAACTGCAGCCGGAATCGGCGCAGATATGCTTGAGTTCCTCCACCAGCGCCGCGCCCTCGGCGGCGTTTTTATTCATTTTCCAGTTGCCGGCGATAATGACTTTTCGGCCCATCTTCTCACACTCTCTCCACTTGCCAAAACCTAAAACAGTCCCATTGTTTCGCAGTCGAATGCACATGCGAACAAGAGAATATAGCATAACAACAGCATTTGTCAAGCCTTGAACGCGCCGGAGATTTCAGTTTTTTTGACCGTCGCTCCGTCGCCGCTTATTTTGCCGCTTTGACCGCCACGCCCGTCGCCCGCATGGAACGTTTCCAGATGATCCACAATCCCAATGCGCCGCTGGAACTCTCGGTGAATTCCACATCCTCCACCCGATCCGCCTTCAACTCCTGCAGATGGCAGTCCAGCATCCGGCGCATCTCCGGCTCCGTCAGCAGGTGTTTGCCCAGTTCGTAGTCGTGGCGGTTGGGCCGGGTGTTGTACCCGCACCACACCGGGATGAAGTAGAACAGATACATGCCGTTGTTGACGGCGGTCAGATTCCACAGCACCGGCGCCCCGGATCTGCTTTGCTGGCCCGGGACCGGCGCGGTCCATTGCAGTGTGGAGGTCTGGGCGCATCCGGCCAACAGCAGCGCGACGGCCGCCAGGTACGATTTTTTCATCTTTTTCTCTCCGAATTATTCCGCTTGACCGCGGTGAGTTCCGCATTCATACGGTTCAGAAGCAACTGTTGGCGGATCATCATTTTCTCCACCTTCCGATTCCGTTCCGTCAACTGTTCCAACTGCTGCTTCAGTTCTCCGTTTTCCCGGCGCAGACGGTCCATGCCGGAGAGTTTCTCTGCGACCCGGCCTTCCAGATGGGCGATGATCCTGTCCACCGCCTCCCGGCGGGGATCGTCCCCGCCGGTCAACTGCCGGTAATTCCGGTAGCAGTAGAGCGCCTCAAGGGGATCATCCAGAGATTCGTCGCACAACTGGGCCAGCGCCAGATGGACCGTCGGTTCGTCGGGATGGAGCGCCACCGCCCGCCGGAAGTATCGCCGGGCCGCTTCCAACTCCCCGCTGTCCCGCAGTTTCGCCCCCTTGATCAGCAAGGGGTTGTTCTCCACCGGACTTTTGCCGCATCCGGCGGTCAGCAGTCCCGCCGCGATCAGCGCCGCGCCCAGCATCCGCAGCGCGGCAAGTCCGCAGACGGCGGCTGTTTCCAACCGCAGGATGTAGGGAGCGAAGTGAAACGGCTTTGCCCCCTGCGTTTCCAGCAGCGCCAGTTCCTCCGGGGCGAAGCCGCCCTCCGGTCCGATCAGCAGCGCCCGGTCGCGTCCGCGTCCCGGCGGGGGCGGCGGCGCTGCCGTCACCGCGCCGTAGTACAACTCCGCGCCTTCCTCCCGGAGCCGGACCAGCGCCTGCGGCAATTTCTCCTCCGGGTACAACCGGGGCAGAAAGGGATTGCCGGACTGCTTGCATGCTTCGCGCAGCAGGAGTTCCCACCGTTCCCGGGGGTCGCCCTCGGCCACGGAGCGGATACAGCGCAGGGGCCGGATGCTCCACGCCCCCAGTTCCGCGGCCTGTTTCAGCAGTTGGTCCAGTTTCTGCCGCCGCGGGAGCGCGCAGACCAGGTGGAGTTTTACCGCCGGTTCCGGGACGGTCCGGACGGTTTCGATTTGCACTTCGCGTCCGGGCAGGACCACTCCGTCGGCGATTTTGCCCGCGCCGTCCAGCAACTCCACCGCGTCGCCGGGAGCGGCCCGGAACACCCGGAACAGATGCTCTTTCTCCCGCTCCTCCAGCGCGGCGATCGTGCCGACGGCGGAAATCGCGGCGCAGAAAACCCGGTGCATGGCAGAACCTCCCCTGATGACGTTTTCCGTAATTTACATTCCCGACCGCGTTTTTTCAAGCGCCGTCGACTAAAACTTGAAGATCGCGCCGATCCTGCGCCCCAGCAGTGCGCCCGCCGCGCCCAGCGTCAGCGCGAGGAACGCCATCGCCCACACGCCGAATGCGCAGGCCGCCGCCGGACCGCAGCCGAGGATCTGGGACAGGTCCAGCAGCGCTTTGGTGATGGGGTAGAACGCGCTTTTCTGCGCCAGCACCAGCGAATCCGAGACCTCCAGCATGGAGAAACTGAATGCGAACAGCCCGCCCACCAGCAGATTCGCCGTTACCAGCGGCAGCGTGACTTTGAAAAGCGTCCGCACCGGTCCGGCGCCGAAGTTGCGGGCGGCGTTTTCCAGTTCCTCCGGCGACTGTTCCAATCCGGCGCCCACGGCGCGGACCACATACGGGATCCGACGCACCGCATAGGCGATGCCCAGCAGCCACAGCGGATTCTCCACGGGATTGAAGACCGCCCGCGCCCACGCGTAGCGCCCCGTCATGCCCAGATACCCGAATGCGACCACCAGTCCCGGGATCGCCAGCGGCAGCATGGTCAGGACATCCAGCGCCCATGCGCCTTTCAGACGCCACCGGACGCAGATCAGGGCCGCCAGCACCCCCAGGCACACCGCGAGCACCATCGCCAGCACCGAATACCGCAGACTGTTGAGAATGGAAGGCAGGACCAGCGGATTGGATAGGGCGTTGTCGAAGTGTTCCAGCGTCAACTGTTCCGGCAGGATCGTGCCGTACCACCGCAGGGAAAACGCTCCGCCCAGCAACGCCAGATGCGGCAGGGCCGAGGCCAGCGCCACCGCGGCGAAGACCATGGTGGGCATCCATCGTTTCCAGCCCCGCAGTTTTTTGCTTCGGGATACCATGCTGCCCTTGACCGCGCCGGAGTTTTCCGTTCGCCCCAGAACACACTTCATCGCCCCGTACAGCAGTGCCGAGACCGCCAGCATCACCACCACCAGCGTGTAGGGAAGGGGATTGCTTTCCAATTCGTTCAGTCCGTTGAACACCTGCACCGGCGTCACCCGGTTGTAGCCGAACATGAGCGGCGTGCCCAGTTCGGTGAAACTCCACACCAGCACGATGCTGCCGCCGGCCAGAAATCCGCCCCGCAGCAGCGGCAGACGCACCCGGAAGAACCGCTGGCGCGCCGTCGCACCCAGATTGGCCGCCGCCTCCTCCAGCGCCGGGTCGATATTGCCCAGCGCCGTGACCAGATTCAGATAGAAGATCGGATAGAGATGGAGCGCTTCGATCAGGCAGACCGAATAGAACTTCCCTTCGCCGCCGAGAAAATCGACGCGCGGCAGACCCACGCCGGTCAGTATCGTATTCACCACGCCGTAATGACCGAGAATCTGCTGAAATCCCAGCGCGCCCACGAAGGGCGGCAGGATCATCGGCAGCAGCATCAGCAAGGAACAGTATTCCTTGCCGGCGAAGTCGAACCGGTCGTAGAGCAGCGCCAGCGTCAGCGAAATTGCCGCGACCATGGCGGTGGTGCAGAGGGCGATTCTGAGACTGTTGAAAAGACCCTCCCGGCAGACCGGCGAGAGGAACACTTCCCGGAACAGCGCCGGTTCGCACCCGGTCCGCACCACGGTGAAAACCGGCAGCAGCAGAAACGCTCCCAGAAACAGCGCCAGCAATGCCATCATCAGGTACTGCAATGTGCGGCGGAACGGATTCATCTATCGGCCCTCCGCCGCCAGTTTCGCGGCCGTATTGTAGTTGGCGGCGGCTTCGGTGGTCCACCGCCGCAGCAGCGCCGCCGCCTCCGCCGGGGAGGAACGGGTCAGCGCGGCGGAAACCTTATCCGCCTCCCGGTAGGAAAAGGGCAGACGATCGAAGTACGCCATCGCCTCCGGCACCCGTTCCGGTCCCCCGGCGGCGATCACCGCGCCCCACGCGTTCCGCAGTTCCTCCCTCGGGTCGAGCATGATGCTTTTGATGACCCGACTGAGGAGACTGTAGTAGCGGCCCGTCCACTTCGGCTGATAGTTGAAGTCCGCGCCGGAGGCGTAGGGGTCGTAGTCCGGGCGGAACATATACCGCCGGTACTCCGGCGCGTACAACTCCCGGCGCACCGGCGGCCGGTTGAGCGTGTTTTTTTCCGGCCCGCCCGGGGAACCGGCCTTGAAACAATGCATTTTCTGACCCTCCGGAGAGAGCAGGAAATCCACGAACGCCTCCGCGGTTTCCCGGTGCGGCGCCCCGCGCAGGATCTGGACCGGATCGGCGCCCACCGCCGTGCCCCCTTTCGGCGTGATGTAGGCGACTTTGGCCCGGCCGAACTTGTGGACGCTCCACTCCTCCTCGGAAAAACCGTAGGTGTCGATGGCGGTCCCGGCGGCCGCTTCTCCGGCGGCGATTTCGCTGACCACCCGGGATGCCGAATCGCTCACGTTCCGGGCGTTGGCGAAAATCCGCTTGAGCAGGTTGAGTCCGTCCCGCCAGCCGTCGTCCGGGCTGCCGGACTGCGCCATGCACTGCTGGACCATGATTTCAAAACATTTGTTCGCCGAACCGGACTTGGTGGGGTCGGCCAGCACGAGGTTGCGGAAGAACCTCGGTTCGCCCAGATCGGCCCAGCGCTCCGGCGTCCGGGAGTCCTCCAACTCCCCGAGCCGGTCGAAATTGCAGAAGATGCCGAATGTGGAGAGCACCACCCCGTAAAACCGGCCGCTCCGGTCGTAGATGCTGTCGCCGCCGAATTGTTCCGGGATCGCCGCCAGATACTCCGGGTGCCGTCGTTTCACCCCGCCGTCCACCGCGTAGCCCCGGTCTGCCATCCGGCGGTGTTCAAACACCCCGCCGCCGGCGAAAACGTCGATGCCGATGCCGATGTCCGAGGCCAGAAACATCCGCCGCGTCGGATGATCCGGCCGGCGGGGATCGTTGAAAATGTTTCCGTATTCCTCCCGCCACGGCCCCCGGGCGGGATCGGCTTCGAACGCCAGACGGAATTCGTTCCGGAACCGGTCGTTGATGTAGCGCACGATGTCCGAGGTCCCGCCGGGGGAGCGGAAGTCGATCCGCACATCCCGGTTGAATTTCCGCCGATAGTATTTGCGGAACCCCCGCTCGTATTCGTCCCGGACGCTTTTGTTGTGCGCGGAGATCACCACCACCACGTCGCCGCCGTCCGCGGTCGGCGGGGTCGATTCCTCCAGTCGAAAGAGGAACGGCAGCGCCAGCAGCGCTCCCAGCGGCAGAAGACAGATCAGAAACCGGCGCGGCATAAGTTCACTCCATCGCCAGCAGAGAACCGGGGTCGAACTTCAGCGCGACCGTCTCCCCGGTCCGGCGTTCCGGCGAGGCCGCTTCGCAGACCTGAAACTCCACGCCCCCGGCTTCGCACCGCCACTGGGTGCGGTCGCCGCCGAAACTGCCGCCGCGAATGACGGCGGAGAAGGCTCCCGCCGTACCGGGCGGGACGATCCGAATCCTCTCCGGGCGGATGGCGGCGCATCCCGCGCCGCGCCACTCGCCCGTCAGCGGGAAGCGGCCGAACGGCGTGGCGATCTCGCCCGCGGCGATCTCGCCGGAGAAGAAGTTGATGTCGCCCAGAAACGAACCGCAGAACCGGTCGGCCGGGCGGTCGTACAACTCCCGGGGCGTGCCCAGTTGACTGATCCTGCCGTCCCGCAGGACCGCCATCCGGTCGGCCATGCTCAGCGCCTCCTGCCGGTCGTGCGTGACGTAGACCGCCGTCTGACGCCGTTCCCGGCAGATCCGGCTGATCTCGGAACGCATGGCGTCCCGCAGCCGGGCGTCAAGGTTGGAGAGCGGTTCGTCCAGCAGCAGCACCGCCGGTTTTACCGCCAGCGCCCGGGCGAGCGCCACGCGCTGTTGCTGGCCGCCGGAGAGTGACGGGACCCGTCGCTCCACCAGATCCGCCAGATGGACCGCGTCCAGCGCGTCCAGCACCTCGCGGCGGAGTTCCGAACCTTTTACGCCGCGAATCCGCGGCCCGAACGCCACATTCTCGAAGACGTTGAGGTGCGGCCACAGCGCGTAGTTCTGGAAGACCATCGCCGCCTGCCGCTTCTCCGGCGGCAGATCCGTGATATCCGTTCCGTCGAAGCGGATCGTCCCCGAATCCGCCTCCTCCAGTCCCGCCAGGATTCGCAGCAGCGTCGATTTGCCGCACCCGGACGGTCCCAGCAGAAAGAACAACTCTCCGGAGGCGACCTCCAGAGACAGCGAATCCAGCACCGGCTTGCCGGGAATGAAACTTTTACAGATGTTGTCCAGATGTACCGCGGCCATATCGTTCAAAAACCTCCGGGGTGGATGCATCCGTCGATGTACTTGAGTTTCTCCGGCGAACGCAAGGTGGCGAGAATCTTGATCTCCAACTGCCGTACCCGTTCCCGCGTCAGGTGCAGTTGTTCGCTGATGACGCCCAGCGGCATGGGTTTGCTGCCGAACAGTCCGAACCGCATAATGATGATCTGCTGTTCCCGCTCGGGCAGGGTGCGGAGCATCTCGTGGAAGCGGTCGTACAGGATCTTGCGGGCCAGTTCGCCCGCCGGTTCGTACGCGCCGCCGTCGGCCACCAGTTCCTCCAGCACGCCGCCGTCGTCCTCGTCGCCGATGGGGGTTTGCAGACTGATGGTCTGGAGCGCCATTTTTCGCACGGCGCTGATCCGGGGCTCCGGCAGTTCCATGAATTTGGCCAGTTCGCCGGTTTCCGGTTCCCGCCCGTGCATCTGGATGAACCGCTGTTCCGCCCGGCGGATCTCCTGGATCAGTCGGATCATGTGCATCGGCAGCCGAATCACCCGGGACTGGGAAGCGATGATCCGGAATATCTTATGCCGGATCCACCATCCCGCGTAGGTGCCGAACCTGTATCCCAGTTTGAAGTCGAACCGTTCCAGCGCCTTGATCAGCCCGAGATTGCCCTCCTGGATCAGATCGCTGAGGGGGACGCCCCGGTTGCGGAATTTCCGGGCAATGCTGACCACCAGACGCAGATTCGCCTCCACCATGCGGTCCCGCAGCCGTCGCGCGATCCGGCACGCGGCGGCCAGACGGCGCACTTCGCCGGTCAGTTCCTCCTCGGTCAGCGTCAGTTTTTCCTCCGCCAGCGGCCAGCGGTCCCGGTCGACGATGCGGAATTCCCTGTTCTCCGGGAACTCCCACAGGGAAAATCCCGGGGCCAGCATTCGCAGATAACCGTTGATGATGTTGAGATACTCCTCCACCATGAAGGTCTGGATCCCGTATCGGTCGGTGGTCGCCGCCAGCGTTTCGCGCCGGGCTTCCCGTTCCGGGGTGTTCGGCGGGGCGGCGGCAAACTTTTCCAGCGCGGCGTTGATGTCGTCCCGCCAATGCTCCATGGCGGCGAGATCGGGTATCTTCTTCTCCCCGAACGCGGAGGGCAGGATGACTTCCGTCAGATCACATTCTCCGGCCAGCGCCTCGGTGATCAGCACCGTCCGTTCCCGGGCCACCAGTACGAAGCGGGAGACCAGACGGCGAACCTGCGCGGAGGCGGTCTCAAATTCTCCGCTCAGTTCGTTCAGCGCCTCCGGGGAGAGTTGCTCGGCGGAAAAAATTTGACGCAGATAACTCTGAAGTGCGCCGGCATCTCCGTCGCCCTGATAATGAGTTCGCGTCCCGCTCATGGTCTTATCCCCCGCAGATTCGGCGCAGTTTTGCCAGGTCCTCCGGGGAGGTCAACTTGAAATTCCACTGCTCCGAAAGCACCAGTTCCACCTGAAATCCGGCCCGCCGCATGATCTCGGCGTCGTCGGAGGGCGCGGCGTCGCCCAACTGCCGGTACGCCGCCCGGAAATTCGCCAGATCGAAAACCTGCGGCGTCTCCGCCTGAAACATCCGTTCCCGCTCCACCGGACGCTCGATGAAGCGTCCCGCGGCGTCGGCCAGTTTCAGACTGTCCACCACGGGTGAAGCGGCGATCGCACCCCCGCTCCCCCGCGCCCGCGCGACGAGACGCGCCAGGAGTTCCGCCGTCGCCAGCGGCCGGGCGGCGTCGTGGACCGCCACGATCCCGGTCGTCAGCGACAGCGCCGCCAGCGCGTTGCGCACGGAGGCCGCGCGGCTGCCGCCGCCCGGAACGAACGTCACGTCCGCTTCGGGCAGAAACTTCTCCGTCAGCGCGGCGTATTCCGCCAGCGCCGACGGCCGCACGGCCATGATCAGACAGCCGGGGGCGACCAGCGGGGCAAAATGGCGTACACAGTGGAGAAACACCGGCAAATCCCCGAGTTTCTCGGTCAATTTGTCCCGTGTTCCGTATCGCTGCGAACTGCCGCCCGCCGCGACGATCACCCCCAGGTCCGGAATCATCGCGTCATCCGCGGCGATTTACTTTTTCGCCGCCGGACGGGAAATGATGCTCAACGGATCGAAGTCGTCAGGACAGAATCCGTTGGGATTGTGGCGGATCCAGCCTTCCGCGAATTCGCAGAAGCCGCAGAGGTCGCCCATGACTTTGGACCGGTTGACCATGTCGTCCAGATACGCGTCCATGCCCTGGCTCTCGTCCAGCCACTGCTTCTGGGTCTGATGGCAGTTGAGCATTTCCCGTTTGGTCGGGATCACGGAAGTCACGTCCACGAACATGTCCGGGATCACCGGGCGGTTCAACTGATCGCGCAGTGACAGCGGCAGCGAATGGTAGACGCAGACATCGGTCATTACCGGCTTGAGGTCTTCCACGCCCCGGAAGTTGCCCATGCCCCGGCAGAAGGCGGCGCTGGTGGCCAGCCGTCCGGCGTTGATGTGGTCTTCCATGTAGTCAAAGGGACCGTGGGTCAGCACGATCTCGGGGTCCACTTCCCGGATGACCCGGACCACTTTGGTCAACTGCTCGGTGTTGTAGAACACCTCGATGTCATGGGTGATGGATTCGTGATAGATCGCACCGATGATCTTGGCCGAAGCCATGGATTCCGCCCGGCGGCGGGCGGCCAGTTCACTGTGGGTGAGCATATTGCCGCCCAGCGCTCCGTCGGCGATGTTCATATAATGGATCTCGTACCCCGCCTGCTTCAGCCGGATCAGCGTGCCGGCCATCATGAATTCGATGTCATCGGGATGACTGCCGATGGCGATTGCGCGTTTGCTCATGATCAATGCATCTCCACGTCACAGACGCCGAAGCCCGGCCGGTAAAAGTTGAACACCACATCATCGTGCTCGCTGAGCAGCGACATCGGCACGGCGCTGTCCGCGATCTTTTTGGAGATCATGTAGGTCGTCAGCCGCATGCCGAAAGGATTGTCGTGGTGGCCGGGGTGCCAGATGGAGACCCGGTCGGCTTTCCACGTCTGCACCGGGCCGACGGTGAACGCCTTGCTCGGCACGTTCTGCACGGTGCCGCCGCCGCTGGTGCGGGCGTTCTGGATCAGCGTGATCGGGTGCAGTTCCACCAGCCGGGTGCCTTTTTTGCGGTATTCCGCAGGGGTGGGCGGATTGTCCTTGTACGCGCCCTCGCGCCGGACGGGATCGTTGAACGCCCAGTGCTTGGTCTCGCCCTGACCGCCCTGCATGATGAGGCATTTGGCGGCGTCGTAGGATTCCTCGTAGGCTTTGAGGTCGCCGTTGGGGAAGTGGAGGTTCTCCATGGGCATGCGCAGTTCGGGCCGGATGCGGGAGAAGCAGAGGTCCCAGTCGGCTTTGGCGAAGCCGAGCGGGAAGTCCATCCCGGCGGGCACACCGCCGTCCAGCGCCCACTCGTCCATGCCCCAGAAGTGGGCGTTTTTCAGACTCAGGCCGGTCTCGTTGACGATCTGGGCGACCAGCGGCAGTTGTTCGGTGGGACCGATGGGGCCGCAGATGCCGCAGGGGTTGTCGGCGGTGGCCTGTTTCCAGCAGCGGATGTACTCCAGCGCCTCGGCGCAGTAGAACTCCTGGAAGGTGTCGAAGAGGTTGATCTTGAATCCGGGCCGCTCGAAACTTTTCAAATTGTCGATGGTGATCCGGGCCGCCGCGTCGAGGATTTCGCGGTCCAGCGTCGTGTAGTCCCACCAGTCGGCGGAAATTTTGGAATAATTTCTCATTTTTCTCTCCTTTTGGTTGTGATGATTCAGGGTATGCCCTGCTTCAAAGTAACACCGGGAACTGTTTTTTGCAAGTTTTTCCGGCGGATTATTCCAATTTTTCTCCGAAAATCCGAAGGCATCCCCCCCCCGGACGCACCGGATGGAGCGCGGAATGCCGGATTCCCGGCAGCCACAGCGCCCGGCCCGAGGGGTCCCGCAGCACCGGCGGCGCGGGAAACGCCGGGACGTTCCGGTCGACGCGGAGGGTTTTGATTTTCACCTCCCTCCCCGTACCGAATATCCGCATGGTCTCCCCGTCCCGGGGCGCGCCCACGCTCAGCGTCTCCGGCAAACTCTCCGGGTCGAAGCATGCCGCGTCGAGCGCGGTCCCCTCCGGCGATCCGGCGGTCAATTCCGCGGTGAATCGCCAGTTGCCCCAGCGCAGGACCGCTTCCCGGCGCCAGTGCCACCGGACATCCGGCGGTACCGGTGCGTCGGGCAGGACCCGTCCGCCGGAGAGCCGCACCGTCCTGCCGCCGTCCAGCGGGACGATCCGGCTGCCCCCGGCGGCGACGGCCGCCTGAAACCGGCGCAGCCCCTGCCGGTTGACCGGCAGGTCCGTTCCGCCCCGGTCGGATAGAAACTTCCGCAGGGCCCGGCCCAGCAGGGCGGGGGGCAGTTGCCGCCAGAAATCCACCGCCGCCGGGTCGGAACTCTCCAGCCGCGCTGCGGCTTCGGCGTCGAGAAACTCCGCTTCCAGCGTCAGCGTTTCCAGCGCCTGTGCCACCGCTTCCCGGCATCCGGGATGCGCGGCGTAAAATTCCGGCAGCAGCCGGTTGCGGAGCCGGTTGCGGAACGTGTCCGTGCCGCGGTTGCTGGCGTCCTCCGCCCAGCGGGTGACGCCCCGGCTCCGCAGAAACGCCTCCACCTCCTCCCGGCGCATCATGTACAGCGGCCGGAGAAATCGCACCCCGAAGACCACGGTGTCCGGGCGCAGTCCGGTCAGTCCGCCGGAACCGCTTCCCCGGGCCAGCCGCAGAAAGAGGTTCTCCACCCGGTCGTCCCGATGGTGTCCCAGCACCACCGCCGCATCCGGCCGGTTTCCCGCCAGTTCCCGCCAGACGGCCAGCCGCAGTTCCCTCGCCCGTGCCTCCATGCCCGGTCCGGGGGCGGGGCGGAGGTCGCGGCGGAGAAATTTTACGCCGAGTTTCCGGGCGAATTTTGCCGCGTTCTCCGCTTCGTCGTCGGCGGCCTTGCCCCGCAGATGGTGGTGGAAATGCACCGCGGTGAGGTCGAATCCCACCCGTTTGGCCGCGTCATGCGCCAGCAGCAGCGCGGCGGTGCTGTCCGCGCCGCCGGAGAAGCCCGCCCAGACCCGGAAGTTCCGGCAGGAGGAAAAAATCGCCTGAAGATCGTCGGTTCGCATTTGCAATTCCCTCAATCACGCTTTATAATATAGCGTTGCCGCGCCGTTATGCAATATTCCGGGGCGGCGGAATCGTGGATTTTATTTTTTCAGGAGCAGAACCATCATGGCCTACATCGTCGCCGCCACCGGGAATCTACACAAACTGGAGGAGTACCGCCAGTTGCTTCACGACCAGAAGATCGAACTCAGATCCCTGCGCGACTACCCCGATTACAAGGAACCGGAGGAGAACGGAGACTCCTTCCGGGCCAACGCCTCCATCAAGGCGCTCGCCGCCTGCAAGTACTGCGATGTGCCCGCGTTTGCCGACGATTCCGGGCTGGAAGTCGCGGCGCTGGGCGGGCGGCCGGGCATCCGCTCCTCCCGCTACGCGCCCACCGACGCCGAACGCATCGCCAGGGTGCTGGACGAACTCAAAGGCGTCACCGACCGCCGGGCCCGGTTCGTCTGCGTCATCGCCATCGCCGCCAACGGGGAAGTGATCGAGACCTTCGAGGGTGAAGTGGCCGGGACCATTCTGGAATCCCCCCGGGGCGAAAACGGGTTCGGATACGACCCGATCTTTCAGCCCGATGGGTTCGACAGAAGTTTTGCGGAACTCTCCTCCGAGGAGAAGAACCGCATCAGCCACCGCGCCCGGGCCTACGCCAAAGCGCTGGAATTCGTCGAGGATGAGATGTCCATTCTCGACGACGAATTCTGAATTTTGCCGCCGATGAAAGCGCTTCCCGATCCCGTCGGCCCCCGGATCATCCGCACCGCCGTGGACTGGAGCGGCGCGGGGACGGTTCTGGCGGATTATCTGGCCGGCCGCTTCACCTACCGGTCCCGCGCCGAGTGGTGCGAACGGATCGAAACCGGGGAGATCACCGTCAACGACCGACCGGCGCCGCCGGAAGTGATCCTGAACCTCCATGACGTCATCGAATACCGTCCGGGCGATCTGCCGGAGCCTTCGGCGGAGTTGGATTACCGGGTCGTTTTCGAGAGTCCGGAACTGCTGGTGATCGACAAGCCGGGGAATCTCTGCGTCCACCCGGCGGGGCCGTTTTTCCGACACACGCTGTGGCATCTCCTGCGTGTCCGGTACGGCGAAGTCCACTTCATCAACCGGCTGGACCGGGAGACCAGCGGTCTGCTGCTGGCGGCCCGGAGTGCCGCCGCCGCCAAACTTCTTTCCCGGGGGGGGCAGGTCCGGGCCAAAATCTATCAGGCGATCGTGCACGGGGATTTCCCGGAAGCGCTGGACGCGGAGGGGTTTCTCCGACCGGCGGGCGGGATCATCCGCAAGAAGCGGTGCTTCACGTTCAAGATGCCGGAGAATCCGCCTTTTGAGAGCGCGGTCACGAAGTTCGTCCGTCTGCGGCGGGGCGGCGGATTTTCGCTGGTCCGGGCCGAACTCGGCACCGGACGGATGCACCAGATCCGGGCGACGCTGGCGGCGCTGGGGTATCCGGTGGCCGGGGACAAACTTTACGGGCCGGACGAGCGATTCTACCTGAAACAGCGGGGAGACGAACTCACCGCCGCCGACCGGGAAAGACTGATCTTTTCACGGCAGGCGCTGCACTCGGCGGAGTTGGAATTCCGCGATCCCGCCTCCGGAGAGGTGCGCCGTTTCCGGTCGCCGCTGCCCGCGGAACTGGCGGATTTTGTCAACCGAATGGAAAGGACCTGCGCTCATGGATGAGGAGAAACTGGACCCGCAACTGCAACGCAAACTGGACGAGGTGGAGCGCGAGGCCGCGAAGGAGCGGCGCTTCGACGGGAAACGGGGAATTTACCTGGGGCTGATCTGCTTCGGGCTGTTTTTCACCGCCGGGGTCGGCCTGCGGGCGCCGGCGGTGAACGCGCTGGCGTTCGGCGTCATCGGCGGGGTGGTCGGCTTCTTGAGCGGCGCCTGTCAGCGCCCGCCGAAACAGTCATGATCGAACTGGCGTTCCACCGCGGCACGCTCGCCCTCTCCGGTCCGGCGGAATTGCCCGAGCCGCTGTGCGGTCTGGCGCTGCCCGACCCCCGCAGCGGCAACTTCCGCGCCCGGGCCTGCGATTACGCCGCCATCGTGCTGGCTCTGCTCCGGAACCGCATCCCTTTCACCGACCGCGCCCGGGACTACGCGCCGCTGGAGGATCTGCGCCTCCGCTCCGTTCTCTCCCCCCGGCCTCACCAGAGCCGGGCGCTGGAAGCCTGGAAGCGGCATGACTGCCGGGGCGTCGCCGCGCTGCCCACCGGCGCGGGGAAGACGTTTCTGGCGATGCTGGCCATCGCGCATCTGCGGCGCCCCGCGCTGGTGCTGGTGCCGACCATCGACCTGCTCATCCAGTGGTGCGGGGTCATCGAACGGTTTTTCGGCATGAGACCCGGCATGCTGGGCGGCGGTTCCCGCGAGGTCCGGGAACTGACCGTCAGTACCTACGATTCGGCACTGCTCAATCTGGAATTCATCGGCAACCGCTTCGCGCTGCTCGTCGCGGACGAGTGCCACCATCTGCCCTCCCGGGAAAACCGCATGTGCGGCAGCATGGCCATCGCCCCGTTCCGGCTGGGCCTGACCGCCACGCCGGAGTTGGACGCGGAATACGCCGCCGTCCTGCGCGATCTGCTGGGGCCGGTGGTGTGCGAGGTCGATATTGCCGAACTCGCGGGCACGGTGCTGGCGGATTACGAGGTGAAGCGCATCCATGTGGAACTCTCCGGCGACGAAGCCGCCGAATACGCCCGGCACCGGGCGGTGTACACGGGGTTTCTGCGGCGGTGGGGCATCCTTTTTTCCCGGCCTTCCGGCTGGGCGGACTTTCTCATCGCCTGCGCCCGGAAACCGGGCGGGCGGGAGGCGTTCGCGGCGTTTCTCGCCCAGCGCCGGATCGCCCGGGCCGGCCGGGCCAAACTGGACGCCGTATCCGCCATTCTGCGGGAGCATCCGGGGGAGCGGACGATCATTTTCACCGCCGACAACGACGCCGCCTACGAGATCGGCCGCAAATTCGTTCTGCCGGTGCTGACCCACCACACCAAAGCCGCCGAAAGGAAGGAGTTTCTCGACCGTTTCCGCGCCGGGGAGTACCCGGTGCTGGTCACCAGCAGGGTGCTGAATGAAGGCGTGGATGTGCCCGCCGCCGCCGTGGGGGTGGTGGTCTCCGGTTCCGGGAGCGTTCGGGAACACGTTCAGCGGCTGGGCCGCATTCTCCGTCCCGCCCCCGGCAAGGAGCGGGCGATCCTCTACGAACTGGTCAGCGCCAACACGTCCGAGGAGTCCATCAGCGAACGGCGGCGGGCCCACAGCGCGTACCGGAGGCGGTCATGCTGAATCGGGAACACCTCGTTTACCGCCTCGTCGGGGACCGGGTCAAACCCCGGTTCATCGATCCCGCCGCGCCGAAACTGCTGACCGCGGCGGAGCAGTTCATCGCCGTCTACGCGCAGGCGGCGGCGAACGGCATGCCCCGGGGCGAACTGGCCGAACTTGCCGGCGCGCTGGTGCGGGGAGCCGACAATGTCAAACTCGCCTCCGGGTGGAACAAACTTCTGCTGGACCGGGCGGAGTTCACGACGCCGGAGGATTGGGATTATCCGGCGGTCCGGCGGGAGATTCTGCTGCGGTCCGGGAAGGAATGGCGCGCCGGGCGTCCGCCCGCGCCGCCGGAGTTCGACCTCTACGGCGACCTGCCGGATTTCGAGACCGTGCGGCGCTGGCGGGAGATCACCCCGGAACAACTGCTGCACCGCTACAATCTCGCGCTGGCGCAGGGACTGCTGGGTCAGGCCCGGATGCTGCAATTGACGCTGGTCGGACCGGAACCGGCGGAACTGCGGAAACTTCTCAAAGCGGTGAAGTTTTTCCGCCTGCTGGCCCGTTTCACCCGGACGGACGACGGCGTCGCCGTGGAGATCAGCGGACCCTGTTCCCTGTTCGGCCCCACGACCCGGTACGCGATGAATCTGGCCAATCTGCTGCCGGCGCTGGTGACGCTGCCCCGGTGGTCGCTTGCGGCGGAGATCGAGTTGAGGGCCCGGGTCCGGACCTTGAAACTCGATCAGACCAGCGGACTGGTTTCCCACTACCGGCAGTTGGCGGAGTACATCCCGGAGGAGATTCGGCTTTTTCATCGGGTCTTCGCGGAGAAATCGGCCGAATGGCGGATCGTCGGGGACACGCCGTTTCTGGATGCGGGAGAGCAGGAGATCGTCTTTCCCGATCTGTCCTTCCGCTCCGAGGCGACCGGACAGACCGTCCACGTCGAATTGTTTCACCGCTGGCACGCCGGGCAGTTGGAGCGGCGCATCGCCCTGCTTCAAAAGCACCCGGAACTGCCGCTTCTGCTCGGCATCGAACGGTCGCTCATCCCCGATTCGGACGCGCTGGACCGGCGTCTGGCCGACGCTCCCGCGCTCCGCGAGCGCTGCTGGCTCTTTCGGGATTTTCCCGGGGTGGAAACCGCGCTGCGGGCGCTGAAGCGCTTCTCCGGCGCTCAGTTGCGCAGCCAAGAGTAGAACCGGCATGCGGCGGCGCAGCCGAGCGAGAGTTCCGGCGACACCCCGCAAACTTCGCACACCCCCGCCGCGCCGACTCCGGCGGCGATGGCGAGGAAACGCATGGGGTCTACCGGTTCCGGGATGTTCCGGCGCAGTTCGCCGTCCAACTCCGCTCCCGCGTAACCGCCGGCGAGCAGGGCGGTCAACTGCCAATACCACGGACCGCGGAGCGAGAACAGCAGCAGGATGACCGCCGCGAGGCCGAGATGACGGGCGAACTTCCGCCGTCCTTCGGCGGGGCGGCGCAGGAACCACACGATCCCCAGCATCGGCAGCAGCCGGGACACTCCCGGTACGCCGCCGACAACTTCCAGCAATTGCGGCAGCAGCAGCGTGAGGAGCATGGCGTACCCGGCGCAGTTGAACATGAGCCGGAACGCGTCGCCGTGATCGTTCCGGCCGTCCCGCCGCGGGAGGGCGCCGAGGGCCAGAAGCAGGGCGGCGGCGATGCTCGGGATGAACCACATTTCCCGGAAAACTCCGCCGGGAACGAGGCGGATGACTCGATCCTGCCAGTGCGTCAGCATCCCCGCCAGCGCGCCGGGCAGCGGCGGTTCGGGGTGACGATCCCGCCAATGCCGTTCCAGTGCCGCGTCCATGGCGTCCGGGTCCAGCGTCAGAGAGCGGCCTTTCGCGCCGACGAGGTAGGTCCCGCCGGTGCCGGGCAGGGGATGCCATTCCCAGTTCGGCGGCACGTTGCCCGATTGTGCCGCGGGATCGGCCCCGCGCCGGGTGACGGCGACGAGGGAGAAAATATTTTTCTCCGGCGCGGGGATCACCAGCACGCCGCCGGGTTTCAGATTTTCCGTCAGGGTGCGGACGCCTCCGTCGGCCAGCGGCGAGAGTGTCGCGGCGATGATGAGGTCGGCCTTTTGCCGCAGTTTCGCCGGCTGTTCCGCGTAGACGGCGTCGACGGCGGCGAGAATTTCCCCGGCGCTGCGGCTGACAACTTCGCGGTTCCCGCCGGTCAGGATCACCCGGGCCGGTTCCGGCCCGGGCTCCACCAGCGACAGCGCGCTCAGGACCGCTCCCGGCGTCAGGGTGTCCGGCGGCGGCGGGATTTTCGGGATCAGGCCGATGACGCCGATCGCCGCAAGCATGGCGGCGATCCGGCTCCGCCGGTCGGAGAAGTTCAACGCGCCCGCGCCCAGCAGACAGAGGGGAAACGCCACCGGCGGGATCAGCGCCGGCAGCAGCGTGAGCATCGTTCCCAGCAGCAGTCCGCCGCACAAATTCCGCGACGGCAGCCACCGGGTCGAGGCGGCTTGAAGCGACCCGCCGCAACTCAGACCGAAAACCAGCGGCAGTGCCGCCGAACGCAGGTCCGCCGCAGGCAGCAGCACCGGCAGCAGGAGCGCGAAAAACTCCGCCGGCGCCCGGAACCGCTCCGGCAGGGCGCGGATCGTCAGTATCCCCAGCCCGACGCCGATGGCGGCGAAGGCGAAGAACCAGACCTCGGGATAAGCGGCAAATTCCCCCGCCCAGAGGCCGCCCCAGCCGAGGCCGGAGAGGAAGATCAACCACTGCGTTTTCATTCCGTGAGACGAAGAATGCGGCGGAAGCATTCTCCCGGCCGCATTCCTGATGGTGCCGCCGATTACTTGCCCGGCGCGGTGATCCGGTCGAACCCGGTGAAGGGCCGCAGGACCTCCGGCACGACGATGGAACCGTCCGCCTGCTGGAAGTTTTCCATCATGCAGATCAGCATCCGGTCCGTGGCGGCGGTGGCGCTGATGGTGTGGACGAAGCCGCGCTCGTCGCCGTCCTTGTACCGGATGTCCAGCCGCCGGCTCTGAAATTCGGTCAGATTGGTGTTGCTGGTCACTTCGCGGTAGCCGCCGAAACTGGGGAAGTAGGCTTCGATGTCGTACTTCTTGTATCCCGGCGCGCCGAGGTCGCCGACGCAGACGTTGACCACGTGGTAGGGCAGACCCAGCGTCTGAAGGATCGCTTCCTCGTTTTCCAGACAGAATTCGTGATACTTGGGCGAATCCTCCGGCTTGCAGAAAACGATCTGCTCCACCTTGTGGAACTGGTGCACCCGGAAAATCCCTTTGGACGCCCGCCCGTAACTGCCCGCCTCGGTGCGGAAGCAGGGCGTGTAGGCGGTATAGCACAGCGGGAGTTTCGCGCCGTCCAGCACGTCGTCGGCGTGATAGCCCACCAGCGTCTGTTCGCTGGTTCCGATGAGTGCGAGGTCCTCGCCGGTGATGTTGTAGGTCTGATCGGCGAAAAACGGCAGATAGCCGGTGCCGAAAAGCGTCCGTTCTTTGGCCAGACACGGGGTCATGAACACCGTGAAGCCCCGGGACGCCAGAAATTTCTGCACCCAGAAGAAAAACGCCTGCGCCAGCATCGCGCCCTGACCTTTCCAGTAGTAGAACCCGGTCTGGGCGACTTTGGCGCCCCGGGCGATGTCGAGGATGTCCAGATCCTCGCCCAACTGCTGGTGGTCCTTGATCTTGAAGTCGAAGCGCGGCAGGTCGCCGACCTTGCGGATCTCCACGTTGCCGGTGTCGTCGGTGCCCTCCGGCACGTCCGGTGCCAGCAGATTCGGCATGCGGATCAGCACCTGCCGGATGCGTTCCTGGAGGACTTCCAGTTTGTTCTCCTTTTCCCCGAGGGCGAGTTTGATCTGCTTGACCCGATCCCGGGCGGCGGGGTCTTTGGCGCACTCTTTGCTGAGACGGTTCCTGTCGCTGCGCAGGGTTTCGATCTCGCTGTTCAGCATTCGGCAGTCGGCGTCCAGTTTGACCAGACCGTCGATGTCGATGGGGTAACCGCGCCGAATGCAGTTGCGGCGCACCAGATCCGCGTTTTCCCGGATGATTCTAATGTCGATCATAGCGTTGTTTCTCCATTCGTTTCGCGTTGCATCATGTCAGAACTGGGGCATGGGGAAGTTCACCATGAAGGCCTTGACTTCCTCGCCGATTTCGCGCAGCGCGGCCTCGTCCTCCCGCACCGCCACGGCCCGGTCGATGAATTCCGCCACTTTCACCATGTCCGCCTCCTTCATTCCCCGGGTGGTGATCGCCGGGGTGCCGATCCGGATGCCGCTGGTGACGAAGGGCTTCTCCGGGTCGAAGGGGATCATGTTCTTATTGGCGGTGATCCGCGCCAGATCCAGCGCATTGGCCACGGCCTTGCCGGTGGCGCCCTTCGGCCGCAGGTCGATGAGAGCCAGATGGTTGTCCGTGCCGCCGGAAACGATGCGGAAGCCCCGGGCCGCCAGTTCGGACGCCAGTTTTGCCGCGTTGACTTTCACCTGATGCTGGTACGCCTTGAACTCCGGCTTCAGCGCTTCGCCGAAGCAGACCGCTTTGGCGGCGATGACGTGCATCAGCGGTCCTCCCTGCAATCCGGGGAAGACGGCGGAGTTGATCGCCTTGAGATACTGCTCCTTGCAGAGGATCAGTCCGCCCCGGGGACCGCGCAGCGTCTTGTGAGTGGTGGTGGTCACCACGTCGGCGTAGGGCACCGGCGATGGATGTTCGCCGGCGGCCACCAGTCCGGCGATGTGGGCCATGTCCACAAAGAGCAGCGCGCCGACCTTGTCCGCGATCCGCCGCAGTCTCGGGAAGTCGATGATCCGGGGGTAGGCGCTGGCGCCGGCGAGGATCATTTTGGGCTTGCACTCCAGCGCGAGACGTTCCACCTCGTCATAGTCGATCTGTTCGGTCTCGGCGCTGACGCCGTACGGGACCATGTGGTAGAGTTTGCCCGAGAAGTTCAGCGGGTGGCCGTGGGTCAGGTGCCCGCCGTGGTCCAGACTCATGGCCAGCACGGTGTCCCCGGGCTGGCAGAGCGCGGTGTAGACGGCCTGATTCGCACCGCTGCCGGAGTGGGGCTGGACGTTGACCGCTTCCGCGCCGAACAACTGTTTGGCGCGGGCAATGGCCAGCGTCTCCACCTGGTCGATGAATTCGCAGCCGTTGTAGTACCGTTTGCCGGAGTACCCTTCGGCGTATTTGTTGGTCAGCACGGACCCCTGGGCGGCGCGGACGGCGCAACTGGCGAAGTTCTCGCTGGCGATAAGTTCGATGCCGTCCCGCTGGCGGGCGGCTTCGGAGTCGATCATGGCGGCAAGTTCCGGGTCCGCGGCGCGGACGGCGGCGATGTCGTCGTAGGTGGCGGTCTCCAGTTTCCGCACCCGGCGGGTGTGACGCGCTTCATTGCTGTACGCGGTGCCGAGCCAGAGGGCGAGGAGGGATTTCATCTCGGCCACGGACAACTGGTCGCCGCTGAGCACCAGACAGTTGGCCGCGTTGTGCAGACGGCTCAGTTCCGCGTTCTTCGGGTCCGCGACCACCGCCGCCCGCACCCCGTGGTACCGGTTGGCGGCGATGCCCATGCCGATCCCGGAACGGCAGAACAGCACGGCCGCGTCCGCTTTGCCCGAGGATACCGCCATCGCGGCGGCGGCCCCGAAATCCGGATAGTCGTCCCCGCTGTCCGGCGCATGCGCTCCGCAGTCCAGCACTTGATGTCCGTCGGCCCGAAGCATGGCTGCGATCTCATTTTTCGCGGCGAATCCGCCGTGATCGGCGCCCAATGCCACGGTCAGTTTGCGATTGGCGATGTCGTTGATCTCTTTCATTTGCCTTTCCTTCAACGTTGTATGTTGGCTTCCATTGCGAATGGTCCGTTGTTCCGTTTTATTTTCTCCGCCAGCGCCTCCAGCGCCGGAATCATCCGGTCCAGACACCGGCGGTAGGTTTCCTCATCCCCGCCGAACGGGTCGGTTATGTCGCCGCCGCCCGGCAGGTCCGGCAGCGCCGTCGTCCGTTTGGCGCATTCCGGAAATCTTGCCGCCGTCTCCCGACAGTGGGCGTGCGTCATGCCGACGATGATGTCCGCCGCCGCCGCCAGTTCCGCCGTCAGCGGACGGGACCGGAATCCCCCGCCGTCGATGCCCCGTTCGGCCAGGACCCGCCGGGCCGCGGCGCTCATCGGCGCCCCGGCGGATGCGCAAAGTCCGGCCGATTCCGCCCTGACCCCGGCCGGAGCCGGAACCGCGTTGAAGTACGCTTCCGCCATCGGACTGCGGCAGGTGTTGCCGGTGCAGACGAAAAGCACCCGGGTGATCCCGTTTCTCCGGCGAAGTGTTTCCTTCCCGTCGTTCACGATATAATATATCCCCCCAACCTCAGGATTCCAACCCGGGACGGCGGGCCAGATGCCTTTCGCACCGCATGATCCGGACGAAAACGCACTCCCCGCCGCCGATTTCGCATGTCCCGTCGTCCCGGACTCCGCCGCACGGCCCGTTCTCCAGACGCTTCGGGCAGGTCCGGGTGCAGTAGAAGTGGTGCTCCGGCAGCGTACAGCGGGCGCAGGAACGGCAGTCGGCCAGCAGTTTTTTCAGCAAAATGTCCCGTTCGGGCCGCCGTCGGTCCGCTTTGGCAAAAAGAAATCGTTTCAGCCGGAGGGAGAATTGTTCCGCCCACGAGAAGTCCGGCTCCTCCGGCTCGGTGATCTCCGGCGGTTCGTCGAACGGATACTGCCGCCGCAGGAACCGGTCGAAAAGATGGTAGGCGTCCACGCCGTAACTCATCTCCGCCGGGGCCTGATGCTCGTTGTATTCACCGAGCCAGTGGTCGAAGTTCCGAAATTCCTGCAGCGCCGACCTGATCCGCGAAGCCACCAGCGCCGCCCGTCCCGGGACGTCCACGCCGGAAACGATCACTCCGCTGTAACCCATCAGCCGGCAGCCGGCCACCTGCAGTTCCAGCCGGCGGTACTGGGCGGCTTCGAACTGAGCCTTCGAGCCCAGCAGTTCCCGGGCGATGAGTTTGCGGAACGCCGGGGTCATCCGGAGGCCCGGGAGCCGGCCGGAAGCGATCTTCTCCGCCCGGTCCGGCGTCAGCAGCGTCAGATGGGCCAGCAGGGGGATGAACTGCTTGCGCCGGAGCAGATACCACGCCAGCGTCTGATTCTGGAGCATGTCCCAGCCGCTCTGCGCGATGATGAACTGCGCTCCGGCGGCGATTTTCCCGGACAGGGCGTTGAAGGAGGCCAGCACCGTGTCGGCGTCGTAGTGGAACGGATTGAACACCGCTCCGGCGAAAAGCCCCTGATCCTGCATCAGACGCAACTGCTCCGTGCTGCCGCAGTAGTTGCGGGCGCGGCACTCCCGGAGGCTCAGCGGCGCCGCGTCGCCGGAAACCGGAACGACGTTGACCGCCCCGCTGTTCCGGGCCAGGTCGAGTTGAGTTTGCACCGCCGCGGCGTCCCGGCCGTCCCCGGAGAGGAAGCCCAGATTGTGCCGCCGCAGTTCTTCCGGCAGCGCGGCGGAGATCTCCATCGCGCTCCACGGCGCGCCGCGCCGGTCGGTCAAGGCCGCGCCGCCGCAGAGGTCGTTCTGACCGATCATGGTCCGGATCAGCGGCAGGATCCTTTCCGCCGCGGCCGCACAGCGGGTCTCGTTCTCCGGCGGGGAGCATTCGGCCAGAAAGATGAATTTGCCCTCCGCCAGCGCGTCCCGGAAGGGATTTCCTCCGCCGGCAAGTTGCATGTCCAGTTGCAGTTCACTCATTTTCCGCCTCCGGCCGGGGGCAGTTTGTGTCCCGGATCGAATATGAAAAACAGTCCGCCGCTCAGACAGCAGACGACCATGATCGCCGTGTAGAGCAGTTGCGCCGCCTCCGCCTGTCCCGCGGCCAGACCGCCGGAAACCAGCAGCGCCGCCACGGTCACGTCCCGGCCGCCGATGCCGCCGGGAAACAGCGGGATCAGCCCGGCGATGTTGCCGAAAGTCAGCGCCGAGATCACCGTCAGCGCCCCGCCGGAACAATTCGCCCCCGCCAGCAGAAAAAACATCGGCACCACCGTCATAAGGTGTACTCCGAAGATGCTGAGCACGGTCAGTTTCACCAGCGTCCGCCAGTTGCCGCCGTAGGTGTCGATGGCGGCTTTGATCCGGGTGATCATGCCCCCGGAGTGCCGGTCGGCGAACCGCAGCAGCGGGGACATCCCCGGGATTTTTTCCAGTTGCCGGTGAAAGAATACCGCGATCCCCGCCGCCAGACCGGTCACGCAGAGCAGCAGGACCAGCAGGAAGATCAGTTCTCCGGTCAGTTTCTCCGGCATGTCGGGGAGACGGATGCCGCAGAAAAGTCGCCGGGCGGGGAACATGAGCGCCAGTGCCAGCACGAAAAGCGCCAGCATGCCGATGATCCGGTCCATCAGCACCGAGAACGCTCCTTCCGTCCGGGTCCCGTTATCCAGCCGCCGGGAGACCGCGGCCATTTTGATGACGTCGCCGCCGATGGCTCCGCCCGGAATGACCAGCGAAAAGAAATACCCCTGCATGGTCAGCGACAGCGCCGCGCCGCCGGACATCTCCACTCCGGTCAGTTGCGCCAGGATCCGCCAGCGCCACGCACATACCCCGATGTGCGCCAGATAAAACAGCGCCGCCGGGACCAGACAGACGTAACGGAAATCCCGCAAACTCTCCGCGATTTTCCGGGAATCGCTCCGGAACAGCAGCGCGAGGACCGCCGCGGCGATCCCGAATTTCAACAGCAACCGCAATATTTTGATGATCAACGATTGATCGGCTTTTGCCATTTTCTTCTCCGCCGGACCGCTTTGCTCTCAATGCAATTTCCATAAAATAGCACCGCTCCCGGCTTTTCTCAAGTCGTTTCCGTGATTTTTCCGCCGCAAGTTCCGGAGAATGCCGCCCCGGAGAGAACGGAAGGCCGGGGCGCGGGTTCAGCCCTCCAACTCCGATTTGCGGTAGTTGATCGCCTCAAAGAGGTGTTCGTCGCCGATGTCCGCGCTGGCGGCGAGGTCCGCGATGGTGCGGGCGACTTTCAGGATGCGGCTGTAGGCCCGGGGGCTCAGGCGGAAGCGGTGGATGGCTTCCCGCAGCAGTTTTTCCCCGCCGGACGACAGGACGCAGAACCGCTGCAGCGCGCCCGGCGTCAACTGGCTGTTGGTGAAAAATCCGAGGTCCGCGTAGCGGGCCGCCTGCCGTTCCCGCGCCGCCGCCACCCGTTGACGGATGACCGCGCTGGACTCGCCGTCCGGGGCCTTGAGCAGTTCGGATTCGGTCAGGCGGCGCACCGGCACCCGCAGGTCGATCCGGTCGAGCAGGGGGCCGGAGATGCGTTTGAGGTAGCGGCGCTTCTCCTCGGGTTTGCATCGACAGCCCAACTCCACTTCGCCCCGGCCGCAGGGACACGGGTTCATGGCGGCGCAGAGCATGAACCGGGCCGGGAAGACGCAACTGCCCGCGGCCCGGGAGACGGTGACGACGCCGTCCTCCAGCGGCTGACGCAGCACTTCCAGCACGTTGCGCTTGAATTCCGGCAGTTCGTCCAGAAACAGCACTCCGTTGTGGGCCAGACTGATCTCCCCCGGCCGCGGGTCCCGCCCGCCGCCGATCAGACCCGCGTCGGAAATCGTATGATGCGGCGCCCGGAAGGGCCGCCGGTCGATCAGCGGCTGACCGGCGCTGAGCAGTCCCAGCACGCTGTAGATGCGGCTGGTCTCCAGCGCTTCCGCGAATTTCAGCGGCGGCAATATTCCCGGCAGACGCATGGCCATCATGGACTTTCCGGTCCCCGGAGACCCGACGAGCAGCGTGTTGTGGGCGCCGGCGGCGGCGATCTCCAGCGCGCGTTTGGCGGCCAGTTGCCCTTTGACCTCGTTGAAGTCGCAGGAGATGCCGGAGGTGTCGAATTTCTCCAGTTCCGCCCGGAAAGGCGTCCCGCGGCCCCGGTTGACCAGTTCCGCCGCTTCCTTCAGCGAAGTCACCGGAAACACGGGCAGCCGGTCGGCGGCGGCCAGCGCCGCTTCCCGGGCATTGGCCCGCGGGACCAGCAGGGCCGCGACCTGACGGTCGGCGGCCAGTTTCGCCGCGATGGGCAGCGCGCCGCGCACCGGACGCAGGGAGCCATCCAATCCCAGTTCCCCGATGGCGGCGATGCGGCCCAGCCGTTCCGGATTCGCTTCTCCGGTCGCGCCCAGAATGCCCAGCGCGATGCCGAGGTCGAAGGCTGCCCCCTCCTTGCGCAGGTCCGCCGGAGCGAGATTGACCACCGTGAATCCCCGAGGCGGGATGAATCCGGAACTCACAAACGCGGAGTACACCCGGTCCCGGCTCTCTTTCACCGCCGCGTCCGGCAGCCCGACGATGGAGATCGCGCTGTCCTTCATGCTGGTGGAGTTGACGCCGGTGAGATTCACTTCGATCTCGATCGGAAAGGCGTCGATGCCGATCACCGTGGCGGAAAAGAGTTTGGCGACCACCGTCACTCCTCCAGAATGAACGGTTCTCCGGCCACCCGGCTCAGCGCGTTGAGGTGCGGCAGTCCCCGTCCCGAATCCCGCCAGTCGGACGGCGCGGTGGGGATGTCGTAGAAGTTCAGTCTCTGCATCATCTCGATGGCGGATTCGCCGCCGGGCGGATTCTTGCATTCCGACTCCGCGTATGTTTGATTGGCCGCCGGATCGAATTTCACCAGTTTGCGGTGGGGGATCTGCACCAGATCCAGAAAGAACCCGGCCAGAAACACCGCCTTGCCGCCGGGAATTTTCACCGCGGCGGCGATTTCCGCGTCGTCGGCGCGGGAGTTGTAGAGTACGCCGTTCTCCTTGCGGGTGAATTTGGGGTACCCGCTTAAAATCTGTTTCCTCCGGCGCGGCCATTCGTCCCGGATCGCGGCGTTGTCAGCGCTCAGCATGTCCTCGTAGAATTTCCCCGGGCCGGTGATGCCGACCCGCCGGAACAACTGGAGTAGTTCCCCGCGGCGCAGGACGCCGCGAAATTCGGTGAGCACATGGAAGCGGCTGCTCTCGGGCAGATTGTTCAGCAGCCAGAGCGGCATCTGCCGCACCTGCCGCACGTCCACCAGCGCGAACGTGCGGCTTCTGGTGTTGTAAAGCAGATTGCCCAAGTGAAAGTCGGAGTGAAGAAAACCTTTGGCCAACAAGGATTTCGCCAGATCCGCGATGGTTTCGAAGAACGCCATGTCCGGCAGTTCGTGCCGCAGGAACTCATCCACCGCAACGCTGTCGGCAAAGGACCCGGTAACGAGATAGTTTCCGTCGGCGCCCCGACCGCAGAAAAGGTGATTGACCACCGGCAGACCCGCTTCCCTCAGCCGCCGGGCCGTGGCGAACTCCCGGGCGAATCCGTGATTGCTCCGGCGGTCGAACTTGATGAAGTAGTCCCCGTGCCGCCGGACCTCCCGGACCGCGCTGGACTTGACCGGGACGGCTTCGCGGAACATGGCTTCCACTTCTTCCACCGTGAATGTTTCCGTGCTGTTGTCGTAACTCATTTGATCTTTCCCAATAAAAACATCGTCCCTCCGAACCGGCGGAACTCCGCGTCGTTCAGCGCCTCATTGCCCAAAAAGTCCCCCATCGCCCCCGGCGTGTCCGGGATCTCCCAGACGAGGCGGGCGCCGCTCAGTTCCGCCCGGAACCGCGCATCCGACGTCAGCGCTCCGAAGTGCGCCCCCGACCGGGAGTACGGCGGATCGGCGAATACGAGGTTCGGCGGCGCGGGGAGACGGTCCAGATAGCGCGCCGGAACCAGCGCGTCGAAATCCAGCACCGTCATCCGGCTCTCCGTCCCGGCGGCGGCGACCCGGCGGCAGTTTTCCCGAATGCATTTCAGATGCCGGGGATCATTCTCCACCATCACGACCGCGGCGGCTCCCCGGCTGGCGGCTTCCAGCGCCAACGCGCCGGTGCCGGCGAAAAGGTCCAGCACCGTCATTCCGGAGAAATCCCCCAGACTGTCGAACAACGCTTTGCGCGCCCGGATCGCGGTGGGCCTGACTTCCCAGTCGGTCGGCGCGTCAAGTTCAATATTTCTGGCGGTTCCGGCAATGATTCTCATGGATGTGTCTGCCCGGGCCTTTCCGTGGTTCACACTGTTCGCGGATAATATAACGCGCCAAATGGAATTTTCAACGGAAAGAGGGAGGGGGGAACTTTAAAAACCGTGATTTTCGTGGTATGTTAGGAAGATGTCATCAGAGGTTTTTCATGGAAGGAGACCGCTTGTGAGCGATGAACTGCTTTTCTGCATTCCGCTGGAGGACCCCTCCGGGGATTGGGAGACCGCGCCGGAACTGCTGAGCGCGCTGGAGGTGGAGTTCAGCAGCAATTTCGACCGGGAGACCGGTGCTGTCCGCCATACGGTGTACACCTCGAGCCGGGAGGCGGCGGACGCCGAGTGCGCCCGACTGCGGACAGTGCTTCCCGTGTGGCGTGAACTCGGGGTGGAGTTGCGCATGGGGGAGGTGTTTCCCCTGCGCAAAGCGGAGTGGGCCGAGGCGTGGAAGCGGTATTTTCACCCGGTGGAAATTTCGGAACGTCTGATGGTCCGCCCCGCGTGGCGCGACGAGGCCCCGCGTCCCGGCCAGCGGGTGCTCACGATCAATCCGGGCATGAGTTTCGGCACCGGACAGCATGCCACGACGCTGTTCTGTCTCCGGCAGATCGACCGATTGGCCGCTCCGGGCAGAAGTCTGCTGGACGCGGGGTGCGGTTCCGGGATCTTGGCGATCGCCGCCGGATTGCTGGGGTACGGACGGATCGATGCATTCGATTTCGATCCGGAGGCGGTCGCGGCGGCCGGAGAGAATATCCGGCTCAACGGCCTGTCGGACCGGATCGTTCCCGAACTCGGCAACGCCGCCGACTGGCGGGCCGGGGGCGGGCGTTACGATGTGGTCTGCGCCAATCTGCTCGGCCATCTGCTGATCGCGTTCCGCTTCAACATCGCCGGCTGGGTCGCCCCCGGCGGCCATCTGGTGCTGGCGGGGATCCTGGAAAGGGATTTTCCCAAAGTCGGCGCCGCGTATGCCGAACTCGGATTGACGGAAGTGGAACGCTTTACCGACCGGGAATGGACCGGCGGCGTGTTCCGCAGTTGAAAAAACGGGCCCGGCGCAGTATATTATATCTTTAGGTGTACGCGGCGGAGGCGTCGGATTGTTTCAAACCCCATCAGGAAAGGAGTCCGTAAAATGGCTGAGAAAAATTTCCGGCGGGCAGTGATCCTGTATTACAAGGACATGCCTGGAAAAAATGTTTGTGTCGCCGGCGATTTCAGCGGGTGGCAGCCCGGACGGAAACTTGAGGACAGAAAGGGCGATGGAGCGTATCGCTGCCGTTTGCTGCTTCCCCCCGGCGAGTACCAGTACAAATTTCTGGTCGACGGAGAGTGGCGTTCCGACCCGGAAAACCCGAACTTCGTCCCCAATGAGTTCGGCTCGCTGAACAGTGTGCTGATCGTAGAAGAAAAGTAATCAACAACGGAACCCTGGCAAACCATGGCACTTCAACTTTACAACGTCGCTCCCCGAATCCCCTCGGAACTGGAATTTCTGGAAAAACTCGCCGGCAACATCTGGTGGTGCTGGCATCCGCTGGCGGTGGAACTTTTCGTCCGCATGGATCCGGGGCTCTGGCGGGAGGTGAACGGAAACGCCAGGATGTTCCTGCGCAAAGTCTCCGGCCGGAGGCTGATCGAATTGTCCCATGACGCCGGGTTCCTGCGTCACCTGAAAAACGTGCAGGCCGAATTCGACCGGCAGGTCGGCAAGGTGACCGCCCCGGCAGACCGCAACGTCGCGTACTTTTCTCTGGAATACGGCATTCACGAGAGCATTCCGATCTTTTCCGGCGGACTGGGCGTGCTGGCCGGCGACCACCTCAAAGCCGCCAGCGACATGAATCTGCCGCTGGTCGCGGTGGGACTGCTCTACCGGCAGGGGTACTTCCGGCAGGTGCTGGACCGCACCGGTCTGCAGATGGAGCACTACCCCGTGGCGGAGATCCACGATCTGCCGGTGACCCGCGGCTGCGACCCGCAGGGCGAACCTGTCACCATCAGCATGCCGCTGGGCGAGCGGACGCTCTATGCCGCCGCATGGGTGCTGTGGGTGGGCAACGTGCCGCTGGTGCTGCTGGATACCGAACTGCCCCAGAATCCGCCCGATCTGCGGGAGGTGACCTGGCGGCTGTACGGCGGCGACAAGCGGATGCGGCTCCATCAGGAACTCCTGCTCGGCATCGGCGGCGTCAAGGCTCTGCTGGCCATGGGGTTCAACCCGGAGGTCTGCCACATGAACGAGGGGCACGCCGGATTCCTCTCCCTTGCCCGGCTGGAACACCTGGTCAACGATTTGAATTACGACCCGGACGTGGCGCTGGAGGTGGTGTGGCGTTCCAATATCTTCACCACTCACACTCCGGTGCCGGCGGGCAACGAGGTTTTCGACATCAATCTGGTCCGTCCGTATCTGGCGCCTTTCGCCAAGGCCGCCAAGTTCGACCCGGAGCGGATCATTTCGTGGGGGGTGCCGATCACCTCCCGGGGACATGCTTCGGAGATGTCGATGACCGTATTCGGACTGCGGATGGCGGCCAACTACAGCAACGGCGTGAGCAAACTTCACGGCGAAGTCGCCCGGGCGATGTGGAAGCACCTCTGGCCGCAGCGGTCGGCGGCGGAAATTCCCATCGGGCACATCACCAACGGGGTCCATATCACCTCATGGGTCTCCTCCCGGTACTGCCAACTTTACGAACGCTACCTCAGCCACCGCTGGCTGAGCAACCCGGACATCGTGCAGTTGACCTCCGAACTGGCCGCGCTGCCGGATGACGAATTGTGGACCACGCACGAGTTGTGCCGACAGTCCCTGATCCGCTATGTCCGGCAACTGGTCAAACGTAACTTCCGTTACATGACCGGTTCTCCGGCGGACATGGACAAGAAGCGCCCGCTGCTTCAGCCGGACGCGCTGACCATCGGATTCGCCCGCCGGTTCGCTACCTACAAGCGCGGCACGCTGCTGCTGCGGGATCGGGAGAGACTGCTTGCGCTGCTGCGGGACAAGAACCGCCCGGTTCAGTTCATTTTCGCCGGCAAAGCCCACCCCGCGGACAACGAGGGCAAACAACTTATCCGGCAGTTGATCGAATTCGCCCAGCAGGAGAACGTCCAGCACAAGTTCGTCTTTCTGGAGAACTACGACATCGGCATGGCCCGCCATCTGGTGCAGGGCGTGGATGTCTGGCTCAACACCCCCCGGCGGCCGCAGGAAGCCAGCGGCACCAGCGGCATGAAAGCCGCGATCAACGGCGTCGTCAACTGCAGCATCCTCGACGGCTGGTGGGCCGAAGCCTACAACGGCGAGAACGGCTGGGCGATCGAGGGCAACGATTACTACACCGAGGACGAAGACCGGGACAATTTCGAGAGTCAGCAGTTGTTCAATCTGCTGGAAAACGAGATCATTCCCTGCTTCTACGAGCGGATCGGCAGCGACCTGCCGACCCGCTGGGTCGCCCGGATGAAAGCGTCCATCGCCACCGGGCTGGGATTTTTCTCCAGCGCCCGCATGGTGGGCGACTACAACCGCAAATACTATCAGCCGGCGGGCAAGGCCTACGAGCAACTTACCGCCGACAACGCGGCGGCCGCGGCGAAACTGGTGGCCGCAAAGCGGCGGTTGGTGGAGAACTTCCTCGGCGACAAACTCTCCGTCGGCAATCCGGTGGTGCAGGGGTCGCTTTCCGATCTCCACGTCGGGGACAGGATCGCCGTCACCGTCACCGTCAATCTCGGCGCGCTGCGCCCGGACGAGGTGGAGGTGGATGCCTACAGCGGCAGCGCCGACGCCCATAACGAACTGACCGACAGCACCGCCACGGCGCTCGCCATGGTGGAGGACCGCGGCAACGGCGAATACCTGTACGGCGGCGAGGTGGAATGCGGCGTGGCCGGGCGTTTCGGTCTGACCGCGAGGATCAAGGCCGCCGGCAGGGATTGGGACAACAGCGTGCCCGGATTCATGTGCTGGCCGCGCTGAAAATCGGAACGGGAAGGGAGAGACGATGTGGCGGGTGAAAAAAAGCGAACCGCGCATTCTGGTGGTGACTCCGGAGATTACTTCGCTGCCCGCCGGGATGAGCGCGATGGGCTCCTATCTGCGGGCGAAAGCCGGCGGGCTGGCGGACGTTTCCGCCGCGCTGGTGGGCGCGCTGTACCGGCAGGGGGCGGACGTGCATGTGGCGCTGCCGCATTACCGGAAAATGTTTCACATCGACGTCGGCAATCTCATCAGCGACGAGTTGCGCGTCTACATGAGCAATTTGCACAACAGCCGGATTCATCTGGCCGAGGACCGGATATTCTACTACCGGGATTCGGTGTACAGCAACTATTCCGGCGATACGTTCATGCAGTCGCTGGCGTTTCAGCGTGAAGTCATCAACAACATCATCCCCCAGGTCAAACCGGATCTGATCCACTGCAACGACTGGATGACCGGACTGATCCCCGCCGCCGCGAGGCGGATGGGCATTCCGTGTCTTTTCACCGTCCACAATATCCATACCCAGAAGCGGACGCTGGCGCAGATCGAGGACCGGGGCATCGACGCGGCTCCCTTCTGGCAGTATTTGTATTATGACCGGCCGCCGTACAATTACGAGGAGAGCCGGGGGACCAACCCGGTGGACTTCCTCACCAGCGGGATCTTCGCCGCGCACTTCATCAATACGGTGAGCCCGACGTTTCTGCGGGAAATCGTGGACGGGCGGCACGACTTCGTGCCGGACAACATCCGGCGGGAGATCGCCGGGAAGTTCCACGCCGGATGCGCCGGCGGAATTCTCAACGCCCCGGACGCGGGCTGTGACCCGGCGATCGACGAATTTCTTGAGACGAAGTATACCGGCGCCAACTGCGTCGAAGGCAAAAAGGTGAACAAGATCGCGTTTCAGGCCCGGACCGGGCTGAAAGTCGATCAGCATGCGCCGCTGTTCTTCTGGCCTCACCGTCTGGATCCGGTGCAGAAGGGGTGTCAACTGCTGGCCGACCTGACGTACGATATCGTCCACCGCTACTGGGACGACGGACTGCAGATCGCCATTGTCGCCGACGGCGAATACCAGAAAGTCTTCCGGGACATCATCGCGTATCACAATTTCTACGACCGGGTGATGGTGTGCGATTTCGACGAGGAGTTGTCCCATCTCGGATTCGCGGCGTCGGACTTCATGCTGATGCCTTCGCGGTTCGAACCGTGCGGACTGCCTCAGATGACCTGTCAATACTACGGTTCGTTGCCGGTGGTCCACGATACCGGCGGTCTGCACGACACGGTGGACCATCTCTCCGGGGACGGGAACAGCGGCAACGGCTTCGTGTTTCGGGACTACGACCGCGGCGGGTTGAGTTGGGGCGTGGACGAGGCGATGCGTTTCCACCGCCGGGACCCGGAGTGGAAGGCCCGGGTCGTCGCCCGGATCATGGACGAGGCCAAAGTGCGGTTCAATCACGATGTGACCGCGCAGGCGTACATCCGCATCTACGAATCCATGCTGGCGCGGCCGCTGATCAATCCCCACCACACGCAGGGGCGGTAGATGGGATTCGTCCGCCGCTGCAATCGGATCGCGCCGTTGTCGGCGGACGGGTATCTTGCGCCGTATGCCGAATTTCTCCGCCGCCGCAGGGAAGCGGCGGAACGGGAGGCCGTCCGGCTGAGCGGAGGCCGGACCGGAGGGCTGGCGGCATTCGCGGACGGGGCGGAATTTTTCGGACTGCACCGGCGGCGCGGGAAGTGGATTTTCCGGGAATACGCGCCGCACGCGGAGGAGATTTTTCTGGTCGGAGATTTCTCGAACTGGGAACGCCGGGAGGCGTTTCGCCTGAAGCGTCTGCCGCACGGCGTCTGGGAAGGGGTGTTTCCGGCGGCGGCTTTTGCCCACGGAATGCACTACAAGATGGACGTGCGCTGGCCGGGCGGCGGCGGACTGCGGATCCCCGTTTACGCGAACTGGGTGAAACAGGACCCGGAGAGCAAACTTTTTTCCGCGGCGGTCTGGGCGCCGGACCGTCCGTACCGCTTTCGGAATCCGGCGCCGCCGCCGACGCATCCGGTGATCTACGAAGCCCATCCGGGCATGGCGCAGGAGGAGCCGAAAGTCGGTTCCTTTGAGGAGTTCCGCCGCCTCATCCTGCCGGAGATCGCCCGCAAAGGGTACAACACCGTGCAGTTGATGGCGGTGATGGAACATCCTTATTACGGCAGTTTCGGCTATCATGTGGCAAATTTTTTCGCGGTGTCCAGCCGCTTCGGGACCCCGGACGACTTCAAGCGTCTGGTCGACGACGCTCACGGGCTCGGACTGCGGGTCGTCATGGATCTGGTCCACTCCCACGCGGTGAAGAATGAGGCCGAGGGACCGGCCGCCATCGACGGTTCGCGGCGGACGTACTTTCGGGAGGAGGAGCACCCGGCGTGGGATTCACTGCTGTTCGATTACGGCAGCGACGCGGTCAAGCGTCTGCTGCTCTCCAACTGCCGGTATTTTCTGGAGGAGTATCGTCTGGACGGGTTCCGGTTCGACGGCGTGACCAGCATGCTGTACCGCCACCACGGGCTGGGGCGCTGTTTCACCTCGTATGCCGATTACTTCGGGGACGAGGTGGACGAAACCGCGCTGACGTACCTGACGCTGGCCAACCGGTTGATCCACGAACTTCGCCCGGACGCGGTCACCATCGCGGAAGACGTCAGCGGCATGCCGGGACTGGCGAATCCGGAGGGGGCGGGATTCGATTACCGGATGGCGATGGGCGTGACGGACATGTGGTTCAAACTGCTGGACCGCCCGGACGAGACTTGGAACATGTTTCAACTCTACGGGGAACTGACCAACCGGCGCCGGGACGAGCGTTCCATCAGTTATGTGGAATGCCACGATCAAGCCATCGTCGGCGGGCAGACCGCGCTTTTCCGCATGACCGGCGCGGCGATCTATACCGGGATGCACCGGGATTCCGGCGATCCGGCGGTCGACCGGGCGGTGGCGCTGCACAAAATGATGCGGCTGGCGACGGCGGCGACGGCGGGGCAGGGGTATCTGAATTTCATGGGCAACGAATTCGGTCACCCCGAGTGGATCGACATGCCCCGGGCAGGCAACAACTGGAGCATGGCGCATGCCCGGCGGCAATGGAGTCTGGAAAAAGACGAGACGCTGCGCTTCTCCCAACTGGCGGCCTTTGACCGGGAACTGATCAGGATGATCGGGGAGGATGGGTTCTACGACGCGGTGGTGCAGACGGTGCGGATCGACAACGGCGGCAAGATCATCGCGTTTGAGCGCAACGGGCTCTGGTTCTTTTTCAATTTCCATCCCGTTCAAGCCTATACGGATTGCGAGATCGAGGTTCTGGCCGGGAGTTACGCCACGGTACTGGACAGTGACGATGCCGCGTTCGGCGGATTCGCCCGGCGTACGCCCGGACAGCGCTACTTTACCTTGCCCCGACCCTCCGGAGAAGTCGTGTCCCTGTACCTTCCGCCCCGCACCGCGCTGGTCCTCCGTTCACTTCTTTTCTCGCAGGAAAAGAAGTGAAACAAGGAAAGGCGACGGCGTTACTTTCCTTTGGCTGCAAAAGAAAGTAACCAAAGAGAACGTGCTGATGCCATTCGGATCGGCGATCCCGGAACCGGTCCCCCGATGCAGTTCGCACAAAAACACCCGCAAGTTCGAACTTGCGGGCATCTTTTCGCGCGTTATGTCCCGGAAGCCCCCCGGGGGCGGCGCGCCGTTACCGGATCTTGTCGATATCCTCTTTGGACATGCCGAAAAATCCGACGCTGTATCCCGCCGCTTTCAGCGCATCCGAGGACTTTTTTGCCAGCAGATAGAGCGCGATCAGCGAGACGATCGGGATGAAGGCGCAGATCGCGTAGAGAACCGTCATCGGAGTCTCATGTTTCAGCGCCTGCGACACCATGATCATCGTATAGAGGCAGAACACGCTCGCCGCCAGCGTCAGAATCCCGAGCCACGGCACGAATTTGATGGCGATGGTGAGCACCAGTTGGATGGCCACGGCGAGAATCATCATCCGCTGGAATGTGGCGATCTTTTTAAGGTCTTCCGTCTGAAAATCCATTTCCCTTCTCCCTGTTTGTGGATTGACCGGTCGGGGACGCTCCCGCCCCTGACCTAATATAACTGCCGCAGATGGATTTTTCAAGGGTCCCCGTCACGGAATGCCCCGGAAGCGGTCCCCCTCCGTTCCATTTTGGTTTGGTCCGCACCCCCGCGTTGCCGCGACGTTACCGGACGACCGCCAGCAGTTCGACCTCGAAGATCAGCGTGGAGTGAGGCGGAATGGCATTGCCCGCGCCCTGCGCGCCGTAACCCAGCCGAGAGGGGATGAAAAGACGGTATTTCGCCCCGGTTTTCATCAACTGCAGTGCTTCGGTCCAGCCGGGAATGACCTGATCCACCGGGAACTCCACCGGTTCGCCCCGGGCGATGGAACTGTCGAAAACCTTGCCGTTCGGCAATTTGCCCTCGTAATGGACTTTGACGGTGTCGCGGGGACCGGGTTTGTCGCCGGAACCCTCGCGCATCACCTGATACTGGAGCCCGGACTTGGTGGTGACGACTCCGGCGATTTTGGCGTTGTCCGCGAAGAACTTTGTTTCGGCGGCGAGCAGTTCGGCGCTGCCGGCGTTCTTTTTGTTCTCGACCTCCTGCAGAAGTTGCTGGAGTTTGCGCATCTGGTCGCCGTATTCGGCATGGGACATTCGGACTTCGCCGCCGTGAAGCAGTTCGGCGACGGCGCTGCCCAGCAGCGGCAGATCGACCTTGACCGGCAACTGCCGGATGCTGGTGGCGAAGTTCAGCGCCAGCGCGTAAGCGAGGCGATCGGAGTCGGTTTTCAATTCAACAGCCATGGAAATTCCTCCCGGGGACGGTTATGGTTTGACACTTCCCATAAGATAACCCCGGAAGCGCGGTTTTACAACCCGTACACGGCGAGATGTCCCAATTCTTCCTCGATCCGCAGCAGCCGGTTGTATTTGGCGGTTCGCTCCGAACGGGAGAGCGAACCGGCTTTGATCTGTCCGGCGTTGAGCGCCACGGCGAGGTCGGCGATGAAGGTGTCCTCGGTCTCCCCGGAACGGTGGCTGACGATGGGCAGATATCCGCACCGGCGGGCGAAGTCCGCCGTGTCGAAAGTCTCGGTCAGCGTGCCGATTTGGTTCGGTTTGAGCAGGATCGCATTGGCCGCGCCGGTGTCCACCCCCTGCCGCAGGTATTCGAGATTGGTGCAGAAAAGGTCATCTCCCACCAGTTGGCAGCGGTCCTCCAGCGCCGAGGTCAGGTCGCGCCAGCCGTCCCAGTCGTTTTCGGCCATGCCGTCCTCAATGGAGTCAAGGGGAAATTCGTCCGCCAGTTTGGTCAGAAACGCGATTTGTCCGGCGGCGTCGAGCACGGGGGCGTCGGCTCCTTCGAATTTCCGGTAATCGTACCGCCCGTCGACGAAAAATCCGCTGGCCGCGCAGTCCAGCGCAAGCGTCACGTCGCTGCCCGGATTCAGCCCGGCCCGGTCCGCCGCCGTCAGCAGAAATTCCAGATTTTTCTCCACATTTCCGGGGAACGGCGGCAGAAAACCGCCTTCGTCGCCCACCGTCGTCGGCAGGTGCCGTTCCGCCAGAAGCGCTTTCAGCGAGGCGAAAATCTCCATGCCCATCTCCATGGCGTCGACGAAACTCTCCGCGGACACGGGGCGGACCATCAGTTCCTGAAACGCGCATCCGGCGTCGGCGTGAACTCCGCCGTTGAGCAGATTGAACATGGGGATCGGCAGCACATGGGCGTGAAATCCTCCCAGATGACGGTAGAGGGGGATTTCGAGTTCCTCCGCCCCGGCCCGGGCGGAAGCCAGCGAGACGGCCAGCGTGGAATTTGCCCCGAGTTTGTCCTTGTTCGGAGTCCCGTCCAGCGTGATCAGCATGCGGTCGATCTCCATCTGGTCGCAGCCGTCGATGCCGGTGAGTTCCGGGGCGATGCGTTCCTCGATGATCCCGACGGCTTTGAGCAGTCCCGCGCCGTGGAAGCGGCGCATATCCCCGTCCCGCAGTTCGCAGGCCTCCTTGACGCCGGTGGAGCGTCCGGCGGGGACCGAAGCGACGCCGACGACCCCGGACGCGAGACGGACCTCGGCCTCCAGGGCGGGATTTCCGCGGGAGTCGACGATCTCCCGCGCCAGTACAGCGGTAATTTCCGACATGATGATTCCTCCGTGATGCTCGTCAAGGAGGAAGATAACGCGTCGGATGGCAAAAATCAACCCCCGCTCGGGAAAAAGTCGATTTTTTCCGAAAAACGGCTTGTATTTTCTCACAACGGGTGTATCTTATGTAACTGTTGACGCGCTTGATGCCGCGTTGACGGCTGATCGCAAAGGAAATGGCGCGGGGGAGTAGCTCAACTGGTTAGAGTGCCACCCTGTCACGGTGGATGTTGCGGGTTCGAGTCCCGTCTCTCTCGCCATTTTTATTTCTGTAACTCCGTGCAATGCAACGCGTTGTGCGGAGTTTTGTTTTTGCGCCGCCGTGATGTGACATTTTGTGTGACACGCCGCGTCCGCCGGCATGCCCCCGCGGGAAAGACGGACCCCCCTCTTGTTTGCAGGTCGCCGCTCCTTGACGGAAGGGAGGGCGCCTCACTCCTCTGACAGGCAAGCGCGAACGTCGGCGTTGGAGTATTCGGCCACGGCGAACGAACCGCCGTCCGCACCGCGCATATCCACCACCATCGCGGCGGGAGCCACGTGGTGGACGACGGGAATGACCACCTCTCCGGATTTGGCCTGTTTTTTGTATTCCACCCGGACCCGGTTGCAGCGGAAATCCTGCGGCAGCGCATTGCCGGCGATGGCAAAATACAGCGGACTGGTCAGGTGGCCGTTCAAGTCGAGATCGGATCGGTGCACCGTGAATGCGGGCATCTCCGTCCCCGCGGCCGGGGGGATCGGAATTTTGCGCGGCAGACACTCCATGGGTTCGGCCTCGTCGAAATCGACATGGAGATCGGCCGGGTCCAGTTTGACCGCTTTTCCGGCCTTGAGATCGAAAAACGCTCCGGTGGCATTGGCGATCAGGCACAAGCGGTTCGCCGCGTCGCGCATGGTGATCCGGCGCAGTCCGTAGATGGACTTGCAGCCGTAGATCTTAACTGCGGTCCGCACCGTTTCGCGGAATTCCGGCAACCGCAGAATGTCGATCTGAATGGAGAACAGGAAAATCGCGAGGTGGTTGGTGCGCAGATAGCGGCAGAATTCCCGTTCCTGATATTCCTGAAACTGGCAACAGTCCATCATCATGGCCACCGCTTCGTGGAGTTTCAGCCGTCCGTCGGCGCCGGTTCTGGTGAACGGCACCATGTTTTCCATTTGGTACATTTTTCGATCTCAAATTATGCGGCTTGCGCCGATTCCGGTCCGCCGCATAATTTACACCCCATTCGGAAAAAGTCAAATTTCGGAGAAAAATCGTCGTCTCCCGAGTTTTTTCGGGATAAATTTCGCCCGCCGGGTTGCAAAGGGGAACGAATCGCATTATCTTAATGTCGAAATCGGTCAAACGGAGAATTTTTATGCAAAAGATCACATTGATATGCTGCTATTTCGGCGGATTTCCCAATTATTTCCCGTTGTGGCTGCGTTCCTGCGCCGCCAATCGCGGCATCGACTGGCTGATCTTCACCGATCAGACCCCGGAGGGCGTACCGGACAACGTGAAGATCATTCCGTCGTCGCTGGAGGCGGTCCATCGCCTCTGCCGGGAAACGATCGATCCGGACATCATTTTGCCCCAGCCGTACAAGATCTGCGACTACAAACCGCTGTACGGGACGATTTTCGCGGATTATCTGAAAGGGTATGAATTCTGGGGCCACTGCGACGTGGACATGGTCTTCGGCGATCTGGAGGCGTTTTTCACTCCGGAATTGCTGGCGAAGTACGATAAAATCCTCACCTGCGGCCACCTCTCCGTCTACCGCAACACCCCGGAGGTGAACGCCCGGTTCCGCTGTTCCGGGGCCAAGTATCCTCTGCGGGATGTCCTGACGCATGATAAGATCTACGCATTCGACGAATGGCACGGCATTTTCGGCATCTACCGGGCCAACGGCTTTCCCATGTACGATGAGGTCCCCTACGCCGCGCTTACCGGGAGCCGGAAGCGGTTCACCATGCATCGCCGCACCTCGTCCCGATATAAGAACCCGCCGCCGGACTATCCGCATCAGGTTTTTTTCTGGGAGAACGGCAAACTGCTGCGGGCTTATCTTGACTCGGAGGGGCGGGTGATGGTCGATTCGTTTCTGTACATTCACTTTTTCCGCCGCCGGTTCCCGGACCCGCCGGAATGCGACGCATTCTACTGTACACCGTCGGGATTTATCCCCAAAACGCCCGGCGTATTGCCCACGCCGCGGGAGATTCGGAAACTCAATCCGTACTACGGTCGTCTTTACGAGTGGATCGAAAGCAAGATCCGTCGGAAGATGATGAAACGCGAAGACCACCGGCGGTTCGTCCGCCGCCGGGATTGGAAACTTTCCGGCGCCTGAGCCGGTACCGCTTCGGTATCCGCACCCCTCGTACAGCCGCCGGTCAGCGCGGTTCGGCAGTTCGCATCCGGATCAGGCGGACCGGGGTCCCGGCATAAATGCCGTAGGGGACCAGTTCGCTCTTGTGCAGAACCACGGAGTGGGCGCCGATGACGCATCCGTCAGGGATGGTTGCGCCCTTGAGAATGGCGCATCCGGCGCCGATCCAGACGTCGCTGCCGATGGTGATGGGCAGACTGGTGCCGCGCTGGTCGCGGATCAACCGGTCCGCGGCAATTCCGTGATCGCTGTCCCGGATGGTGCAGAACTCGGCGATCAGCACGTTGTCGCCGATGGAGATTTTTTCATCCACGCAGATGTAGGAGTGTCCGGTGATGCGGACGTTGCTGCCGATGGACAATTCCCCTCCGGCGTGGATGTTGAGGTCGATGCCTTTGCCCAGTTTCACCGCCCGGCCCATTTTGAGTACGCCTCGCATATGGTGGGTGAAGGGATTGAACGTGCAGGAGGAGAACTTCTCCCCGCAGACGACGTCGGCATGCCGATGCAGGATTTTGTGCATGAGATGCGTCATGAAAAAACGGAATCTGAGACCGGCGGTGGCCGCACGCTTCAAGTTCATGGGAAACGATCCTCCTTTAATGCGGGATTCAGCGCAGGAACTTCCGGTCGATGACCGAACGGTCCCACGGCAGACGCTTTTTCGGCTTGGCGATATGCGGGAAAAGCAGTGATTTGAAGTTCAGAATATGCACGATCTCGCTCCGCCCGGCGATTTTGGCGTAGTGCCGCATGGCCAGCGAGAAGGGATGGTGAAAACTTTTCCACCGCAGCCACGGTTTGTGGGTGCCGGTGTAGTGGGCGATCCCCGGATGCCGCAGCGCGGCGATCACCTCCTCCGTCGTATAACAGCCCACCGGCTCGTTGCGGAAGGTTGAAGTGATGAGGTTCCAGCGGGGATGCAGGAACCGGACGTCGTTCCGAAAGACCAGATTCAGAATGTCCTGATCGGGGTATTTCAACTTGTCCGCGAACTCCGCGAAGCACTCCTTGAATTGACCGATGATATCTTCCCGGTGCCAGCGGGCGGGGGAAAAGACCAGCACCCCGGAGTTGAAGTAGTGCTCTGCGTCCAGCCCGAGCCGCCGCGCATGGTCCGCTTTTGTCCGGACCGCCACCGCCATGATGCTTTTGCCGGCGAAGTCCAGATCGTACAACTCCGCCAAATCGTCGAGGACGCAGAGGTCGCAGTCCAGATAGATGATCCTTTCGAGCGTCGGCAGCAGGTCCGGCAGGATCAGCCGATAATAGATCGAACGCGACCAGCGCATCTCCGGCCAGTCGCGGAAAAAGGCGTCGCCGATATGATGCCGCTCCAGTGTGACGCGCGGATATCGGGAGAGAAAGTCGAAAACCTCGAAGTCCTCCTCCGTCAGATTTTCGTAGAGAAAGTGCGCCACGAGTTCCCGGGAGGTGTGCTCCGCGGCGCCGGCCAGCGCGGTGGCGGCCAGCGGCAGGTACTTCCGGTCGGAAGCCAGCGCGATGTGTACGGGATCGCTCGCCATTGGGAAATCCGATGATTCTGTTTGCCTCTGCGCTAATATAGCACGGCGGCGCGGGAATTGCAAACCGTCACCGCGCCGCCGGACATGCGGACCATGCGGTCGGTGCCGGCGCATCCGGCGAAAAACAGCGGGATCAGCGGCAAAACGCCCCACTTCATGTGCAAGCCCTCCTGTATGCGGTTTGTCGCTCCCGGTATATCATCGGAGGACGGATTTTGCCAATCCTCCGCTTGCATTTTTTCGGAGCGGCACTATATTAGGCCACGAAGAAGAAGGGCGCCGGATGGACTGGTTTTGGCAAACATTCGCGGAGTACTCTCTGCACACCACGCTCGCGGAAACGGAACTGACGGAAGGATTGAGGCGGGAGTGCCCCCGGTGCGGCTTGACGCGGGATTGGGGACCGGCCCGGAAAATTTGCCGTCCGGCTCCGGAACGACCTGCTTTGCTGCGGCATCCCGGCGATCCGCGGTGCCTCATCCCGATTTTTTCGGATCGCAATATGTTGCGGGGGCGTGTGTTTGTCTCGGTCCGCACTTCTCCGGACGCGGGCGGGTGCAATCTGCGCATCGTGGTCCGGCCGGGACGCGGTTCTCTGGTCTTCGTGACATGCTGGCTTGCGTTCCTGATCGCTTGGAGTTGTGCCGTCGCCGCGACAGGAAATTGGAAACTTTTGGCGCTTTCCGCATTCATGTCCTTCTGGATATGGCTGGTTTTGGTCGTTTGCCGACGTCGTGCCGCCGAAGATATCCCGATGATCAAGACTGCGTTTGTGCTGCTGATCGACCGTTTGGAGCGCGAGAAAGCGCGGTGATCGCCTTGCTTTTGGTTCCATGCGTGATATATTAGACGCACAACGAAACCAACCTTCGAAGGAGATAGACAAGATGCAATATCTGAAAATGCTGCCGTTCCAGATTCGGGAAGCCATCGAAAAGAACACGCCGGTGATTCTGCCGCTGGGTGTGATCGAGTACCATGCCGAACATCTGCCGCTGGGCGTGGACTGCTTCACCTGTCTGGAGTCCATCGAGAGATTGGAGCGAAAGCACCCCGAAGTGGTGGTCCTGCCGCCCTTCTGCTACGGCAGCGCGTCCTACGCGGTGGCCAAACCGGAGGGCAACGGCACGGTACATGTGGATTCCGCCAATCTGCTCAAAGTGGCCGAAGATATTTTCCGCAGTCTGCTGCGGGTCGGATTCCGCAACATTCACGGCTACATCGCGCACCAGCACGAGGAATTCACGCAGGGCATGCCCACCGATCTGGCGTTCCGGTTCGCGGCGCGGCGGGTGATCTTCGAGTTTTTGGAGAAGAACTCCGGCGAAGGGTGGTGGGGCACCGAGAAATTCAGCGCCTACTACTCCGAGGACAACAATCCTTTCAACTACATCCGCATCCATCCCTGCCTGCCGGTGCCGGAGCGGTATGGCGAGTTTCCGGTGGATTACGCCGGGAAGAACGAGACCAGCATCACGATGGCTTCCCATCCCGAAACGGTCCACATGGAAAAACTGGATGAGCGCATCTGGTACAGCCGGGCCGGAAAGAACGCTTCCGCCGAGTATGGCAACGCCTCGCTGGACGCCATTGTCGAAGCGATGGAGCAGACTCTCGGTCTGCGCTGACCCGATCGGGGGCGGAGAACCGCTCGCTCCGCCGTTCGCTTAAAACGGGGGGTTATTTTCCGGAAGAACGGTAATCCTTCGGGATTTGCCAGGTCCCGGAATCGGCGGCGGCGTAGACCGCGTGGACCAGCGCGGCGGAGTTGGCGGCGTCGGCAATGGACACCGCGGGCGGGCGTTTCTCCGCGACGGCCGCGAGGAAGTCGGCCAGTTGCGCGGTGTGTCCGGTTCCGTAGTAACTTTTTCCCTGCACCTCGTCCGCGGGGGGCGCGGCGGTCAGACGCTCCCGGAGTCGGTCCGCGACTTCCGGGGCGCGGCTTTCGACATGGGTCAGCGTTTCGTCGATGAATTCCAGTTGAGCCTCGGTGCCGGTGATCGTCAGGGCGCTGCGCCACGGCGCGGCGGCGGCATTGGTGGCGCCGGCGGTGACGAACAGTCCGCCGGAAAATTCCGCGACGAAAGCGGCGGTGTCCTCGGTTTCGATGACCCCCCGGTGGGCGTGATTGGCGCATCGGGCCGCCACCCGTTTGACTTCGCCGAAAAGAAACCGCAACTGGTCGAGGAAGTGGATGGCCTGATTGATCAGCACGCCGCCGCCTTCCCCGGCGAAAGTGCCGCGCCAGGCGTCGTGTTCATAGTATTCGGCGGTGCGCAGACAGCAGAAGTTCAGATTGACCAGCAGGAGTTTTCCCAGTTTGCCCTCCCGGATCACCTCCCGCAGCGCGATGTTGCCGGGGTTGAAACGGTGCTGGAAAATGCCGGAGGCCGCCAGTTCCGGGTGGGCGGCGGCGGTTTTCACCATCGCCTCCAGATCTTCCGGGACCCGCCCGGGAACTTTTTCGCAGATGGCGTGTTTTCCCGCCTCCAGCGCGGCGCGGAAGATTTCCGCATGGCTGGCGTGGTCGGTGCAGATGCTGACCGCGTCCAGTTCGGGATCGTCCAGCATTTCCCGGTAATCGGTGTAAACGCGGGGGATGCCGAATTTTTTGGCGAGCCCGGCCGCCCGTTCCGGAATCAGGTCACAGCAGGAAACCAGTTCCGCCGACGGGATCTGCCGATACCCCGCCGCGTGGGTGGCGGCGATGACGCCGCACCCGATGATGCCGCACTTCATGGTTGTAAAATCCTTCCCTCGGTCGCATGATTTTCACATAATATAGTATTCCGGAACGGAAAATACAAACGTTTTGCCGATTGATTTTTGACGCGGGGCGATGTATATTACCCCGCAAAAGGGGCTCGCGTTTTCCGAACGGGGTGCGGGGGCGGAAGAAGCGGGAACGATCGTCTTGGATTCACCAATCAACCGCGGAGGAGACGGGATCATGAAACTGTGGATTCTTCTGAGCGTGCTGGCGGCGTGGACCTGCTTCGGACGGACCATGGGCTTGAAGCAGTCCGACGGGGTCGCCCGGAGCGAATGTTTCACCGAGGTCAACGGCAACATCCCGTGCGCTCCGGCGGCGCAGGTGGAGGTGCGTACCGCGCCGGATCATCTGCGGGTGCTGCTGACCTCCCGGCGCGGCCCCGGCTGGAAACCGGCGATTTCCGGGAGCGGGAACGACGATCCGAAAATGTTTCGGGGCGAGACGGCGGAGGTCTTTCTGATGCCGGAGGGCGCGAAGGATTATTTTCACTTTGCCGTCAATCCGGCCGGTGCCCTCTATACCGCGTGCCGACGGGATTTCAAGTGGGATTCGCCGGGGGTCCGTCACCGGGTCGAGGTGAAGGACGACTGCTGGCTTGCCGAATTCACCATTCCGTACGCCGATCTCGGAGCCGCTCCGCCCCGGGAGGGCGGCGTGTGGCGGGCCAATTTCGCCGTTTCCGGATACGACGCCGACCGGCGGACTTCCATGTCGTGGAGCGGCGCGGTGCTGTATCATGCCCCGAACGAATTTGGAGAACTGATCTTCGACGGCGCCGTCCGGCCGGAGGTCGCCCGCTGGCAGGTGAAGGACGACAAACTTGATGTGGAAGTTTCTCTGCCGGAGGAACTGCGCGATGGCGCCAAACTCGTCTGTCTTGCGGACGGCGTCAGACATGAGACGACAGGTCCGACGCTGAGCGTCCCGCTGTCCACGCTGGAGTTGGGGCCCAAAACGATCCTGCCGGCGGAAGTCCGCGTCGAAGTCCGCGGCAAGGTCCTGCTGCGCCGTTCCGCATGGGTCGGATATCACGCGCCGGGACAGTTGACTTTGAACCGGTTCTATACCACGCCGGAGGACCCCGAGGTCCGGTACGAACAGACCCTGACGCCGCCGGTCCGTCTGCGGCTTTATCGGGAGGATCGGCTGTTGAAGGAGGTCGCGGACGTTCCGGCGCAGGGGACCGTTCCCTTGCGGGACATCACTCCGGGCCGGGTGATCGTGGAGATGACGTCGCGGAAAACCGGCCACTTCGCCCGGCGGCTGCTGATCGTGCGGGGCAACGGATTGACGCCGCCGCCGCTGAATCCCGGCGGCGTGACGCCGGACGGGGACCGCTTTCGTCTCGGCGGGCGGCCGACATTTCTCATCGGCGGCGGTTCTTCCCGGATCAAGGCTCTGCATACTCCGGAGGCGTTCAATCTTGACAGCGCCGGGTACGGCGGGATGAAACACTGCGCGGTCCTGCGGCGGGTGCCCTATGCGCGGTTTCTCCGCACCCCGGTCGAAGGATACCTCTTTCACGACAACTGGCGGGAGGTCGTGGTCCGGGCCGTCGCCGCCGCGCCGCCGGAAACCATGCATCGAATCAGTTACGAAGCGCAGTTGGCGGTGTATTTGCAGCCGGAGGGCAAACTGACCCGGCTCGACCCCGTGCCGTTTTACCGGGAGGTGTACGGTTTTCTGAAAGCCAAGTTCCCGGATCGAATTTTTACGTTGCAATGCGATGAAGGCGCGAAGATGCCGGAGTTCAAAGATTGCTGCGACGTGCTGGAAGGGGCGTTCTGGAGTTCCTCGTATGCGCGGAATCAGACCAGCAATCTGCGGCATGACATGGAGTGTTTGCGTCGGGCCGCCGGGGGCAAACCGGCAATCTTCTGGCTGGGCGCGTCAATCCCCGATCCGGACGTCCGGCGGGCGGAGGAGTTGCGCGCCGGGGTGTACTGCGCGGTGTTCAGCGATATGGCGGGGGTGATCTTTCACCTCGGACATCAGGGAGTTCCCGCGGCGCGGGGGCGGATGTGGTCGCTGATCTCCGGCATCAACGCGGAAATCGCTTCATGGTACCCGGGCTACGCCGCCGGACGCAAACTGGATGCCTTCGTCCGGCGGGTCGAAGGCCCTTTCATGGTCCGGGCATGGCGCGAACCCGGGCGGACCATGGTGGGGGTGGTGAACCTCTCCGCCGGGACGCGGCGGCTGGAATTGCGCTGCGCCGCCGGGACGATCCGGGACACCTTCATCGGTTACGACGCCAAAATCTACGCCCTGCCGTGACGGGAATGCCCGTCACGGGGCGGCGGCGCACGCCTACTTTTTCGCGGCGGCTTCGGCGGCAAGTTTCCGCAACTCGTTACGGCGGATCTTGCCGCTGGTGGTTTTGGGCAACGCGTCCATGAATTCGATCCGGCGCGGATACTTGTACGGCGCGGTGTGGGTCTTGACGTAATCCTGAATCTCTTTTTTCATCGCCTCGGTGCCGACGGTGCCGCGGGTCAGGACGATGTACGCTTCCACCACCTGGCCCCGAATCTCGTCCGGCGCGCCCACCACGGCGCATTCCAGCACGTAGGGCATCTCCATGATGACGCTCTCGATCTCAAAGGGACCGATCCGGTAGCCGGAGGATTTGATCACGTCGTCGGTCCGGCCCACGTACCAGAAGTAGCCGTCCTCGTCCCGCCACGCGGTATCCCCGGTGTGGTACAGTCCGTCATGCCACAACTCGGCGGTCCTGTCCGGCGCGCGGTAGTAGCCCCGGAACAGTCCGGGCAGTTGATCGGGCTCGGCGCGGACGACGATCTCGCCGACTTCGCCGTCTTTCACCGGGTTGCCGTCGGGGTCCACCAGTTCGATGGGAAAAGCCGGGGTCGGTTTGCCCATCGAACCCGGCTTCGGGGTCATGCCGAAAAGATTGGCCAGCATCACCGGACTTTCGGACTGGCCGAAGCCCTCCATCACTTTCAGTCCGGTGGCCTTGTAGAACTGCTGAAACACTTCCGGATTGAGCGCTTCCCCGGCGATGCAGGCGTGTTCGATGCTGGAGAAATCGTACTTGGAGAGGTCTTCCCGGATGAAGAACCGGTACATCGTCGGCGGCGCGCAGAAGGTCGTGATGTGATGCTCCTTGAACATCGGCATGATGTCCGCCGCGTCGAACCGGTCGAAGTCGTACACGAAAACCGCGCTTTCATTGAGCCACTGACCGTAGATCTTGCCCCAACTCGCTTTGGCCCACCCGGTGTCGGAGATGGTCAGGTGCAGTCCGTTGGGATTGGTGCACTGCCACCAGCGGGCGGTCATGATGTGCCCCAGCGGGTAGGAGAAACTGTGTTCCACGATCTTGGGGTAGCCGGTGGTGCCGCTGCTGAAAAACATCAGCATCGGATCGGTGGCCAGCAGGTCCGTCGGCCGGGCAAAGGTGTCGCCGTGCTTGTCGTATTCCGCGTCGAAGTCGAGCCAGCCGTCCCGCTTGCCGTTGACGATGATTTTCGTCTCCAGTTCCGGGCAGGCTTTGGCCGCTTCATCCACGAATTTGGTCACGTCTCCGTCGGCGGTGGCGACGATGGCCTTGACCCCCGCCGCCTGGAACCGGTAGACGAAATCCTTGGCCAGCAGTTGATTGCTGGCGGGAATGGCGATGGCGCCGATCCGGTGCAGCGCGTTGATGACGATCCAGTACTGCCAGTGCCGCTTCATGACCAGCATCACCCGGTCGCCCTTGCGGATGCCCAGACTGACGAAGTAGTTGGCCGCCCGGCAGGAGCCCAGCGCGATGTCGAAGAACGTGAAATCCCGCCGGACATGGTCCTTGCCCACCCATGCCATGGCCAGTTTGCCGGGGGACTGGATGGCCAGCGCGTCCACCACGTCGTAGGCGAAGTTGAAGTTCTCCGGGTATTCAAAGCGGCAGGAGACCAGTTGGCCGTTGTCGTCCACGGTCTCGTGCATGAACTTCTGACAGAGCCGCTTCTCGTTGGGATTGATGATCTGCGTCGGCTGTTTGGCCGCCACCGGCGGTTCGATTTTGGCACCTTCGCCCTGAATGGGAATGGCCAGAAATTCGCAGTGGTCGCACTCCACGGCGACCATGCCGTGGGGCTGATTGCTGTCGTAATAGAGGCTGTCGCCGGGGGAGAGAATCTCGACTTTGGTACCGATCTGTACTTTCAGTTTGCCGGAGAGCACGTAGTCGAACTCCTGTCCCGGGTGGGTGGAGAGCGGGATCGGCAGTCCGGGCCGCTGCGGCTCGGCGACGACGAACAGCGGTTCCGTCATCCGGGATTTGAAATCCGCGGCCAACTGATGATACTTGAATTCGTTCCGCCGTTCGATCACGACGCCGGTCCCCGCCCGGGTGAGGGTGTAACTGGTGAGTTTCGGACTTTGTCCCCGGACGATGGCGTTCAGGTCCACGCCCAGCCGTTTGGCGCAGTCGTACAGAAACGAGAAATGGCTGTCCGCTTCGCCGCGTTCGTGGGCGAGGTACTGCGCTTCGGTGATGCCGGTGGCGTCCGCCATTTCCGCCGGGGATATCTCCAGAATGGTGCGGAGTTCCCGCAGCCTCTCGCCGATGGATTTGGTCTGTTGATCCATAAGAAGCAAAATCCTCAAAATAAACCAGTCATTGAATATGCACGACCCATAATATACCACATAAACGGTGGAAATACAAGCGGTTGCACCGTCAGGAACGACGGACTTTTCGGAAAAATTCCCGGATCAGCGTCAGCGCCTCCTCCGCCAGTACGCCGGACGCGATTTCGCAGTGCCAGAGCAATCCGGGGACGGCGTTGAGGTCGAACGCTCCGCCGAAGCCGCCGGATGCGGGGTCGGATGCGCCGAAGACCACCCGTTTGACTCGGGCGTTGATGAGCATGCCGGCGCACATGGGGCAGGGTTCTTTGGTGACGTAAAAGGTGTAATCGCTCATCCGCCAGTCGCCGGTCTGTCGTTCCAGTTCGCTCAGCAGAACAAACTCGGCGTGGGCGGAGACGGAGTGCCGTTCCTCCACGCGGTTGCGGGCGCGGGCGACGATCACCCCGTCGCGGACGGCCACCGCGCCGATGGGGACTTCTCCGGCGGCGGCGGCGGCGGCGGCTTCGGCCAATGCCGCCCGCATGAACTCCGCGTCACTCATTTTTCGGTGATCTCGACCCGGGTGACGAAGACGCGGAAAGTGAAAAAACGGATCCGCAGTGTTTTGTTGCCCCACATGTAGGTGAACGTGAACACCGGATTCTCGGTTCCCGGCGAGTCGACGATCGCGTCGCGGTAGTAAAAAAGTTTGTTGACCGTGCCGGTTTCCCGGGTGTAATAGAGATCGACGTGTTCGATCAGCGCTTTGGCCGCTTCGTACTTCTCCTTGGAATTGGGCGGCAGGGTCGGAGACTTCAGCACCTGGATGATGTCATCGTATTTGGTCAGCACCTCGATGTCCTCCGACGGCAGTTTGTCGGAAGCGCAGCCGCACAGCAATGTGAGCAGGGCGGCGGCGAAGCGGGCGGCATAAGATTTTTTCATCATCACATTCCTCCGGGAATCAGTTGCGGACGATCAGGAGAAAAAAATGGAGCGGGTGACCGGAGTCGAACCGGCGTCGCCAGCTTGGGAAGCTGGAGCATGACCGTTTTGCTACACCCGCAACCTGCCTCATAATATAACCCCGGTCGGAGCGTTGTCAAGTGCCGACGGGGGATTTTTGTCGAAATTCGGCGTCTCAGTACATGTTCCGCAACCGTTCCACCCGTTTTTCAATGGGCGGATGGGTGGAGAACAGCGCTTCGCCGGGGAAGTTGATATACATGGCGGCCATGCTGCCGCCGCCGAGGGAATCGACCTCCTCCCGGGAGAATTCCTTCTTGCCGCCCAATTTCTCCAGCGCCCGCGCCAGCCCTTCGTTGTAACTGCACAGCCGCACCGCGGCGGCGTCGGCGGCGAACTCCCGCTGCCGGGAGATCGCCATCTGCAGCAGATTGGAGATCAGATACGCCAGCGGGCGGACCAGCAGCGCCAGCAGGATGATGACGAGCACCACCGCCCCGCCGCCGGAGTCCCGGCTGTTGCGGCGGCGCCCGCCGCCCAGCATGTTCATGACGCTGACCCGTTCCAGAATGAAGGCGAGGATCAGCAGTGCGCTGATCAGAGCGACCACCAGTTGATTGAGCATGATGTCCCGGTGGATGATGTGGCCGAATTCGTGGGCTATGACGCCTTCGAGTTCCTGATCGTCCATCATCTCCAGCAATCCCTCGGTGACGCCGATGAATGCGTCGCTCTCTCCCATCCCGGAGGCGAAGGCGTTCGGCACGCGGGTGGAGATGATGTAGAGGTCGGGCGTCCGGCCGAGCCCGGCGGAAACGGCCAGTCCTTCGGTGATGTGGAGCGCCCGGCGTTCCCGCAGGTCGTTCGGATCGGCGGCCCGGCCGCGGGTCATGCCGAGGATCGCCCACTTCGCGGTGAGGATTTGGACGGGAAGGACGATGAACACCACCGCCGCGCCGATGATCAGTCCGGTCTCCACGTCGCCGAGTTCTTCGCCGATGAGGTAGGAGACGCCGAAAATCAGCGCCGCGATGACGGCGATGAGCAGGATGCTCTTGCGGAAATTTTTCCGCACTTCTTCCGCCGCGATGAGCGGCGCGGTCATTTCACCCATCGGCCCGGCTCACAGTTTGCTGATGCGCATGTCGTCGGCGTCCCGCCGGGCGGTCTCTCCGATCTCGAACAGCGGTTCCGGCGCGAATTTGTGGACGGAAGCGACCACGCTGCCGGGGAATTGGACGATCTCCATGTTGAATCGGGCCGTCGTCATGTTGTAGCGGTTCCGGGCGTAGGCGATCTTGTCCTCGCAGTCGCGGATGTCCTCCATGAGTTTGAGGAAGGACTGGTTCGTGCCGAGCGCGGGGTAGTTCTCCGCCGTGGCCCGGATCTGGGGCAGCATGGCGGTGATCTTGTCGCTGGCGGCCATGGCCTCGGCCCGGTCGCTGCCGACCAGTCCGCTGCGGGCGGCGGTAAGTTCGGTAAGCAGCGTGCTCTCGAAGTTCATCTGCATTTTGAGCGTGTCCACCAGATTGGGGATGATGTTGGCCTTGCGCTTCAACTGCACGTCGATGCCGCTCCACGCCTCGGCAATGGCGATCTTCAGCCGGTGCAGCAGATTGAATTGACCGATCCACCAGAAAACGACGATGGCGACGACGGCGATGGTGATGATGAGACCCCAGGGCATGGTTCTTTTCCTTTCTGTGAAGTTGTTCCGCGGACCCGGGGGAAGAATATAGCGTCCTTTGACGATATTTTCAAGCGCGGGATTGAAAATCCCGGGATTTTATGGTATATTCTCCGGACGTCACCAGGAGCGAATCATGAGATCAACCGTTTATTTTGTCCCGCTGTCCGCGCATTCGGAGGCCGGGGAGCGCGCCGCCGCCGGGCGGCGCGCTTTGGCCGAACTGCTGAAACCCTGTCCGGTGTCCGGTGCGGAACTGCCGCTGAAACTCCACTTCGGGGAACGGGGCAACCGCACCTACCTCGCCCCGGAACTTTACGACGGTATGATCGACCTTTTGGAGGAGCGGGGGGTGAAGGTGTTTTTCACCGAGACCAGCGTGCTGTACGGTGGGGAGCGCTTCGAGGCGGCGCGGCATGTCGAACTGGCCAGAAAGCACGGATTCACCCGGCTGCCGGTGGTCATCGCCGACGGCGATCACGGGGAAGCGGCCCGGGATGTGCCGGTGGTCAACGGCAAGATGTTCCGCACCGCCGCCGTCGCCCGGATCCTGGCCGACGCGGAGCAGGTGCTGGTGGTTTCCCATTTCAAGGGGCACATGCTGGCCGGGTTCGGCGGCGCGATCAAGCAGTTGTCCATGGGATTCGCGGCCAAAGGCGGCAAAATGGCCATGCATCTGGGCGTGAAGCCCCGCATTCGCGGTTGGAAGTGCCGGGCCTGCGGCCTGTGCGCCCGCCGATGCAACGAAGGGGCGATCACCAAACGGAAAAAGTATCACATCGACCACGACAAGTGCGTCGGGTGCGGCGCGTGCTTCTCCATCTGCCCCCACCATGCGGTGTCGGTCGTCACGTGGGCGGGGTTGAAGAACGCGCTTTTCGGCGGCCGGGTGTTCCGGCGGAAACTGGTGGAGTACGCTATGGCCGCCCATCACGGCAAACGCAATTTGTACGTCACGTTTGCGGTCAACGTCACCCCCGGCTGTGACTGCGAGCCCCGGCCCATGGGCCGCTGTGTGGACGACATCGGGGTGTTCGCTTCGCTGGACCCGGTGGCGCTGGACGCGGCCTGCTACGACGCGGTGAGCGCGGCGGGGAAACGCTTCCGGGGATACGAGCAGTTGGAGTACGCCGAGACGATCGGTCTCGGGACCCGGGAATACGAGGTCGTCGCCCTATGAGGGAGGAGTTTCAGGTCTGGCGCACCAACCGGGACCGGGAATTTCTGCATAACGGCAGGGTCGTGCGTGTGCCGGACAGTTGGGTTTTCGTTCCCTCCGGCGATCCCGGACTGACCCGGCGGCTCAAGGCGGCCGCCGACTGCTGGGTGGTGGTGCACAAGCGCAAAAACCGTGTGGAAGCCGTCGGCGTGTGGGCGGAGGCGGCCGAGGTGGAAAGGGTGCGCGGCGATCTGGCGGAGGAGCGGGCGAATCCCGCCTATCTGCGCCGTCTGGAAGCGGCGAAACAGGCGCGGATCGCTCGGCAGGACGCCTACGTGGTGGCGTTCCGGCAGGCGGTGGTGGATTTCCTGCATTTTGCGCCGTGTTACGAGGAACTGGCATGGGATCTGGCCGACGCCGTCACCGATCAGGCGGTCCCGGTGGGCAGCGGCACCGTCGCCCGCACGGAACGCATTCCGCTGGCGGAACGGGCCGCGGCCGCGGTCATCGCGTGGATGCGTCACCAGACCACCGGGTACGATCAGATGGCCATTGCCCGGATCAAGGGGGAACGGCGGGCGGTGCGCCGGACGCTGGCGGCGGGGTCCCGGGAAATTCTCGACCGCTACCGCCGCGGCGAACCGATCGCTCCGGACTGTCCGCTGGCCGCCGCGCTTCGATAAACGCGGGAATGCGGACTTGACTTTCCTTCTTTGTATGCTATATTAACAAATGAAACCGGCGGACAGAAGCCCGCCACTTTTTCCGGAGCGGGTCTCCGGTCGCTGAAAAAATTCGCAGCGCATGTCAGAAGTCATGCCGATGCCGCCGGAGCGCGGAGTCAGAACTCCCAAGAGGCCTTTGACATGAATCCATTCCGCTTTGCCGCGTTTTCGCGGGGTCCGTCCCGTCGCGGTTTCACCTTGATCGAACTGCTGGTGGTCATCGCCATCATCGCGATCCTGGCCGCCATGCTGCTGCCCGCACTGCAAAATGCCCGTGAGCGGGCGCGGGGGACGAATTGTCTCTCCAACATGAAGCAGTTGGGGCAGGTGTATCTTTTTTATGCCACGGACAACACCGATTACCTTCCCTGCGCCAACAACATTCCGGATGCGGGGGCCAACTGGCTGGACGGCGTGGTGCAGTATTATCTGAACAAAAGCGACGCCTCCAAAAAGGCGGTGGATTTGCTGCACTGCCCGGCCGAGGACCTGTCGCTGGCGATCACCACCAACTACGGACTGAATTACCTCATCGCCACCGAAAAGATCTCCCCCACCGAGAACGCCGGGATCAAAATCTCCCGCTTCCGCAATCCGGGCAGGACCGCGATGCTGGTGGAAAATTACGGCCACCTCTGCTACTACTGTTTTATTGACGACCCCGGACGCTTTAAGGAATCTCCCCCCGGTCCGAACCGGGCGGCGTATTTCCGGCACAACGGCAAGGCGGCGATCGCCTTTATCGACTCCCATGTGGAGAGCCGGGACAAAACCGGTGTCCCCTGCAAGGCCGGTTACCCCGGCGCGTCGGAAGCCGAACTGCTGAACACCTGGTTCAACAAGGGCGTTGTGGACGGCGGTTCGTCGTTCGGCAACTTCTGATCATGCGGAAAATTCTTCCACTTATCCTGCTGAGCCTGACGGCGGCGGGCGGCGAACTTGCCGACGTCGCCCAATATCGCATGGATTTCGTCGGGGCGCGGACGCGGCTGTTTCGGGAAGGGCGGGAACTGGACTTCGCCGCCTGTCTGCGCGAACAGTTGCGTCTCCATCCGGCCATGCGTCCGGCGGACGCGGTCAAACTCTGCACCCAGGCGTCCCGCGGCCCGGAGCATCTGCTGGCCGAGCCGAAGCGGGCGGAAGCGGCGTTTCACCGGGAGTTCGCCGCCGTGCCGGTATCGGACGGGCCGCTGTTCGAGGTGATCGGGCCGGACTTTTGCCGGATCAACTTGGGCGCGTGGAAGCGGGCGAGCCTGCCGGAAGCGTGGCTGTGGCGCATGGCCCTCGCTTCGGCGCAGTCATGGCCGGACGGCGACGCGGTGTTCCGGGAATACCTGCGGACCGCCGAAACCGTGCTGACCGGCAAAGCCCGGACGGTGTTTCGGGAGTATCTGGCCGGATACCGGGGCGGCGCGGTGCATCACTCGCCGGAATATCACGCGGCGGAACACCCCTCCTACCGGGTGGTCAGCACCCGTCTGCTGCCGCTGCTGCCGGTCCTGAAGCGGGCGGCGGCTTTGCCGGAGCGTCCGGTCCGGGTGATTGCCGTTGACGGCCGGGCGGCATCGGGCAAGACCACGCTGGCGAAACAGTTGGGCGGGGTGCTGGCGGCGCCGGTCGTGCACATGGACGACTTTTTTCTGCCGCTTGCCCTGCGCAAGCCGGAGCGGTTCGCGGAACCGGGCGGCAACGTGCATTACGAGCGGTTCATCGCCGAGGTCCTGCCGTTTCTGCGGAGCGGCTCGTCGTTTTCGTACCGCGTTTTCGACTGTTCGATCAAGGATTTTCGCGGCGAACGCGCCGTGGCCGCCGCGCCGTGGCGCATCGTGGAGGGCGCGTACAGTCTGCACCCGAAATTCGGAGAGTACGCCGATCTGAAAATTTTCTACGACATCGCGCCGGAGGAGCAGATGCGCCGCATCCGTCGCCGCAACGGGGACGCGGCGGCAAGGGTTTTCGCGGAACGGTGGATCCCTTTTGAGGAACGCTACATCCGTGCGGCAAAAGTCCGGGAGCGCGCCGATCTGATCCTCGGGGCCGCCATTCAGTAGCGGTAGGAATCGCTTTTGAACGGGCCGTCCGGGGAGACGCCGATGTACTCCGCCTGTTCCGCCGTCAGCCGGGAGAGTTTCGCCCCCAGTTTTTCCAGATGCAGTCTGGCGACTTCCTCGTCCAGGGACTTGGCGATGAGGTAAACTCCGACCGGACGGTCCGGATTGCGGGCGATGTCGATCTGGGCCAGCACCTGATTGGTGAAACTGCACGACATCACGAACGACGGATGCCCGGTGGCGCAGCCGAGATTGACCAGCCGGCCCTCCGCCGGCAGATAGACGGTGTGCCCGTCCGGGAACGTGTACGCGCTCACCGGACAGGAACTGTCCTTGATTTCCGTCTTGCGGATGCCGGGGAACTTCTCCAAGTCCGCCACGTCGATCTCGTTGTCGAAGTGCCCGATGTTGCAGACGATCGCCTGATCTTTCATCCGGAGCATGTGGTCGGCGGTGATGATGTGACAGTTGCCGGTGCAGGTGACGAAAATATCGGCCTGGGGCAGGGCGTCCTCCACGGTACAGACCTGAAACCCTGCCATGCACGCCTGCAGCGCGCAGATGGGGTCGACTTCGCTCACCAGCACCCGCGCCCGTTCGTTGCGCATCGCCTCGGCGCAGCCCTTGCCGACGTCGCCGTAGCCGCAGACCATGGCGGTCTTGCCGGCGATCATCACATCCAGCGCCCGCTTGATGCCGTCGGTGAGGCTGTGACGGCAGCCGTAGATGTTGTCGAACTTGCTTTTGGTCACCGAATCGTTGACGTTGACGGCGGGGAAGAGCAGTTTCCCTCGCTTGAACCGCTGTTCCAGCCGGTGGACTCCGGTGGTGGTTTCCTCCGAGACGCCCCGCACGGCGGCGGCGATCTTATGCCAGCGGCCGGGATGCAGACGCAGTTCCCGCTTGAGCAGGGCGTTGACGATCTCCAGTTCGTGACTGTCGGCGGGCGCGTCCAGAATGGACGGGTCGTCCTCGGCGGCCGCGCCCCGGTGGATGAGCAAAGTGGCGTCGCCGCCGTCGTCCACGATCTGGTCCGGGCCGCTGCCGTCGGGCCAGGTGAGCGCGGCGAGCGTGAACTCCCAGTACTCCTCAAGGCTCTCGCCCTTGTAGGCGTACACGGGGATCCCGCGTTCGGCGACGGCGGCGGCGGCGTGGTCCTGCGTGGAGAAAATATTGCAACTGGCCCAGCGGACGTCCGCGCCCAGTTCCGCCAGCGTTTCGATCAGTACCGCAGTCTGAATGGTCATGTGCAGACTGCCGGCGATTTTGATCCCGGCCAGCGGCTTCCGCGGGCCGTACTTGCGGCGCACCGCCATGAGGCCGGGCATTTCGTGTTCCGCGATGGCGATTTCCCGGCGGCCGAAGTCCGCCAGCGCGATGTCCCTGATCCGATAGTCGTTCATCTTACAAAGCCTCCAGTTCCGCTTTGAGTTTGTTCCACGCTTCCCGGGGAAGTTTGGTCCCCGGGTATTGGATGATCTCCGCCGCGCACCGCGCCCCCGCCGCGCCGCACCGGGCGGCGGACCGGCCCCGCCCCAGGGCGTAGAAGAATCCGGCGGCGAAATAATCCCCCGCCGCCGTGGTGTCGACCACGCGCCCGACCCGCACCGGCGGCACGGCCTCAAGCCGGTTCTCCGAAGCGATTATGGCCCCGTCCGCGCCGAGTTTCACCACGGCGGTCCGGCAGATTTTTGCCAGCGCCCGGGCCATGGGGTCCGGTTCCTTTTTTCCGGTCAGCGCCGCCGCCTCGTCCCGGTTGGCGAAGACCATATCCGCGTATCGCGCGATCAGCCGGGTGAAACGTTCCCGACCGGCGGTGACCAGTTCGTAATTGCACAAATCCACCGCGACGCCGACCCCGGCGGCCCGGGCTCGGAGCATGACCGGTTCGAAGATATCCGTGTTGACGAAATACCCCTCCAGCAGCACCCGGTCGTACCGGGAGAAATCGCACTGCCCGACTTCGGCGGGGGTCAGATTCAGCGAAGCGCCGAGATCGGAACGCATGGTCCTTTCCGCGTCCGGCGTCACCAGCGCGACGCAGTATCCGGTGGCGGTATCCGGGTCCGTCCGCAACTCCGAAACGTCGGCTCCGGCCATCCGCATGTCCCGGAGAAAACGCTCCCCGTCGGCGTCGCATCCGAGTTTCCCGAGCAGTGCGCCGCGCACTCCGAGTTCCGACGCGGCCATCACCGTGTTGGCCGCCGCGCCGCCCGCGCTGACGGTCACCGGGCCGGGGCAGACGGCCAGCAGTTCGGCTTTTTCCGCCGGGCCGATATTGCGCGTGCCCCCCTTGCCGCCGGAGAGCCGGGAACGGATGAACTCCTCCGGCACCTGCGCGGAATAATCCACCAGCGGCGATCCCACTCCGAGCAGTCGCAGGGACATGGCAAAATCCTCAGGCGCGGGGGAACGCCGCCGCCGCTGCCAGCAGTTCCGCGGTTTTGTCGCACTTCTCCCACGGGAAGATGTCCCGCCCGAAGTGTCCGTAGGCGGAGGTGTCCGCGTAGCGCCACGTTTTCCCGGGGTGTTTCAGGTCCAGCGCTTCGATGATTTTGGCCGGGCGGAGATCGAATACCTGCCGCACCACCGTTTCCAGGTCCGCGTCGTCGGCCAGTCTGCCGGTGCCGTAGGTGTCCACGTTGATGCTGAGCGGCTGGGCGACTCCGATGGCGTAGGCCACTTGGATCTCACACTTGTCGGCCAGTTGCGCCGCCACCAGATTCTTGGCGATGTAACGGCAGAAATAGGCCGCCGACCGGTCAACTTTGGACGGGTCCTTGCCGGAGAATGCGCCGCCGCCGTGAGACCCGACCCCGCCGTAGGTGTCCACGATGATCTTGCGTCCGGTCAGCCCGGTGTCCCCGTTGGGGCCCCCGATGACGAAGTTGCCGGTGGGGTTGACGTAATAGACGATGCGGTCGTGAAGCAGCGGCGCGGGAATGACACGGGCGACGACTTCGCGGACCTGCGCTTCCAACCACGCTTTCGGCATTTCCGGGGTGTGCTGGTGGGAGACGACGACGGATTCCACCGCCGCGGGTCTGCCGTCGATGTAGCGGATGGAAACCTGACTTTTGGCATCGGGCCGCAGATAGCGGGCCGCTTCCGCGTCGTGCTTCCGCCGCCGGGCGAACTCCGCCATGATCTGGTGGGCGTAGACCAGCGTGGCCGGCATCAGTTCCGGCGTTTCGTTGCTGGCGTACCCGAACATCATGCCCTGATCCCCGGCGCCCTGATCGGCCCGGCTGACCCCCATGCTGATGTCCGGGGACTGGCGGTGGATCGACGTGACGATCCGAACGTTTTCCGCCGAAAATCCGATGGAGGGGTCGTTGTAGCCGATATCCCGGATCGCATCCCGCGCCAATTGTTCCCAGTCGACCTCGGCCCGGGTGGTGATCTCGCCGGAGATGACCGCCAGATCGGTCGTGACCAGCGTTTCGCAGGCGACCCGACTCTCCGGGTCCCGCATCAGACAGGCGTCGAGAATGGTGTCGGAGATGCGGTCGCAGACCTTGTCGGGATGTCCCTCCGAAACCGATTCGGAAGTGAATACATGATTGGCTTTGATCTTGCTCATAACAACCTCAAATGGGGGGCGAATCTCAAAAAAAACGAAGACCCGAAAGCGGGCAGCCGCCCCGGGTCGTCCGGTATTTCCGCGCCGAAGTCAGCGGCCGGGGATCTGCATGGGAACCGGGACCCCGCGGCGGTTCTGCCGCCAGATGCTTTCCCCGGAGCCGTCGACCGCCGGTTTGTCCTTGCCGTAACTCACGGTCTTCATTCGGGCGTCGGGCACGCCGCGTCCGGCCAGATAAGCGCGGATGGCGTTGGCCCGGCGCTCGCCCAGCGCCCGGTTGTATTCGTCGGTGCCCCGGCTGTCGCAGTGTCCCTCGATGACCAGTCCGAGGGAGGTGTGCTGATTCAAGTAGGCCGCGATCTTATCCAGATTGGCGGTTTCGCTGGGCACCAGCACATCGGAGTCGTAGGCGAAGTAGATGACCGGCATGTTGAGCCGGTTCTTGGGATCGACCGGGACCCAGCCGTCGGCGTCGGCGTTGCCGGCCAGCCGCTCGGAAGCCACCCACGGGCCCTGACCGGCGCCGCCGCCCAGCGCGGAGAACCCGTCTCCGGCTCCGGCGTTGAGGGAACCGCTGGGATCGTCCACCGCCGGTTCCACCACCGGAGCGGTGGTATCTTCGGGCGCATGAGTGGAGCCGCAGCCGCAGACCAGCAGCATCAGCACGACGACGGGGACGGAAAACATTGCTTTGGACATGGTGACTTCTCCTTGATCTTTCAGTTTTGTATCCTGATTGCACTTCCCATAAGACCGACTCTATTACAATATATCATAAGGTGCCGAAAAAATCTATCGCGTTTTCAAGAAAATCCGCAGGTTTTTTGCGCCGCGGGCGAAATGCGGCGGCAAACTTGATTTCAGCGGGGGAAAGTGATATATTTAACAGTTGCAGAAAAATCGACAGGCCATGTCAAACAAAAAGGAGGTTTCGATCATGCAGCCGATCAACTGGGAAGCGCTCAAATTTGAATTCATGCCGACCCGCAGCAACATCCGTTTCCATTATGCCGACGGCAAGTGGGACGAGGGCCGGCTCACCGGAGATTTCAACATCTCGCTGTCCGTGGCCGCCAACGTGCTGCACTACGGGCAGGCGATCTTTGAAGGCATGAAGGCGTTTTGCGGCAAGGACGGCAAAATCCGTGTTTTCCGCCCCTGGGCCAACGCCAAGCGCATCAATTCTTCCGCCCGGCAGTTGGTCATGCCGGAGTTCCCGGAGGAGAAGTTCGTGGAGGCGGTGAAAACCGTGGTCCGGGACAACATCGACTATGTGCCGCCCTACGGCACCGGCGGTTCGCTCTACATCCGCCCGGTGATGTTCGGCACTTCGCCGCAGGTGGGCGTCAACGCCAGTTTCGAGTATGAACTGGTCATCATGGTCATGCCCGTCGGTCCCTACTACAAGGGGGGGATCAAACCCGTCGACGCCATGATCTCCGTGGATTTCGACCGCGCCGCTCCTCACGGCACCGGCCACATCAAGGCCGCCGGAAATTACGCCGCCGGACTGTATTCCAGCATGCTGGCCAAAAAACAGCACTTCCCCATCGTGCTGTTCCTCGACCCCCAGACCCACACCTATGTGGATGAATTCACCACCAGCAACTTCCTCGCCATCACCAAAGACGGCAAGTATGTCACGCCGCTGTCGGATTCCATTCTGCCTTCGGTGACCAACGATTCGCTGATGACCGTGGCCAAAGACCTGGGGTACGTCGCCGAACGGCGCCGGATCGCCGCGACCGAACTCAAGGATATGGCCGAACCCGCCGCCTGCGGCACCGCCGTGGTCATCACCCCGGTGGGCAGGATCGCCTGGGGCGATCAGGTCATCGACTACGGCTGGAAGGAGATCGGGCCGAACCTTAGGAAACTTTACGACGAACTGACCGGCATCCAGTACGGCGAGCGGCCGGACAATCACAACTGGCTGGTGGAGTGCTGACGCGGAAATGAAGATCTTTCAAAGCGGCGCGGAACTGCAGAAGTACGCATTGGAACTGAAACGGAGCGGCCGGACCATCGGATTCGTTCCGACGATGGGGTTTCTCCATGACGGGCACATGTCGCTCATCGACATCGCCCGGAAGAAGGCGGATGTGGTGATCGTTTCCATTTTCGTCAATCCGACCCAGTTCGCGCCCAACGAGGATTTCGACCGCTATCCCCGGGACTTCGACGGCGACGTCGCCAAATGCGCCGCTCACGGCGCCGATGTGATCTACGCCCCGGAAGCGGCGGAGATGTACCGTCCCGACGCTTCCACCTGGGTGGAGGAGACGGTGCTGTCGAAACCGCTGTGCGGGATCAGCCGTCCGACCTTTTACCGGGGCGTGACCACGGTGGTGGCCAAGTTGTTCCTGCTCGCCCAGCCGGATTTCGCGGTGTTCGGACTGAAGGACGCGCAGCAGTGCTTTGTCATTCAGCGCATGGTGCGGGACATGAACTTCCCGGTGGAGATCATTCCCGCACCGCTGGTGCGGGATGCCGACGGGCTGGCGCTGAGTTCTCGCAACCGCTATCTTTCCGCCGACGAAAGGAGCCGGGCGCTTTCCATCCACCGTTCGCTTTTGGCGGCCAAAGCCCGCATCGCGGCGGACCGCCGGACGATCGCCGCCGCGGTGGAGGAGGCGAAAGTTGCCATCACCGCCGCCGGAGGCCGGGTGGATTACGTGGAGGTGCTGGACTGCGACACGCTGCAGACGCCGACCGACGCTTCGCGCCGGGTGATTCTGGCGGCGGCGGCGTTTTTCGGGACCACGCGGCTGATCGACAACGAGATTTTCAATCTGTAACGGAAGTGTCTCTGTCATGAAAACACTGGTCTACGGAACTTGCGGATTCGAGCGGGAGATGCGGGCGCTTTGCGAGCGTCCGGCCTTCCCGCCGGAAGCGGAACAGGCGGCGGCGGCCATCATCGCCGGGGTCCGGGAGCGGGGCGACGCCGCGCTGACGGAGTACGCGGAGAAGTTCGATCGCGTCCGCCTCGCTCCGGAGGAGTTTCTGCTGCCGCTGAAGCAGGCCCGCGCCGTCGCCGCGCAACTGCCGGCGGCGGACAAGCGGGCCATCCGGCAGGCTCTGTCCCAGGTGCGGACCTTTGCCCGGCTGACTCGGCCTCGCAACTGGATGACGGGGGTGCGCCCCGGCGTCCGGGTGGGGGAGAAGTTCACTCCCATGGACCGGGTGGGCGTCTACATCCCCGGCGGCACCGCGCCGCTGGTTTCCACGGTGCTTCACACCGCGGGGATCGCCAAAGCCGCCGGGGTGAAGGAGATCGTGGCCATCACTCCTCCGGGCAACACTCATCCGGCGGTGATGTACGCCATGCTGCAGTCCGGGGTGACGGAGATCTGTCGGCTGGGCGGCGTTTACGGTATCGCCGCGCTGGCGCTGGGCACGCCGACGCTGCGCAAAGTGGAGAAGATCTGCGGGCCGGGCAACGCGTACGTCACCGCCGCGAAGAAACTGCTCTACGGTACCGTCGGCATCGACCTCGTGGCCGGACCGTCGGAGATCCTGATTCTGGCCGATCACACCGCGGATCCGGTTTTTGTCGCCGCCGATCTGCTCAGTCAGGCCGAACACGGCAGCGGATTGGAGCAGGCGGTGCTGGTCACCACCGACGCCGCGCTGATCCCCCGGGTGGAACGGGAGTTGAAGCGCCAGCGGGATACCCTGAAGCGTCAGGCCACCATTGACCGGGTGCTGGAACGCGGGGTGTTTTTCATTCAGGTCCCGAATCGCAGGGTCGCGGCACAGGTCGCCGGGGATTACGCGCCGGAGCATCTGGAGATCCACGCGGAACGCCCGGAGGAACTGGCCCGCATGATCCGGGCCGCCGGAGCGATCTTCCTCGGTCCGTGGACCCCGGAACCGGCGGGAGATTTCTGCGCCGGACCGTCCCACGTCCTGCCCACCGCCGGGAGCGCGAAGAAGTTCAACGGGCTGGAGACCGCCAGTTTCTGCCGCCGCACCAGTCTGGTCAAGTACACGGAAAACGCCCTGCGCCGGGAAGCGGACATCATCGCCCGTTTCGGCGCGATGGAGATGCTGGACGCCCACGGCCGCGCCGGGACTGTCCGCTTCCGGGAGGAGTGACCGTTCGCGCGCCTCGGGAACGGTGTCGTCGGGCATCGGGGCGTCCCCGGCATCGCCCGGAGAATACGCTCGAGGATTTCGTCTCCGCCATCGGATCCGGCTGTGACCGGATGGAGACCGATTCCCGGCGATCACACCGGCGGCCGGTCGGAAAAGTCCGCCGATCCGCCCGCGGCGGTTTCACGTCCCGTGAATGAGACGTTCTCTGACGGGGGCGACTCTCCGAGCCGGCCCGGAGAGTCGGTGCGGAACAAAAAAGCAAAAAATTTTTGCGCTCCCCTTGAAAAAAAACTCCTCCGCGGTATATTACTCTAATTTCGGTCCAAATGTATAGGGTAGGGATATTTATGAAAAACATCATTCCGCTGATCGTCGCCGTCATCTTGGCTCTGGCCGCCGTATTCATCGTGAGCCGTGTTCTCGTCCAGAACGACGAGGGCACGAAAGAGCCGCAGGTTTCCGTCGTGATCGCGGCCCGGGACTTGGACCCGGGGGAGGAGATCACCCCGGGGGCGTGCTCGTTCAAATCCATTCCGCGCTCCGCAGTGCCGAAAAACGCTTTGCTCTGGGAAAGTGTGAGTCTGGCCTACGGGCAGAAGATCCCTTATAAAATTCCGGAAGGCGATTACATCCAACTTTCCGATCTGCAGTTGAATGTTTCGCTGGCCGACTGCGTGGAAAAGGGGAAATGGCTGATCCCGGTGACGTTTTCCGATCCCGCGCTGGTGAAAATGCTGGTGCCGGAGGATGAGATCGCGATCGTCGCGTCGTACTCCGAGATGAAAATGACGCCGCCGAGTCCGGAACGTATCGTATCGGCGGTCGACCATCCCTCCGCCAACCCCGAGGTCAGCCGGAAACGCGAGACGATCGTGCTGTTCCCCTGCGTGAAAGTGACCGGAATCGCCAATGATCGTGGTTCGTTCCGGGAACCGGGCGGGAACACGGCGACGATTTTCATCTCGCTGCCCCCGCAACAGGCGACGATCCTGCTGGCCGCCCAGCGGGAGGCGGAACTTTATCCGGTATTGCGGAAACGCAATGACGCCACGGCGAGAAACCGCCGGGAACTGGGGTCGGTCAACGCCGTGACCTTCGAGCGGATGCGTGCCAATCTGGAAACCACGGAACTGCCGGATGTGATGGTGCGGAGCGGTAAACAGGCGGAGGACAAATGAAAAAGCGAATTATTTTCCTCCTTCTGGCGCTGGCGCCGGGGATGTTGTCTCTCCCCGGCGCGGAGCAGACCGCGGCGGGATCGAAGGTACAGTCTCCTTCAACGTTGGAGATCAATATCGGCAGCGCGCTGCGCCCCGAAATGGTTTCGGAACCGCTATCCATTACCTCCGGTGAAAAACGGGTGATCAATCTGCCTTTTACCATTGAATCCTGCAAATCCAACTCCGCCAATGTGAAAATCGAGGCGGTCAACGGCAGTTCGTTTGAGATTTCCGGCGTCACTCCGGGCAAGGCGGTGGTGACGGTCGTCGCGGGAGGGCTTGAGAAGGAGTTCAACGTCACGGTGTTCAATTCCACACTGCAGACCTATCAGGAACTCGGCCGACTGCTGGAGGAGATTCCCGAGGTGACGCTGGAACTGCGGGACGACGGATTGACGCTGATTGGTGCGATCGCGAATCCCGGACACTGGAAATACTTTCGCCGGATCATGGCGCCTTTCGCGGAACGATGCCATAATTATGTGGTGTTTCAGCCGGATGCCCAACTGATCGAGAACTTGAAGAAACAGTTGGGGGAGGCGGGGTTCCCCGTGGTGAAAAACGGCGCGACTCCGAATCCCGGCGAACTGGCGTTTCAGTTGAGCGGCGGCGTCCTGATGATTTCCGGGGATCTGCTCTCCGAGGAGAGCATCAAAAAAGCCCAGCGGATCCTCGCTTCGCAGGAATGGCTGAACCCGGAGTGGAACGGCAACAATTTTCGCGCGGAGACGGACCTTCACGTGGCGCCGTCCCAGATCGACCTCGGAATCGTATTCGTCGGCGTGACCCGGAACCAGTTGGAACGGCTGGGCAACTCTTCGGCGAACGGCACGGTGCTGTCCTGGGATGTGATCGGCTGGTTCAAGGCTTTGTACGGCGGAAGTCCGGACGCGTTCTCCAGTCATGGCGATCAGCATGTCGGCGGTTCCGTGCTGCTGCAGTCGAATCTGAAAGGCTCGCTGATGTTTTTCGGCGACAGCGGGATCTCCGACTTCCGCGACGCCGGTCACGTCACGCTGACCAACAACAGCAAAGAGGACGCCGTCTTTGAAAACGGCGGTACCCGGAACGTGATGGTCTACGGCAGCGAGTCCGCCGATTTGAAGGAGATCGAATTCGGTCTGAAGTACAAGGCCCGGGCGTTGCTGCTGGAAGGCAACATGGTGAAACTCAATCTCGATCTGGAACGGAGTCTCCCCCCGGTCAAAGTCGACAATGACTATGTCCAGCGCAAAAGCAAGACCAAGACCGAACTGCTCTGTCCGCTGGGCAAAACCGCAGTCATCGCGGGACAGAAGGAGTTGACGTTCACCAAAAACGGCCCGGCGGGGTATGCGTTTCTGCGGCATGTCCCGGTCCTCAACTGGTTCTTCTCTTTCGAGGAGGATCAGGGCGAGGAGGTGCAGATTCTGGTTCTGGTCTCTCCGGAACTGATGCATCAGAATGTCCAGATGGCCTCCCGGCCCTCCGCGGAGACCGCCACTCTGGAAAAGGATGTCTTCACCGATGTCGATTCCAGGAATCAGGCCGCGCGGGAGAAGGAACAGCGCAACTGGTTCTCGCGGATGTTCACCTGGTGAGGGGCGGAGGCGGCGATGAGACTTTTTCTTCCGCAGGAGGGTCGGCATATCGAATTGCTTCCCGGGTGTGTTCTGACCGTGGGGCGGGGGGAGGGCGTCGACGTCCGGATCGCCGACAAGCGAGTTTCCCGCCGACATGCCGAGATTTGCGAGGAGAACGGGAAAATCTATGTGCGGGACCTCGGCAGTCACGCCGGGAGTTGGAGAAATGACGAGCCGATCACGGAGCGGACTGAATTTCTGCCCGGTGACCGGTTGCGGGTCGCCGACTTTGAACTGCGTCTGGAGGCGGAAAATGCCGCTCCCGCTCCGGCTGCGCCGGAGAATGAACCGGGCGCGGGCATGGCCGGAGTTCACGTGCTGCCGCTGTATCAGGCGCAGTCGGATCAGCAGAATCTTTTCACCGAATCCGTGATGGAGTTGTCCAAAAAGGTCCAATCGCGTGTGCTGGAACTGCTGGACGTGAATGGCGACGGCGAAGCCGGCGTTGCCGTATCCCTGATGCGGACGCAGGTGGAACCCGTTCTTGATCAGGTCCTCCGGGAGATTCGGCACGAGATCCCCGGCGATGTTGCGCTGCCGCAGTTGCGGCAGGTTCTGCTGGACAATCTGATCGGATTGGGGCCGCTGTCGCCCCTGCTGCGGGACCCGACGATTTCCGAAGTCATGATCAACGGGCCGAACAATATCTTTGTGGAGAGCAAGGGGTTGCAGTACCGGACCGCATCGAGGTTTCAAGGAGAGGCGCATCTGCAGTCCATCATTCAGCGCATCGTGGAGCCGCTGGGCCGGCACGTGGATGCGGCGTCGCCGATGGTCGACGCCCGTCTGGAGGACGGTTCGCGGGTGAACGCGGTGATTCCGCCGCTCGCGCTGGACGGTTCGCTGGTGACCATCCGCAAGTTTCCGTCCAAAAAACTGATGATCGAGGACTTGGAGAAATTCGGCAGTCTGACGCGCCCGATGTCGCTGTTTCTGAAAGAGGCGGTGCGGGCGCGGCGCAATATTCTGGTCTCCGGCGGTACGGGGTCGGGCAAGACGACGCTCCTGAACATCCTGTCGCAGTTCATCCCGGAAATGGAACGGATCATCACGGTGGAGGACTCGGCGGAACTGAAGTTGACCCACGAAAATCTCTGTCGGCTGGAGGCCCGCCCCGCCAACGTGGAGGGACAGGGCCGGATCACGATCCGCGATCTGGTGATCAATACGCTCCGGATGCGGCCCGACCGGATCATCGTGGGGGAGTGCCGCGGCGCGGAGGCGCTGGACATGCTGCAGGCGATGAATACGGGACACGACGGTTCTATGACGACCTGTCACGCCAACAATCCGCGCGATGCCCTGTCGCGGCTGGAGAACATGGTGATGATGGCCGGTTTTGAACTGCCTTCCGCGGCGATCCGGGAACAGATCGCTTCGGCGATCCATCTCATCGTGCAGCAGACCCGTCTGCCGGACGGGTCGAGAAAGATCGTGAAGATATCCGAAGTGACCGGGCGGGAAAACGGCACGATCCTGATGCAGGATATTTTCACATTCGAGCAGGAAGGCTTCGACGAGAAATTCCACGTGATCGGGCGCCATACCGCCACGGGCAACATTCCCCGCTTCATCGACAATTTGAGACAGTCCGGCGATCTGCAGTTGGATATGTCGGTCTTTGTGCCGGAAGGATGAGGTGAAGGCGGTGGATATGACTCCGATCATGCAGCGTTACATGATCTACCTGCTGGTGTTTGCCGCGGCGGGGGCGCTGGTCTATGTCGTCGTGCAACTGATCCAGTCGTTCGGCATGGAGCGGTACGACCGGCAGTTGAAGGACGTGAATTCCCGCGGGCACCGGAACGATATTGGTTATTTCATCGCTCCGAAAACCCTGTTTCAGGTCCAGTTGTCCCTGGGAGTACTGATGCTGGGGATCGTGATCGCGGTCCTGCTGTTCCTGCAGGTGTTTTACTGGTATGCGCTGCTGCCGGCGGCGGGAGTGGCGTTGGGGTTGGGATTTGCGTTGCCGCCGCTGTATTTTTTGCAGAAAGTGAAAAAGCGGGCGCAGGAGTTTGAGCGCAGCATTTTGGATTTTTCCATGGGATTGACCAGCGGACTGCGGGCGGGACAGGCGCTGCCGCAGGCGCTGGAGGTTTTTTCCCGCCGCTGTGAAGGCCCGATGAAAGAGGAACTGACCGTGGTGCTCCGGGAGTACCGACTGGGGCTGGAATTGACGGACGCGCTCCAGAGGATGTATGACCGCCTGCCGTGCGAGGATCTGCAGTTGCTGATCATCTCCATCCGGTTGACGACACAGTCCGGCGGCAGTCTGGCGGACGTTCTGCAGCGGATTACGCAGACGATCCGCGGGCGGATTGATTTTGCCCAGAAGTTGAAGGCGCTGACGGCGCAGGGCCGTTTCGAGGCGCTGGCCATGTCCCTGGCTCCGCTGCTGGCGTTCATTCTGCTTTTCATCATCAACAATGAACTGATGCTTCCGATGGTGCAGACGCTGGTCGGCTGGTGTGCGATCGGTGTTATGCTCACGCTGGAGGTGATCGGTTATTTCGTGATTCGCGCGATCGTGGATGTGAAGGTGTAGAAATGCGGGCCGTACTGATCTATTTCATGACGTTTTTGGCGGTGCTGCTGCCGTTCCTCTGGTTTCTGGTTCTTGCCGACCGCGAGAGGCGTTCGGAGTCTTCGCGGTCGCAGTCCCGGACGGAGGAGCCGCCGCTGTTCCGGATGAGTTCCGGTCCGGCGGCGCTGCTGGAGTTTCTCGGATTCGGCAGGTTGATCCGTTCTCTCTCCCCGGTGGGCTGTCGGGAACAGCAGAAGAATTTGGATTACGCCGGACTGCGGACTCTGACCCCGGAGCGGGTGTTCTGCACTCAGTGTTTTCTGCTGTGCTTTTTCGCCGGCGTGGCCGGCGCGGTCGTCTATGGCATCACCGGAGAGGAGAACCGTCAACTGTCCTCGCTGGTCGGCGCGGTGATCGGCGCCTTCATCGGCTGGTTCCTGCCCGGTGTCATCGTCGGGAACAAGGTGGAGGAACGCAAAACCCTGATCCTGCACGCTCTGCCGTTTTCGATCGATCTGATCACTTCCGCCATGCGGGGCGGGCTGGATTTCAGCGCCGCAGTCCGGTTTTATGTGAAACTCGGGATCCACGGGCCCCTGACCGAGGAGTATGCGTTCATGCTCCGGGAGATGGAACTTGGCGTGGTCCGGACGGAGGCGCTGCAGAATATGGCAGCCCGGATTCAGATCAAGGACTTCACCTCGTTTGCTTCCGCGGTGGTGATGGGAACGGAACTGGGCGCGTCTCTGGCCGACACTATGGAAGTGCAGAGCGAGGAGATGCGCAAACTCCGGTTTTCCATCGCGGAATGCAAGGCGCAGCGGGCTCCGTCTTTAATGCTGATCCCGATGGCGCTGTTCATTCTTCCTGCCGTATTCATCATCATACTGACGCCGGTGTTCCTGAAAATGAAGGAAGCCGGAGTCCCGCTGTTTTGAGGTGGCGATATGCAGAAAAACAATTACAAAATTCATTTCATCAGCGGCGGGTTGGCCGGGCGGTCGTTTGTCGTGCCTCCGGACGGGCTGCTGATCGGAAAGTCCCGCGCTGCCGCCATCCGTCCGGGTGACAAGGATATCGGGGGCGAGCACGCGGCGTTGCGGATCCAGGGTGACCGGGTGATTTTGACGTCCATGGCGGAGACGGTTTTTGTCCGGGAGGAACAGTTGGCGCCGGGTGCCGAGTGCTCTATCGGACCGGGGACCGACGTCCGGCTGGGCAAAAATCTCGTGTTTCTGCTGCAGACGGACGAGGAAGTTCCGGAGGATGGCATGGACGACGGGGAGGAGGAAACGCAGGATGAGGCGACCATGGACGACCTCGGCGGCGCCGCGGCGGAGGATGCGGCGCCGGAAGCGCAGACCCGTTATGCTTCGGCGACGGAGTTGAAGGATCTTCGGACGTTTGCCCAGAGCCGGATCCGCCGCCGTCGGATCGTGCTGTCGGTCAGTGTGCTGCTGTTTCTTGTCATCGTGGTCGGCGGATTCCTGTATACGGAGTTCAGTGATGAGAACCCGGTGACCTGGCCCGGGGAATTGACCGGGCAGTACCTCGACGACGAGGTCCGGTTTGAACTGCCGCCGGCGGGAAAATTCCTGATTTACTTCCCGAAGTGCAAATGGACGACGATCCGCAAAAACGCGGACGGGACCGACTGCGATGTCATGACGCTGCTGGGCCGGAAGTTGGATGTGCCGTTCCATCTGCGGCTGAAGGTGAACACCATCCCGAACGGGTATATCGTACCGAAGGATAAAAGTTTTGAACAGTGGAAGAAACTGGCGGTGGAGCGGCAGGGCATCGTATTCACTTCCCTGCCGGAGCGGAAATTCTACTCCCCGGAGACCAGCGGATACCCGTACTACGCCGTAAGTTACAAGCGGGGCGACAAGGACTCCCAGTGGCAGGGGATCGTCAGTTATCTGCGGTATCACGACCGGGAGATCATATTCCTGCGGGAAGTGCCGCTGCGTCACTTCTGGCGGGCGGAAGGGGTGCTGGAGGCGTTCAACTGCTTCGTGGCGTCGTCGGATGCCCGGTTGTCTTACTGGGAGATCCCGGAAAAGGTGTCGCTGGAGAAATCCAAGACCAGTATTTACAAGGGGCTGCTGGAGATCATGTGGGGCCACCTGATCACCAATAACTGGGAGGACGTGAAATCGCAGTTCGCCGAACTGCTTTCCGTCTCCTACCATCAGAACGATCTGGGCATGGCCCGGGATGCGCTGGTCCTCTGGCAGGAATTTCGCAAACGGCAGCAATTCTGGTATTGCCAGGAGTGTCTGGCGTACCAGAAATGCCGGTTGAATCGGGACATGGGAGGAATGATCCGCATTCGGAATGAATGTCTTCGCAAATTCCCGGATGCCGGGGATTGCCGGCACGAGAGAATCATCAAAAACATCTGGGATGTCGAACTATGATCAAGTTTGGAATCAGGAGGAGACGGCGGACATCCGCGTCCGGTGCTTCGGCGCGATCCGCGAAAGGGGAGCGGCGGAGATTGTCGTTCGGGAAGATCCTGACTTGGGCTCGTGCGCAGATTTCCCGTCCGGACCCCCGTAAAGCGGGCGGCGGTGTACTGCTGGAACTGCGTTGCCGGGACCAGTTGATTCTCTCCGCCAGTACGCTTACGCTGAGCGACGTCGTCACGATCGGCAAAGCCCCGGACAACGACTGGCGGATTCCGGAAATCGACGGCACATGCGGCGCGCATCATGCCAAACTGATCCTTTCCCCGCGCGGCGCGAAGTTGGTCGCCTGCGAAGGTTACAGTTTGTATTGCCGGGGGGAGCGGATCACCTGTCGTGTATTGCGGAAAAACGACCGGGTGGCGTTCGGCGATTCGGAGTTGTTCGTCAAACCGCTTCCCGCGGTGCAGAATACCTGCGACGTGCATCGGCTGGAGGTACTCGGCGGCGAACGGGACGGGACGATGATCCGGCTGGAGAAATCTCCGTTCCGTATCGGTTCCGCGCCGGACAATGATCTGGTGCTGGATTCCGATACGGTGTCGCTGCACCACGCCGAGATCCGGATCACGGAGACGGGCGAGACCTGGCTCAAGGACCTGCGCAGTTCCAACGGCACCACGGTGAACGGAGAGCGGCTGGGGAAACAGGAGCGGATGCTGATGGATTCGGACGAATTGTCTCTGGCGCAGTTCGATTTCCGCTTTCTGGACCGCAATGTGGTCCACACCCGGACCCATTTCGGCAAAAAACTGCTCGTCATGGGGGCCACAGTGCTTCTGGCCCTGTTTGGTTTCGGATGGTTCTATCTTCTGTCTCCGTCGACGGAAACGGTGATCGGCGCGGTGGACTTTTACCTGTTCCGCGACCAGTTCGACGCGGCGGAACGGATGCTGGCGCAAATGCCCGAATCCCGCGGTTTCCAGCGTTACGAGAAACAGTATCGGGAGTATTTGACCCGGATCCCGGACTGCCGGAGGGCATACCAGTCCATGCTGGAATTTCAGGATCGCCTGAGAACCTCGCAGTGGGATTACGCGGCGGAATGTTTCGGCCGACTGGATCTGAATAATTCTCTGGTATGGAATCCGGCGGCTCCGCGAACCGCCGGAAGAATCCGGGAAATCGCCGAGGCGAGAAAAATGCTGGGGGTCGTGCTGACCCTGCGCGAATTCAATTCCTCGCCCTACAACTCCAAGGCCGAGTTGCAGAATCTGGCCGGGAAGTTTCTGCCGCATCGGGTGGACTTCCGCAAATCCGCCGCCCATGCCCCGGAGTATCTGCGGCCGCTGCATCAGGAATTGGAGCGTCTGCTGGAGGCGCTGGATTACAATATCGCCACCCTGAGACGGATCGAGCAGCAGGCGGAATCTCTCGCCGCCGCCCCCGACCTGGAGACTCTGGACGCATTTATCGCTTTTCTCCGTCAACGGCAGGGGAAAGTCACCGGGGTGATGCGGGTGCATATCAACGATCTGATTTTCATTCTGAGCGAATTCCGGATCAACATGGAGGCGCTTCGCCGGAACGACCTCGCCCTGTTCGATCTGCGGATGAACGACATCAAACCGGTCTCGCTGGTTCCCACCGACGAGTGTATCCGGTTTCCCATCCTGTATGGGACGCGGCAGAGAATGGCGCAGCACCATCACGATCAGTTGCTGGTTCGTGACAACTGGCTCGGTCTCCAGCGTCTGCTGGGGAGTTATCGGTTGATTCCCGGGACGATCCCCGAGGAGATACGGTTTTTCAGCGACGAGAAGCGCATTGAGCGGATTCTGGATCTGCCGGAGATCGCTCCGGGGGCTGCCCGGCGCACCGTCGGCGACTATGATCGGGTTTTCGGCGAGCGGTATTTTTATGAAGTGATCCAACAGACGGTTCACTCCACCAGCAACATTTACGCCTCCGATCTGGTCCCGGATATGAAAGCGGCGCCGAAATGCGTTTTGCTCAAGAACCTGTACCGGGGAATGAACGAGGCGCTGCTCTGGATGGATCTGCCGCGGAACCGGTGGATGCTTCAGGGCCGGATGAAAGAGACCCGGGACTATTACGCGCAGTTGATGACCACGCGTCCGCCGATCCTGCGGATGTTTGAAAACATCGCCGCGCGAAATCGGGGAAACCGGAAGTATTACATCGCCATGAGCGCGTACTTCTTCTTCGCGCCCGCTACCCCGGAGATGCCGGCGAAGATGCGCGCATTCGCCGCGGAATGGCGGAAATTCCGTCTGGCGCAGCAGGATCTGCTGAACCGGTACGATCCGATGGACCCGGCGGCGTCCCGGCAGGTGCGCGATACCGTGGTTGCCCGGGGGATCCCGGGGGACCCCGTTTTCAACTGGATGCGGACCATGAAATGAAGATCACCCGGAAAAAGCGCGGGATTCTGCTGGAATATGTGATTCTGCTCTGTTCCATTCTTCCGCTGGTGGCTGCCGTATCCTGCTCCGTTTATTCCCTCGATTTTTTCTCCGGGGATTTCGGGGTGCTCGGCAAGAGCGTGGTGTATCTTTATCAGCGCATCGTAACGGTGATCTCCCTGCCGGTGCCATGAAGCCGATCGTGCTGCCCGAAGCCTCCGACTCCGATCCGCTGGAGTTTCTCTGTCGTGCGGACGAGCGGGGGCTTTTGATCGGTCCGGATGAATCGTTTGCGGCCTTTGCCGGACGACTGGACCGTCTCCGGCGGGAACTGCCGGAGAATCAGCCCGCCGGAGCGCCGGAGGTCTCCGCGTCCGTGCGGGAAGGCGCGGAGGAGATCACCGAAGCGCGGTACGGATTCCGGGCGGATTGGCTGCCCGCATATTATTCCACGGCGGAAACGGGGCGCCTTTCCGCGGGGGTTTCCGTGATTTTGGAGGACTTTCTGCCGCTGGTCTATCTTTCCGGCGCGTTTCGGACCCGGAATTGTCACCACGGCTACCGGGCGGAGGAAACGCTGGCGCATGAGAGTGTGCATGCCGCCCGGATCGCGTTTCCCGAAGCCTCCGCCTACGAAGAGTATTTTCCCTGTCAGGTGCATGCGTCGGGATTCCGCCGCCGGGCGGGCAATCTGTTTCGCCGGTGGTGGCTCGCCGCGATTTTTCTGCTCGGGTTGACTTTCGCGGTGTTGGACCCCATGCTGCTGGTTCTCCCGCTGCTGATTCTGTTGCGGGAGTTGCATCTGCGTCGGCGGATCCGGAACGCGGGAGTGAGGCTTCGCGCGCTCGGACTTCGGGCGGAACCGGTATTGCTGAGGCTGTCCGATGCGGAAATCGGAATATTGGCCTCGGGCGGTCTGCCGCGGTGTCTGGCGGAGGAGTCATCACTGCGTCGGCGGCTGTTCTTTCTCCGTTTCGCTCTGCATTGATGCCGCGCCGGGCAGGTTCATGCCGTTCAGTGCCGCCAGAATGCTTTCCGCGCTTTTCGGGCGGTCCGCCGGGTTGTTCGCCGCCATCGCTTCCAGCAGAGAAATCAGGTCGGCGGTGGCGTATTCCGCAAGTTCCTCGGGGAATCGGTCGGGGTGACTGTCCCGGATGAGTTTCAGCGTCGCGGTGAATGTCCCGCGCGGGAAACGCGGCCGCCCGGTCAGCAGTTCATATACGGTGGAGGAGAGGCTGAAAAAATCGCTCCGTTCGTCCGCCGAAGTGGTGTCGAACGCCTGTTCCGGGGACATGGCGGAGGGCGTGCCGAAAATCTGCGGTCCGTTTTCCGGGAACCGTTTCAGCCGGGCGATGCCGAAATCTCCGAGTTTGACCGCGCCGTCGGCGGTCAGCAGAATGTTGCCGGGCTTGATGTCCCGGTGAACGATGCCGCGTCGGTGCAGCTCGCGTAAGGCCAGCAGGATTTCCCGCATGAGAAAGACGGTCCTTGCCAGCGGGAGCCGTCCCTGTTTCGCAAGCACCCCCCGGAGCGTGCCGCCGGGAACGAATTCGGTTTCAACGACGAAATAATCCCCGATCTCCCGAAAATCCAGTACCCTGACCAGCCGGGGACTCTCTGTTTGAAGCAGAATCCTCGCCAACGCGGGAAAAATTTCCGCCCGGGGATGATCTTTGCGGATCAGTTTCAAAACAGCCGGCCCCCGGCGCCGCCGGTCAAAAACGCGCCAGACCTCCCGATTTTGGCGGACCCGCAGCAATTTTCGCAGGATCCGGTCGTCGAGGATCTCTCCCGGAAAAAAATGGCTGTCCGGCGCGGTCCGGTTCATGCGTAGGTCGGCAGTTCAATACCCATGATCCCGGCGTCTTCGGCAAAGGACGGCTTTTCGCCCAGTGCGAAGTGTCCGGTCACCGTGCCGTCCGGGGCGAGCGCGTCGGTGTGCCAGCGCATCAGACTGCGCATCCGGTATTCGCCGTGGTCCAGCGGCAGGACCTCCGCGATCTCCACCGTTTTGCGGGAACCGTCGGGCAGACGCATGGTGTGCACCACACAGTTGATGGCGGATGCCACCTGCATTCGGATCGCGGTCAGCGGCAGTTCGATCCCGCTCATGATGGCGCAGGTCTCCATCCGGCTCAGCGCGTCCAGCGAAGTGTTGGCGTGGATGGTGGACATGGACCCGGAGTGCCCCGTATTCATGGCCTGCAGCAGATCCAGCGCTTCTCCGCCGCGAATTTCTCCGATGACCAGTCGATCCGGTCGCAGACGCAGCGAAGCGATCACCAGATCCCGGATGGAAAACTCTCCCTGACCGTTTTTGTCCGGTTTCCGGGTTTCAAAATAGACGCAGTGCTTCTGCTGAAGTTGCAGTTCGCTGGCATCCTCCAGCACCAGAATACGGTCCTTCTCCGGGATCAGTCCGCTCAACGCGTTCAGCACCGAGGTCTTGCCCGAGGAGGTACCGCCGGAAACGATGGTGTTTTTCCGCAGTTTCACGATGGCGTTCAGCAGCAGCACCCCCTCGTGCGGAATGCTTCCGAATTCCTCAAGTTTTCCGATGGTCAACATCTCTTTCTTGAATTTGCGGATCGAGATGATGGTGCCGCAGCGGCTGATCGGGGGGATGGTGGCGTGGACCCGGGAACCGTCGGGCAGACGCGCGTCCAGATCGGGGTGCATTTCGTCCAGTTGGCGATCCACCGACTTGGCGATATTGACGGCGGCGGCTTTGAGTTGGGCTTCACTGGAGAATGCCGCCTCGGTCTCCTGCAGTTTGCCGTCGCGTTCGATGTAAATCTGATTCGGGCCGTTGATCAGGATTTCGGAGACTTTGTCATCCTCCAGATAATCCCGGACGGGGGCGAGGAAGAGCACGAGAAACGAGGCGTCATTTTGATTGTTCATTGAGTGACAACTCCCGGGTTGATGATAGTTTCCCTTCGATAAGCGAAACCCGTGGTGCCGGCGTCGATTTTCCACAGCATCAACACCAGTTCCAGATCGTGATTCCGCAACGTCAGCAGAATGCGGGGGGAAATGCTGGCATCCAGCGTGATTTGCTTTTCCGGCTGCCAGTTCTGATGCATGAGTTCCGCGGTGAATTTCGCTTTGGCCGTGACAAAGTTGACGTCGGTCTCCCCGGAGAATTCCCAGCCGTCCGAACCGATCGTCCGGGATTTTTCTCCCGGAAGTTTCAGCGGCGGCAGTTTGCGGTCGACCGCCTCGGTCCGGGGCGGTCGCGGCGAACTCGACGGGGATTTTTTCGTTTTTGTCCGCAGTCCCAGCACCACGCCCATGCCGATGAGAAAAACCAGCAGGAAAACCATGACGGGCATTCGGAATCCGATCATTTTGCCGGCACGCTCCATTCTTCGTACGGTTCGAACCGTTTGTAGAACTCGATTTTCGCCGGTTCCTTCCCCTCCTCTTTGGTGTCGTCCTTGTACTTTGCATTCTCCATCAGTTTGAGTTCCCACTTCTTGGGGTACTCGGACGTCTTGTCCTCGAATTTCCAGATATCCCCGTCGGCGATCAGACTGGAGTGCCAGTGCCGTTTGGACGTGTTGGACGCTTTCGCCCGCATGATGATGCACTGGGTGTACTTGTTGCCGAACCGGGACGAGGTCATTTGGAATTCCGGAATAAGCATCCAGAAAGGCTTGCGTTCTCCCGTGGTGGTGAACGGCATACTCATCCAGTTGTCGATGTAGTCCGGGCGGGTTTGAATGATGGTGGTCTTGCCCGCGAGGAACTGCAGATAGCCGTGTTCGTCCTCCAGCCGCCTGTCAACACCGGCGGTCACCAGCGTGAAACGCGGGAACATGCCGCGCAGCGCGATCAGGGCAGGGGTGCGGATCTGAAAACGGTTGCCCTCGCTCCAGACCGACCAGTGGTCGCTGGAACGCAGATTGACCGCGTCCAGCGAACGCATGCCGAGCCACAGAGCCCCGCCGATCACGGCGACGTAAATCGGCAGCACCAGCACGAACTCCATCAGCACGGACCCTTTGCCGGACCGGAAGTTTCGACGTTCAATGCCCGAGGTAGTCACGCAGTTTCTCCCAATTCAGTTTTTTGTCCTTCGCCCGGGTGTCGGCGATCAGTCCGCCCGGCTGCTGAAGTTTTTCCCAGTCCGGCAATTTTTTTTCATCCACCTTTTTCCCGTCGGCGCCCACCCAGTCCTTTTTGTCCAGCAGGATATCTTTCAGGATATCCCCCTGATTGACGGCGAATGTTTGCACATTGCCGACGCCGGCGCACAGCGACCATGCGTGTTTCACCGGCAGCATTACCGCGTCCCAGTCGGTTTCAATAAGATTCCAGGTCTTCTCCTTGTCCGCCATGACATAGCCGACGGTGTAATCGGAACTCTTGAATTTCTTGTCCTTGTCTTTCTCATACTGTTTGTAGCCGGCGCGGGCGGAAGCGATCGCGCACATGAATTCGGGACGGTGTCCGCCGGCCACGTTCGGATTGAATGCGGAAAGCAGCGCCGGAGCCTCCATGCCGCGTCCGCCCCACGTGAAAAAGGAGAGCGGATTGGAAGTCTTGCGGACAATCGCCACGGAGATGGAACCGCTTTTGCCGAAGTACGTCGGCAAAAGCGTGATCGGCACCGCCGGCACCACCACCAGTCCGATCGGCAAATTGTTTTTGATCAGCGGAATAAACCCGTCGTAGCCGTGGAATTTGCGGTGATCGTGCTTGCGCGAACCGCCCGGCGTGATCGGCGGCAGATGCAGATTGATGGGCGGTATCGGCCAGGAAACATGGACCCATTTGGTCCAGAACCAGTCCCATTCGGCATACAGATGGGTCTTGGTCTGATGATACACCCGCCAGAATCCCAGCGGTCCCTTGCGCACGACCCAGTCGTTGGTCCCGGGGCCGAACACCACTTTCGGAGAAAAATCCTTCAGTGTCGGATCGGCGAAGGAGATGAACGCTTTCTCATTGTCGTCGGTCCCCAGCATGAAAAGGAAACTCAGCGTCTGATCGCCCATGTGCACCTTGACGTAGTAATCGTCCTTGCACTCCATCATATTGGCAATCGCGATCTGCTGGGCGGCTTCCTTGATCTTTTTGGGATATTCGTCATGCAGGTCCTTCAGTTTTGCCGTCATTTTGATGATGTTGTAACTGTACGTGAGGACCTTCGGGGTATTGGCGATCACCCCTTTGCCTTCGATGTTCGCCTGTACGAGTTTCCATGCATGATTCAACAGAAAACGTCCCCACGCGTTCTGCCCGTTGAATTCCTTGGCAAGTTCGGGGATCCCGACCCCGGCCCCGATCAACAGCAGCACCGTGTCATTGACCAGCACATCGGTCCCGCAGTTGAAGTTCACCGCCGGCGCATGCATGTGACAGGGTTTGTTTTCCCGGATGCACATTGCGAGGTCGCTCTGGAATTTGGCGAAAACTTTCGCGCAGAACGCATCCATCGCCAGGTCCAGCGAACGCTTCTGCAAATCCACATAAGTCCACGCCATCGCCTTGTTGACCGTTGCCATCCGGCTCAGGTAGTCCGCCTGCACCACCGCGGCGGAATAGGCTGCGGCATCGGCGGCGTTCTGGAGTTCGATCTTGTTGCGGACCACCTCGCCCACGCCGTAAATCCCGATCACCATCAGATAGATCGGCAGGAGGAACGACAGCGTCAGGGCCAGGACCGCGCCGGATCTGTCCGTCGCCAGCGCGCGGCTCCGGCTCGCAAACACGCCCCAAACGGTTGTCGGATATCGGTTCGTCATTTAATACACCGGGTAAAACTTGGTTCCATACGGAATATTGACCACACTGGTGGAACTGAGTTCGATATAGGGATATTTCACCTTGTCCAGTTCGATGGTCTGCGGTTCCTCGTTCAGCAGCGCCGGATTCAGCGCCACCGCCTGCCGGTCCAGTTTTTTCTTCCACGCGTCCTCGCCGCCTTTTTTGTCCTTTCGCGCGAAGAACGCGATCAGATTGCCCGCCACCGGCACGTGCAGAAACATCTTGAATGTCACTGTGCAGCGGACCCCGGACGGGTCGATGTCGAGGAGAGGGATGTCCACCGCGACTTGCTTTTCCAGATATTTGGTGCCGGGCAGCCAGCCCCAGCCGTCGAGTTTGCTGTATTCGTCCGGGGCGCGATCTTTGGCGTCCTTGGAGTCGGCCGGGGAAGCGGAGACGACGGCGAGAATGCGTTTGACCACGCTTTCCGCCCGGCTCTGCCGGTTGATGTTGTTGGAGACCATGGAGGAACGGGCGCCCATGTATGCGGCGTAATGCACCACCTGCCAGGTGATCATGATTTGCGCGATCTGCATGGCAAAAAGAAACAGCACGACGAGCAGCGGGAAGCACATCACGAATTCCAGCAGCACCGCGCCCCGGCGTTCTTTCAGAAATGTTCCGGCTTTTCTCATTTGCGTTCTTTCTCTACCCCATGCAGAGCAACTGGATCAGCAGATTGCACCACAACCCCGCCGCGATGGCGACGCCGAAAGGCACCCGGCAGGACTCGGCATCCCGGGAGGGCAGTTTTTTTCTTCCCTCCGCCCGATCGTATCGGAAATCGAACAGACAGCGCAAAAAATGTTTCAGCCGCGCGGGATCGACCCGTTTCAGCAGCATCATCACCGCCGCCAGAATCAGTCCCGCCACGGAGACCAGCAGGATCAGATTGAGCGTATTTCCCGGTCCGGCGGTCAGCCCGGCGGCGAACAGCATCTTGACGTCCCCCGCACCCGCCGCTCGCAGGAAAAACGGCAGCAGCAGAAACAGCGAGGCCAGAAACGCCGTCAGCAGCGAACCGAGCAGATAGTCCAAACTCACCGCCAGTGCCGCGACCGCCATCACCGCCGCGCCGCCCAGCGTCAGACCATTGGGCAACTCCCGCTTCCGGACATCGCAAACCGACAGCAGGATCAGCCACGGCGTCGCCAGGACCAGTTTGATCAGCACCAATGTTTCCATAATCCAAAAAAGGCAGGAATGCGCGGCATGTACCGTCATCCCTGCCTTCCTGCCGCTTTCCCTCGCGGGAAAGGATTCACCTACTTGTAGTTGTGCATGGACTTTTCGTGATCGCCGGCTTTTTTGATATCCGAGACCGCATTGGTCTGAATATTTTTCTGGTAATCCGCCGCGCCCTTGGCATCTGACATGGACCGAGTGGCAACGTTCATCTCGCTGGAGACGTTTTTGCCGAACATGATCACCGCCACCACGACCGCCGCCGCGACCAGCACCGCGATGATGACGTATTCCATCATCACAGCGTGTTTTCTTCCGGAAATTCGCATCCGATCCATCCCTTACTTGTAGTTGTGCATGGATTTTTCGTGTTCGTTGGCTTTCTTGATATCCGAAGCCGCGTTGGTCTGAATATCCTTCTGAGAAGTCGCCGCGCCTTTGGCGTCGGACATCGCCTGGGTGGCAACGTTCATCTCGCTGGAGACGTTCTTGCCGAACATGATCACCGCCACCACGACCGCCGCAGCGACCAGCACCGCGATGATGACATACTCCATCATGACCGCATGTTTTTTCGCCGAAACCTTCATCGTTTCACTCCTTCTGCTTAAGAGGTTAAACTATCTTAATATACATGACTGGCATGGGAAATACAATAAAAAATGCGATTTTTTTTTAATTTTTATTGCCCGGAACCGTCCCCGGCCGCGAGGCCGTTTCCGTTGTTGTTCCGGCCCCGCGTCAGCATTCGGTCTTTCCGCGGGTGAGTCGATATCCGACCCCCCGGACGGTTTCAATATGAGCCGGGCCCCACGTGCCGAGTTTTCGCCGCAGATTGACGATCTGAACGTCGACGGAGCGGTCGGTCACCGGGTAATCCTCCCCCTTGACCCGGCGGATGATCTGGCCGCGGGTGAAGACCCTATCCCCGTGCGACGCGAGCAGGGCGAGGATCTCGAATTCGCTGAAGGACAACCGGAGATCCCTCCCGGCGAGAGAGACGCGCCGCTCATCCCGGTCGATCGACAGGCCCGCGAACTGGATGACTCTCGACGGATGGTACGGTTTCTGAAGCCGGAACTGGGCGCGGATGCGGGCGAGCAGAATGTTCCGACTGAACGGTTTGATGATGTAGTCGCTGGCTCCCGTTTCCAAACCGAGGACGATATCGGATTCCCCGCTGCGGGCGGAGAGCATGAGGATCGGGACCGATCGTGTCTCCGGAGAACTTTTGAGTTGCCGGCAGACCGTTAGTCCGTCCATCCCGGGACGCGTCAGATCAAGCAGGATCAAGTCCGGCGGGAAACGGCGGGCCAGAACCAATCCCGTCTCTCCGTTTTCCGCCTCCGGCACGGAGGTGAATCCGGCCGACCGCAGTGCGAGCCGCAGCAGTTCCCGGGTCGAAGCATCGTCGTTGATCAGCAGAATTTTTTTGTTTCCATCGTTGGTTCCATACCGAGACAATATACGCGGACGGGGGGATGATTCAAATTGCGTGCGGAATTTTTCCGTAGAATTGTCCGGACCGTTCCGCGATATTGCGCAGATGCCGCTCTCTCGCTCCCGGTTTTTTGCCGCCGATGTTATTTTTTGACATCAACTTTGGCGGAAATCCGTTGCGGACGCTTGATTTGTCGCCGGGAAGCGGTATCTTAGCCCCCGGACCGGACCGCACGGGCGGACGGCGGAGGATCACGGCAGCGCGCGGGGTGACTTATGGCGGCAGGATACTATCTCGGACTGGATATCGGGACGACCGCGGTGAAAGCGGCGGTTTTTGACTCGGAGGGCAGGGTGCTGGGCGTCGGCGCGGCGGAATACACGCTGGAAACGCCGGTCCCGGATATTGTGGAGTTGGACGCGGAACAGTACTGGCGCTCCAGTTGCGACGCGATGGCCCGGGCGGTGGCCGCCGCCCGGATCGAACCGGCCCGGATCACCGCCATGTCCATTACCGGGCAGGCCGAGACGCTGATCATGGTGGATCACGCCGGTCGGCCGCTGCGCAAGGCCGTGGTCTGGCTCGACAATCGGGCCGCGGCGGAAGCTGCGGATATTCTGCGGGAATTCGGGGCGGACGAATTATTCGCATTCTCCGGGCAGACGGAAATGCTTCCGTGCTGGCCGGCGGCCAAAATTCTCTGGTATCGGCGGCACCAGTTGGAACTTTTCGCGGCGACCGCCCATTACCTCATGGTCGAGGATTATGTTTTTTATCGTTTGAGCGGCGCCTTCGCCACCTGCCGCGGACTGCTTCCCTCCACGCTGTACTTTGACATCAGGACCGGAGAATACCATCGTGCCATGCTGGAGTTTCTCCATCTGCGCGCGGAACAGTTGCCGCCGCTCAGGGATTGCGGCGAACGGATGGGGCGGACCGCGCCGAATGCCTCCGTCATTCCCGCCGGAGTGACGGTGGCCGCCGCGCCGCTGGACCACGTCTGCGGCAATCTCGGCAGCGGCTGTGTCGAGCCGGGAATGATTTCCGAAACCACCGGATGTACCATGGCGGTATGCGCCGCATTCCCGCAACTCGTTTACGACCGTGAACGGCGCCTGAGCACGTACCTCGGCAGTCGGCCGGGGACCTTTGTTCTGCTGCCGTGGGCGCCGAGCGCCGGAATGCTGCTGAAATACTTCCGCGACGAATTCGCCGGCGGCATGGATTATGCCGCGCTGGATGCGGCGGCGGCGGATGTCGCCCCCGGAAGTGAAGGGCTGCTGCTGCTGCCCCACTGTGCCGGCGCCGTTTCTCCGGTCTGCAATCCCGCCGCCCGAGGCGTCGCCTACGGGGTCACGCTGGCGCACAAGCGGGCGCACTGGGCACGGGCGATCATGGAATCGGTGGCGTATCTGCTGAAGGACAATATTCTGGCATTGCGGCAACTCGGCGCGGACATCACTTCGGTCCGGGCGCTCGGCGGCGCCGCGAAAAGCGGACTGTGGCTGCAGATCATGGCCGACGTGCTGGACATGCCGGTCTCCGTCACCGCCTGCGAAGAAGCCACCGCGCTGGGCGCGGCGATTCTGGGCGCGGCGGCGGCGGGGGACTTCCCCGATCCGGCGGTCGCGGCGCGGCGGCTGGTCCGGGTGGCGCGACAGACGACGCCCGGAGCGAACTCCGGGCGCTATCAGGATCTGTTTCGGCGCTACCGGGAACTCAATTCCCTGCTGCTGCCGACATTCGGGACCCTGTGAGGCGGACGGGCTCCCGCCCGCACGGTTCTACTCCGTCCGGATGGGTTCCAGATTTTCGACCTTGGGCGTAGTGTGGACTCCCCGATACCGCGGCGCGGCCCAGCGGACGGCGTTGCCGATAACCCGCAGGACCTCCGGCTGGTAGAAGATCGGGTACTTTTCGTGTCCCGGCTCGAAGTAGAATATCCGCCCGAAACCGCGTTTCAGTGTGATGCCGCTCCGAAAGACATTGCCCCCCTCGAACCATGACATGAATACCGGCTTCGCGTCCTCCGGGATGTCGAAAGGTTCGCCGTACATCTCGCTGTGCGGGACGACGAACGTCTGCGGCACGCCTTCGGCGATGGGATGGTCCGGCGCCACGCACCAGACCCGTTCCTTTTCCCCGACGGCGCGCCACTCCAGCGCGCAGGTCGTGCCGCACAGAGTTTGAAAGAGTTTGGAGTAATGCCCGGAGTGAAGCACCACCAGCCCCATGCCGTTGCGGACGCATTCGGCGGCCCGCCGGACGTTGACATCCTCCATGCGGGCATGCCCCCAGTGCGCCCAGTAGACCAGCACGTCGGTGCGGTTCAGCACCGCTTCGGACAACCCCTGATCGGGATCGTCCATCGTGACGCACTCGAAGCGCAGATCGTCGGTGCGCAGCCCGGAAGCCAGCGCACCGTGGATGCCGTCCGGGTACAACGCCCGAACGGCTTCCTCCTGCTGTTCATGGATGAATTCGTTCCAAATCGTCACCCGGATCATGATTTCCTCCGTGCCGTTTCAGCAAAGTTCCTTGATATTGGCGGCCAGTTTCCGGATCACCGCCACATACTTGTCGGCTTCCTCCGGGTAGTACATGTTGTAGTGCTTGATGCCCATCAGCCGTTGGTAGAGCGTTTCCGTGATCGGACAGCCGCCCTCGGGCAGACGGTAGTCTTCCGTCCCGAGGTTGAAAAGGCGATGCCGGTACACCGGGCCGTAGTTGAATTCAAACGGCACGCCCTCGGCCTCTATCGCGGCCCAGATGCGGGCCGGCTCCGCCTGAAGCCACGGTTCTCCCTCGAACATGATGCCGAAACCGTAGTACCCCTGCCGGGTCGCCAGCCGGCCGTGCTTCTGCACCCGGATGCCCGGGATGTCCGCGATCCCGGCGCAGAACCGGTTGTAATACGCCTCACAGCGGTTCAGCACGTCGGGCAGACCGGGCAACTGTCCGGAGAGCGCCAGCGCGGAGAAGGCCTGACCGCGATAGTTGTGACAGACCAGTCCCGGCGGCGGCGGAGTGGCCGCCGATCCCTGCCGGTCGTAGCGGGAATACCCGATATGCTTGAAGCGGTACAGCCGCTCCGCCAGTTGCGGGTCGTTGGTGATGCAGATGCCGCCTTCGCCGCCGGAGAGCATTTTCGACTGCTGGAAACTGAAGGAGCCGATGCTGCCCCAGGAACCGACGCCGCGTCCGGCCCATTTGCCGCCCTGCATGTGGGCGCAGTCTTCCACGACCGCGATGTGATGGCGGTCGGCAATGGCGCAGATTTTCTCCAGATCGGCCATGGAACCGTAAAGATGCACCGGAATCACCGCTTTGGTCCGGGGGGTGATCGCCGCTTCAAAGGCCGCCGGATCGAGCGTCAGGGTCTCCGGGTCGATGTCCGCCATGACGATTTTGGCGCCGACGTACTTCGCCGCCATCGCGGTCGCCACCCAGGTGAGGGCGGGGATGATCACCTCGTCGCCGGGGCCGATGGCGAGGGCCGCCAGCGCCGCTTCCAGCGTCACCGTCCCGTTGACCATGAAAATCCCGTACTCGGCGTCGTGTATTTTGGCGAACTCGTTTTCGAAATCCTGTTCGCACTTGCTGTTGAACGACCAGGCCCGGGAGAGATACAGTTCCCGCATCCGGTCCGCCGTTTCCTCGTTGACCGGGGGCCACAACATGTGTTGGTATTCTCCGCGCTGATAGAGGGGAGTTCCGCCGTTGACTGCCAGATTCGCCATGATCGCACCGTTCCTTTCCTTTGATGAATTTTTTCGGGCTCTGATCAAAGTATAACTTGAAACTTCGCGGAATACAATATATATTCCACTGAGAACATTGATAAATTGTATCATCGGATTGATTTTTTATACTTTCGGGCCGAACCGCGATGAATTGTGACGATGCGGAAATTCTGCTGGCCGGGCGGGAGCGCCGGATCATTTCCACACTCTTTGCCGACGAACGCCCCTTCGTGCAGTCGGAGTCGGAGGAGAACTGGCGCCGGGGCAACGTTCACGCTCACGGCAAGCGGGAAGCCATGCTGGTGCTCGCCGGAAACGGCAGTCAGTCGCTCAACGGCGCCGTCTACCCGGCGGTTCCCGGGACGCTGCTGATGATAGACCGGTACGAATTTCACGACAATGTGTACGCCCCGGACTGGAGCGACGGCCGCCACCTGTGGCTGTCGTTCTACGACGATTTCGTCAACTGCACGTTCGACGAATGGTCCGGGCGCGGCGGGGCGTTCCGGGTGCGCGGGCGGTATGTGTTCAATATGAAGGACCTGGTGCGCAGATACAACGCGGTCTGGGACGACCGCGGCCGGATCCCCGGTCGGATCGCGGCGATGGAACTGGCCGCGATCATTCACGTCATCTGCTGTGAACTGGTGTGGAACCGGGCGGAGATGCGGAGTTCCGCCGCCGGTCAGCCGGTTCACAAGGAGATCGTCTCGGCGCTGCAGAAGCACATCCGCGACCACCACGGGGCGAACTCCACCGTGCGGGAACTGGCCGCGCTGAGCGGCTACAGCCCGGCGCATCTCTCGCGGTTGTTTCCGCTTTACGCGGGGATGACGATCCACGAATACGTGGACCGGTGCCGGGAGGAGCATTATCATGTCATGCGGAACGGCGCGGCCAGTTGCAAGGAAATCGCGTTTGAACTCGGTTTCGGTTCGGTTTCCGCTCTCGACCACTGGCGCCGGACCCGGAAGTGCGAGGGGGAACAGCCGTAACGTCGGATCAGGAGTTTTTCTCCGGCAGCACGTGCCAGCGCTTGTAGTTGCGGCAGATCCGCTCATGGGGATTGCGGAGCGTATTGTTCTCCGAGAGGCATTTCCCCTGCACGTGACCGTATTCGATGAACATGCGCTTGTTTTGAAAGCCGATGTTCTTGTCCTTTTCGATCCAGTATTCGCAGGTGGCGCAGATCGGATCGTGGATGTTGAAGATCCGGATCATTTCTCTTTCGTCTCCTTCCATTCCTTTTCGAGTTCGGCCATCTCCCGGCCGAACTCGGCGCAAGCCTTTTCAATGTCGGCGATCGCCCGGTCCATTCCGGCTTCGGCAATGGCGATGTCGTCCTCCAATCCGCGCTTTTTCATCTCATCGCAAAGGGCTTCGATCTCCCCGGCGGTTTTGTTGACCCTGGCTTCGATTTCCGCATCGGTCATCTTGTCGGGATCGCTCATTTGTATTTCTCCCATTTGCCGCCGCATCCGGCGTGTGTCGCGCCCGGATAAGGCTGGCCGGGTTCTTTTGCGGAACATCCCAAACGGACGCTCCCGCGCGACAGGGTGCTGCTGCATTTGATCTTTTTGCACTTGTTACACCGGCAGACCTGATTGATCTGCTGGTGACATTTCGGACATTCCACACTCATTTTCCGATCCTTTCCATTCATGTATTTTGAAATCCGTTGACAAGTCCCCATATTTCCAAAACGTACAAGGGGATCATCAGCCAGAAGTAACCTTTTTCGATCTTGGCGCAGACCGCCAATGCCAAAATTGAGTAAACGATCGCTCCTGTGCCCGGCATCCAGCCTCCGATGGCAAAAGCGGAGATCGTCCCTGCAAAAAACGGAAAAAGCACATAGAGAAAGATAAAACCAAAGCATCCGACTAAAACCTGCCCCATTACGCGCTGCCATTACGTTGCCGACTTCACATCAAGTTTTTTCAGTTTCTCCAGCATCTTGTCAAGCTTCTCTTTTAGGGAATGGTAACCGGACGGCGTACTCATCCATATGTAATGCGGTCCTTGATTAGCGGACCGCATCACATTCCTGAGTCTTGGCATCAGATATCGTTGCAATCAATACCCGCGCTGCTTCAAGATTTTACTCGCGGCGGCCTTGTCGGCATACGAAGACCAGCCGCTCCTCAAGATCGACTTCAACTCGTCATCCGATTTGCATTCAAATTGTTCCATTTTTGCTTTGATTTCCATGTTGGTCTCGTTCAGTTTGTTCACCCCGCTTTGGGCAATTTTTCCAAGCGCATCCCAAAATCCCATGACAAGTTCTCCTTAAATTTTGTTTTTTTCAATATGACTGAAGTTTTCCTTTGTGGCAAAAGGGGCAGGTTCCGCCCGCAGCGGTCCCTCCGTGGACATTGCAACACTGTCTCCCGTTCTGTGTCCCGTTCTTGTTGCAGAATACCTTTCCGCACTGGTTGCATTTCACCACCCGGACATCGCTTGCTGTTGCGCCACATTTCGGACATGTTGGCATATTGCATTCTCCTATTTGATGGGTTATTTTTCTTCCTCACCGGACACCGTGTCCGGCGAGGATGGGTGACATTGTTTCCAAATTTTATAACTGTCCAATTCCGCGGAAAATCCCGCCAGAACGAATCCGAATACGGTAATGTCATCGGTAAAACCGATGATCGGAATCACATCGGGGATGACATCCAGCGGCATGAGCAGGTAGCCGATCGAGAAAACGGTTGCGGCGATCATCTTCCACGGGACCTCCTTATACGAACCGGATTGATAATCACACAGCAGATTCCAAAGCAGTTTGAAGTCATCGGCGGCTTTTTCCAAGTGCCGGGACAGTCTGAACGCTTTCTCCTTTCGGTTCAAGACGGAAGAAATATCTTTTTCGGTAACCTTTTCAATCCCGTCGGAAAATCGTTCAGAAACTTCTTTTTGCCGGCTTGAATTCATCTTTTCCCCGCCTCCATCCATTCGACGACGCGATTTCTTCCAATACCGAACTGCCTGTGGAAATACGTTTTCGCACGAATTGAGAAAACGTATCTTCGTGATTGTCAGTCACCCAATATGGGAGCATATCGCTCCAACCCTTAATTCCGTAATCTGTATCGGCAGTCAAGTGACCAAAATAATCATACATGGCATGATCTTCAAAAGGAATAAACACCTCCGGCGTTTTCTCCTTCAACACAGGAAGCGTTGCGACGAAATTCTGGAACAGAGGCGTAGCGAAGTACGCCATCACGGCGAATAACTTCTCTGTGAGAGGGTCTCGTATCAAACCTATGGAAACTCTGATGGCGAACAAAGTACCGGCGACTAGTCCGGCAATCGCATTTTGACTGAAATCCAATCCCTGCTTTCGCAGTTGCTTGTCCGACTCAATCCAAAGGGAGATCAGTCTATTTAAGATTATGCTCTTTGCTTCCGCATTAAGTTTGTCGAATTCCTTCATGTTTCCGGACATTACCCCATGATGGATTGATTCAAACCATTCGCTTATCACTTGGTCAACGTATTCACCTTTTTTTGTTCGTTCTATCAGATCTGAGATAAGAGCCTCCTGGAAGGCATCATCGATTTTCGTTTCATCACCTCCGTCATCATTGACATCATTTTTCAGGGCGGTTTCAGAAATCTTTTTCGGGATTTCCGTTTTTTTTGTTCCCGAAGTTTTTCTTTTCCTCTTTACTTCGGATTTTACTACTTCGGTTTCCTTTTCTCCCGCTTCATCACCTTTTACGGTTTGCGCGGCTTTCCTTTTCTCATCCGCAAGTCGCTTTTCCGTTTCACGCGCGATTTTGCTTTTCTTTTCATCTTCCTCTACTTGGTTCTGGGCATACCCGGCGAACGCGGCTTCGAGAAACAACGCAACAGTCAACCACCATGCACTGGCGTTTTTATCGGAGACAATGACCCCGAAGGCGACGAGGAAATAAACATCGCACAGCAGGAGAGAAAAAACGGCTGACGACGGCATTTGACATTTTGCGATGGGATTCAGACTTACCAGTCCAAATAATCCGAAGCCAATCAGCCACCACGGGGAGCGGGTCATGTATACTCCAATCGCCAATAATGCAATCGTTGTCCAAAAGGCGATTTTGGCCGACCATGTAAATTTTTGTAAAACTTCCATTTCCGCGTTTTCTTTGTTTTATGGTTTGTCGGTTGGAACGCGGACAACAAAAGAGGCGCATTCCCGCCGTATGCTCATAGTAGGCAACGCCAATCGCCCAGGTAATCCATACGGGAAAATGCGCCGTACAAAAAACGGCGCATCTTGCGAGTGGTCGGATTACCTGATCGTAAAAATTTGGCGTTTTCACTATGATCGAATCCTGCTCGAAGATACTTCGCTCTCCAAACAAATTTTTTTAACTGTTTTTCAGATCTGTTTTGCCTCCTGTTGTTGAATTCGGCTTCCAAACATCACCCAAAATATAGCGCAAAATCCTTTGTTTGTCAAGTTATTTTCTTTCCCGGAATGAATCCCGACGGTCGACGTTGCCTTTTCAATCAGCCGGAAACCCCGCGATGACGATGTTTCCAGCCTTTTGAACGCACCCCGAATGGATTTCTTACACAGAAGAAGGCGATTTTCGGTATTTTTTCAGGATTTCGGTTTCCAAAGTCCGTTGCTGACGGTAGAGGTCCCGCAATTTCTTCCGGGCTTCTTCGATGGAATACTGACGGGGGACCGCATGTTCTTTGGCATTGGCAAGGCAAACCGCGATCTCCTGCTGATTGCGGAAGTAACGCCACACCGGATCGTCCCGATGATCGCGGTCGAAATCGTCTTCCGCCTGCCGGTGTTTTCGGTCGGTCGCCAAAAGTTGCGGGTAGCCGGTCATGGGATGCTCCGGATGCAAAGCCAGATATTTTTCCGCATCGGCGATTTCCCCGACGGAAATGTTTTTATCTGAATCACTGATCGCGGCATGCATTTGCGTTTCCAGCGCCTGATAATGTTTGCGCAGTTCCGGCAGAAGGGTCAGCATTTCCCGAGACGGCACATAGGTCGGTTCCGTTGCGGCCGGTCGGAGTTGCTCCCAATTTCTCCAGGATCTTCCCGCAAAGAACACCGCGATCAAAAGACCGAGCATCCCCGCCCAAGAAAGAACTTTCCTCGCAGACCGTCGTTGCGGCTTCCGTTCGATCGGCTCTCCGGCGCAAAGACGGCTGTAAAGCCGGATGATCTCTCCGGCTCCGGTCAGCGTCGAACTCGCCGGGAACGAAGGATATTGCGTGACCGGCAGCCCGGTCAACGCGCAGTAAAGAACTTTTCCCAGCGCGTAAAAATCATCTTTTTTTTCGTAGTCCCGCACTCCGGCAAGGACTTCCGGGGGCATGAAGCCGGGAGTTCCCGCAAGCGTCGCTTTTCCGCTGTCGGTCATCAGACCGATGTCGCCCGGGACCGCCAAACCGTCCACCCACAGAATGTTTTCCGGCTTGATGTCGCGGTGCAGCATCCCCTTTTGATGCAGAACTTCCAGCGCGGAAATCAGTTCGTCGGCCATGGCCCGGATTTCCTCGACCGGCAGTTTCCCCTTTGCCTTCAGAATATTGGCAAGCGTTTTGGGCGTGTAATCCCCGTCGTCCAGCGGATCGGCCGCGTCCATCGTGTAGTAGAAAAAATCTTCGCCCGACCCGACATGATAGATTTGAAGCAGGTTGGTGCGGCGGCAAATCTGCTGATACTGCCGCAATCCTTTCAACTCCCGTTCGCAATTCCTCCCCGCGGCGGCAACGACTTTGAGCGCGACGTGCTGACCGGTGATGACGTTCTCCGCCAGAAACACGACCCCGTACGCCCCTTGTCCGCACCGGGCGAGGAGCGTATAATCGTCGATTCTGTTTCCGACCTCAAATTTCAAGGTGAAGATCTCCGTCATTCCGGTTGTGCCGGGCGACAATGCCCCGCAGGATCTTGACGCATCGGTTTTTCGCAACATAGATCTGATTCGGGGTCAGTTCAAGCGCCGCGGCGACTTTGCCGATGTCCCGATTCTGCAGGCCGTAAAGTTCAAACGCCAGAAAGGTCTTCTCATCCACCCGCCGCCGCAGTTCGTCCTTGGCCTCGGCGAAAACCGCCTTGCGCCACTCTTCCATGAAAAGATCGTTGAACGGATCGGTTGATTCGGACAACTCTCCCGGCAGATTTTTCTGCGTTGCGCCGCGCCGGATCATGTCCACCGCCTGATTGTGGACGATCCGGGAAAAATAAGTGCGGAACTTGACCTCGCCCCGCCGATAGACAAAGGTTTTTGCGTTGGCAAAAAATTTCAGCATCACCAGCTGAACAAGGTCGTCGCACTCCGCATCGTTGAAGTGAAATCCGCTCCCCGCGGCACGGATCACCGGAGCATAGCGGAAATAAAACTCGTTCCACGAAATTTCATCGCCGTTCTGCACCCGTTCCAGCAGGGAGGATTGAGTCGTCGGATAGTTCATGGCGGATAATGTACACCGGGGAAGCCGCGATTGCAATCGTCGGGCCGGTTTTATTTCCGTTTTCCGTCCGGAACGGTTTTTCGCCCGAAGGAGAAGTATTTGTGCCCGAAATAACTGGCCGCGACGACGATCCCCGTTCCCAGAATATTGGCCGCAACCGGATTCATCCGGAGCAAAGTCACCAGCAGCCACAGCAGCAGCATGCCCGCCAGTGAGCCGCCGCCGTAAACCAGATAACAGCGGAAGTATTCCCGCCACCAGTGCCCTTTCGTGCGGAACACCAGAAACTTATAGCACAAAAACGCGTTGGTGATGGCCAAAATGTTTACCGGGATTGCCAGCGCCAGATAATGGATCCTCCGGCCGCACAGCCAGTAGCCCAGCGTGTAAAGTCCGATCCCGAAAACGGTGTTCCATGCGCCGACGGTCAGATAAGCCAGAACCTCGTACTGCTGCGGAGAGAGGCGCCGCACCAACGGGAGACGGGACGGGTCGATCAAAAGTTGATCCTTTCCTCTTCAACGACCAGCGGCTTGTTTTTGACCTGCGTCCAGACCGCGCCGAGGTATTCCCCGATGACGCCGAGGAAAAACAACTGGACCGAACCGAGGAAGAACATTCCGATCACCAGCGGAGCCAATCCCAACTGGAACGTCCGCCACCAGATCAATTTGGCGGCCAGATATCCCAGCGCGACCAAAATACTGATCATGCCGATGGAAACCCCGGCGAATGTCGCCAGACGCAGCGGCAGTTTGGTGTGATTGACGAATCCGGTCATGGCCATGTCGTACAGCGTGAACCAATTGTTTTTGGTCACTCCATGCTGACGTTTGTCCTGGACGAAGGGCACTTCGACCCGTCGGAATCCGATTTCGCTGACCAGCCCCCGGAAGTACGGATACGGTTCATGAAACCGGCGGAGCGCGTCGATGAAACATCGGTCATAGAGACCGAACCCGGTGAATTTCCGCACGACGTGCTGATTGGCAAATTTTCCCAGCAAGTAGTAATACACATCGCGCAGGGCCTCCATGAGGCGACTGGATTTGGTATCCGAACGCACACCGCAAACGACTTTATAACCGGCGTGATACTGCCTCAAAAATTCTGTCAGCATTTCCGGAGGTTCCTGCAGATCACTGCAGATGTACAGCACCGCATCGCCGGAGGAGTTCAACAGCGCGTTGAAAGGACTTCTGATGTGGCCGAAATTGTTGGCGTTGAGGATGACCTTGAATTTCGGGTCTTCGGCCGCGAGGCGGCGCAGCACTTCCCGGGTCCCGTCGGTGGAGAGGTTGTCCTCGACGATGAACTCGTAGTCGTACTCCGGGTGCTTGGCCAATTCCGCCCGACACCGAGAATAGAATAAAGGAATATTTTCCACCTCATTCCAGCAGTTGGTGACGATGCTGATCGTTTTTTGCGGTTCTTCCATATTGCGGCACTCTTTCCGGGTTATGCATTCCGTCAGGAATTCAGGCGCTTTTCCAGCATGGCGATCCGATTTTCGTCCTCCTTGCGAATTCCGGAGTAGTAACGGCGTTTGCTTTTCAACCAGAGCAATTCAAATTCCAGTGCGGCCCTGAAAATCTTTTCCCCCCGATCCACCGCGTCAGCCCGGAATACGATTTTCCGTGTCTCGAATTTATCGATCAGTCCGGCTGAGGTCAAACGGCGGATGAATTCCGCACTGCGGGTCGAGATCGCTCCGCCAAGTCCGCAGGCAAGCCCTTTCTCCCTGGCCATCTGGAATGTTGCGGCGCAGATGTCGAAGAACTCCTCGGAGTCGACTTCGGAGCGGTCCTTGTCCATGGAACCGGCCAGATCGACCCGGCCGATGGTTACGCCGTCGATGAATTTCAATTCCGGCATGCTCATCATCGCCGCGAAATTCTCGTATCCGGTGATGGTTTCCATATTGAAATAAAAATCAATGTCCGCGGCGTTGTCCGGCGCGATCATGTTCTCGATCATGCCCGCGTACTTTTTCAGCGCGTATGGGGTTTCCACCATCGGAGCGATGATGGATGCGACACCGATCTGCAGACTGTTGTAAACATCAGTCACCGACTCCACACCGCCGATTTTCATGATGATCGGCAGATCGACCTGTGAAACCACATCCTTGAGCCGCATCAATTCCGACATGCGGGTCCCCTCGGCCTCAAACTCCGCCTTGATCTGAAAACATCCGCATTCATCACGCAGGATTTTCAGAATCCCGATCATCTCCTTTTCCAGTACATTCATAACCGAAAGCCTCCTCTTTTTGACCTACCTGTCCAGCATGTGCCGAGCGAATTCCTTCCGGTCCAGAAACGGGAACATATCTTCCAGCGGGGCGGATTCCATCCGACCGTCCGGCAGCCGCCGGGAAGACAGTTTCGGAGCGAAGTTCAGAAATGCCGGCATCCTGACTACACAAAATACAGGTCCCGGGGTGTTCAGAATCTCTGATATTTTGCGTTGCAGATTTTGTTGCTCCTTCAGTTCCACGACGTGGAAGCCGAAGCACTCCCCCACCTTCAGAAAATCCGGGAAACTCACTCCGCTCGCGGCATCGCAACCGATGAGTTCCGGGCCGAAAAAATTGGTTTGCGTCTGCTTGATGGACCCGTACCCCGAATTGTCCAGCAAAAACAACTTTATCGGCAGATTATGATGGACAATAGTCTGCAACTCCTGCATGTTCATCATGAAACTGCCGTCTCCGGCCAGACAGACCGTGCGGCGTCCGCTGCCGATACAGGCCCCGAGCGCCGCCGGAAGATCATACCCCATGGCGGCGCAACCGGAATTCCAGAAGATCTTCTGACCGCGCTTGACCTCCGCGCTTTGGAAAAGTGCAACGCATGCCGTGCCGTTGCCCGCAACGATATCCGTATCGGCACCCGCGGCCCGGGTGAGTTCCCGCATGAAAAAGTACGGGTTGATCTTTTCCGTCCAACTCTCCTGCTCCGGCGTGACCGGCGGCAGAAGTTTTCGCCGTTCGGCACACCATCCGACCCATTGCCGGTAGTCCGGCAACACTTCTTCTGCGGTTGCCGCACTCAGGGCGGTAATGAAATCCCCGGCGTCGGACTGAATCGCGACATCAGGGATAAAAAGTTTCTTCTTCAACTCGGCCCCGTCAATGTCCACGGCGACCTTGACCGCGTTGCGGGCGAATACAGACCAGTTGTAACTGACTTGCCGGATGTTGTTTCTTGATCCGAGAGAAATGACCAAGTCGGCATTCTGCAATACGAAATTGCCCGCCCGCTGACCGATTGTGCCGATCCGCCCGGCGAACAGGGGGTCCGTTTCATCCAGCAGTTCAACCCCGCAGAACGTGGTAACCGCGGGGATATTCAGTTTGTGCAACAGGGAGTAAAATTTTTCTTCCGCCCGGGCAATGGTGATTCCGTGACCGGCGATGAACAGCGGTCTCCGCGATTGCTTCAGCAACTTCACGACCGCGTCGATCTGCCCGGCGGGGATTTCCGGCTTCGGGTCGTCCGCAATGTCCGCCGGCGGCAGATCGTCTTCTTCGATCAGCGCCCCCTGCACATTCATGGGAATATCCAACCAGACCGGTCCCGGACGACCGCTGACAGCGAGGTTGATCGCTTTGGCCAGTTCCCTGCGGATACTCCGGGGATCGGTGACGGCAGCGGCGTATTTCGTTACCGGACGGACAATGTCGACGATGTTGATCTCCTGATCTCCCAACTGGCGAAGTCCGAGTTCGGGACAGGAAAGCAACGTAGTTTCGAATTTGACCTGTCCGGAGATGTAGAGTACAGGGATCGAATCCAGCCATTCTCCGATGACTCCGGTCAGACAGTTGGTCCCGCCGGGTCCGGAAGTGACGCTGACGACACCAAGTTTCCGTCCGGCGCGAACGTAACCTTCCGCGGCGATCGCGCACGCCTGCTCATGGTGACAGCAGACCGGTTGGAGACGTTTTTCCCGACGCAGCCCGTCATTCAACTGCATGGCACCGCCGCCGGTGACGAGGAAAACGTGTTTTACGCCGATATCCGCCAGTGTTTTGAAAATATAGTCCGCAACTCTCATTTAGTACAGAACTCCCTGATGATTTGTACCATATAATCCAGTTTCGCATCCCCCATGCCCGGATACAGCCCGATCCACAACGCGTCGTTCATGATCTTATCGGTGTTTTTCAACGTCCCGACCACCCGGTAATCCCGCCCCTCCCGCAAGGTCTCGAAGCACGGATGCTTCAGAATATTTCCCGCAAACAGGTTGCGAGTCTGAATCTTATGGGCTTCCAGATACTGGGCCAGATCGTTCCGGGTGAATCGCGCCTGCGCCGTAAGCGTGATCAGGAAACCGAACCACGACGGATCGCTCTCCGGATATTTCTCCGGCAGTGCCAGTTGCGGCAGATCTTTCAATCCGTCGTACAGACGTTGAAAGTTCGCTTTGCGCTTCGCCGTGAATCCCGGAAATTTATCCAACTGGGCGCACCCGATCGCCGCCTGCAGATCGGTGGCTTTCAGGTTGTATCCGAAGTGGCTGTATACGTACTTGTGGTCATAACCCCGCGGGAGTTGCCCGAATTGTCCGGTGAACCGGCAGCCGCAGGTGTTGTCCACGCCGGACTCGCACCAGCAGTCCCGGCCCCAGTCCCGGACGGAGAGCGCGATTTTTTTCAGCAGCGGATTGTCGGTGTACACCGCGCCGCCCTCTCCCATGGTCAGGTGATGCGGCGGATAAAAACTGGAGGTGCCGATATCGCCCCAGGTTCCGGTGAATTTCCCGTCGTATCGGGACCCCAGCGCGTCGCAGTTATCCTCGACAAGCCATAAATGATGCCGGTCGCAGAAGGATTTCACCTCCTTCAAATTGAACGGGTTGCCCAGCGAGTGCGCGATCATCACCGCTTTGGTTTTCGGCGAATGGGCCGCCTCCAGCATAGCCGGGTCGATGTTGCCGGTGCCGAGTTCCACATCCGTGAATACCGGCACCGCGCCGTACTGAACGATCGGTGCGATGGTCGTGGGGAAGCCGCACGCCACGGTGATGACTTCATCCCCCCGCCTGATTTGCCGCTCCTTCAGCAGCGGCGACGTCAGCGTGGCGAAAGCCAGCAAATTGGCCGACGAACCGGAATTGACCAGCAGGGCGAACCGGATGCCGAGATAAGCGGCCAGTTTTCGCTCGAATTCTCTGGACCAGCGGCCGTAGGTGAGCCAGAATTCCAATCCGGCTTCCGCCAGATTCACCATTTCCTGTTCGTCGAAGACTCTTCCCGCGTAGTTGACCCGGCTCGTTCCCGGGACGAAAGGCGCGCAAACCTGCGGCGCATGCGCCAGTTGATAATATTCCCGAACTTTGGCGATGATCTCGTCATGCAATGCCTTTATTTTGTCCATGCCAAATCCTTCCTCTTTGCGTCGCTTTCGTACTGTTCAAGGTCGCGGAATGTGTTGATTTTTTGTTCCGTGTAGAAATCCCGATACCAGACGGCGGTGCGGCGGAACGCTTCTTCCGGCGTCCAGACCCCGTGCCATAAAAGTTCGGCGCGGGCCTTGGTGCAGTCCAGTGTGAGCAGACCGGCTTCGTGCGGGGCATCCGGCGGCGGGTTGAGGCGGAATCGGATCGCCGGCCAGTGCTTTTGCAGTTCGGAGGCGACGGTTTCGACACGGATGAGACCATCGGTGTCCGGGCCGAAATTCCAGCCGTCGGCGAATTGTTTTTCGCCCGACAGCAGTTTTTGTCCCAGTTGCAGATATCCGGAGAGCGGTTCCAGCACGTGCTGCCACGGACGGATCGCTTGCGGACTGCGGATCTCCACTTCGCATCCGGCGGCGGCGGCTTTCACCAGATCGGGGACCAGCCGGTCGGCGGCCCAGTCGCCGCCGCCGATGACGTTGCCGGCCCGGGCCGAAGCCAAAAGCGTATGGTGCTTTATGCCGTAAGTGTCATTGTTGAAAAAACTGCGCCGATAACTGGAGACCGCCAGTTCCGTGCATCCTTTGCTGGCGCTGTAGGGGTCGTAGCCGCCCATGGGATCGTCCTCCCGGTAGCCGCGGAGTTGTTCGCGGTTTTCGTAGCACTTGTCGGAACTGATCACCACGATCGCCCGCACCGAATCCGTCAACCGGCAGGCTTCCAGCACATGAACGGTGCCCATCACGTTGCTGGCGAATGTCTCCACCGGATGCGCATAGGAAAGCCGGACCAGCGGCTGCGCCGCCAGGTGAAAAACGATCTCGGGACGAAAATCCTCCACGATCCGGGCCACGGCTTCCCGGTCCCGAATGTCGACCATTTCCGAACGGATCTCAGGGCGGACCAGGGCAAAATGGCTGAACTCTCCCGGCATGGGAAGCGCGACTCCGCAGACTTCCGCACCGAGCCGCCGCAGCCACAACGCCAGATACGATCCTTTGAACCCGGTGTGTCCGGTAAGCAATACGCGCCGATGATGATAGATTTCGCCGAACATGGTTTACTTCCAGAATTTTGTCCACGGCGCATTGCCCCGCGCCCACATCGCATTCAGCAAATTGTATTCCCGCTGGTTGTCCATGCATTGCCAGAATCCCTCATGGCGAAACACGCCCATTTCGCCGTCCGCGGCGCAATCGGTCATGGGTTCGCGTTCCAGAAACAGGTCTTCGTCAGTTGCCAGATAGCGGGAGACGAACTTCCGGTTGACCACCATGAAGCCGCCGTTGATATACCCCTGCGTCTGCGCCGGTTTTTCCTGAAAGCCCCGGACTTCCGCGCCGTCCAGCACCATTTCCCCGAAACGGGCTTCCGGATGTACCGCGGTGATGGTCAACAGTTTCCCATTGTCGAGGTGATGCCGGTACAAAGCGTCGATATCCACATCGGACAGTCCGTCCCCGTAGGTCAGGAAGAAATTTTCCTCCTCCGGGAGCAGATATTTGGCCGCCCGGGCCACCCGGCCGCCGGTCATGGTTTCCAGCCCGGTGCCGGCCAGCGTCACCTGCCAGTCCGACTCCGGGGTTTCGCCGTGAAATTGGATTTCCGGGTGATGTCCGAGCGTGATGGTGGCGTCGGAGATGCGCATGTGATAGTTCATGAAGTAATCCACAAACGCTTCCCGCTTGTAGCCGAGGCAGAGAATGAACCGGCGCACGCCGAATGCGGCATAAGTTTTCATGATATGCCAGACGATCGGCTGTTCGCCGATGGGGACCATCGGCTTGGGCAGCAACTCCGTCACATCCCGGAGTCTGGTTCCCTTGCCTCCGCAGAGGATCATCAGTGCTGGTTTGGACATAGCGGCCCTCCATAATACATCAAAGACGCACGGATCACATAAGACTTGAGAAAAATATAAACCATTTTATTTCACTTTGCAAGCATTTTCAGCAACATATTTACACTGACATATCACGGTATAGGACTCTGTCGGATTTTTTTGATGAATATCCTGTTTGGGAACGAACGATTTTCTACGGCATCCGTGGCGGTCTCGACGATGAACTTGATTTCGGTTGATTGGACACAACGATGAAATCCTCGTTATCAAACCAGATGTGGCGGAAATTTTTTGGAGCAGATGGAAGATGGGGAAAACTCTTCTGTCTGCACCATAAAATCAGTTCCGGACAATTATCCCTCTTATACTTTTCCGGAGGACGGAATATACTGACAATGGGGGAATTTACCTGACGAAGCAACATCCATGTAAGGTCGGAATGCGCAGAATCCGGTCCTACCCAAACACATTTCAAATCGGCATGGTCGGAGAGAAATTTCTCCATGTCGGTATATGTATATGTCCTTCCAATTATGCCATTATTCAGGTCGCGGGAAATTATTCGATCATATGTATAGAGTTGAGAAAGAGCGGATATGCACAGTGCTCCGGCAAGAATTCTCAGCAACGGCGAAACTTTGCCTGAAATCATCAGGAACAGACAGCCTGTCAAAAAAATGGGTTTGCTTGGCATAGCCCATCTGATCTTATTTACAAATAGTGTCGCCAATAAAAGGTTTTTCAAATCGGATGATCAACTCTTCCGAGGACATAAAATCGCGTATGAACGCGGTCGCCGCCGACGCGACAACGAAAGAAAGCAGCACGGTCAAAAGGTTATTGATGAACAATGCTTTTATTTTTGGCAAGCCGCATGCGATTTTCATACTAAGCGTACACTCCTGTTGAGAAAACGAGTGTTCTGCTTTTCCCGAATTGCGAGGCGGCCATTACGGAGGTTGCTGAAACAGACGGAGGGAAGGATGGGCAAAACATTGACGCCGTGCGCCACGCCGCTGATCCGCATTTTAGAAATTCCCTTCGCCGTATGAATACATATTGACCCCTGATATAATACCTGTAGCAAAAAAAAGCAAATTGCTCTCAAAAATTTCTTGACACGGACGCTTTTTAGCCCACACAATAAAACCGCCCCGGGCGGACGGGTGGTACGATCCCGGGGCGCAGCGGGAATGCCCGGTTACGCGAATACGATATCGCCGTCTTTGGCCAGCACTTTGACCGTGCTGTTCGGCATGATTTCTCCGGCGATGAGTTTCCGCGACAGCGGCGTCTCCACCAGCCGGATGATCGCCCGCTTCAGCGGCCGCGCCCCGAAGTCCGGGTCGTAGCCCGCTTCCGCGATCAGATCGCAGGCGCTGTCGTCGATCTCCAGCGTGATGTCATTGTCCGCCAGCCGCGCCGCCAGTTTCTGCAACTGCAGCGCCACGATGCGGCGGATCTCCTCCTTGTTCAGGCTGTGGAAGATCAGCGTCTCGTCGATCCGGTTCAGAAACTCCGGCCGGAAGTGCCGGCGCAGTTCCGCGAAAAGTTCGTCCTTCAACTTTTCCTGGTCCTGTCCGTGGTGTTCCAGAATCAGCGAACTGCCCAGATTGCTGGTCATGATGATGATGGTATTCTTGAAACTCACGGTCCGCCCCTGCGAATCCGTGACCCGTCCGTCCTCCAGGATCTGCAGCAGGATGTTGAAAACATCCGGATGCGCTTTTTCGATCTCGTCGAACAACACCACCGAGTAGGGCCGGCGGCGGACGGCTTCGGTCAGTTGTCCGCCTTCCTCGTAGCCGACGTAGCCCGGAGGCGCGCCGATCAGCCGCGAGACGCTGAATTTCTCCATGTACTCGGACATGTCGATCCGCACCATCGCCCGCTCGTCGTCAAAGAGTTGCTGGGCCAGCGCCCGGGCCAGTTCCGTTTTGCCCACCCCGGTGGGGCCGAGGAAAATGAAACTTGCGATGGGGCGCGCCGGGTCCTGCAGTCCGGCCCGCGCCCGCAGCACCGCATCGGAAACGGCGGTCACGGCCTCGTCCTGTCCGATGACCCGTTCGTGCAGGTGCGCGGCCAAGGCCAGCAGTTTCTCCTTTTCGCTCTGGATCAGTTTCGTTACCGGAATATGGGTCCAGCGGCTGATGATCCCGGCGATATCCTCCTCGTCCACCTCCTCTTTCAGCATTCGGGACGCATTGGATTCCCGGATGGCGGCTTCGGCGTCGGCCAGTTGCTTCTCCAGCCCCGGGATGGTCCCGTGGCGGAGTTCGGCCGCCCGCTCCAGATCGTAGGAGCGTTCCGCCTTTTCCAACTGGGTCTTCGCCAGATCCAGCGCTTCGCGGTAGTGCCGCAGATCGGCGATGGCCTTTTTCTCGTTCTCGTAACGAATTTGCAGTTCCTTGCCCTGCGCGCGCAGTTCGGCGGCCTCCTTCTCCAGTGTTTCGCGGCGCTTGATCCCCGCGGGGTCCTGTTCATTACGCAGACTGGTGATCTCGATTTCCAACTGCATGAGTTTGCGGCGGTTCTCGTCCACCTCCACCGGACTGCTGTCGATCTCGGTCCGCAGCGCGGCGGCGGCTTCGTCCACCAGGTCGATGGCCTTGTCCGGCAGAAACCGGTCCGCGATGTACTTGTCCGCCAGCACCGCGGCGGCCACCAGCGCGCTGTCCCGCAGCCGCACGCCGTGGTGCAGTTCGTAGCGCTCCTTCAGGCCCCGCAGGATGGAGATGGTGTCCTCCACCGACGGCGGATTGACCAGCACCGACTGGAAACGGCGTTCCAGCGCGGGGTCCTTCTCGATGTACTTGCGGTATTCGTCCAGCGTGGTGGCGCCGATGCAGTGCAGTTCGCCCCGGGCCAGCATGGGTTTGAGCAGATTGCCCGCGTCCATGGAACCCTCGGAAGCGCCCGCGCCCACCACGGTGTGCAGTTCGTCGATGAACAGAATGATCTTGCCCTCGGAACTGGTGACCTCCTTGAGCACGGCTTTGAGCCGCTCCTCGAATTCGCCCCGGTATTTGGCCCCGGCGATCAGCGCGCCCATGTCCAGCGCCACCACCCGGCGGTCCTTGAGGTTCTCCGGCACGTCGCCCCGGACGATCCGGCGGGCGAGACCCTCGGCGATGGCGGTTTTGCCCACCCCGGGTTCCCCGATCAGCACCGGGTTGTTCTTGGTCCGGCGGGAAAGAATCTGGATCACCCGGCGGATCTCCTCGTCCCGGCCGATGACCGGGTCCAGTTTGTCCTGCATCGCCATCTGGGTCAGATCGCGCGAATACTTGTTGAGCGCGTCGAACGTCGCCTCCGGTTCCGCGCTGGTCACCCGCTGGTTGCCCCGGAGCGACTGCAGCGCCTGCATGACTTTTTCCTGCGTCACGCCGGAGTGCTCCAGCAGCGCGGCGGTCTCCTTGCTCTCGGCCATGACGCCCAGCAGCAGGTGTTCCACGCTGATGTATTCGTCCTTCATCTCCTGCGCGTACTGCATGGCGCGGTTCAGCGCCAGTCCGAACTCCCGCGACGCGGGCGGATTGGGCTGATTGCCGCCCTCCAGCCGGGGCAGTTTGCCCAGTTCGGCCTCCATTTTTCCGCGGAACAGCGCGACGTTGACCCCGCACTTTTCCAGAATGGATGTCGCCAGCCCGGTCTCGTCGGCCAGCAGTCCGGCCAGTACGTGCAGCGCCCGCAGTTCCGTGTGCCCGGAATTCACCGCGATGTTCTGCGCGTTGAGCAGCGCTTCGCGGCTCTTGTTGGTCAGTTTGTCCATGTTCATGTTTCACCTCCGTAATTTTTTGTCTTCACCCTCGGGGAAGCAAGGCGCGTGCCAGACGGGATTTTTCGGAGTCGGACTTGAATATTTCCCCGGGGAAGTGTATATTTATGACACAATCGCGTGGCAAAACTATACATGTGTCATATCGGTCGTTCGCAATGCAGTACCTCTCGATCACCAGTGCTCAGAACCCGGCGGTCAAGCACCTGGTCAAACTCCGGGACCGCCGGACCCGCGACGCGGAAGGCGTTACCCTGCTGGAAGGCTACCGGGAACTCACCCGCGCCGCCGAATACGGCATGAAACTGTCCGAAGTGTACTTTTCCCCGGAACACTTCCTCGGCGTCAACGAATTTGCCCTGCTGGAGCGCTTCGCCGCCGCCGGGATCAAGGTGGTGCAGTTGGCTCCGCATCTGCTGGAAAAAATCACCTACCGCGACCGGCCCGAGGGTCTGCTGGCCGTGGCCGCCGTCCGGCGGCACGATCTGGACCTGCTCCCGGAATTCGCTTCTCCGCTGTATCTCGTGGCCGAAACCATCGAGAAACCCGGCAATCTCGGGTCCATGCTCCGCAGCGCGGACGCCGCGGGCGCCGACGCGCTCATCGTCTGCGAAAAGAAGACCGATCTCTACAATCCCAACGTCATCCGCGCCAGTACCGGAGCGATCTTTTCCGTGCCGGTGGGGGTGTGCGACAACGCTTCCGCGCTGGCGTATCTGCGGGCGCGGGGAGTGAAAATTCTCGCCGCCACGCCGCATACCGACTTCAAGTACACCGAGGTGGATCTGACCCAGCCGGTGGCCATCGTCGTCGGAGCGGAACAGACCGGGCTGACCGATTTCTGGATGGAACAGGCGGACCTGAAGGTCAATATCCCCATGCTGGGCAAAATCGACTCCCTCAACGTGGCCGCCGCCGCCACGATCCTGCTTTACGAAGCGGCCCGACAGCGGAACTTCCGTCCCTCCGCCCCGGTGCGGCACTGAGGCGGCCGGAGGCGTTGTTTCCCTTTTTTGAGGGGCTCCTCGCCCCTCAAACTCCCATCGGCAAGGTTCGCACCTTGCAACCCGAGGAAAAAATTGCATTTTTTCCCGCTTCTCTTTTGTCGCTGCCAAAAGAAACGGGTTGACGCCGCGTCTTGGTTTTTCATCCGAAAAACCCGACTCGGGCGTCCCCTTCCGACGGCGGCCGTAGGGAATAACGCCAATCACCGTTTTGCCTATCGAATACCGCAAATCCTGCGCCCCTGACCCGCCTTTTTGGGCGAATCAGGGGACTTGTCTTTGCTATGGCCCCCGTTACCCGTATTGCCATGTTTGTCACCCCCTCCCGCCGAACGCTCCCGACCGCCGACCGATCCCCGTTTACAACGATTGCAGATGTTTGCGGGAAGCGGCGCGCAATTGTCGGAACCGTCATTTTTCGATGATGTTTCAGCATCACCGTCTTTTGGTTACGATCTCGATGTTTTTGTCGCTTTCTCACAGAGGGGACCGATACAGCGGCTTTTTCCTGTCTTATCTTTCCTTGTGAAAAAAGGCCATGTTTTTTGCGTATGCCACTACAATTTTTCCCCCAAAAAAAGCACCCGTAATCGTCGCAGGCGGTAATTGGTCCGCAGTCAGGAACGTACGGTAAAAAGGGGGCCAAAAACATCACAATACGGGTAACGGAAGCCATAGCAAAGACAAGTCCCCTGATTCGCCAAAAAAGGCGGGTCAGGGGCGCGGGATTTGCGGTATTCGATAGGCAAAACGGTGATTGGCATTATTCCATACGGTCGCCATCGGAAGGGGACGTCCACGTCTTTGCTTTTCGGATGAAAAACAAAGACGCGGCGTCAACCCGCTTTCGCAGATGAAGAAAAAAAGGAGCGGGAAAAAACGAAAGTTTTTTCCTCGGGGTTGCAAGGTTGTGAAACCTTGCCGGGGGAGTCAGAGGGGCGAGGAGCCCCTCTGATATCCGTTCGGAAGGATCATAAAAAACCCGGAGGAAGTTTGCACTTCCCCCGGGTTGCTGACAGCGGTGCGGCGGATTATTCCGCCTTGTCTTCCGTCTTGGCGGCTTCCGCCTCGGCCTTGACCAGTTGGATCAGGCACATTTCGGCGGCGTCGCCCCGACGGAACCCCAGTTTGTAGATCCGGGTGTATCCGCCGTTGCGGTTCGCGTACTCGGGCGCGACCACGTCGAACAGGTGCTTCACCGCGTCCCGGCTGTGGAGTTTCGCATAGGCGAGACGACGGTTGTGGATGTCGCCTTTTTTGCCGATGGTGATGAGTTTTTCCGCGAAACGGCGGAGTTCTTTGGCCTTGACCAGAGTGGTCTCGATCTGACCGTGGATGAACAGACTGTTCGCCATGTTGGCAAGCATGGCCCGGCGATGGGCGCCGGAACGTCCGACCTTGAAAGTGGCGACTTTATGACGCATGATCGGTTACTCTCCTTCTTTTTTCTCTTCGGCGTTGGCGCGAACCTTGGCCGCTTCCGCTTCGAGGGCGGCAAGCAGGCGGTCGCTCAGGGTCATCCCCAGTTCCAATCCGTGCTTTTCGATCTTTTCCTTGATTTCGTCCAGGGATTTTTTGCCGAAGTTGCGGTATTTCAGCATCCGGCTCTCCGTCTTGTTGCACAACTCGAACACCAACTTGATGTTGGCGCTGTTGAGGCAGTTCATGGCCCTCACGGAGAGGTCGAGCACCTCCACATCCTGCGAGAGCATTTTGAACTGTCTGGCTTCTTCCTCGGTCAGCACGACGTTCTTTTCCTGCACCTGGGAACCCATGAAAGGCTGCAGGTGGTCGCGCAGGATCCGGGCCGCTTCCTCCAGCGCGTTGCGCGGCGTGACCCGACCGTCGGTCCAGATTTCCAACTCCAGACTGTCCATTTCCGTCTCTTCGCCGACCCGGGCGGCGCCGACCTGATAGTTGACGCGGGTGACGGGGCTGAACAGGCAGTCCACCGGAATGGTTCCGATGGTCCGGTTCACCACGCTCTCCTCGGCGGGCAGATAGCCGCGTCCGGAGACGACTTCGATGACGGCGTGGAATTTCTTGTCCTTGTCCAACGTGCAGATCAACTGCTCCGGATTGAGCACTTCGACGGTGCTGTCGCAGACGATGTCGGCGGCGGTGACGGCGCCGGCCTTGTCCTTGACGATCTCCAGAGTTTTCGGACCCTCGGCATGGATATTGAGTTTGACGCACTTCAGATTGAGCACGATCTCCGTAATATCTTCGACCACGTTGTCAAGAGAATCAAACTCATGCTTGGCGTTGTCGATACGCACGGAACTGATCGCCGCGCCGTCGAGCGACGACAGCAGCACCCGGCGCAGCGAATTGCCCAGCGTGTGACCGAAACCGCGCTGAAGCGGCTGGGCGGTAAATTTCGCATAGGTCGGGGTCTCGGTCGCTTCATCGACAACGATCGACTTGGGCATCGGGAAACCGATTGATGAACTCATGACTCTTATCCTCCAAAAATTGCTGGTGTCCAGCAGACACTTGATTCAATCCAAACTTGCCGGATGTGTTCCCCGCGGCGGCGCACCGCCGCGGCGGGACATCAGACGCGGCGACGTTTCGGGGGACGGCAGCCGTTGTGGGGGACCGGAGTGATATCCTTAATCACGCTGATCTCCATGCCGGCGGCGGCGATGCCGCGAACCGCGGACTCACGACCGGCGCCGGGTCCTTTGATGCGGACTTCGACTTCCTTCATGCCCAGCAACTGGGCTTTTTTGGCCGCGTCGCCGGCGATGACCTGCGCGGCGTAGGCGGTGGATTTGCGCGATCCCTTGAACCCGTTCTTTCCACCGGTGGACCAGCAGATCACGTTGCCGTGAAGATCGGTGAAGGTGACTTTGGTATTGTTGAACGTCGCCAGAACATAGGCGATCCCGCTCGGAATGTAACGTCCGCTCTTGCTGCGCTGCTTGACCGGGGCGGCAACGGGGGTTTCCGCTTCCGGGGCAGCGACTTCTGCGACTTGCACTTCTTCAGACATCTTATTTTCTTCCCAAATTGGTTATTGTTTCAGACGGTTGAATCACCGGAACTCACGCCGCGGCCGGATCAGGCTTTGGCCGCAAGACGGCGCTGAGTTTTGTCGCGGATGGCGCCGATGGTGACCTTCTTGCCCTTGCGGGTGCGGGCATTGGTTTTGGTCCGCTGGCCGTGAACGGGCAGATTGCGGCGATGCCGGATGCCGCGATAGCAGTTGATCTGCTGGAGACGGCGGATGTCGGCGGCCACGGCGCGGCGCAGATCGCCTTCGACGACGAGGTCGTCCTGCAGGATTTTGGTGATCGCGCCGATCTGGTCCTGCGTGAGGTCTTTGGCCATGAGGTTGCGGTCGATGCCGACTTTGGCGATGATCTCCAGCGCCTTGGCCGGTCCGATGCCGTAGAGGTAGCGCAGCGAGTATTCGACGCGCTTGTTCCCGGGGATGTCCACACCGATAATACGAGGCATGATTTCTGATCCTGTTCTTGTTTTATGTTGTTTGAATAGACTCTCGTTTCAATTGACGAATCCGCCCGGCATTCAGCCCTGGCACTGCTTGTGGCGCGCATCCCGGGAACAAATCACCCGGATCTTGCCGTGACGCTTGATGATCTGGCAGAATTCGCATCTGCGCTTCACCGACGCTCTGACTTTCATAACTTTCTTTCTCCCGTTGTGGCCCCTGGGCCGTTTTGCTGCCGCTTCATGATTTTGCCGGGTCCGCGGGGGGCCGGAACCCGGACCCGAACGCGTGTCGACACGACAAAAGACGCGTAACCACCCCCTCCCGGAAACATTCCGGAAAAGGATCGTGACGCCGTACAAACTAAGCTTGCCTCGGTCGTGCGGAAGCGCCAACCCGGTACGGGCGGTGGAATTGTGTGCCGTCCCGGAGAAGCGTCCTACTTCCGCTGTTTTCTCATAAAATACCACTTCGGAGAGTCTTTTTCAAGGGCCCGGCGGTTTTTTTTGGGCTTTTTCTTGAAAACGCGCGGCGCCGTCTTGAAAAAAAGCGTTTGGCAAGTTACGTTATGAATACGGAAAATCGCGGGTCAGGATGAAACCAGTTCGGGAAGGAAAGTGGTATGGGTGGTTTTTTCGGGGTTGTTTCCGTCGGGGACTGCGTGAGCGATCTCTACTTCGGGATTGACTATCATTCGCATTTGGGTACGCGGCGCGGCGGCATCGCCGTGGCCCGGGAAGACGGCGGGATCGACCGGCGGATCCACGACATCAGCAACTCCCAGTTTCGTTCCAAGTTCGACGACGAGATCGGCGGTTTTTCCGGCCGGTGCGGCATCGGCGTCATCAGCGATACGGAGGACCAGCCGCTCATCATTACCAGTCAACTGGGGACGTTCGCCATCTGTACGGTCGGCAAGATCAACAACATCGAGGAGATCGTCGATCTGGCCTTCGCCTCGGGCTGTTCCCATCTCTCCGAATCGGGCGACGGCGAGCCCAATCCCACCGAGGTGACGGCCATGCTGATCAGCCGCGGCAACACGGTGGCCGCCGGCATCGAATACGCGCAGAAGGTCATCGACGGCTCCTGTTCGCTCCTGATTCTCCGGGGCGACCGGATTTTCGCCGCGCGGGACCGCTACGGGCGCACCCCGGTGATCATCGGGCGCAAGGAAGGGGCCTACGCGGTGACGATGGAGACCACCGCGTTTCCGAATCTGGACTACGAGACCGTGCGGGAACTCGGGCCCGGCGAGATCGTGGAGATCACCGCGGACGGGGTCCGGCAGTTGCGGGCTCCCGGGCGGACCTGCAAGATATGCAGTTTCTACTGGGTCTATTACGGTTATCCGTCGAGTTGCTACGAGGGCGTCAATACCGAGAGCGCCCGTTACCGCAACGGCGCCAGCATGGCGAAACGGGATGCCGCGATCTTAGGTGAGATCGATTCGATTTGCGGCATTCCCGACTCCGGGGTCGCCCATGCGGTGGGGTATTCCAACGCCGCCGGCAAGCCGTACCAGCGGGCTTTCGTCAAGTACACCCCGACCTGGCCCCGCAGTTTCATGCCCCAGAACCAGAAGATCCGGGAAAAGATCGCCCGGATGAAACTGGTCCCCGTGGACGAGCAGATCCGGGGCAAGCGGCTGCTTTTTTGCGACGACTCCATCGTGCGCGGCACCCAGTTGCGCGACACGGTGGGGCGGCTCTACCGGCGGGGGGCGAAGGAAGTGCACATGCGTTCGGCCTGCCCGCCGCTGGTATTCGGGTGCCGGTTTCTGAATTTTTCCCGTTCCCGCAGCGAACTGGACCTGGCGGCGCGCCGGGCGATCTGGCGTCTGGAAAACGGCAAAGTGACCGACGAGGTGCTGCGGGAGTACCTCGTCTACGGTTCGCCCCGGTATGAACGGATGGTCGAGGAGATTCGCAAGGAACTGAATCTGACGACGCTGAAATTTCAGAAACTGGAGTCGCTCATCGAAGCGATCGGTGTGCCGCCGGACCGGGTCTGCACCTATTGCTGGAACGGGCGCGACGTGGAGAGCGAAGCACCGGAATTCGAGTGAGGCGAAAGAAGAATGGAAGGCAACTGGATCACGGAGGCGGCCAACGGTTACGGTCAGACCATCGAGGTCACCCGCACCCTCTGTTCCCGGCAGAGCCGGTATCAGAAGATCGAAGTTTACGAGACGAGAAAACTTGGCCGGCTGCTGTTGCTGGACGGCATCATTCAGTTGACTTCGGCGGACGAATTCGCCTATCAGGAGATGATGGCGCACCTGCCTTACTACGTGCACGGCGCCCCGGAGAACGTGCTGGTCATCGGCGGCGGCGACGGCGGGGTCCTGCGCGAACTGGGCCGGCATCCGGGCATCAGACAACTGGACCTTTGCGAAATCGACTTCGAGGTGATCCGGGCCGCGCAGGAGTTTCTGCCGGAACTGGCCTGCGGGTTCAACGACCCTCGCGTGCGCGTCAACATTGCCGACGGCAGCGAATACGTCAAGAGCCACCCGGAGGAATACGACCTCATCATCGTGGATTCCACCGATCCCGGCGGTCCGGGCGCCCCGCTTTTTACCGCGGATTTCTACGCCGATTTGAAGCGGGCGCTGCGGCCGGGCGGCGTGGCGGCGACCCAGGCCGAATCGCCGTGGCTGCTGCCGGACGTGGTCGGCCGACTGCTGACGGCGGCCGGAAGAAACTTCCTTCATGCCGATTATGCCGCGATTTCGGTTCCGACCTATCCCACCGGGATGATCGGCTGCTGCGTGGCTTCCGACGACCGGAATCCGGCGGAACCGGCCCGCGAACCGGAGGCGGAACTGGCGCGGACGCTGCGGTACTACAACGCGGAGGTGCATCGGGCCGCGTTCGCCAAACCGCAATTCGTGAAACGGATTCTGTCCGGGGAATCCCGTTTTCAGGGATGAAAAACGAAAAAAAAGCGAAAATATCCGGGAAAGGGGTTTGCAAAACCGCGGGAGTGCGGGTATATTAGGCGTTGTTCGCGTTTCAAGACCGGATTTTGCCGGTCTGCGTAACATGCTCGGGTGGCGGAATTGGCAGACGCGTATGGTTGAGGTCCATATGGAGTAATCCTTGGGGGTTCAAGTCCCCCCTCGAGTACCAGTTTCAGGTTGGGCATGGCATGCCTACATAGCTCAGTCGGTAGAGCACATCCTTGGTAAGGATGAGGTCTCCGGTTCAAGTCCGGATGTAGGCTCCAGTTTTCAGGTAAGAGTTTTGTTCGGAAACCAAAACCCGTCAGGAGGAAAAAATGGCTAAAGAAAAATTTGTGAGAACCAAGCCGCATGTCAACGTCGGTACCATCGGCCACGTTGATCATGGCAAGACCACGCTGACCGCCGCGATCACGATGTGTCTGCACAACAAGTTCGGCGGCGGCGAGATCCGTCATTACGACGAGATCGACAACGCTCCGGAGGAGAAGGCCCGCGGAATCACCATCAACACCGCGCACGTGGAGTACGAGACCGACAAGCGTCACTACGCCCACGTCGACTGCCCGGGACACGCCGACTACGTCAAGAACATGATCACCGGCGCCGCTCAGATGGACGGTGCGATCCTCGTGATCGCCGCCACCGACGGCCCGATGGCTCAGACCTATGAACACGTGCTGCTGGCCCGTCAGGTCGGTGTGCCCGCGATCGTGGTCTTCATGAACAAGTGCGACCAGTTGGACGATCCGGAACTGCTGGAACTCGTCGAAATGGAGATCCGCGAACTGCTGAACAAGTACGATTTCCCCGGCGACGACACTCCGATCATCAAGGGGTCCGCGCTCAAGGCTGTGGAGGCCGAAGGCGCCGTGGACAGCCCGGACTGCGCGCCGATCTTCGAACTGATGGAAGCGGTCGACACCTTCATTCCGGAGCCCCAGCGCGAGATCGACAAGCCCTTCATCATGCCGATCGAGGATGTGTTCTCGATCGAAGGCCGCGGCACCGTGGTCACCGGCCGTGTGGAGAGCGGTGTCATCCACGTCGGCGAGGATGTGGAGATCGTCGGTATCCGTCCGACCGTCAAGACCACCGTCACCGGGGTTGAGATGTTCCGCAAGCAGTTGGACGAGGGTCAGGCCGGCGACAACATCGGCTGCCTGCTCCGCGGCACCAAGAAAGAGGAAGTCGTCCGCGGCCAGGTGCTGGCCAAGCCGGGCGCCATCACTCCGCATACCAAGTTCAAAGGCGAGATCTACGTGCTGAGCAAAGAGGAAGGCGGACGTCATACTCCGTTCTTCAACAACTACCGCCCGCAGTTCTACTTCCGGACCACCGACGTCACCGGCACCATCACTCTGAAAGAGGGTGTGGAGATGGTGATGCCCGGCGACAACACCTCCATCTCGGTCGAGTTGATCGCTCCGATCGCCATGGAGAAAGGTCTCCGGTTCGCCATCCGCGAAGGCGGCCGCACGGTTGCCTCCGGTCGGGTTACCGAGATCGTTGAGTAAGCGATTTCAGGGGTTGCCCCTGAAGTGCGGATTCAGTCCCGGACCGCCGCGAAAAACGACGGTCCGGGATAATGTCGTAATAAACAAACTGAATATGATAGAGGGCTGAAATGGCTCGTGAACTGGTGATTTTGGAGTGTACGGAGTGCAAGCGTCGCAATTATACGACGACGAAGGAGAAGCGCAACACTCCCGAGCGGCTGGAAAAGAAGAAGTACTGCCCTTTTGAGCGCAAGCACACCGTACACAAGGAAACCCGCTGACATCGCGGGATAGGTTTTTGTACAGGAAAGTAGCTCAGTTGGCTAGAGCGGCGGTCTCCAAAACCGCAGGTCGTGAGTTCGAGCCTCACCTTTCCTGCCAGTATTCCGAATGACGGATAACGAGGCGAAACAGGGACGATATGGAGAAGAACAAAAAGGGTTGGATCGCCGGTTTTGATTCCATGACCGGTCGCATCCGCGGTTTTTGCGCGGATACGGTTGCCGAATTGCGGCGTTGTTCGTGGCCCAGCCGCCGCCAGTTGCTGGAATCGACGTTGCTGGTCGTGGTGGCGATGGTCGTTCTGGCCTGTTTTGTCGCCGGCGTCGATGAGATCGCCCGGGTGCTCATCCGTTGGGTGACGGTGCGCAGTTAGTTTCAACGCATGGAAGTTCCGGTGGATTAAGTTATGGACGAAGCAGTCGAAAAACAGCAGGATACCCGCGGTCAGTGGTTTGTCATTCAGACCTTGTCCGGGCACGAGAACAAAGTGCGGGACACCATTAACCGGCAGTTGCATCTGGGAGACGAGATCCCCGTTTACGAGGCGCTGATCCCGGAGAATAAAGTCAAGGAGATTCGCCGCGGCAAGGCGGTGACCGTGACGAAAAAATTCTTCCCCGGCTATGTGCTGGTGCGCATGGACCTTTACGGGGAGGACGGCGCGGTTAACGAGAAGGCGTGGTATTTCGTGCGCAACGTTCAGGGTGTGCTCGGTTTTCTGGGCAACGCCACCCGTCCGGCTCCGCTGACGGAGCAGGAGTTTCTGGACATGAATCCGGCGCTGGCCGGAGAGACGCCGCCGCCGATGCTGGTCATCGGGGTCAAGGTCGGCGATGTGGTCCGGATCAAGGACGGCGCATTCATGGGATACGAGGGCAACGTGGAGAGTGTCGACGAGACCCGCGGCCGGCTGACGGTGGTGATCTCGATCTTCGGGCGTTCGACCCCGGTGGAATTGGAGTTTTGGCAGGTCGAGCCGGCGGTGTGACCGCGGGTTCGAGACTTTAGTGAGAAGGAGTGGACATCGGTCGCGGGAGGAATCCTGTCAATCCTGACCGGACGGTGTCGAAGTAAAGGAAGTAATCATGGCAAAGAAGATTACAGGCTTGATCCGGTTGCAGATCCCGGCAGGCGCAGCGAATCCGGCTCCCCCCATCGGACCGGCGCTGGGTGCCGCGGGCTGTAACATCATGGAGTTCTGTAAGCAGTTCAATGCCGCCACTCAAGCTCAGAGCGGTACGGTTATTCCGGTGGTGATCACGGTCTATCAGGACCGGTCGTTCACGTTCATCTGCAAATCCCCCCCGGCGGCGGTTCTGATCAAGAAAGCCGCGGGGCTCGCATCCGGCGCCAAGAAGCCGGGCAGCGAGAAAGCGGGGAAAATCACCCGCGCGCAGATCCGTGAAATCGTCCAGATCAAACGGGAAGACATCAACGCCCGGAGTGAAGAAGCGGCGATGCGCATCATCGAAGGAACCGCGCGCAGCATGGGAATCGAGGTGGTCGATGCGTAGAAGCAAACTGTACAGAAAGCAGTTGGAGTCGCTGGGCGACCTCCAGTTGCGCCGCGGCGTCGGCGAGGCGATCGCTCTGCTCAAGGCTCTGCCGGGAGTGAAGTTCGATCAGACCGTCGAAGTCGCGTACAAACTCGGCATTGATCCGCGCAAGTCGGATCAGACGGTCCGCGGCGTCTGCCCGATGCCCCGGGGAACCGGCAAACAGGTCCGCGTGGCGGTGGTTTGCGACGGTCCGGCGGCGGCGGAAGCCAAGGAGGCGGGTGCCGACATCGTGGGGTACGAAGACCTGGTTCAGCGGATCAAGGACGGTTTTCAGGATTTCGACACCCTGATCGCCACGCCGGAAGCGATGAAAATGGTGCGTCCTTTGGGACGTCAACTCGGTCCCCGCGGTCTGATGCCGAATCCCAAGACGGGAACGGTCACCGACGCGGTCGGTGCGGCGGTGCGTGAGGCGAAAGCCGGTCGTGCGGAGTTCCGTGCGGACCGCGGCGCCTGCGTGCACGTGCCCATCGGCAAGTTGTCGTTCGAGGCGGATGCGCTCAAGGAGAACTTCGACGCCCTCTGTGATGCGATTCAAAAGGCGCGTCCGGTTTCGGCCAAGGGGGTGTACATCATCTCCTGCACGATCTCCGCTACGATGACCCCCGGCATCAAGATCAACCTCAAGGAATTGGTGAGGGCGGCGAAATGAGAAGTGAAAAAGTCTATCTGGTGAATTCGATCGTCGATGCGGTCAAGAATTCCGACTTCGTCTATTTCGTCTCCTACGCCGGCATCACGGTCAAGAGTTTCTCCGACCTGCGCAATCAACTCGCCGCTCAGGGCGCGGTCTGCCGGGTGATGAAGAACACCTTGATCCGGAAAGCCGCCGACCAGTTGGAACTGGCCGGAGTTGAGGCGATCGACCTGACCGCCAGCACCGCGATGGTGTTCGGCAGGGGCGACAGCAGTGCCGTGGCCAAACTGCTGGCGGAATTCGGGAAGAAACAGGAACAGGTCAAGGCCAAAGGCGGTTACATGGACGGCGCGGTGCTGTCCGCCGCCGAAGTCGGCGCGCTGGCGGATCTGCCGGCCAAACCGGTGCTTCAGGCAATGCTGCTCGGTGTCCTTCAGGCTCCGGCGCGCAACCTCGTCACTGTGCTTAACGCCAAAGCGTCGAGCATCGTCAACGTGGTCAACGCCTATAAAGACAAACTTGAGAACGCGAACAATCAATAAGCATGGGAGGCATTCAAGATGTCCGAAGAAAACAAAATGGAAGAGTTCGTTTCCTACGTTGAGAACATGACCGTTCTGGAACTTTCCAAACTGGTCAAGACCCTCGAAGAGCGTCTCGGCGTGAGCGCCGCCGCTCCGGTTGCGGTCGCCGCCGCGGCTCCGGCCGCCGCCGCCGCGGCTCCGGCCGAGGAGAAAACTGAGTTCGATGTGATCCTCGCCGGTTTCGATGACAGCAAGAAGATCGCCGTCATCAAAGAGATCCGCGCCATCACCGGTCTGGGCCTGAAAGAGGCCAAAGACATGGTCGAGGGTGCGCCGAAGACCGTCAAGGAAGGCATCGCCAAGGACGAAGCCGACAAGATCAAAGCCCAGTTGGAAGGCGCCGGCGCCAAAGTCGAAGTCAAGTAATTTCGGCACGGGTTTCACCACGGCGGCGGGGATCAGTCCCCGTCCGCCGCGGTTTCGTGTTTTCCCGATGGGATGGCGATACCGTCGGGCGGAGAGTGCGGAAAGCATCGCCGAAAAGAAAAAATTTTCCCGTCGGACAGTGTGGTTTTTTGCTGGACCGGCGCGGGATTCCCGGGACGCGGATGTGGTTTTTTGTCCGTTCCCGATCAGGTTCCGATTTCGTCCCCCGACAAGGGGGAAGTTGAGATCGGCTGTTTTGTGCAGAGGCAATGGCTTTAATATGCAACTCGCTGAGGAGCAACGATTTGCAAATTATTTTCAAATAAAAATGACCGATAACCGTAACAGATAAGGTAACACTATGGCGGAACGGAAAAATTTCGGAAAGTTGCATGATGTGCTGGAAATGCCCGATCTGATCGGGCTCCAGGTCGATTCCTACGACAATTTCCTGCAGCGTTACGTGCCGCCTGCCGAACGCAAGCGGCAGGGACTTCAGGAAGTTTTCATGGAGATCTTCCCGATCGAGAGTTTTGACAAGAATATGTCACTGGAGTTCGTCTCCTACGAGATCGGCGAATGCCCGCCGCAGAAAAGCGACGTGATCGACTGCATCAAGGACGGCAAGATCTACGATGCGCCGCTCTATGTGAACTTCCTGCTCAAGGTCAAGGACGTGGAGATTCCGGAGCGGGTCTTCATGGGCGATATCCCGATCATGACCGAGCAGGGGACGTTCATCATCAACGGCGCGGAGCGGGTGATCATCAGCCAGTTGCACCGCAGTCCCGGCATCTGCTTCGAAAAGAACCGCCACACCTCCGGCCGTATGCTGTACAGTTACCGGGTGATTCCCGACCGGGGAAGTTGGATGGACGTTCAGTTCGACCAGAGCGGGCTGATCCAGATTTATCTGGACCGTCGCCGCCGCCGCCGCAAGTTCTACATCACCACGTTTTTCCGAGCGATCGGTTATCCGACCAACCATGATATTCTGAAGCAGTTCTACCCGCTGAAGAAGATGAATCTCAGCACGCTGCTCAAGGAGAAGGACCTTTCCAAGTACTACACGGTCGATGCCGTGACCAACAGCGCGGAGGAAGTGATCGTCGGCGAACTGCTCCAACTCAGTGAGAAGGCGCTGGCCGACATGCAGGACAACGGGATCACCTCGGTGGAAGTGGCGGTGGTGCCGCCGAACGAGGGGTATATTTTTGCCACCATGCGCAAAGACCCCGCCCGCAACGAGGAGGAGGCGCTGAAGGCGATCTACCAGCGGATGCGTCCCGGCGACCCCATCAACTTCAACAACGCGAGACTGCTGATCAAGCGGCTGTTCTTCGACAACCGCCGCTACGATCTGGGCATGGTCGGCCGCCACAAACTCAACGAGCGGCTGAAACTGGACTTGCCCGCCGATCTGCGCACTCTGGACCCGAGGGACCTGATCGAAGCGACGAAGATGCTGATCGAACTGCACCACACCAACGGACCGGTGGACGACATCGACCATCTGGGTGCCCGCCGGGTGCGGACCGTGGGCGAACTGCTGCAGAATCAGTGCCGGGCCGGGCTGTTGCGCACCGAGCGGCTGATCCGGGAGCGAATGACCTTCGAGGAGCCGAATATCTCCCCTTCCAAACTCATCAATCCGAAAACGTTCGCCGGCGTGGTGCGGGACTTTTTCGCCCGCAGTCAGTTGTCCCAGTTCATGGATCAGAACAACCCGCTGAGCGAGTTGACCAACAAGCGCCGGTTTTCGGCCCTCGGCCCCGGCGGTTTGAGCCGGGATCGGGCCGGGTTTGAAGTCCGCGACGTGCACTCCAGTCACTACGGGCGGATCTGCCCGATCGAGACCCCGGAAGGTCCGAACATCGGTCTGATCAGTTCCATGGCGCTGTACGCCATCATCGACGAGTACGGATTTCTGGAAACTCCGTACCGCAAGGTCGTCAACGGGCAGGTGACCGGCGACATCGACTACCTGACCGCCGACAAGGAGGAACAGTTCGTCATCGCGCAGGCCAACGCGCTGCTGGACGAGGACAACCGCTTCGTCCGCGAGATGGTGATGTGCCGCAAGGGCGGCGAGTCCGCGGAGCATCCCCGGGAGAGCATCGACTACATGGACGTGTCGCCCAAGCAGTTGGTCAGCGCCGCCGCCGGGATCATTCCGTTCCTTGAACACGACGACGCCAACCGCGCGCTGATGGGTTCCAACATGCAGCGGCAGGCGGTGCCGCTGCTGATGCCGGATTCCCCGTATGTGGGGACCGGTCTGGAGGAGCGTATCGCCCGGGATTCCCGCGCGGTGATCGTCGCCCGGGAAGACGGCGTGGTCGCGGAAGTCAACAGCGACCATATCATCGTCACCCCCGACGGGAACATGCCGGACGAGACGGTGAAGGGACGCACCTATCGGTTGTACAAGTACCTGCGCAGCAACGCGGGGACCTGCATCAACCAGCGTCCCCGGGTCCGGCGCGGCGACAAGGTGAAAAAAGGCGATCTGCTGGCCGACGGCGCCGCGACGTACAACGGCGAACTGGCGCTCGGCCGCAACGTGCTGGTGGCGTTCATGCCGTGGTGCGGATACAACTTTGAAGACGCGATCATCGTCAGCGAACGGCTGGTGAAAGAGGACATCTACACCAGCGTGCACGTGGACGAATTCGAGATCACCAGCCGGGACACCAAACTCGGGCCGGAGGAGATCACGCGGGATATTCCCAACGTCGGCGAGGACGCGCTGCGCAATCTGGACAGCCGCGGCATCGTCATCGAGGGAGCCGAGGTCAAGCCCGGAGATATTCTGGTGGGCAAGATCACACCGAAAAGCGAAACCGAACTGGCGCCGGAGGAACGGCTGCTCCGGGCGATTTTCGGAGAAAAGGCGGCGGATGTCAAGGATTCCAGTCTGACCGTTTCCAGCGGCAAGGGCGGCATCGTCATGGATATCCGCGCCGAGTACGTCAAGGACAGTCCGACCAAGCCCGGCATGACCAAGACCGAGAAAAAGAATCAGGAAAAGGCGCTGCGCAACGAGTACAGAGAGAACAACAACGCCATCGTCGCGGACCTGACCGAGAGACTGTCCGAAATCATGCTGGGAGTCAAGATCCCGGTGCCGATCGTGGACGGCGCGGACGCGGACCGCAAGGTGCTGGTGCCCGCCAACCGCAAGATCACCCGCAGTCCGATCCAGAAACTGGCGGCCCGCCACGACACGTGGGAGATGGAGGATTGCGATGTGAAAAAAGCCATCGCCGACATCATCGACAGTTTCAAGGAGCGGTTCGAGGAGAACGAAGCGCGGCTGCATTCGCTGAACAGCGAGAGCGGCGAAGATGATCAGGGCACCATCAAGCGGGTCAAGGTCTATGTCGCCTGCAAGCGCAAACTTCAGGTCGGCGACAAGATGGCCGGTCGTCACGGCAACAAGGGTATCGTTTCCCGGATCGTGCCGGTGGAGGATATGCCGTTCCTGGAAGACGGCACTCCGGTGGACATCGTCCTGAATCCCCTCGGCGTGCCGAGCCGGATGAATATCGGGCAGGTGCTGGAGACCCATCTCGGATGGGCGGCGAAGATGCTGGGCATCAAGGTCGCCACTCCGGTATTCGACGGCGCCGGGGAAAAGGACATCGTCGAGATGATGGAGAAGGCCAATGTGAGGTTTGCCGAGGAACACGGCGGCAAGAACTATCATTGGGGCTTCGCCCGTCAGGAAGACGGCAGTTACGTGTACGACGGCAAGACCGACGTGTACGACGGCCGGACCGGGGACCGCTTCGATCAGCGGGTGATGGTCGGCGAGATCTACATGCTGAAACTCGATCACCTGGTCGCCAACAAGATCCATGCCCGGGCCGTCGGTCCGTATTCGCTGGTCACGCAGCAGCCGCTGGGCGGCAAGGCGCAGCACGGCGGCCAGCGGTTCGGCGAAATGGAGGTCTGGGCGCTGGAAGCCTACGGTGCGGCGTACAATCTGCAGGAGATGCTGACGGTGAAGTCGGATGACGTCAACGGGCGGTCCAAGATCTACGAACTGATCGTCAAGGGCCACAACGTGCTGACCGCCGGTCGGCCGGAATCCTTCAACGTGCTGTTGAAGGAAATGCAGAGTCTCGGGTTGGATATTCGCACCGTGCGCGGCGGCGAGGATCGGTAACAATAACACTCAAGGGAGGGTTTAACCTTGATCGACAATACTTTTGCTTATCGGGAATTGCTGGGGCAGGACCCGGCGACTTCGTTCGGCGCGATCTCCATCAGCGTGGCGTCTCCGGATGTGATCCGGAGTTGGTCCCACGGAGAGGTCAAGAACCCGGAGACCATCAACTACCGGTCGCTGAAACCGGAGAAGGGCGGACTTTTCTGCGAAAAGATCTTCGGCCCGACTCGGGACTGGGAGTGCAACTGCGGCAAGTACAAGCGCGTGCGCAACAAGGGCATCATCTGCGACAAGTGCGGCGTTGAGGTGACCCGCGCGAAGGTCCGCCGTGAGCGCATGGGCCATATCGAGCTGGCCGCCCCGGTCTCCCACATCTGGTATTTCAAGGGCATCCCGAGCCGCATGGGCACGCTGCTGGACATCTCCCCGCGCGCGCTGGAAAAGGTGCTCTACTTCGCGTCCTACATCGTGCTCGACCCCGGCTGCACCGCGCTGCGCGCCAACTCCATCCTCACCGAGACGGAGTACCGCCAGCAGATCAGCGCGCCGAGCTACAAGGCCGACATCGACATGGGCAAGGCCCCGCTGCGCGTGGGCATGGGCGCCGAGGCGATCAAGGAGCTGCTCCAGCGCATCGACCTCGACGCGCTCAGCCAGCAGCTGCGCACCGAGATCGCCGAGCTGACCGAGAAGGAGCGCGAGCGCGAGACCGAGGGCCAGAAGCGCGCCAAGGCGATCAAGCGCCTGGAGGTCGTCGAGGCCTTCCGCATGAGCGGCAACAAGCCGGAGTGGATGATCCTCGAGGTCATCCCGGTCATGCCGCCGGATCTACGCCCGATGGTGCAGCTCGACGGCGGCCGCTTCGCGACCTCCGACCTGAACGACCTGTACCGCCGCGTCATCAACCGCAACAACCGCCTCAAGCGCCTGCTGGAGCTGGGCGCGCCGGACATCATCGTGCGCAACGAGAAGCGCATGCTGCAGGAGGC
>JALEMG010000018.1 GCA_022768375.1 Lentisphaeria bacterium
TTGATGAGGCAGACCGCATAAAAGGAGGTTTTCCGGACAAAAAACAAATAAAATGTCGGCTTTTTCAGTCGAGGATCCGTGTAGAAGAGAAGTCAAAGCGTTAACGTAAAACACAGAAAAATCTCATTCGGAGATTTTCAAACAGAAACAATCGGAATTTCTGTCAAACAGATATTGATAGAGGTTCCCTTAAATTTGCCGACTTCAAGTTTACCCACAGATTCACAAGTGAGGGGAAACATTACGTTCAGATTCCGGGCGGGAAGATCGTCTGCGTTTACTGCGGCGGTAAGGAGGGATTTCATCCGGAATACCATAATCGCGCCTTGAATTACGAACGGAGACGGTACTACAATTTCCCCGTCCGCTACGAGTGCAGTACCCATGGTCAGGTGTGGACGAAAAAAAGGGCCACCGCCTACGCGGTGAACTTCCAAAGTGAAGTGGATATCCAACGACGAATCCGTACGGCGGAAACGAAACTTCAGGAGTGCAGGGCAGAAATCGAATCACTTAAGAAACAGGAAAAATCCCGGAACGATCAGCGTGACACCGCAACCGGCGATGAGGCGGAGTTACAGAAGAGGATCACCGCCGGTCAAGCGGAAATCGACCGCATTCAAACAGAAGTGCGGCAGTTGCGCCATCAACTTGAATGACAGTCCGGTCGCCCGCAACGCCTTTCTTCGGTTATTCTCTTTGGGCGGCAAACGTGCCGCCGCGAAGTCGTCGCGGCTTGATCGGGAGGGGCGGCGGGATGGGATGCCGGGCGTTGTTCGGCGGACTGCAGGCGACGGGATGCGAGCCGGGCGTTGTCCGGCGGACTGCATGGCGGCGGGATGAAATGCCAGGCGTTGGGCCGCTTGAGAGAGACAACCGCTGGCGGTTTTCTCTCTCAAACTCTCACTTTTCCCGGCATGGAGCAAATGGGGTCACGAGAGTTCTTGAGAGGCGTATGGACGCGGGCGGATGTGGTTTCGTGAGTTCCCGTTCATTTTTCAGCGCCTGCGCTTGACGGCCTTGAAAGGCCGTCTTCGCTCGCGGCTTACTGCTCGCCTCCGTTCACCGCCCCGGATTTCTCCGGGGCGCTGCGCGACGCGGCAGCGTTCGCGCAGTACGTTCACATGCGGCTCCGCGCTCGGCGGCAACCGCCTCGCATCCGCTTGCAAACCAAGCGTTGGCAGACCGCCGCGCGACCAACGGGAGCGCGAGACGCGCGGTGGCGGAGCCGACGCGCCGGGGGTCCGGGGGCTACCCCCGGGTGGCAACTCGTGGCGCAAGACAAGAGCCGCTTTCGCCAAAAAAGGCGGAAGCGGATCGCAGCATTGCGCCACATGAGCCGAACCACCACCAGCGCCGAGAATCCAACCACACCCAGTACCAAACGCGGCCCTGGCCGCCGCCGGGGTGCAGGGGGCGGCGTGAGCCCCCTGCAAAAAAAACAACGCCCCGCCTTGCATCCCGCCGTTCCGCAGTCCGCCAGTCTTCACCCAAGCACACGCAGGAAGGCGGTCAGGCGGTCGGCCGCCGCCGCGAGCGTATACTCCGCCGCGGCGGACCGGATGGCGGGGCGCATGGCGGCGCGGCGGGCGGGGTCGGCCAGTCGGGAAACAACTTCCGCCCATTCCGCGTCGGTTTCCGCGAAAAATCCGGTTTCGCCGGGACGCAGTACCCGACGGTTTTCGCCGACGGGCGAAGCGACGGCGGGCAAGCCGCACTGGAGGTACCGCAGCAGTTTGTAGGCGGATTTTCCCCGGGCGAAGGGGGTATCCGGAAGCGGCATGATGCCGACGTTGGCGCGCCGCAACGCGGCAAGTTCCGCCGCTTCCGACCAGGGAATGAGTTCGCACCGGATTCCGGGCAGCGGGGCGGTCCCGCCGACGATGAGCAGGTCCATATCCACGGTCCGCGCGGCCTGTCTCAGTGCTTCGCTCCGTTCCCGCAGGTACGCGAACGTCACCGGCGTACCGATCCAGACCAGCGTGAACCGCGCCGCCGGTTCCGGGGAAAAATCCGGCGGCAGGGGCGGCGGTACGGTGGGCAGGTCCAGCACGTTGGCGTTGAAGGGGGCGAAGCGGGCGTGCAGCGCGGCGTTGGCGACGATCACGCCCGCGGCCCCGGAGACCAGTTCCCGGAATTTATCCCGCAGTCCCGGGAACCGGGCGTAACGCAGTTCGACGGCGTCGTCGAAGTTGAGCACATACTTGCGGGAGGCGAGAAACTTCCTCTCCCATGCGGGCGGCAGATAGGGCAGCAGTTCGTACTCGATCAGCGCCGGGGTGTCCGGCGCTTCGCGCCGCATCTCGCGCCGCCGCCGCCCCCAGCCGGAGACCAGCGCGGCAAAAGACCGTCCTTTTCCGGCATACAACCGCCGCAGATAATCGTCCGTAAAGAACTCATACCGGGTCACGTCCCAGCCCGCCGCCGTCAGAAACGGGACGTACTGGCGGAACCGGAGCCGGCTGGACGCTCCCAGATCCCCGTACCGGGTCCACAGCGAAAGCGGTCTCATACGGTCTTGACCTCGACGGAACCGTCGGCGAAATGGATGTGAAGCGGGGTGCCGGGGGCGTGTTCCTTTGTGGTGACGAGCCGGGTGCCGGAACCGTCGAAGACCATGGCGTAGCCGCGTTCCAACTGCCGCCGGGGATTGAGGGTATTCAGCGCGCCGGAGAGTTTGTCCAGCCGGTGCGCGGCGGCGGTGTGCTGCATTTTGACTCCGGCGCTCAACCGGGAATCCAGTTCGTCCAGATACTGCCGCCGCAGATCGACGAGGCGGCGGGGCTCGTGGAAGACCACGCTGCCGGCCAGACGCTCCAACTTCGCCCGGCGGTCGGCCAGACCGGTGCGGAGCGATCCGGTCATGTCTTTGGCGCACCGTTCCAGCCGGGAGGTGATGTCGTCGTGGCGCCCGATGACCAGTTCCGCCGCCGCCGAGGGCGTGGGAACGCGCAAATCGGCGGCGAAGTCGCAGATGGTGAAGTCGATCTCGTGTCCCACCGCGCTGATGACCGGAATGGCGCTGGCGGCGATCTCCCGGGCGAGGTCCTCCTCGTTGAAGCACCAGAGGTCTTCCATGCTGCCGCCGCCCCGGGTGACGACGATGACGTCCGCGCTGCGGGTGCGGTTGAAAAAGCGGACCCCGGCGGCCACCTGCGCGGCGGCGCCCGCCCCCTGCACCTGCGCCGGATAAATCTTGACGTGGACGTTGGGAAAGCGGCGGTCGAGAATCTGGAGGAAGTCCCGGATCGCCGCGCCGGAGGGACTGCTGACCACGCCGATGCGTCCCGGCAGCAGCGGGACGGGCTTTTTCCGGGCCGGATCGAACAACCCCTCGGCGGCGAGTTTCCGCTTCACCTCCTCGAACCGGCGCTGGAGATCGCCCACTCCGGCCAGCCGGAGTTGCTTGACGGTGAACTGGTATTCGCCCCGGACCTCGTAAACCGAGAGCGAACCGTATGCCTCCACCTTGACTCCGTTGTCCACCCCGAGGCTCCGGCAGCGGGCCGCACCGCCGAACCAGCAGGCCCGGAGTTGGGATTTGTCGTCCTTGAGTTGGAAATAGGCGTGCCCGGAACGGTGCGGCAGAAACGAGCCGACTTCGCCGCCGACCCAGAAGGGCAGAAACGCCCCCTCCAGCGTCTCCCGCACGGCGCGGTTGACGTCGCTGACACTCCAGATCGGTTCCTCGGGCATACTGCCGCCTTTCAGCGTCCGGCCACCGCCGGACGGATGTAGACCATTTTGTCGGGATCGTTGTCAAATGCGGCCCGGCTGAGCGCCAGCGCCGTCAGATCGGGTTCCGCCACGGTGAAATCCACGCGATCGCCCAGCAGTTCGCGCAGGGCCGGCGCGTCTTTGGCAAAGGCCGCCAGACGCATGGGGTGCGCGGCGAAGTACGCCGCCGCCGCGTCCGCGGTGAGAATCCGCTCCTCGCCGGAGGGGATCAGTTCGTCCGCCGCAGCGGTCACGCCGAAGCAGAGCAGTTCCCGGTTGCGGCCGTCGTAGACCGCCCCCACCGTCTCCCCGGGCGCGGGACGAAGCGCCGCCGCCAGCGCCAGCGCGCCGGGAAGACAGCGGAACTTCATCCGGTCGTGCCCCGCCGCCCAGCCCGCGCCGAGCGCCGCCGCCACCCGCAGAAACGTGAAACTGCCCGGTCCCGCGCCGAAGGTCCAGCGGGGGACATCCGCCAGCACGTGACCGCACGTTTCCAGTTCCCCCGCGATGAAATCCGGCATCCCGGAAGCATCCCGGGGCTGCATGACGCACTCCGCCTGGTGCAGTTTCGCCGGTCCGTCGAAAAGGGCGAAAACCAGTCTGCCCGGTTCGGGGTCGAGGATTCCGTGGAGCATGATCAGCGGCCCTTTCCCCGATCCAGGACCCGGTTCACCAGTTCGGTGTCGCTCTCCGCCGGACGGAAGTCGAAAACCTCCCCGCCTTTCACCACCACTTCGGCGGGCATGGGACGGAGGTTGTAGACCGACCCCATGGAATAGCAGTACGCCCCCGCGTTGCCGATGGCCAGCAGATCGTACTCCCGGATCTCCGGCAGTTCCCGCTGTTCCGCGAACCGGTCGCCGGTCTCGCAGATGTTGCCGCAGACGTCGTAGACGGCGGGTCTGCCGTCGGGATTGCTCAGGTTGACGATCTTGTGATAAGCGCCGTACAGCACCGGGCGGATGAGTTGGGGGAAACCGGAGTTGCACCCGGCGATGACCCGGGAACGGTTGTGCTTGATGGTGTTGACTTCGACGATCAGTGTGCCGCATTCGGCGGAAAGGTACTTGCCCGGCTCGAAACGCATCAGCAGTTTCCTCCCGTATCCGGCGCAGAAGGCGGCGAATTTGGCCGCGATCTTCCCGCCCATGTCCACGTAGTCGATGCGGGGTTCGTCGTCCCGGTACGGCACCTTGAAGCCGCCGCCGAAATCGAGAAATTCCAGTTCCGGGAAGCGGGCGGACGTTGCAATGCCCATGAGGTTGTCCATACTTTGGAGGACCGATTCGGCGTGCTGCAGACCGCTGCCGGTGTGTTCGTGCAGACCGGTGACATGCAGACCGCCGGAGGCGGCGATGGCGGCGGCTTCGTCGGCGCAGTCCAGCAGAATTCCGAATTTGGTCAGGTCGCCGCCGGTCATGGTCATGGCGCTGTCGCCGTCGCGGACGTCGGGATTGAACCGGAGGCAGATGCGGCGGCCGGGGAACTCCCGGGCGCACTTTTTCAGCCGGGAGAGCGACCCGATGTTGACCGTGACCCCGGTTCCCATCACCTTGGCGAACTCCGCGTCGGTCATGTTGTTGGCCGTGTAGATGATCCGGTCTTTGGCGAATCCGATGGCGAGGGCCAGTTCCACTTCGGCGGGGCTGACCGCGTCGATCCCGGCTCCGGCGTCCCGGAGCAAAGAAAGCAGCGCGGGATTGTAGTTGGCCTTGAGCGCGTAGTGGATCCTCAGCGAATCCGCGGGGATGAAGCGGAAAAGATCGGCGTAGCGTTCCAGCATCAGATCGCCGTCGTAGACGAAAAGCGGGGTGCCGTACCGCCGCGCCAGCGCGAGAAAGGTTTCCCGGGCGATCATTGTTTCGCCTCCGGGTACCTGACGATCACGGCCAGCAGGATCAGATCGTCCGAACCGATGTTCCTGATGGCGTGGCCGGCGCCGTTGCCGGTGAGAATGGAGTCGCCGGCGCGCAGGGTGACTTTGCGCCCGTCGTCGTCCGCTTCGGCGGTGCCGGAAATCAGATGGAAGCACTCCTCCTCGCGCTCGTGCCGGTGAAATCCGATGGAACACCCCGGCTTCAGGGTGATCCGGCTGATCATCCGGGTGGGAGCGAGCAGTTCGGTCCCGGGTTCGAAAAGGTGTTCGATACGGACGTCGCCGTCACCGCCGCGCATGGCGGTGCGGATCTCGGTCCGGTAGGATGGGGATGTGTGGATCATGATCTCTTTTTCCTTACTTTTTTGGGAAGAATCAACGTCCGGGAATGGATTTGTCCGGCTGAATGCGCCGTTCATGGTCGGGAATCTCCATCGTGGCGAAGGAGCATATCGGGATCTCCGCCGTCAGGTCGTCCTCGTAGTGAAACTCCAACTGTCGACCGGGAGTGCGCCAGACCAGCACCGCCGAACCGTAGCGGTCGCCGCGATAGGTCACCCGAAACTCGGGAGCGTGACGATTGGCGTATTCGCATTCGGCCCGGGTGACGAGATTCCGGCTCAGATGCTTGAAAAGCGTCCGCCGGGAGAGGTCGACGAGGGACTGCTTCTCGCTCTCGCTCAACGCGGCGTACCGCCTGCCGTCCACCTCCACATAGGTGGTGCATCCGGCGACGGCGAACAGCAGCAGCAGAGAAAACCGAAAACGTTTGTTCATGATGGGAGCCTATCGTTTTAACTGGTGAAATCCGATGAGCGCGTTGAGCCACGCGTTGAGCCGGTCGAAATACCCCTCCGGGCACTCCGGCAGGGGGGAGTTGTCGATGCCGGAGGCCACGAGGTTCTCCAGAAATTCGTTCTGAGAATCGCTCGTCCCCTCCGGGAGCATGCCGTTCTCGTAGAGGAAGGCGGTCTTGACGACCACCGCGCACTGCACCAGCGTCCAGGCGCCGTCCCCGGCCAGCGCGAGATTGGCCAGCACCGAACGCAGCGTGTCGTAGGTGTAGGGCTGGGCGACGCCGGGGGGCATGTTGGCCAGCAGGAAAGCGCCGATCCTGCCGGCCATGCGGTAGTTGCGGGAGTGTTCGGCCAGCGGGGAAAAATCCATCAACGTCTCGACTTTGGCGGCGGTGTAGAGATCGCCGCCGCCGTCGGCGCGGTCCTCGAACTCCACTTCCAGTTCCCGGTACAGATCAGCCTGGGCCCGGCGGCCCGACTGCCCGCCGTGCAGGATGAAGGAGACCCGCCCGTAATCCGGGCTGACCCCCCGCAGCAGCAGCGCGGTCTCGCGGTACGGCTGCTTCTCCAGCACGATGAATGGACCGGAAATGATCACGGATGCCGCCTCACGCGTCCAGTTGCTTTTTCAACTCGGCCACCACCATGCCGGGATTGGCGCGCCCTTTGGTCCGCTTCATGACCTGACCGACGAAAAACTGCAGGATCTTGGCGTTCCCGGCGCGGTATTCGGCCACCTGTTTTTCACAGTTCGCCAGCACCTCGCCCACCACGCCGGCGATGGCGGAACTGTCGCTGACCTGCGCCAGGCCCTTTTCGCGGATGATGGTGTCGGCGTCCTTGCCGGTGGCGAACATCTCCGGGAACACGTCCTTGGCGATCTTGCCGCTGATTTTGCCGGAATCGATGGCGTTGACCAGTCCGGCCAGTTTCTCCGGGGTGATTTTGGATTCGCCGACGCCGATGCCCGCCTCGCCGGTGAGTGCCAGCAGACCGGAAGTGATCCAGTTCGCGGCGTTTTTGGGATTTTTCACCAGTTTGGCCGCGGCGTCGAAGTAGGCGGCCAGTTCCTTGTTTCCGGTGAGGACTTCCGCGTCGTAGGCGGTGAGCCCGTACTCGGAAACGAACCGCTGCCGCTTGGCCTCCGGCAGTTCCGGCAGCGACGCGCGGATCGCCTCGATCTCCGCGTCGGTGAAGGTCACCGGCATCAGGTCCGGTTCCGGGAAGTAACGGTAGTCATGGGCGGATTCCTTGGTCCGCATGAGGTAACTCTCGCCCCGGTCGTCGTTCCAACCCCGCGTCTCCTGCTTGAGCGTCACGCCCTGATCCAGCAGTTCCGCCTGCCGCGCGATCTCGTAGTCGATGGCCCGGTGAACGGCCCGGAAACTATTCAGGTTCTTGAGTTCGATCTTGGTGCCGAACTCCTTTTGTCCGACCGGCCGCAGCGAGATATTGACGTCGCAGCGCATCTGCCCTTTTTCCATGTCGCAGTCGCTGATCTCTCCGAAGCGCATGATCTCCTTGAGGCCGGTCAGATAGGCGTAGGCCTCGTCCGCGCTGCGCAGGTCCGGTTCGCCGACGATCTCCATGAGCGGCACCCCGGCGCGGTTGTAGTCCACGCCGCTGTCATGGTGAAAGTGGGTGAGTTTCGCCACATCCTCCTCCAGATGGATGCGGGTGATGCCGACGGTCTTCTCCGTCAGCGGCGCGCCGGAGAATCCGGTCCCGGCAAGTTTCATGGAACCGTGAGTGCAGAAAGGCAGATCGTATTGGGATATCTGGTAATTTTTCGGCATGTCCGGGTAAAAGTAGTTCTTGCGGTCGAACTTACTGAACTTGGCGATGGTGCAGTCGGTGAGCAGACCGGCCTTGACCGTGGCGTAGATCGCCTCCCGGTTGGGCACGGGCAGTACGCCGGGATAGCCCATGCAGACCGGGCAGACGTTGGTATTGGGTTCCGCGCCGAATTCATTGGCGCAGGAACAGAACATTTTGCTGGCGGTCCGCAACTGCACATGCACTTCCAGACCGATGACGGCTTCGTATTTCACGGTAAACTTCTCCTGTGAACAAAAAAAACGACTCTATCTTCCACAGGTAATATAGCACACATGCGGGGAATTTTCCACACCCGCGCGCGAAATATCTTCAGACCAGAAACGGTTCCTTGCCGAGCCGGTGAACGAGGATCTCGTCGATGACGGCATTGCCCCGGCGGGTCAGCAGAAAGTCGACGATCTCCGCGATCTCCTCCGGGGTGATCATCCCCTCCGGCGTGAGGTCGGGGCGGGAGAGTTTCACCATGTCGGTGTAGACGCCCCCCGGCGATATCGCGTGGACCCGGACGCCGTCCCGGAAACACTCCCGGGCCAGACTTTTGGTCCAGCCGAGCAGGGCGTGCTTGGAGGCCGAATAGACGCTCTGCATGGGATAACCGGAGTGGGCGACCACCGAAGCGATGTTGACGATCGTACCGCAGGGGGAGTGTTTCAGATGCGGCAGCGCCGCCTGAGTCAGAAAGAAGGGCGCGCGGAAATTGATGTTCATGATCCGGTCGAACTCCGCCGCGCCGATCTCCGCAAAGGGGGTGTTCTGCGCCGCGCCCGCGTTGTTGACGAGCACGTCGATCCCGCCGTACTCCGCGACCGCGGCGGCGACCGCGGCGGCGGGAAAATCCGCACCGGTGAGATCGCCGGGCAGCGTCAGGCATTCGGTGTGCCGGGAAACGATTTCCCGGGTCCGCTCCAGTTTGTCAAGGTTCTTGCCGCCGAGAAGAACGATCCGCATGCCGAGCCGGGCGAGATGTTCGGCCACGGCGCGGCCGATGCCGCCGCCGGAACCGGTCAGCACCGCGGTTTTGCCCCGCCAATCCATTGCCATGTTGTAAAATCCCAGTCCTCGTGTCACTTCGTCTCCTCCTAACATAACGCCGCGCCGCCGGTTTTGCAAGTACCCGGGCCGCCTTTTCTCGCGGTCCGCCAACGCTTGGTTTGCAAGCGGATGCGAGGCGGTTGCCGCCTTTTTGCAGTCTGCTAACGTTTTGCTTGCACACAGATGCGAGGCGGTTGCCGCCGAGCGCGCAGTCCGCATGTGAACATACTGCGCGACGCAAAGCGTCTGCGCAGCGCCCCGGAGAAATCCGGGGCGGTGAACGGAGGACGAGCAGTAAGCCGCGAGCGTAGACGGCCAAAGGCCGTCAAGCGCAGGCGCAGTAATAATGGACGGGAACTCACGAAACCACATCTGCCCGCGTCCGCACGCCTTTCCCCGGAACTTGCGTAACCCCATTTGCTCCATGCCGGGAAAAGTGAGAGTTTGAGAGAGAAAACCGCTCGCGGTTGTCTCTCTCAAGCGGCCAAACGCCCGGCATTTCATCCCGCCGCTACGCAGTCCGCCGAAAACGCATTCCTTGCCGATCGCCGCCTCCCGCTTCCGCCGTCGTCAAGGCTATGGCGGACAAGCAACTCCGCGTTTTCTTTGGTTACTTTCTTCTGTGAAAGAAAGTAACGCTGTCGCCTTTTCTTGTCTTACTTCTTTTCCCGCGAGAAAAGAGCGGCAACGTGCCGCCGCGAAACAACGGCCCGGCTCCGTTGTCGCCGGTCCGGTTTGCATCCCCGCGTTTTCTTTGGTTACTTTCTTTTGTGAAAGAAAGTAACGCAGTCGCCTTTTCTTGTCTTACTTCTTTTCCCGCGAGAAAAGAGCGGCAACGTGCCGCCGCGAAACAACGGCCCGGCTCCGTTGTCGCCGGTCCGGTTTGCATCCCCGCGTTTTCTTTGGTTACTTTCTTTTGTGAAAGAAA
>JALEMG010000037.1 GCA_022768375.1 Lentisphaeria bacterium
GATAATCCAGACGATTGTCTATGTCAAATAATCCGTTCAGCATCCTGTCCTCCTGTCATTGATGCTGTAATGTACATCCTCTCGCGTTCCTTTGCCAGCGTCATCTCAATTTATCCCCGAATAAATAGAGATGCCCTAAAAATAATCTGCCACCGGGGGCTTCCCCGGACGTGATCCAGCGCCGGAACGCTGGTCGCCGCTTTCTGCGGCGAAACCTAAGCGAAGCGCTCAGGTCGGCGCAAGCCGACACCTCCTGCCGGGAGCGATGTTGCGGGAAATCCCGATTTTTCGCAACGGTTGAGCGGGAGGCGGCAAAATCAAGAGGTGCTTAGTACAGAGCCTTTTTTTCGACTGGCGGCTTGCAATGGAACGGCGACGGTGATATATTATACGAAAGATTTCGGAACCAGCCATGGGAAAGTGACCGGAGATGAGAGCGTTGAGAAATTCCGCATCCCCCGGACCCCATGGGGTCCCTCCCGCATACTGCGGGAGGGAAGCTAATTAAAACCCCCTCTGTGTCTGAAACCGACGACGGCTCCGCCGTCGCGTCTGCTCGCGTATCTTGGCGCGGAAACACGTTCTGTGTTTCCGCGCCTTGCGTTTGTTTGGTGAAATCGGGAATGAATCTAAAAATCAAATAACCAAAAAGGAGAACGAGAGATGGACCCAACACGTTTTGACGATCTTTTGAACGCATTTGCCGCCGAGATGATGGAAAATGGCGAATTGTCGGAGAATTCTTCTGACCAATACAAATCGTACTTGCGAAATCTGCGGGATGCATTGAATCAAGTCAATGGGAGGGACTGGCTGGAAAACCGGCTGGATGTGGAGTTCGACGCTGAAAACAACATAATCCGCAAATGCTACACCCCCAATGGATATGGGGAAATTATTGACGCCATCAGAACGCGAAAAAAAGCACCTGTCGCCAATAAAAGGCAATGGGGTAATTGGCTTTCCGCTTTCCATAAATTGGACGCTTTTTTTTCGGGTACGGAGGATAGTGAGTTCGACGTTGTTTTTCCGGCCAAGTCCCCCAAAACGTACCCGGAACCGGTCAATTCGGTGGACGGGTTAAGCGACAGAGAATTGATGACCAGATTTCGCGGCAGACTTCGGACTCAACAACGTTATTATGAATTCGAAATGAACGGAAAGAATGTCGGTGTGATCATCCCGGCGCGGGCCATTTCCAAAATTGCAAGGAACCGCATGTGGTGGACAAAGACGGATGCAATTTGCACGTCGCTGGAAACCATGGCCGTTTTAGTGGAAATGGATAAGAAAATCCATAGCGTCGAATTCAAGGACATCGAACGCATCGAAGCATGGTCCGACCACACTTTCCGCGCCACGCTTAAGGATGGTGGGGGACAGGGACTTGTCATGACCGCAATCTGCGAGAGCAACAGTGAAATGCCCCTGCTTTGGGATGAAAAAGGTGGGAGATCGATCTGGGCCTCGCTTTCCATCGATCACAAAAGGCCTCTGCACGACATTGTCAGAGATTTGTTGCGTAAAGATGGTTTGCCGGGATTGTTGCAGTTGGATTCTTTGTTTGAGATTCATGCGGACAAAAAGGGAAACTCTGATCCAAAGTCGGCTCGCCGCGCACAGAACAAGGGTTTTGAGAAATGGTGTGCGGAAAGTATGGATGATACATTGCGCAAGCAGGTCGAAAACGATTTTATATCGTTGTTTACCGCGGATGGTGCAATGTTCGAAATAATCGAATGTCGTGAAAACAGCAAAAAGAGTGATAAGCAGCAAGGCAAGAGTTGGTGATGCGCATGACGCGGTGTCATGTTGGCATCTGTAAAAACAAAAAGGAGACAAAGAAAAATGAAAAAATGGTTGATGCTGACAATTGCGATGTTTGTTGCCGTCATAATGACCGGGTGTGGTGACAAAGACATCGATCTTGTCAAAAACGGAGTGTTCCCCGATGATTCTGCACGTACCGTTGAGCAAAGGATTACTGCCCGCTACAAGAAGTTAAAATGGAAGTCTTACACCACCGAAGACAATCACAAAGTTGTTGAGGCCACTGCTGTTGTGAGATTGACTGATGAAGGACGAAAAGAATTAAAAAGAATGGCTTATGTTTATCGGGATTCTTATCCACACGATGGAGATATTTATTCTGCGAGGTTCGTGATCAATGCCGACCACAAGTCCTTTATTTTTATAGAACAATCTGTTAAGGCCCCTGATACAGGAAAAAAAAGGCCGGGAGAAGGGGCGGATTTACCGGAGAGAGGAACAATGAGTGTGCCGAAAAAGGACTGAAAAATTTTTATCGGTGGTGGAGTTGATCCATCTCACCTCCACCACCGAATCCGCTTACGAGAATCCGGAAAAATTCATGAAAATGGTCGTGTTGTAGCCGCTCCGCGCTACCATAACTCCGACGGTCGGACGACTGCCGGAGTTTTTTTATCGACGCGCCCCGGGGTGCTGCCGTGTGTCGGAGCCGAACGGAAGCGGCGCGACAGGGCGAACGTTTGCCAAAGACAAAGGTTTGCTGGCCTGACTCGCTTAGTCAAGCAGCACTTCTTTGATCCGCTCGAAGTCTGCCGGGATCGGCGCGGTGAAGGAGAGCGTTTCGCCGGTGACGGGGTGGGGCAGCGAGAGTTTCCATGCGTGGAGCATCTGCCGCTCCACCCCGGGAAAGTCGGTGTGCCGCCCGTACACCGCGTCGCCCAGCACGGGTAATCCGAGGGAAGCCATGTGCACCCTGATCTGATGGGTGCGCCCGGTGAATATCCGCACTTCCGCCAATGCCAGCGGCACGCCGTTGATAACTTTTTGCGCCAGAATTTTGTAGGCCGTGTGCGCCGGTTTGCCGTTGCGTTCCACCACGGCCATTTTCTGCCGGTTCACCGGATGGCGGCCGATGAGGGTCTGCAATTCGCCCTGAAGTTGTCGCGGCACGCCCCGGCAGACGGCCAGATAAGTTTTGGCGGTGCGCCGGTCGGCGAACGCCGCGCCGAGTTTGAACAGCGCGTCCGGCGTTTTGGCGACGGCCAGACAGCCGCTGGTCTCTTTGTCCAGCCGGTGGACGATCCCCGGTCGTTCCGTTGCTTCCGGGCCGAAACGGTTCGCCATGCCGGGATACCGGCCCAGCAGGGCGTTCACCACCGTGCCGTCCGGGTTCCCCGCCGCCGGATGCACCACCACTCCCGCCGGTTTGTTGATGACCAGCAGATGCGGGTCTTCAAACAGGATTTCAAAGGCGAAAGGTTCCGGGGAGACCGCCTGCGTACGCGCTTCCGGGATGCTGACGTGAAGTCTCATGCCGCTTTGCAGCGTGAATCGGGGCACGGTCACGACGTTCCCGTCCACCGTCACGTTTCCGGCTTTGACGAGTTCGGCCAGCCGAGTGCGGGAGGTGTCCGGCAGCAGTTCCGCCAGCGCGCGGTCCAGCCGGAACGCCTGATGTTCCGGGGCAACGGTGAAATCAACCTCGCTCATCGCGCCGGGTGGAGAACCAGACCAGCAGACCGATCCCGGCCGGCATGAGCAGCAGGCCGATCCACTGGGCCGGAGTTAGATGGAAGTACAATACGTTGTCGCCGCGCAGCATTTCGTTCAGGAAACGCAACGCACCGTAGACGGTAAAAAATGTGCCCAGCACGATGCCGCGTCCGACCCTCCGGCGCAGCATCCAGCAGTAGAGCAGGCAGAGCAGAAAGTTCTCCCCGGCCTCCAGCAGTTGTACCGGATGCACCGGCAGTCCGCCGGTCTGCATAGCCAGTTCGCTGCCCGGCGGCGGCGTCACTCCCCAGAATGCGTTCGTGACCCGTCCGAAACAGCAGCCGTTGAGAAAACAGCCGATCCGTCCGAATCCGTGTGCCAGCGCCAGACTCGGCGCCAGCACATCCAGAATCCGCACCGGGTCAAGATTTTGCCGGAGCGCGTAGAGGAAGATCGCCAGCAGCGCGAGGATGAAGCCGCCGTAGAAGACAAGCCCCCCCCGGTCGACGCGGATGATCTGCCACAGATCGTGCCGGTAGTAACGGAAAAACTGCACGACGTAAAAGATCCGCGCGCCCAAAATTCCGAAAATCAGCCCCAGTATCATGATGGTGGAGCATTGGTCTTTGGTCAGTCCGGCGAACTTGCGGTTGCGGTCCATCAGCCACGCGGCGGCAAGAAATCCCGCCGCCGCCATGACGCCGTACCAGCGGATGGAGAACGAACCGATCTCAAAGGCGATGGGATGCATTTTCGCCTCCGTTGCCGTTTTTCTTGCGGGCGCAGAATTCGATGGCCAGCACCAGCACCAGCCCGGCCAGCACGCACAACGCGATTCGGAACAGCGAACCGTCGACCGCCGGAGCGTTGTAGACGGCGCGCCCGGCAACTTCGTGCTGCCACGGCCAGAGCCGGGGCAGCGCTCCCACCATGAAGCCGATCAGTGCGGCGATGGTGGCGTTGTAGAAGTTGCGGAGCAGGTAGTTGAGCAGATGGACGAAAAGTCCCAGTCCGACCGCCCCGCCGACGGCCAGACAGACCACGGTGAGAATACCGGACGCGGTGAAGTGGAAATGCGCCAGATCCCCCACGGTTCGCCACACTCGGTCGTACTGTCCGAAGATCAGCAGCAGAAACGACCCGGAAAGCCCCGGCAGGATCATGGCGATGATGCAGATCGCCCCGTAGAGCATCAGCATGTACCACTGTCCGCCGCCGTGCATCGGGACCAGAGAAATGATGCCGAATGCGGCGGCGGCGCTGATCAGAAACGAGACGACCGCTCCGCCGGACCACTTCCGCATCTGTCTGTTCACCGTGATGATGCTGGCGGCGATCAGCCCGAAAAAGAAGGCGAACGTCGGCCGCTCGTGGTACTCCAGCAGCCAGACGAAAAACTTGGCCAGCGTAGCGAAAGAGACCAGCACTCCGATCCCGACGCCCAGCAGGAAGCGCCACTGAATCCGCGCGGCAAGTTCCCTGAAACGGAACGTGAACAGCAGTCGCAGCGTTTCCACGCTGGCGATGTCCCGCAGTGCGTCGGTGAGCCGGGTGAATGCCCCCATGATGAAAAGCATGGTCCCGCCGGACACCCCGGGGATGACGTTGGCGCCGCCCATGCAGAAGCCGACGGAGAAATGGAACAGATCGTCACGGAACTTTGAAAACATTCGCACGAGAATATCCTTTCCGGAATGGAGTTGAGTTCGTTCGGCTGAAAATGGCAGTCCCGCCAGGACTCGAACCTGATCTAAATGGACCAAAACCACTTGTGCTGCCATTACACCACGGGACTGCGGCACGGATGCTAATATAGTGCCGATTCGGGGAAAAATCCACTGTGGAGCGTAAAAAATGCCGGAAAAACTTTCACGGGCGCGGGGGGGACGCAAGAAATGCGGAGTTTTGTCGGCGGTCTGACTTGCGCAAGCGGGGGAATGCGATTATATTATTGTTGAGAACATACGGTGTGTCGCGTTTGCGATCGAAACTCAACAACGGAGGATGGCAAGATGTTCAAGCAAAAAGTTCTGTTGGCGGTGGCGGCATTGTCCCTGACCGGGGTCGCGGTTCAGGCGGCGCCGTGGTTTTCCCACAACTCCCGCCGGACGCCGAAAACGCTCAGCGTGGTCGGAAATTACAAAACTCCGCGGCTGATGGCCGAAACTATCCTCAGTCTGACCCGGCAGCCGTATCTGCTGATCGCCAGCGACGGACGCTACTTCATCGTCATGAGCAAGGACGTGCAGGAAGTTCCCAAGAGCAAACTGGATGTCTACATCAACAATCTCAACCCGCAGCGGCTGGTGATCCTCGGCGACGAACGGTACGTTTCCCGGGCGGAGGAGATGAATCTGCGCCGGATCAACCTGCGGCGTATTCCGATCGTCCGCATCTACGGCAACAACTGGACCCGGATCGCCGAGGAATTGGATGACATGCTCAATATCGGCAACCTGGCCCGCAATTTCAACCGCAACTACTACGACATGCAGTTGAGCGATCCCCGGCTGCGGGAAGCACCGGCTCCGAGCGCGGCGGCTGCCCCGGCGGAACCGATGGCCGCGGCGGAACCCGCCGCCGTTCCCGCGAACAGGACGGCCGAGCCCGAAAAAGAGAAAACTGCCCCTGAGGATATGCCGGTGGCGGAACCCGTGGGCCAGTAACGTCCCGGTCCGCCCATGTCGCATCTCTGCCGTATCGCCGCGAACAGTTTCCGGGAATCGATCCGGGAACCGGTCTATTTTCTGATGCTGTTCGGGGCGCTGTTGCTGATCGCGCACTATCCGTGGATGACACTGTTCGTTTTTTTCGAGCAGTTGAAACTGGTGGTGGACGGTGCAATGGCGACGACGATGCTTTTTTCCCTGTCGGCATGTGTGCTGTGCGCCTGCGGCACCGTCTCCCGTGAGATGCGCAACGGGACGGTGTTGCTGCTGTTGAGCAAACCGATCCCCCGCTGGAGTTTCGTACTGGGCAAGATCGGCGGCATTGCCGCGGCATCGGTCCTGTTCTGCGTGGTTTGCGGCTGTGCCTCGGTGGTGGCGGTCTATGTGGCGGTGGATCAGTTCCGCATGAATATGACCCTCTACGGGGTGTTGCTGGGCATGCTGGGCGCGGGGTGCGCGTTCGGGATGGTAATGAATTATCTGCGCGGCGCGTCGTTCAGTGAATACGCCGCCTACGCCACCGCGCTGCTGACGGCGGGCATGATGTTCTGCTGTCTGAAATTTCAACCGCATCCGGCGCTGTCGCTGACGGACCTGGGCAAAGCGCTGTTTCTGCTGATCCCGGCGGTGCTGATCATGGCGGTGCTGGCCGTGGGGTGCGCCGTGAGGATGGATGTGGTGCCTTCGCTTTGCGTGTGTACGGTTCTGTTTTTCGCCGGGCTGGTCTCCTCCCATTTGTTCCGGGGGGGGGAGGGCGCGATCTGGGGGCCGCTCTCGACGGTGCTCTACGCGCTGATTCCCAACTGGCAGTATTTCTGGATGGCCGACGCACTGGCGGTGAACCGGAGCATCCCGGGCGGATACGTCTGGTGGTGCTGGGGGTATGCGCTGGTTTACTGCGGCGTGGGTTCCGCCTGGGCCGCAGTTTTGTTCCTCAACCGGGAAGCGGCGGGAGAGACCCGCACCTGACCGACCCGGGACCGTACAATGGCGGAGGCGAATTTTATCCTGCTGGACCGGGTGGATTCCACCAACGTCTTTGCCCGTTCCCATTTTTCCGATCTTCCCGACTGCAGTGTGGTCGCCGCCGTGGAACAGACCGCCGGCCGCGGCCGGCTGGGGCGGCGCTGGGAGTCCCGGCGCGGGCTGTCCATCATGGCCAGCGCGGTGTTGAAGCGGGTCGAACAGCCGTTTCACGCCGGTGTCGTGGTCGGGCTGGCCGGGCTGGAACTGGTCCGCGAGTGTATTCCCCTGGCATTTTCCTTCCTGAAATGGCCGAATGACATCTATGTGGACGACTGCAAAGTCGCGGGGATCCTCTCCGAAGGCGTGATTTCTCACGGTCGGCTGGACGGCGTGGTATCGGGCATCGGTATCAACGTCAACGACGAAATGCGGACTCTCCGGGAGGCCGGCATCCGCGCCGTATCTCTGCGGGAAATCGCGGGACGAGAGTTTTTTCTGGAAAAAATGCGGCGGGACCTTGCAAAAAAGATCGAAAAATACTATATTATGTGCCAATCAAATTCCCCGCAAATGCTCTCATTGTGGCGGCGGGAGAACCGTCTCATCGGCGAGGTTTTGACCGTGTGTCTGCCCGCCGGAGGAACGAAGCGCGGCATCTTCACGGAGATCACCGAACGGGGGGAGATGCTGCTGCGGGAGCCCGGAGGAGCGGTTTGCCGGTTCGACTGCGGCGATGTCAAAATCGACGCGGCGCTGGTGGATTTTGAAACGTTGAAACGCAACTTTAATAAATACAAGTCAAGGAAAGGTTGAAGCATGAGCGAGAAACTGTTGGCCGGACTTCAGTTGATGGTGTTCGGCATGGGGATGGTGTACGTCTTTCTCATCATCATGATCTTCTGCATGAAGATCATGTCGCGGATCGTCGCACCCATCGCCGCGAAACAGAAAGCCGCGGAGGAAGCGCGGCAGACCCGTTCTTCCGGTTCCGACGACGTCGCTCTGGCGGCGGCGGCGGTGGCGGCCGTGGCCGCCGAGCGCCGGTGAAGCGGGGTGGAAAAATCAGTGATTCGATAGATGGATGATAAAACGCAAAACAAGGTGCGCAGATGAAAAAAATCAAATTCATGGATTGTTCGTTCCGGGACGGGTTCCAGTCCTGCCTCGGGGCACGGGTCAAAACCGAGGATTTCCTCCCGGCGCTGGATGCCGCGGTCAAGGCGGGGATCAACTATATTGAGATCGGCGGCGGCGCCCGGTTTCAGGCGTTGTACTTCTACTGTCAGGAAGACGCCTTCGAGATGATGGACAAATGGCGGGAGACTGTGGGGCCGGAGGTCAATCTGCAGACCCTCTCCCGGGGCGTCAACGTGGTGGGGCTGTCCAGTCAGTCCTCCGACATCATCGACCTGCACGCGAAACTTTTCAAAAAGCACGGCATCACCACGATCCGCAACTTCGACGCGCTCAACGATGTCCGCAATCTCGAAGTTTCCGGGCGGGCGATCGCCAAGTACGGGTTGAAGCATCAGGTCACGGTCACGCTGATGGGACTGGCTCCCAACCTCAGCGAAGCCTACGCCCATACCCCGAAGTTCTACATCGACCGGCTGAACGAGATTCTGGCTTCCGGCATTCCGTTTGACAGTCTGGCGTTCAAGGACGCCTCCGGCACCAGCACTCCGGCCACGGTCTTTGAAACGGTAAAAATGGCGCGGGAGATTCTGGATTCCGCCTTCGGCAAAGGGACAAAGGAGATTCAGTTCCACACCCACGACACCGCGGGCATGGCGGTGTCGTGCAACATGGCGGCCATCGAAGCCGGAGCCGATGTCATCGATCTGGCGATGAGTCCGCTTTCCGGCGGCACCTGCGAAGCGGACATCCTCGTGATGTACCAGCGGCTGCGCGGGACGGATTACACGCTGGATATCGACCCGGAGAAGATCCTCGAAGTGGAGAAAGTCTTTGAAAAGTGCATGGACAAGTACTTCATGCCGCCGGAATCCATGCAGGTCTCTCCGAAGATCATTTTCTCCCCCATGCCCGGCGGCGCGCTGACCGCCAATACCCAGATGATGCGGGACAACAAGTGTCTTGACAAATACGACAAGTGCATCGAGGAGATGCGCGAGGTGGTGGCCAAAGGCGGATTCGGTACCAGTGTCACGCCGGTGAGCCAGTTCTACTTTCAGCAGGCGTTCCGCAACGCCATGCAGGGCCGGAATCCTGACGGCTCGTGGAAAATGGATCCCAACGGGTACGGCAAAATGGTGCTCGGGTACTTCGGCAAAACCCCGGTTGCGCCGGATCCGCAGTTGGTCAAGTGGGCCAGCGAACAATTGGGACTGGAACCCACCGACAAGGCGGTGGTGGAGATCAACGACGCCAATCCGAAACTCGGGATCAAATACAATACCGAACTTCTGGAGCAGAACGGCTTGCCGGTGACGGAGGAGAATATTTTCATCGCCGCCGCCTGCGGGGAGAAGGGGATCAACTTCCTCAAGGGCGACAAGCCTTTCGGCATCCGGTACAAGGAAGCCGAAAAACCGGCGGACAAAAAGGGCGGCGCTCAGGCTTATACCGCCAATGTGGACGGGGTCAGCGTCGCGGTGGAGGTCAATGCCGCCGGGGATGCGTACACCGCCAAAGTCAACGGGCGGAGTTTTACGGTGAAACTCGCCGAGGGTATGGCTGCTCCCGCCGCGACCGCTCCCGCCGCGGCCGGCGGAAGCAGCACACTTACCGCTCCGATGCCCGGTACCGTCATGAAAGTGCTGGTCAAACCCGGCGATCAGGTGAAAAACGGCGATACCGTCATCATCATCGAAGCGATGAAAATGGAGACGCCCATTCCGGCGGATCGGGATGGTGTGGTTGCGGCCGTGAATGCCGCGGTCGGCACGGTGGTCGCCGAGGGTGACGCATTGCTGACCATCGGATGAGGAAAAAATCATGTCGAAAACGTTCAAATTTATGCTGGCGCTGCTGGCCGCGGCGATGATCCCGGCGATGATGGCGGGAGATTGTCAGGTCCGGGCGATGGTCGATGCCGGAGTGGAGATCGGCGCCTCCAGTGATCGGCTTTTCAGTTGGCGCAGGGACCAAAACGGGGATCGTCTTCTATACTATGTGTGGGAGAAACCGGCCACTGTTTACACCGTTACCATGCAAAACGGCAAGGAAGTCGCCGCCGGGCGGGAGTTGATTATGCTGCTGCCGCAGGACCGGAGCAAAGGCAAACTCAAAGCCGACATCGCCATGGTCCCGGTCGAATTGAATCGGGATCTGAAGGATGCGGCCGTGATCCATCCGGGGACTTTGCTTGGACGCTTCAAGGTTTTGGAGATCACCCACAACTCGGTGGCTGATTCCGACAAATCCGGCAGTAAACTTCCGGGGTGGGGCGAGACATTCACCAAATTGTGGCAGAGCACCGGTATCAGTGACCTGATCCGGCAGACCAACTCCGATTTCCGCAATACCTGGACGTTGGGTCTGGGCCGCATTTTGATGATGGCGGTGGCGCTGGTCCTGATCTATCTGGCGATCGTGAAGGAGTTTGAACCGCTGCTGTTGCTGCCCATCGGGTTCGGCGCGCTGCTGGCCAACATCCCGCTGGCGGGGATCTCCGGTCCGGACGGATTGCAGGGGATGATTTTCAAGGTCGGCATTGATTCCGGGGTGTTCCCGTTGCTGATTTTCCTCGGCGTGGGGGCGATGACCGACTTCGGTCCGCTCATTGCCAATCCCAAAACCGCGCTGCTGGGAGGTGCGGCGCAGTTCGGGATCTTCTCGGCGCTGCTCGGGGCGCTCTGCCTCGGATGCATTGGCATTGACTTCGACCTCAAGGATGCCGCCAGCATTGGAATTATCGGCGGGGCCGACGGCCCCACCAGCATTTACCTTACCAGTAAATTGTCGGAAAAACTGCTCGGAGCGGTCGCGGTCGCCGCATACAGTTACATGGCGCTGGTGCCGATCATCCAGCCGCCGATCATGCGGCTGCTGACCACCGAGGCCGAACGCAAGATTAAAATGACGACGCTTCGGCCGGTCAGCAAGATCGAGAAAGTCTGCTTTCCGATCCTGATTACTCTGCTGTGCGCGTTTCTGCTGCCGGATGCCGCGCCGCTGATCGGTATGCTGATGTTCGGCAACCTCCTCCGGGAAAGCGGAGTGACCGAGCGGCTCAACCAGACTGCGCAGAATGCGCTGATCAACATCGTGACGATCTTTCTGGGGATCGCGGTGGGCAGCAAACTGTCGGCGGATCAGTTCCTGAGTTTGCAGACGCTGGGGATTCTTTTCCTCGGTGCGGTGGCGTTCTCCATCGGCACCGGTGCCGGAGTGCTGTTCGCTAAATTGATGAATTGCTTCAGCAAGACCAAGATCAATCCGCTGATCGGTTCCGCCGGCGTGTCGGCGGTGCCGATGGCGGCGCGAGTCTCCAACAAGGTCGGTCAGGAGAGCGATCCGCACAACTTCCTGCTGATGCACGCCATGGGGCCGAACGTGGCCGGTGTCATCGGTTCGGCGGTGGCCGCGGGCGTACTGCTGAATATGCTCAAGGATTTGTGATCGTTTTGCAGGACTGTCCGGGCGTCGGAGAATCAATCCGACGCCTGTTTTTTTGCGATCGTGGTCACTTGCGGTCGACGAACTTGCTCAGGGATATGGTGTGTTCCGCGGTGACGATCAGGGAGTCCTTGAGCCGGATGCCGACCGTTTGCAGCATGTTTTGAATGAGCCGGGTGGCATTCAGGTCCTGATGGGACGGACAGATGTCGCCATTGGGATGGTTGTGCAGGATCATGACGGACTCGACATTGCGGCGGAGCAGAATACTGCGCAGAAGTTCCTGACGGTCACAGTGCACCGAACTGCCGTCGCCGGCGTACTGCAGTTCGTCGATGAGCCGGTTGCGCTCGTCCAGCAGCAGAAACACCAGATGCTCCGTTCGCAAATTGCCGTAATTCCAGCGCAGGTAACTGTCTGTAATTTGGGGATGTTCGGAGACCGGGTGTTCCCGAACTTCCTCGTACAGACCGGAAACGAAGATCCGCTGCAGCAGATGCAGCAAGACCACGGTGGTTTTTCCGATGCCCGGAACCTGGATCAACTCCTCCGTTTCCGCCGCCAGCACACCGCGGAGCGAACCGAACTTCGCCAGCAATGCTTTGGCTGTCGGCTTGACATCCCGGCGGGGAATGGCGAAAAACAACAGCAGTTCCAGATATTCGTAGTCGAAAAATCCGTTCCCGCCGGTCTTGCGGAATTTTTCGATGACCCGCTGCCGATGGCCGACGGCGCTGGCGATCTCTCCCTTTGATGACAAACTCAAGCCCCCATGCAGACGCCGCATTCAAGATCCCATTCATGGAACCAGCAAAAGAAAACTCCGCTCAACCTACTGATCAATGCGGAGTTGCAGAAACAAAACTGGAGCCAATGATCGGAATCGAACCGATGACCTATTCATTACGAGTGAATTGCTCTACCGACTGAGCTACATTGGCATCCGTAATGCCCTTAATATAATGCCGGAATGCGATTATTTCAATACCACTTTGCGGAAATTTTTCTTTCCCGCCCGCAAAGTCAGTCCCCCGGCGGCGAAATCCGCGGAATTGACCATGTGGTTGACATCGGTGATTTTGACCTCGTTGATCGACACCGCACCGCCCTGGATCAGTCGGCGCCCGTCGCTGGTACTTTTGCACAGCCCGGACAGCATCAGCAGACGGGGCAGGGGCACTCCGGCGGCGACATCGGCGGCGGCGACGGCGGATTCGGGCAGTTCCGCCGCGACTATCGACGAGTCGCTGCCGGCGATGAAACTGGAAGTTTGGACTTTTTTCTCGGGATCGGCGAAGCCGAATTTGCTTCCGGCGGCCAGAAACGCCTCCCGTGCCGCCGTTTCCCCGTGGGCCAGCGCGGTGGCTTCCGCCGCGAGGATCTCCTTGGCCCGGTTGATGTTGGGACCGGAGGCGATGGTTTTGATCTCCTCCACCGGCAGAGAACTGAAATACAGCAGCAGTTTCTCCACCTGCGAGTCATCGCAGTTGCGCCAGAACTGGTAGTAGTCGAAAACACTGGTCCGGGCGGTGTCCAGCCAGACGTTCTTGCCGCCGGAAGTCTTGCCGAACTTCATGCCGTTGGGGTCCAGCAGCAGCGGGATGGTCATGCACTGGACGGTCCGGCCGCACTTGCGGCGGATCAGTTCCGTCCCGGCGACCATGTTGCCCCACTGGTCCTGACCGCCCATTTCCAACTGGCATCCGTAATCCCGGTTCAGCACCATGAAATCGTAGGCCTGCAGGATGGAGTAGTTGAATTCCAGAAACGACAGCCCGGTCTCCAGCCGCATCCGGACCGATTCCTGCCCCAGCATCCGGTTGACGCTGAAAATGGTTCCCACCTCGCGCAGCAAGTCGATGTAACCGAGATTGCAGAGCCAGTCGGCGTTGTTGACGAAGCGCGCGTTGTCGGGCGAAATGAACCGGGAAAGTTGTTGTTTCAACGCGGCGGCGTTGGCGTTGATCTCCTCGATGCTCAACATGGGCCGGGCGGTCTGCTTGCCGGACGGATCGCCGATGCGCGCGGTCGCTCCGCCGACCAGCACAATGGGCGTGTGTCCGGCCTTCTGCAGAATCCGCATTGCCATGACCGGCAGCAGATGGCCGACATGCAGACTGCTGCCGGTGGGGTCGAAACCGACGTAAAATGCGATTTTCCCCTCGGTCAACAGTTTCTCCACGGCGGTTTCATCCGTGGCCTGATAACAGAATCCGCGGGCCTTGAGTTCCTGAAATACGTTCATCTTGATCCTCGCTCCGTATGATGAATTGAAAATAATAATAAAAATTTATACTACCCGTTCAATGCGTCCAACCGCCGTCCGCTTCCGCCGTCACCTTTTTCTGTCTTGCTTCTTCTCCCGTGAGAAAAGAGCGGCAAACGTACCGCCGCGAAATCGGGGACCGGCTCCGTTGTCGCTGATCCGGCGGCACATGTCAGTGTCCGATGGTGCAGACCGGCAGAGGCAGTCGCCGCCACGCCCGGTGATGCACCGTTTTTCCCTCGGCCAGCCAGCGCCGCTCAAAGTCGCTTCGGACCTCGGCCAGATCCGCGATTCCTTCCGGAAAAAGTTCAAACAGCCCCGAAGTTCCGATCACGCGGTCCACCGCGTCGCAGTATGCCTCGTCATCGCTGGAAAAGTGCAGGACCCCACCGGGTTTCAGCACCCGGTGCAGTTGGGTGCTGAAATCGGCGCACAGCAACCGGTTGCCCCGGTGCCGGTTTTTTGGCCACGGGTCCGGACAAAGAATGTGGATCCGGTTCAGCGAGGCGTCCGGCATCATCAGCCCGAGAAGTACGCGCGCCTCCACGCGGATCACATCGACATTCTCCAGTCGAGCCTGACGGATTTTGCGCACGACTTTGCGCAGCCGGCCGATCATCACGTCTGCCGCAACGACCGCGCTCTCCGGGTATCGGGCGGCCAGCGCCGCGGTAAATCCGCCGGAACCGCACCCCAGATCCAGTTCGACCGCCTCCGGCATTCCCGGCGGGAGGTAGTGTCGATACACTCCGGTCAGCAGGGTGATCGCGGCGTCTTCGGGGTGCCCGGACATCTCAAATGGCCTCCCGGTCCCGAATCCACTGGCGCAGAGACTGCTCCGTGGCGTCGAAATCCTCCAGCATCGACTTGGCAAAGAGTTTGAAATACTCTGTCCACGCCTCCCGGAAATCCTCCAGCGCCCGAATCCGGTCGGCAAAAATTTCGTCCGGACTCATTTCCTCGCTCTCCGGCAGTTGGAAGGACCCGAACGCGAATTTGTCGGCGTCGAATGTCCCGCTCCAGATGGAGTTGTCGTCCCGGGTGAGGGCGATTTTCGCCTTGCGAAGTTTTTTGCCGACGCTGAGCGCGGCCTTGACTTCCGCGCTGCGCAGCGGGCTGTCGCCGTTCTTGATCGCGGCTTCCTGGGAACCGTGGGCCTCGCCGTCGCCTGAGAGCAGCAGCGGCGAATCGATCATGATGTCGAAATCGTTGGCGCCGACAGTGATTTTACCGGTTTTTTCAGCATAATAGAGCAGCCAGGTGAGAAAGTCCCGTCCGACTTGGGCTTCCGCCGGGGGAATCGGCGCTCCGGTGAGTTCCAGCACGGGGAACTGGGCCGGGACCGTGTGAAATTCCCGATCCAGGATCAGCGCCGGAGTCAACTGAAGCGGTTCCATTTTGGTCGCCCGGTAGAATTGGTCGATGAAAAGGTCGATCTGCGTCTGGCTCGTCGCCCCGAGAAAAAGCAGTTTGGCGTGCCGGTCCAGCACCATCGGGATGCCGGAGAGGGCGGGGGGCATTTTGTTGATGTGCCGTTCCATGACGTCCTCCCGGATCTTTTTCCGGTCTTTGCCGGAAACGTAATCCCGCCCGGAATTGGCCAGAAACGCCTGTTCCTCCCGCTGGCAGAGGGCGTTGAGCAGCGAAGCGGGAATCTTGCGCACAGCCTGCCGCAGCGTCAGGCTGTATACGCCGCCGCGGACAATGGTCGTCTCGTCGATGTTGGTGTCCAGCAGGTGTTTTCCCGTGACCCAGCCAACCTGAACTTCGCTGGTCACCGAATCCAGCGTGCCGGCCTTGCCCGGGAGGAACAATCTGGCGAACTCCTCGGGAATTTCCCCGGTCAGTTCAAACATGGTGAAGGAAAAGGCGCCGCGATCGAAAGGCATGATGATCTCTCCGAAATCTTCAGAATTGGTGATCTTCACCGAACCCGTAGTGTTCGATGACGTAGTCGATGTCCTTGTCGCCCCGTCCGCTGCAGGTGGCCAGAATGGAGCCGCAGGGATGTTCGGCCGCCCATTTCATGGCGTAGGCGATGGCGTGCGAACTTTCCAGCGCCGGAATGATGCCCTCGTAGCGGGAGAGTTTGAAAAACGCGTCCACCGCGTCCGCGTCGTTCACCGCGACATAGTTGACCCGGCCGAGATCCTTCCACAGTGCGTGTTCCGGGCCGACGGAGGGATAATCCAGTCCGCTGGCGATGGAGTAGACAGGAGCCGGTTCGCCCTCCGTGTCTTTGAGCATGTAACTGCGGAATCCGTGCATGGAACCGGGTTCTCCGTAGGTGAGGGTAGCGGCATGATCGCCGACGGCGGCGCCGCGTCCCAGGGGTTCGACGCCGATCAGGTCCACCGGATCGGCCAGATACGCCGCAAAACTCCCGGCGGAGTTGGAGCCGCCGCCGACGCAGGCGCATACCGCGTCGGGCAGGTGGCCGGTCATTTCCAGAAACTGCTCCCGGGACTCCTCGCCGATGCAGAACTGGAAATCCCGCACCATCATCGGAAAAGGATGCGGTCCCAGCGCCGAGCCGATGCAGTAGACCGCGGTCTTGTATTGTTTTGAGTAGGAGGCGAAGGCCGAGTCCACCGCCTCTTTCAAGGTCTTGAGTCCGGCGGAGACCGGGACCACCTCCGCGCCCAGCACTTTCATCCGGGCCACGTTGGGCGCCTGCTTTGCGATATCGACTTCGCCCATGTGGATCTCGCACTCCAGTCCGAAGTAGGCCGCCGCCGTCGCCAGCGCCACGCCGTGCTGACCGGCGCCGGTCTCCGCGATCAGTTTCTTTTTGCCCATGTAGGAAGCCAGCAGAGCCTCGCCCATGCAGTGATTGAGTTTGTGCGCACCGGAATGGTTGAGGTCCTCCCGCTTGAGGTAGATGTGACAGTTGCCGAGTTTCTCCGAGAGGCGGTTGCAATGGTAGACCGGGGTGGGACGTCCCTGAAACTCCTTGCGTATCCGGCGCAGTTCACTGATGAATTTGGACGACTGGCAGATGGAGAGATAGGCCTGGGTGATCTCCCGGCAGGCCTGCTCCAACTCAGGCGGCAGTTCCATGCCGCCGTAAGGTCCGAAAAATCCGTTCTGATCCGGGTAGTCGCGGAAATAGCGTTTGTAGTCCATGATTTCTGGGGTCCCTTCCGATGTGGTTGTCGTTTGATGTGTGCGGCGGATCCGGAAGAAGTCCGCCGCACAGTCCCTGAGATTCGACGGCATCGGTCATGCCGCCTCCTGCCGGAAAAACTTCGCGCCCGATTCGGCGGAAATCCCGCCTCCGGCCGCGACTTGTCGAAACTAAATATACTCCCGCAGTTTCGGGATTGCAAACGGCGCGGAGAAAAATTTTTCTCCGGGATCGGAAATTTTTGGAAAATACGATTTTTATATCAATAAAATATTTGCATTTTCATCCCGGGTGTGGTATATTCGGTAAGATGATGGGTTGGTGTATTCGACAGGAAGCAGGGTAATCCGAGGATAGGGGGGAGTTTTGATGCTGCATCAGGAAAAGATCCTCAACATTCCGGCCATTCGCCGTATGCCGACGTATCTGCATAAACTGCTGAAAATGCAGGCGGAGGGGAAAGTCAGTGTTTCCTCCACCGAACTGGCCGAATACATGAATATCGAACTGATCGTGGTTCGCAAGGATATTTCGCTGACCGGGATCTCCGGGCAGCGGCGGATCGGGTACGACGTCAACGAGTTGATCCGTTACATTAAGGCGTATCTCGGCTGGGAGGAGACGATTCCCGCGGCGCTGGTCGGCGCGGGTTCGCTGGGAACGGCGCTGCTCGGTTACGACGACTTTGAACACTACGGATTCAGGATCGAGTGGGTTTTTGATTCGTCCCCGGATAAGATCGGCACGGAGATTTACGGGCGGGAAGTGCTTGATGTCCGGCAGATCGCGTCGCAATTCGCGGTCCGGCGGCCGGAGATCGCGGTGATCTGCGTCTCCAACGCGGCGGCGCAGGAAGTGGCGGATCAGTTGGTCGCCTCGGGGATCCGGTATATCTGGAATTTTGCCAACGTTTCGCTGAATGTCCCCCCCGGGGTGGTCGTGCAGCGCGAAGTGATCGCCGGCGGACTGGCGATGTTGGCGGTTCGCCGCAAAATGGATCGGAAACGCACCGGAAGCAATCTTCTTCAGAGCGTGCGCAAGAAATTATTTCACAAGTAGGGGTGATGACCGTCGAGAACCATGGAGAGAGGAGGCCGGAGGATTTTTTGATTTGAGGACAGGGCAGGGGGAGTCGGTTTGCCGCGGATGCGGCGGGTTTTTTTTCAAAATTTTCAGGGTAGAAAAAATGTGTTGCAACAAGTTGTCAGAAGGGGCGGCCGCGAAATTCGCGGAACTCGACGCCTTTATCGACGGTCTCAACATCGACCGCGGGGATGAGCGCAGACGCGGGCGGCTGATTCAGGTGCTGCATCGGGCGCAGGCAATTTTCGGTTACCTGCCGCGGGAAGTGCAGTGCCATGTGGCTGGGAAACTTTATCTGTCCGAGGCGCAGGTGTCCGGCGTGGTCAGTTTTTACAATTACTTCACCACGGAACCCAAAGGGAAATACTGTATCGACGTCTGTCTGGGGACGGCGTGTTATGTGAAGGGTTCGGAAAAAGTCCTCTCCGAGATCGAACGGGTCCTGGGGGTGAAGGCGGATACCAATCCGACGCCCGACGGTCTGTTCTCCGTTTCCGCATTGCGCTGCGTCGGCGCCTGCGGATTGGCCCCGGTGATGATGGTCAACGGAAAAGTGTACGGCAAAGTCACCCCGGCCAAAGCCGTGGAGATCATCAAAGAATATAAGGAGTTGGGCTGAGCATGAACAGGATCACTTCAAAGGAAGCGCTGATGGCGGCGTACCGTGCCGCGAGAGGAGAACTGGCGCTTCGCTGTACGGATGTGCACGATATCAATTCCCGGAAAAAGGATATTCTCTGCTGCGGCGGTACCGGATGTCATGCCTCCAATTCGCAGGAGTTGATGGACAACCTGCGCAAATACATCAAGGAAAACGGACTGGAGAATGATGTCCGGGTGGTGCAGACCGGCTGTTTCGGATTCTGCGCCCAGGGACCGATCGTCAAGATCATGCCGGACAACGTGTTCTACGTGCAGGTCATGCCCGAGGACGCGAAAGAGATCGTGGAGAGTCACATCGTCGGCAAAAAGATCGTCGAGCGTCTGCTTTTCATCGAGCCGCTGCTCAAGGAGCGGATTCACGATTACGCGAAAATGTCGTTCTACGCCAAGCAGCAGCGGATCTCGCTGCGCAACTGCGGACTGATTGATCCGGAGTGCATTGACGAATACATTGCCAACGAGGGGTATCAGTCGCTGGCCAAGTGTCTGTTCGAGATGACCCCGGCCGGTGTGGTGCAGGAGGTGCTGAATTCCGGCATCTGCGGTCGCGGCGGCGCCGGATTCCCCACCGGACTGAAGTGGAAGATCGCCGCCGGAGTTCAGGCGGATGAAAAATACATCGTCTGCAACGCCGACGAAGGCGACCCCGGAGCGTTCATGGACCGTTCCATCATGGAGGGCGACCCGAACAGCATCATCGAAGCCATGTCCATCGGCGCCTACGCCATCGGCGCCCAGCACGGTCTGGTCTACATCCGGGCGGAATACCCGCTGGCGGTGAACCGGTTGCGCACCGCCATCGAACAGGCCCGGGAATGCGGACTGCTCGGTGACAACATCATGGGGACGAACTTCTCGTTTGACATCGACATCAAACTCGGCGCCGGCGCGTTCGTCTGCGGCGAGGAAACGGCGCTGATCCACTCCATGGAGGGACAACGCGGCGAACCGACCACCAAACCGCCGTTCCCGGCGAATATCGGCGGCGGTTACTGGGGATGTTCCACCAACGTCAACAACGTGGAGACCTACGCCTCCATTCCGGTGATCATCCGCAAAGGCGCTTCGTGGTACAACAAGATCGGCAACTGGCAGGCGGAGTGGGACGAGAACGGCAATTTCAAGCGCACCATCAGCGGCAGCGCCGGGACCAAGGTGTTCGCGCTGGCCGGTCAGATCAACAACGTCGGACTGGTGGAGGTCCCCATGGGCACCACGCTGCGGGAGATCATCTACGAGATCGGCGGCGGCGTCTCCGGCGGCCGTGAGTTCAAGGCGGTGCAGACCGGCGGTCCTTCCGGCGGCTGTATCACCAAAGAGAACCTCGACACCCCCATCGACTACGGCAATCTGACCCGCATCGGCTCCATGATGGGGTCCGGCGGCATGATCGTGCTTTCCGACAAGGACTGCATGCCGGCGATGGCGAAGTTCTATCTGGACTTCACCAAGGACGAATCCTGCGGCAAATGCACGCCCTGCCGGATCGGGACCCGGCGGATGCTGGAAATGCTGGAGAAAATCTGCGACGGCAACGGCACCGAGGAGATGCTTAATGAATTGGAATCCCTGGCCCGGACCATCACCGATACCGCGCTCTGCGGACTCGGTCAGACCGCGCCGAATCCGATTCTGAGTACGCTGCGGTACTTCCGCGAGGAGTACCTCGCCCACGTTCGGGACAAGAAGTGTCCGGCCGGCACCTGCCGCAACCTCTACACGCTGACGATCACCGACGCCTGCATCGGCTGTACCAAGTGCAAACGGAATTGTCCGGTCAACGCGATTTCCGGCGAAGTCAAGCAGAAACACGTGATCGACGCCGCCAAGTGCATCAAGTGCGGCGCCTGTATCGACGGCTGCCCGAAAAAAGCGATTGTCAAAGGATGAGTGAACTATGAACAGTGTCAATCTCACGATCAACGGAAAAGCGGTTTCCGTTCCGGCCGGCTCCACCATTCTGGATGCCGCAAAAAAACTGAACATCAACATTCCGACGCTCTGCTACTGCGACAAACTCGGTTGCGGCATCTCCAATCACCCCGCCAGTTGCCGGATCTGCGTGGTGGAGGTTGAGCGGCGGCGCAATCTGGCGCCGGCCTGTGCCACGCCGGTGATGGAAGGCATGGTGGTGCATACCAATTCCCAGCGGGCGCTCAACGCCCGCCGGACCGTGCTGGAACTCATTCTCAGCGATCACCCGCAGAAATGTCTGACCTGCGCGAAAAATCAGGACTGCGAACTGCAGCGCCTCACCGCGGAATTCGGCATTCAGGAAGTGCAGTACAACGGCGCACGGAACAAGTTCGACATCGACGATTCCAGTGAAGCGATCATGCGCGATCTCAACAAGTGCATCATGTGCCGCCGCTGCGAAACGGTGTGCAACAAGGTGCAGACCGTCGGCGCGCTGACCGGCTACGGGCGGGGCTTCAGCGCCAAGGTCGGGACGGCGGGGCTGATCCCGCTGGCGGACACCAACTGCACCTTCTGCGGACAGTGCGTCAACGTCTGTCCGGTGGGGGCGATCACCGGCATCAGTTACGTAAAAAAGGTCTGGGCGGCGATCAACGATCCGACCAAGACGGTGGTCGTTCAGACCGCGCCGGCGGTGCGGGTGGCGGTCGGTCAGGAATTCGGATTCGAGCCGGGCGCTCCGGTGACGGGTAAACTGGTGGCCGGACTGCGGGCGCTGGGCTTCGACAAGGTGTTCGACACCAACTTCTCCGCCGACCTCACCATCATGGAGGAGGGGCACGAACTGGTGGAGCGGGTCAAAAGCGGCAGGAATCTGCCGATCCTGACCAGTTGCTGTCCGGGGTGGATCAACTTCATTGAGCACAACTTCCCGGATCTGCTGCACATTCCGTCCAGTTGCAAGTCGCCGCAGCAGATGTTCGGCGCCATTGCCAAAAGTTACTATGCGGAAAAGATCGGCGTGAAGCCTGAGGACTTGATCGTGGTTTCCATCATGCCCTGTCAGGCCAAGAAGTACGAGGCTTCCCGGTCGGAATTCGCGCCCGACGGAGTGCGGGATGTCGATTACGTCGTCACCACGCGTGAACTGTGCAAGATGTTCCGCGAAGCGGGGGTCAACCTTGCCAATCTGGACGACGAGGAGTACGACAGTCCGCTGGGAGAATCCAGCGGCGCGGGCGATATTTTCGGCGTGACCGGCGGAGTGCTGGAAGCGGCCTGCCGCTCCGTGTATTTCATGCTCAACGGCAAGAATCTGGAGGGCGACGCCATCAATTTCCGCGCCATTCGCGGACTTGACGGCATCAAGGAAGCCAGGGTGCAGATCGCTCCGGACAAGAGCATCAATGTGGCCGTCTGCTCCGGGCTGGGCAATGCCCGGACCGTGCTGGAGATGGTGCGGCAGGACCCGAACCGCTTCCAGGCGGTGGAGATCATGGCCTGTCCCGGCGGATGCATCAACGGCGGCGGTCAGCCGTTCCTTCACGGCGATTCCGCGGCGCTGGAACGGCGGATGCGGGGACTGTACTCCGAGGACGAGCGCAAGACGCTCCGGTTCTCCCATGAGAATCAGGACATCCAAAAACTCTACGCGGAGTATCTCGGCGAACCCGGCAGCGAAAAGGCGCATCACTTGCTGCATACCACGTACCACCAGAAATAAGCGGTACCGCTTCCGTGTGACATCCACTCCGGCATCTTGCGGTGCCGGAGGTTTTTTATGCCGCTTCGGGAAGAATCCGAATTTTCGTCTTTCCATCCCTTGACATCGGGACGGATCGGAACTATGTTACCTTGCGGAAGATCACGGAATCAACCGGAGAAAACATGAGAGCGCTGTTTCCCCGGCGCGGACGCGCATGGGCCCGAGTGTTGAGTTTGCTGTTGCTGGGCAACGGTATTCTGCATTGGTGCTATCATGAGCATCTCGGGGCGGTGGAAAGTTCGTCGTATCGGGAATGCCGTCCCGTCGAATTGGATGCTTCCGCCGGAGACTGCCGCCACGCCGCCGCGTTGACGAACAACACGTTCTGTCCGTGTTGTTCCGCTTCGATTGATTGGTTCGCCGATATCGCCGCTCCCGAGGCGGCGCTGTTGCGCGAAACTGCGGAAGAAATTCGGTTCACACCGGCTTTCCCGGGGGCCGTTTCGACTTCCTATCATCGCTCCCGCGCCCCGCCGCGTGCCTGACTCCGCATATTGAAAAACTGTTTTTTTTGCGGCGAAATCGTCATCGTTGCCGCCCTTGTGCACCATCACGCACGGAGGGTGTTTTTGCCGCATTTGCGACGGCTCGATGTTGTTCATTTTGGCCCCGGAGTGCCGTGACGAGCCGTCTTCGCAGGGCCCCCCTGCGTGTTCTTTTTTGTGATCGGGGGGGCCGATCGGGGCGTGTAACACCGTAATTGGGATCAATCATGATATATTTCGATAATTTGCCGTCCGGTTCCGGCAAGGCCGGGACTGGAGTCCGTGATTTTACGTTGATCGAACTTCTGGTGGTGATCGCCGTTATTGCCATTTTGGCGGGACTGCTGCTGCCGGCGCTCGACCGCGCCCGCGAACGGGCGCGGAGTTCCGATTGCATGAACAACCTCAAACAGGTGGGAATCTCGCTCGCTTTGTATCGTGATGACCACCGCGATATGCTGCCGGTCGTTCACGCGGGGCGTTTTGCCGCTCCGGAAGAGTTGCCCGGCGAGCCGCAGTGGTATACGCCGCTGATTGAAAAATACCAGTTCAAACTCGAGTATCTGCGGTGCGGCTCGGACAATGGTTATGACCGGGAAAAAGATATCCAGAGTTACATGGTGAATGCGATGTTCACTTTCGGACGGCCTCTGGGCACGGTGCGTTCGCCGTCGCGGCGCATCGTTTTGTCGCCGCGGGGATATGAGGAAAACGGCCGGGACCCGGAAGAACACCAGTGCTATGCGGGGATGAGCGAGCCGGACGATTGGCGGGAGCATATCGACCGCGAACGCCACTCGGGGCGCGCGAATTACCTTTTTGCCGACGGACACGTCGCATCGCATGTTTTCTCCGAGACGATCGGTGACGGCCGGGAGGAGAACAATCGGCACTTCGTGAGCGAGTGGCTGAAAAAATACGTCGAGCCGGAAGGTCATCACCACCATTGAGATGTCCCGCTCCCGACGAAACACATAAAACCGAGGATAGGGAAACAACTGAACCGGGGGGGGCGTCGTGCCCCCCCCGGTTGTGTATGGCCGGTAAAGTTTATTGATCCTGATGGGGGTGACCGTCAGGAGAACCGCATCCATGTTCGCCGCACCGATGATTTGCGTCATGCTCATGGTGGCGGCAGCGGAAGTCGTCCCGAGTCTGCAGCGTTCCCGCAATGAATCCTTTTACTGCCTCACCGACGTTGCCGGAGGCGCCGCCGACGATCTTGACGCCGACTTCATCCAATGCCATCTGCGCACCGCCTCCAATGCCTCCGCAAATCAGAACGTCAACGCCGAGGGAATCCAGTATCCCCGCCAGCGCGCCGTGCCCGTTCTCCCCCGTGGAAACGATGCGGGGGCCGAACAATTCTCCGTCCTTCGTCTCATAAATGGTAAATTCCGGGGTGTGTCCGAAGTGTTGGAACACTTCGCCGTTTTCACTGGTGACAGCGATGATCATTTCCGTTCCTCCTGTTTTGGTCGTTTGGGGATCAACTCTGCAAAAGCGGCACCCTGTACGGCATGCGCCTTTTTCCGAACTATGACTTTCCGCGGGCGGACTCAGCAGTATCGAATGTCCGCATACCAGGGCAAAAGCAATCTGTCGATGCGCGGAGTAGAGCAGCCGCTGGAGAGTCCCCCGGGAAATCCCCATCCTGGTCGCCGCCTCCTGCTGGGATACTTCCTCCAAATCGCAAAGCCTCACCGCCTCCAGTTCATCCGCGCGGATTTCCAAAGCCGGCGCATCCCCCGCGGTACTGAATCGTCTTTCACCGCTCAGCGGACAAACGTAACGCTTTTTTTTCGGTCTCGACATAACCTCTTGCCTTATTACGTGCGTCTGCACATAATATAGCATCGGGGACGTAATTTGTCAATGATGACTTGAAAAAACGCCGGAAGATGCTATAGTAAAGAGCTCTTCAATTCAACAATTTCGTGGGGGCGAGCGCTTTTTTATTGTGTGTGGGCGGGTTCGGCGGTCAGCAGGTCCGACATTTCGACCGGACGGCAGCGGCCGAGTGCCGTTTTCGGCGAATATCCATCGAATAGGGGCGGTATTTCAATATGAAGATTTTTTCCCGGGTAAAAACTTGGCTGTCGTTTGACCGACCGGCGCAACTGACGGCGGTTTTTGTCGGCATTTCCGGTTTGGCGTGGGTCGTGCACACGTCGCTTCTGCAGAATATTCTGCCGCTGGACGCGGTCGAGGCCGTGGTTTGGGGCAACCAGATGCAGTGGGGACAGATGAAAAGTCCGCCGCTTTCCGGGTGGTTCGCTGCGGCGTTCTGGCATCTCTCCGGCGGCGGGGACTGGGCGTTGTATCTGCTCGCGGAACTGACGACGGTGATCGGCTTGTGGTTCGGCTACAAGTTGGCGCGGGAGTTCATGGACGAGTACGGATCCGCGACGGCGACGCTGCTGCTGTGCTTCCTGTGCTACTACAATCCGCCCGCCATGAAGTTTTGCAGTCACGACACCCAGATCGCGCTGTTGCCGGCAATGACACTTTTCTTTGTCCGGGCGCTGCGCGGCGACAAGTTGAAAGACTGGCTGCTGCTGGCGCTTTTTTCGGCGCTGGCAGTGCTGGGCAAATATTCGGCGGTGCAGGTGCTTGTCGCCTATGGGGTAGTCATGCTGGGAACGAAGTTGGGGCGGAGACGCCTTGCTTCCTATAAGCCTTATCTCTGTGGTTGGGTGCTGTTGGCGTTGCTCGCTCCGCATATCGTCTGGCTCTTTCAGCACGATTTCCTGTCGATCGGGCACATGCATGAACGTCTGCAGGAGGGCGGATTGAAATGGTATCTGCCGTTTTCGCATCTTGCGATCCTTCTTTATCCCTACGTGAGTTGCGCTGTCGTGATGGCGGTAACTCTGCCGTGGCGGAAAGACCGGCTTGAGCGCCGCGAAGTGGACGGGACGCCATTGCCGCTGCTGCTGCCGGTGGCGCTGATCCCGCCGGGAATCTATGTGCTGCTGTCGATATGCGGGCAGGCGGTGGTGATGCAGTGGTTTTCCTATTTCGCGTATATGGCGGGGATTATCGTCATGCTGCTGTGGCCGTACCGGTGCGGCCGCGGCGAATTCAAGCGTGTCTTCATCCTGCTGAATGCATGTATCGTGATTCTGCTGGTCGTCACGGCGGGCGACGTGCTGGTGAAGCCCCGGCTCAGGATCCATTCCGTCCCGCGCGACATTGTGACGGCCGGCGAGGACTTCTGGCGGCGGCACAGCGTGGACGGCCGCCCGTTGGAAGTGGTGTTCGGCGACCGCTGGCTGGCCGGGGTGATGGAACTTTATTCCTCCTCCCGTCCGTCCGCCTGCGACGGAAGGGATGTTTGTGCCTGGGAACTGCTTCGGGAGCGGGTGCGTAAAAACGGCATGTTGATCATTTCGCGGGACGCGCCGGTGATGGAGGTGAAGTTCTTGCCGGACGTGCGGCTGGAAGATATCCGAATCGGCAAATACCGGCACAGTTTCCGTGCCCCGTTCGGCAAGAGCCGGACGCGTGATATCTGGTTCGGGTACCTGCCGCCGCGGTGACGGCCGCCGAAAGTATTGCGTTCCGGCAAATCATTCTCATTATGCGAAGTGCAAGCGGAACGATGCTTCTGCCGTCTTCGTCCCGATGACTCCGCCGTGCCGAGTCGTCGGGCGAGTCGGGAAGCGCACACCTCCGGCGCATGACTTCCCGTTTGAGGGTAAACTGCCGAGAGTCCGGGACTGACGGCAGACTGGTGTCCAGGCATTCCGTTTTTATTGCCAGGTTGAAATTTTTATCCGTGAATTCATCATCAGCATAAATGGCGGTAACTTTTTTATCTCAATGCCAATGGACTCAAAAACAGAGTCAAAACGCTTTGTGAATGTGGAGTCTCTGTCATGAATAAGGTACTGTTTGCCCAGCAAAAATCCGTCCCACATATCACACATATTCCGGGCAATCTGCGTTGAGCGGTTGCCGTCCGGATTCTGTGCACTGAATTTTACTTTTCAAGCAACCGCAGCAGTTCTGCCGGATAGGTGTCCCCGAAGACGCTGCCTTGCTGTTGCATATGCGCTCCATAGGTGATGCTGTCTCCCACACAAACAATGCCGCTGGCGGGGTAGTTTTTTGCATCAATGACCTTTTTGATTTCTGAAGCCAGCAATTTTAAGCCCGCTTCATTAGGGTGAACTCCGTCATAACTGCCGCTGTTCGCTGGAACGCGCATGAGTGAATCTTTGCTTTCCAGATTACCGACGGCAAGCAATTTATGGTAATCCACTACCGGAAAGTTGTACTCTTGTCCGAAGGATTTGATGTAGTCATTCATCTTGAGTATCCGGGTGTTGAGCCGGGCTTTTTCATCAGCAGTGGCGCGGATATGAGTGTTGGCAACGTTTTCCACACAAGGCGGAATCGTTATCAATATAACCTTGCAGCCATACTGTTTTAAGCCTTCACAAAGTTTGCGGTAGTGCCCGGCGAACTGTTCCGGAGTCTGCCACTTTTTTTTTATAAACCACATCATTGGTCCCGATCATCAACAGCAGCAGTTGCGGTTCCGCATCATAGATCACCGGCAGAAAACTTATGATTTCAACTGTGCTGTTACCACTGCGTCCGTAGTTCATTACCGGATAGATCTTGCGTTTGAAATCAGATGGCGCAACCTTTTCGCCGGCAATGATCCGATTGCCCGGAGTCAAATCATCGACCACCTGTTCCTTGCGGTCATATTTGAACGGTGAAAGCACTTTCTGGCGAATCGCCGCAACCCGTACGGTTGTCATTTTTTCAGTGTCTGGCGACAAGCGGTCCAACGGGATTGCGGCAAAAACACGGTAGCCTTTCCCCGGAGTCATTCGGGGAAAATATTTTGCGGGGTGGAAAAATTCATCCGCAGACTTGGTTGGCTTACGCTGCTTTTGATTATAGTCGGCGGCATCCTCTGCATGAAAGACCGGCACGACATCGGCGGTCCGCTTGCAGTTGCCGGAGCGTTATGCGGCTTGGCATACATGGTGTTGGGCATTTTGTTCTGGCTTCACGAGCCCGAAAACTTCCGCGACAAAATAGTTCGCTCGGCAAAAAATGACGAAAAACAGAAGTGAACGAGTTCGCAGATGAATACCTGCTTTGACGGTGAAGAAGAAGTTCTGCAACAACTTGTCGCAACGATGCTGGAGTTGCCGAGCGGAACGCAAATCTCGACGATAGAGCTGGTAAGAAGAACTTTTGGAGACGATCACAAATTCAGCGTCGATCAGTTGATTCAGCTCGACTTTGATGTACGGAGAGCCGCCTGAAAGGCCGGGATGCGGATCGGCAATCCCAATAAGGAACCAGCACAAGGGGGGCTGCCGTTTGTTTATGACATGATAATCCGGTATGGAGTATCACGAAACAGTTCCGTTGGGCAATAGATTATTGAACCTCCAGGCCCTCGCGCCAGATGCCCCCCGTTTGTCCCGCTTAATTGAAAATCCCGTTCAGCCACTTGACAACTTCGTCCGGCGACGCCTTCGACGCCGTGCCGCGGCCCAGAGTGCGTTCCACGACGTTGCTGCCTTTCAGCGTCAGCCCCGGCAGAACCTTCGCGTTCGGCGCGGCTTTTGCAACATCCGCGAAGAGATGCCCGGCTCCGCCGCCGCCGTGGGTGCAGAACGGGATCACCATTTTGCCGGAGAGGTCGTTTTGGCTGAAAAAAGTCCCCAGCGGCGGAGCGAACGTCCCGTACCAGACCGGACTGCCAACGAAAACGATGTCATAGTCCGCGACGTTTTTGTCGAGCGGCAGGATCTCCGGCTTGATGTTGTTGTCCAAATGGTGTTTGGATTCCTTCAGCACCTTGCGGTAACTGTCGCTGTACGACGTGACCATTTTGATGACGCAGAGGTCGCCGCCGACCTGCTGCTGTATCCATTTTGCCGCCGTCAGGGTGTTCTGATTGGCGGACTCGGAATAACACACTATCAGGATCTTTCCCTCCGGTTTCCGGGCCAACGCCACCTGCGACGAATTGGAGCATCCGCAGAGGAGCCCCCAAAGAGAAGCCGCTGCCGCCATGATCGCCGATCTCTTCATCTTCGCTCCTTCAAATGCTTTTCCCCAGTTTCCGAGCTTCGTCGAGCGCGGCGTGCCCCTTGATGTCGCCGAGACGCAGCACCCCGCCCGCGATGATGCTGCCGAGGTCCTGCCAGCCGAGGAAATTCAGCAGGGCATGGTAATAATCCAGCACGGGAGCATTGTTCTCCGCCGAGTTGCCTTCCGAAGCCATGAGGAGCACCACGTTCTGTTTCGGGGTCGCCCACTTCGGATCGGCTTCCGTCACGGCAAACAGCCGGTCGAGGGCGCACTTCAGCTGACCGGTGATCCCCCAGTAGTACATCGGCGACGCCAGCACCAGCAGATCGCAGTTCCTGTATTCGGGATAGATCTTCTCCATGTCGTCTTTCTGTACGCACGGGGAATCGGGATTTTTGCCGCCGCAGAGACATCCCCTGCAGCCATGGATGTTCATGCGGTCGAGGTCGAACCGAATCACGGTGTGTCCGTTTTCTTCCGCTCCCGCGGTGAATGCCTTGATCAGTTCTGCCGTGTTTCCGTTCAGTCTCGGGCTGCCGTTCAGGATGACGATTTTCCTGGTCATGATATATCCTTTCGTTCTGAGGTTCTAAGCGTAATATACTGCATCGAGCTTTTTTTGTCAAGAATGCACATTTTTGTAATATAATTACTGAAATAACATATACTTTCTAAAATGATACTATTGTTTTTATGTTCAGTATTTGCAATTTAGGACAGAACAGGGTATATTTACGGAGTATAAAAAATTTTTTCTTTTCTTGGGGAGGCGGCATGGACAGAAAGAAAGCTCTGGAATGGCATTGCTCCGTGGAGGCGGCAATCGCGGTCATCGGCGGGAAGTACAAGGCAATCATCGTCTGGCATCTGGATCACTCCGGAACGATGCGCTACAATGAAATACAGAAAGCGGTCCCCCAGGCGACGGCGAAAATGCTGAGCCAGCAGCTGCGCGAACTGGAGGCGGACGGCATCATCCACCGGAAGCTTTATCCGGTCGTGCCGCCCCGGACGGAATATCGCCTGACGGCACTGGGAAAGACACTGGTTCCGATCGTCCACGCCATGAGCGACTGGGGACACGAGTATTTCGAATACCTCGGTCTACCCGACCCGTGTCCTGAAGATTGACTCCCGGTCATGGTGATCGAGTTGGTTTATGTCCACTCGTAATTGGCCACAGCCCCCCGCGCCAGATGCTCGACCCGGTTTATTCCGTATCATTCAGCGCGAGGTTTTAGGCGTTTTGAGGGGGACTTGATTTTTCACAGCGTCCGCGCTGAATATGCAGCGCGACTTTTAGAGAAAATGCAGTGGCGCTTTCGGCGCGACCACCCCTTTGTTGAACTGCAATAGTCGAAAGCACCGCACTAACGACAAACGGAGAAACGCCATCGGACGGTATTCGACGTAACCGATTGGTGTCCCGCTGGTTAAATTCTCCGGCTCGCAGGGGGAGTGCTTATTTCGTTGCACAAGTCTGTGGTGCAAGGGGATTTGACGGAAAAAAGAAAAGCACGGAGTGGAGTCCGTCCGCGCTTGAAGGCACAAAAATGGTCGGGGTTCTTGCTGTTGTCCGGAAATCGTCTCTACCCTCAAAAATTCGCGGATTACCGCAAAATGCTGACCACCTCCCATCGTTCGGAAATCGTCTCAAAATAACCGTCAAAGACGACAGAGAATAATTTTGAGGTGGGCGTCAGGTCGGAAAATTCCGGACAAGCCGAAAACGGTGCTTTTTCAGCACTGGAATGGTGACCTGACGTAGAGACCGGTAATATTCCGGTTAAATTCCCGAAAATGGGGACTTTCCCCGATTTTGAAAGTATAACGCTGTTTCGAATCCCGCTCTCTCCGCCATTTATTTTTCCCCGTTTGATTTCTGATAAAAAGAGAATCTTTTATTCAAAAGCGCTAAAAGCCGTTGGTGTAAAGGGATTTGCGAAAATCGAAGCGGTGTGTTTGAAACACACTCAGAATCTGAAAAAA